>SVSP01000020.1 GCA_015064255.1 Oscillospiraceae bacterium
AGTCTGAGGGAAGGGAAAAAACTTCGGCGTTTGAGATGGTTTTTCCCTTCCCTCAGTTAATCTTTATATCTTTGTCTACAAATTGAATTTTGCAAAGTATTTTTTCACCTGTATTATAGCAAAAACGAAATAGCCTGTCAAGTAAATAATATGAAGATAAAGTTAACAGATAAAAAGACGTCTGCCGTAATTATTGTACTTTTCTGCTTTTTTTACGTTTTTTATTGTAATATTATTTTTTATGTGTTATAATTAAAAAAAATAAATTTACGTGCGGTTTGAGTTATGAGAAACAAAACAGTAGAAACTATCGAAAAAGAAAAAGTAATAATCATCGTAAGAGGTCTTGCAAAGGAAAAACTGATAAATTTTGCCGAGGCCGTATATGACGGCGGAATACGCCTTATGGAAATAACCTACAGCGCTTCCGGAGATATTTCCGACGAGGACACCGCGAAAAATATTGAAATGCTTGCAGATCATTTCGAAAACAGAATGATAATCGGTGCAGGCACGGTGCTTAATGAAAAGCAGGTCTGTCTCACGCAGAAGGCGGGCGGAAAATTCATAATTTCTCCCGATACGTATGAAAATGTTATCGCAAAAACGCGCGAGCTTGATATGGTGTCAATTCCGGGTGCGCTCACTCCGTCAGAAATACAGGCAGCACACAGATACGGCGCCGATTTCGTAAAGCTCTTTCCGATATCAAATCTCGGCACAGACTACGTAAAAGCACTAAGAGCGCCTCTTTCTCATATAAAAATGCTTGCTGTCGGCGGAATAAACGAAAAAAATATGAAGGAATATCTTGACGCAGGGGTTTCGGGCTTCGGTATCGGCTCGAATATCGTAAACAAAAAGCTGATAGAAAACGGCGACTTCGCTGCTATCCGCGCTCTTGCGGAAAAATATACGACGGTGGTAAAATGAGCGCACTTTACTTTATTATCGACGGCGGAACGACAAACACGAGAATAAATCTCGTCAAGGATGAAAAAATACTTGACTGCTTTAAGATCTCGCTCGGCGCAAGGGCAGGCATTGATAACAGAGAAACACTCAAAACCGAGATAAAAAACGGCATAAAAGAGCTTCTTTCACGCAATTTTATAGAAGAAAAAGATATTTGCCGCATACTCGCCTCCGGAATGATAACCTGTGAATTCGGACTGATTAATCTTCCTCACATCGCGGCGCCCGCAGGAATAAAAGAGCTTCACGACAGTATGGAAGAGGTAATTCTGGACGAAATTTCTCCGATTCCATTCGTTTTTATCCGCGGAATAAAGATCTCCTCGGACAGCTTTGAAGAGGCAGACATTATGCGCGGTGAAGAAACCGAACTTATAGGAATAAATTCCATGGGAATAATATCCGAAGAATACGGAAAATGTATCTATATTTTGCCCGGATCCCATTCGAAAATAATAAAAATCGACTCTGACGGCAGAATATATTCTTTTTCGACCATGCTTACCGGCGAAATGATAGCATCACTCTCGGCACACACTATCTTAAAGGATGCCGTCGATCTTGAATCCTCGGAAATTGACAGCGAATATCTCTTAAAGGGCTACAATTTCTGCAAAAATGAAGGTCTTAACAAGGCTCTTTTCAAAACGCGGATACTTAAAAACATCTTTTCCTGCACAAAAGACGAAACCTACAGCTTCTTCATCGGCTGTGTTCTCTCTCCCGAGATAGAGCACATAGTGTCAAGTGATGCCGAAACCGTCGTTCTCGGCGGAAAAGCGCAGATCAAAAAGGCTATGGAGACCATTCTCAAAAATTGTTGCGAAAAGAAAATAATCTCTCTTAACGACAATGAAGCCGAGCTTTCTACCGTCATCGGTGCAATTAAAATTTTTGAACTTCTTTAGGCAACGTGTCCAAAGGGACTCTGCTTAGGGCTCTGCCCTAAGAACCCGCCAAAGGGACTCTGTCCCTTTGGAAACCCTGCCAAAGAACTTTTTGTAAAAAGTTCTTTGGAATCTCAAAAACTTTACTGAAAAGAAAAAACAAAAAGTGATGACGCAGTTTGCCCTTTTTATAAACTCAAGGCTAGCCCTTTTAGAGAGCTCCTGCGAAGCAGGTGAGAGGGTAAATACTAAAAAACTATATCCAAATCTCATCTTCATCTTTAACCACTAAAAAACTACAATACACCAAAAACACTCGGAGGAAATCAAAATGAAAATAACATTTCTCGGAACATCACACGGAGTTCCCGCAAAAGACCGCTTCTGCAGCTGCACAATGATCGAGATAGGCGACGCTTATTATCTCATCGATGCAGGCGCACCCGCAGTTGACCTTCTTCTTCGCAACGACAAGAAGATCGAAGATCTTCGCGCGGTATTTACCACACACGCTCACACCGACCATACCGTAGGTATTATTCACCTCGCTAATCTTATGGGATGGTATTATACGAAAAGCTCTGCGGATTTTTATATAACGAACGAGCCTCAGATAAAAGCATACGAGGCAGTAATGTCCGCAAGCGGAGATTGCCGCGAATTCAAATTCTGTGACAGAGTACGCTTCCACGTTACCGACATAAACGCTCCTTACGAAGATGAAAACATAAAGCTGACCTATTTTGCAACGAAGCATATGGGAAATCTGCCCTCTTATTCAATTCTTGTTGAAGAAAAGGCAAGTGGCAAGAGAGTATTCTTCTCGGGCGATTTCAACGGCTCACTCTGCGACGTACCCACTATTCTTGCAGAAGAGGAATACGATATTTTCGTATGCGAAATGGCTCATTTCAGCCCTGCCGCTTTGCAGCCTTACCTTGACACCTGTAAGTCAAAAAATGTCTATTTCACACACGTTTTCCCTCTTAACAAATATGACGAGATCGAGAAGTTCAAGGACAAATATTCCTTCGGAATATTTACTCCGAACGACGGAGATTCGGTAGAAGTTTAATTTTTTATTGGAACCCCTTTTTGAAAAAAGTGGTTCTAAGCCTCCTCAAAAACTTTACTGATAATTAAATATTACTGTATTTGAAGAGTCAGCCTTCCCTTAAGGGGAAGCTGTCACGAAGTGACTGATGAGGCGAACTCCGTTTATCAAAATTCCCATCTCCGTCACCAAAAAACAGCAAAAAAATCCCACAGACCGTCAGATCTGTGGGAAATTTTTATTTTTACTTATCTGTTCTCTTGTTCTTTCCTTCGAGGAAAATAACAACGCGGCGACTGCTGTCCGTACCTATACTGTTTGTACCCACACCTTCGATCTTCTGTACCTCGGAATGGATAATTCTGCGCTCGTAAGCGCTCATAGGCTCGAGAGTTACGCTTCTCTTGTACTTAAGAACTCTGTTTGCCATACGGTTTGCGAGAGCACGGAGAGTTTCGTTTCTCTTTGCGCGGTATCCGTCAATATCAAGAGCGATCTTAACGTATTCCGCACCGTCGCTGTCCTCGTCCTTGTTTGCGGTAAGGTTTACAAGATACTGAAGCTGGTCGAGAGTTTCGCCGTGATGTCCTATAAGAGCACCCGCTTCTTCTCCCTCGAGCTCGATTTTTGTTTCTTCGCCGTCATCGCTTACGCTTACACTTGCCTTGATTCCCATATTTTTAATAAGAGTTTCAAGGAAATTTACAGCGTTATCAAGTGCAGATGACTCATATATAACTTTTACCTTAGCGGGAACCTCGCCGATACCGAAAAAGCCTTTTTTTGCTTCACATATAACTTCATATGTGACCTTGTCGGCAGAAACACCGAGCTTTTCGGCTCCGCGAGCTACGGCTTCGTTTACCGTTTTTCCGCTTTCAATGATTTCCTGTTTCATTTTTATATGAAATTTCCTTTCGTATAGTCGAAAGCAATTTGCTTTACGACTTCTTTCTGTGGTCGGGGTTGTCCTCTTTAAGTTTGGGAGCTTCTGACGCGCTCTTTTTGTTCTTATCCGGAATTTCGTAAACCTCATCTTCATCTATACGATGGAGAGAACGGTAAACACCGGGTGCAGGTGCGGGTCTTGAAGAATTTTTCTTATACTTCTTTCCGCTCATTTCGCGCTCTGCGTTTTTGTAATCCTCTTCTGTGAACTTGGGATACGGGAACATCCATTTCAAAACAAGCTGCTGAAGAACTCCGAGAATATTCTGGAATATCCAGTAGATACCGAGAAGGGAGGGGAACATAAACGTGAGCCATACGCTCATTGCAGGGAGAGAAAGCTCCATAATAAGATTTGACGTTCTCATTGCGCTGTCCGTACCGTCTGCCATGGGAGGCTGATAAGAAAGCTTCTTTGTAAGCTTTCCGCTGAAGTACGCGATAAGACCGGTAAGAAGCGGAATAAGCAGATAAAGCGGCTTATCAAACGCAGGAGTAACGCTGAGGTCGAGTCCGAAAAAGTTGAAATCGGGAAGCTCGTGTGTAAATTCTACTGCTTTACCGAGAGCTTTTCCTGCTTTTTCAAGGATTTCAGCACCGTATTCACCGTTAAGCACGGGAACGAGGTTGATTTCAGTAGCCTTTTCAAATCCCTCGTAGGTTCTTACGATCTCAAGGATCTTGGCAACGCCCTCTTTACCTACGCCGCAGATATAGCGAAGCGGATTTCTGATAACGTTATAAAGTGCGATTATAAGAGGAAACTGAATGAGAAGTGGAAGGCATCCGCCCATCGGATTATAGCCTTCTTTTTGATAAAGTTCGGTTATCTCTTCCTGCATTTTTCTCTGCACTACAGGGTCTGTATTACCCTTATACTTCTTTCTTATCGCCACTTCCTTAGGACGCAGAGAAGCCTGCTTCACCGAATTTTTCTGCTGCTTTATCGAAAGAGGGAAAAGCAGTATTTTGGAAGCTATTGCAAAGAGAAGAGTAGCAATGAGATAACTGTGTGTGAGATCGTTAAAAAATCTCAGAACTGTTCCAAACAGTTCAAGAAGCCAATCAAACATTACTTCATTCCTTTTTGAGTATTATCGGGAAATTTTATTAACTTTTTTGCCTTATTTTCTCTTTTTAAAGGGATTTTCGGGCACAGGGTCATATCCTCCCGCCGAGTACGGATTACATCTGAGAATACGCCACAAAGCAAGCGAAAGACCGAAGCAAACTCCCCACTCACGCACAGCATCGATAGCATACTGAGAGCAGGTAGGAGTAAATCTGCAGCACGGTTTTTTATAAGGAGAGATAAATTTACGGTAAAATTTTATGAGAAATACTGCTGCTCCGTCGTATTCCGCGTGAGCATCCGAAGACAAATTTTGTCTGCTTTTTTTCTCGGTATTTTTATCTTTTTTATCTTCTTTACGCTTATTTTTCAAAAGGCTGTCCTCACTTAATCACGCACTACAAGACCGACCTTTAATGCGGCGTCGAGCAGCTCGGAATATATATCATCGGTCTTTGCGTAAACGGCGCTGAGTCGTGACGCTATAACCACAAGATAACCTTTTTTGACATTTTCCTCGCGTTCAAGGCGCATAAAAGCCTCTCTTATAATACGTTTTACTCTGTTTCTCTGTACCGCGCCCCCGATTTTTTTCGACGCGGTTATACCTACACGGTTGAGCTTCTTTTTGAGAGGATTCTGTTTTTTCACAAGATACGCATTTTTATCCGGCAGAACGTAGAGAACTATTCTTTTTTCAACTGCTTTTTTACCGTTTGCATAAGCTTTTGCAAAAAGATGATTTTCGCATATCGAATATATCTTCATACTATACCGCCTTTTAAATATCATTTACGGAACTTGTCGCAGCATCTCAAAATATTCCGCAAAGCGCGTATTTTTCCGAAAAAATTTTCTTTTTTCCTTTAAAAATTGTTTGAAATCTTAAATATAAAATTTCAAAATAAAAACCCCCGATAAAGGAAAAATCGGCGGTCTTTGCATTTTGCTTAATAGCTTAATAAGAGAGAATTTCTCTGCCCTTCTGACGACGTCTCTTAAGTACCTTGCGTCCGTTCTTGGTCTTCATTCTCTTTCTGAAGCCGTGTTCCTTCTGTGCCTGACGTTTCTTAGGCTGATAGGTTCTTACCATTTACTCGCACCTCCGTTCAATACTGTGCTTTTTTTACTTTATTTTAAATCCGATTTTTTATTAATCAGTACGGATTCCGGCGCGATCTTCCGCCGGTTTTTCTGCGACGCTTACTATTATATACCGATTTTACCCCTTTTGTCAAGTACTTTTCGCAATTTTTTTCTTTTTTTGGAACCCCTTTTTGAAAAAAGTGGTTCCAAACCTCCACAAAAACTTTACTAAAAAGAAATATTACTGTATTCGAGGGTGCAATTTGCGTTTTCTGCGAAGAAAAGGCTCGTCCATTTAGAGAGCTGTCACGAAGTGGCTGATGAAGTGGACTCCTTTTAGCAAAATTTTCTCCGCCATCACCCAACCAACAAAAAATCTTTAAAAAGCCCATTATATTATAATATATATATTATATATTAAATAAATGTGCAAAATACTATTGAAAAAATCCACAACCTGTGATATAATGTATTTATAATTATATTAATATCGGGATTTCTCTGTATTTTTGGATTTTGAGATTTCCGGAAGGGAGAAAATACATATATGTTGGACCTTGATGCTATATGGGATTCGGTCAAAGCCGTTCTTCTGCAGGACGAAACTATGCCCGAAGTCAGTATTGAGCTTTGGTTTGGCGATGCCGAACTCGTTTTGCTCGACGATAGAAGAGCAGTTATTAAGACTCCCAGCTCACTGAAGCAGGGAATAATAGTAAAAAGATTTTCAGATAAACTCGCAAATTCCTTCAACGCACTTTTAAATTATACACCCGAAATAAAAATTATTTTAAATGACGAGGAGCTCGACGAATTTAAAGAAGAGATCAAAATTCCCGAGCCTGCTCCGAAGCCGGAAGAGCCTCAGGCTAAAAATATTCCCGATGAGGTAGCTCTCAAGGAAGCCGAAGAAGCTTTTTCAGATACTCCGACGTCGATAATGTCAAATTCGGACTATACGTTCGAAAACTTTATCGTAGGCTCGTCAAACAAATTCGCACATTCGGCTTGTATCGCGGTCGCAAGAAATAATACCTGCGAATATAATCCGCTGTTTATCTACGGACCTTCAGGACTCGGAAAAACCCACCTTCTTAACGCTATTATAAACGAGCTTAACGAAAACAATCCGCACGTTACGATAATTTACGTTAAAGGCGATCAGTTTACAAATCAGATGATCGAGAGCATCGCCGCAGGTACGCAGTCCGAATTCAGAAACAAATACAGAAAATCAGACGTTCTTCTCATAGACGACATTCAGTTTATTGCAGGTAAAGAAGCTACGCAGGAAGAATTCTTCCATACGTTCAACGAGCTTTACGAAGACAACAAGCAGATAATTATGACGAGTGACCGTCCGCCGAAGGATATTAAAACTCTTGAGGACAGGCTCAAGACAAGATTTGAGTCAGGTCTTATAGCAGACATTCAGCCGCCCGATTTTGAGCTGAGGATCGCGATACTTAAAAACAAGTCTAAGAAAATGAACGTAAAGATCCCCGATGACGTTCTTACGTTTATTGCTGAAAACCTCAAGAACAACATCAGACAACTTGAAGGTGCAATAAAGAGAATATGTGCTCGCAGCTTCCTTTCGGGAGAGCCTATTGAGCTTGATATGGCAAAGGATTGTCTTGCAGCCTTCATCGGAGGAACAGAGCCGCCCGAGGTCACCGCAAAGCGTATAATCTCACTTGTATCAAAGAGATACGGTGTAGCCGAGGACGACATTTTCGGCAGAAAACGCCAACAGCAAATCTGTCACGCAAGAAACGTGAGCATTTATATAATCAAAAAATCCACCGATCTTTCTTATCCATCTATCGGAAAGATGTTCGGAAGAGATCACTCCACTATCATTTCTTCTTACGATGCGATAAAGGGAGATCTTGACAAAAATACTCTTCTCGGAATTGAGATAAACGAGATAATAAAAGAGCTGAATGAATAATAACGAATAATTATGAAAGCACTTTATCTTAACATTTCTCAGAGTATATCGGTACCGACGGAAAATATAATAGGTATATTCGATATGGATAATTCGACCGTTTCGCCCGACACGAGAAGTTTTCTCAGAATATCTCAGTCTGAAAAAAGGCTTTTATCCGACGTGAGAGATATTCCGAAATCCTTTGTCGTAACCTCGGACAAGGTGTATCTTTCACAGCTTTCTTCTCACACTCTCGTAGGACGCGGAGAAAGAAACAACTGAGTTTCCACATACTGTTGTAATTTTGCATGTGGAAAAATACCTTATAAAAAAGGCTCCTGCGCGAGAAAAAGTTTTCCACACGAAGAAAACACAAAGCTCTCATATATGTCAACACGAGTGACGGCGAAAAAATCCCGCAGTTACCGAGTAAAATCGCGAATTCAACATTTTCAACAGCCCCTACTAATACTACTGTTTATTTATTTAATATATTTATTTATAAAAAAGCAGGCAGTGCAGATGGGTAAAACAGGTGTGGATTTGAGGAGTTATCAACAGGGTGAGAAGGATAAACAAAAGGTTTCGTGCTGTGCTAACATACCAAAAACGCGTTCAGAAGTTTTTCTCTTCATTTCTGTGCCGACAGAAATGAAGCAAAGAACGGCTTCTGGGAAGGGACGAATCCCTTCCCTAAGAACCCCATCCCTCTTTCGCAAAACCTCCCAACATCTACGGTCGGTTTTGCTCGCGCCGCGGCAGAAACGCGGCAGAAACAGTGTCGTTTGTTTTAATAACAGAGATTTAAATAGTATAAACACACATAAAAATAACCCCTTTCCCTCTTTAGAAAAGTTTTTGGGAAAGTTTGAAAACCCTTTTTACAAAAAGGGTTTTCAAGAAAAAGAAAAAAATATCATTGATTGGAGTTTTACCATGAAAGTAACATTTGAAAAAACAGTTCTTGAAGATGTTATAAACGACGCTATGTGCGCCGTTTCGGAAAAGAACACCATTCCCGCTATCGAAGGTATATATTTTAATGCTGAAGAAAGCGGAAAATGCGTTATGACATCATTCGATACCGAAAAGGGCTTTCAGAGTACGGTTGACTGTACAACAGAAAGACCCGGAAGATACGTTATCAACGCTTCAAAGCTCAGTAAAATCGTAAAGCTTATGCCCGACAGTGACGTTACTATCAATATAAGCGAAAATAAGCTTGCTACAATAACGGGAGGAAGAGCTAAATTCGAGCTTCACGCTCTTTCGGGTGACGATTTTCCGAGTATTCCTATGCTTTCGGGTGAAACAGGCTTTAAGATCGAGGCTGCAGTGCTTAAAAAGCTTATAAGCCAGGTCTTCTTCGCCGTTGCGGTAAACGATCAGAGACCGATGCTATGCGGTGCTTATTTCGAAATTCTTGAAGGTAAGCTGAGAGTCGTTTCATGCGACGGTAACAGACTCGCTCTTCGTGAAAAGGACTGCTCGATAGAAAATATAAGCACGGAAGAGGGCGAAGAAAACGTTTCCTTTATCGTTCCGGGTAAGGCTCTTTCGCAGATAATGAAGCTCATAACCGATAAAGAAGACATAGTTACTATTTACCTTACAAGAAAGCACGTTATTTTCAAATTCGAAAATAAGGTATTCTTCTCGCGCCTTATAGACTCGAAATATATAGACTACGAAAGAGTTATTCCTAAAACAGCTAAAACTGTTGTAAGAGGCTCGAGAACGTCGATAATTTCCGCGCTTGAAAGAGCATCGCTCGTTACCGAAGACCGCGCACTCGGACAGGCAAAGAGCTGCGTTAAGTGCGAATTTACGGGCGACGTTATAAGAGTAAGCTCGTCCTCCGTTACCGGAAGCGTTTACGACGAGGTTGCTATCGATATGGAAGGCGACGACCTTCTTATCGGTTTTAACTGCCGTTATCTTATCGATGCTTTTCGTTCTGCTGACAGCGAAAACGTAAAAATAACTCTCAATAATCCCCTTATGAGCATAATAATCGAGCCTGACGGCGAAAGCGAAGACGGAGAAAAATATCTTTATATGGTAAGCCCTGTAAAGATGAACTAAAATAAAATGATTTGCAAAAGGTCAAATTACAGACAGTTTCGCAATATAGAAAATCAAACGATAGAGTTTTCGCCCGGAATAAACGTTATTTACGGTGAAAACGCCGAGGGAAAGACTAACGCGATAGAGGGAATATACCTCTGCTCGCAGGGAAGAAGCCACAGAACGGTTCACGAAAAGGATTTCATCGGATTTGAAAGCGAAATTGCAACTGTCGGAGTCCTTTACGAAACTGCCGCGCGCGGTGAAGTTTCGCTCGGAATAAAATATATGAGAAGCGGCGGTAAGGTTTGCGATAAAAACCGCGTTCCCGTGACGAAAATGAGTGAATTTATCGGAAATTTCCGCACGGTGCTTTTTACGCCCGAGCATTTGCAGACTGTAAAAAGCTCTCCGCAGTTCAGAAGAAGCTTTCTTAATTCGGCAATATCGCAGATATCTCCGATATACGTTGCATCTCTGCAAAGATACAACAGAGCGCTTGTGCAGAGAAACAAGCTCCTCGCGCTTGCAAGAGAAAGAGGAGGCGAGGCTGATCCGTCAATAGAGGTCTGGTCGCTCTCGCTTGCAAAGGAAGCGGCGCTGATATCAAAAATGAGAAACGATTACACCGAGAAGCTCTCAAAGATAGTTGCTGAAATTTTTTCGGATATGACTCTCGGTAAAGAAAAGCCCGAAATATTTTACCGTTCATATTGTGACGAAAACGAGTTCGTAAAGATTTTCACATCGTCTGTGGAGCGAGAAATTCGTTTCGGGACAACCCTTTTCGGCCCGCATAAAGATGATCTCGAAATACTGTTAAACTCACGTGAGGCTAAAAATTTCGCGTCCCAAGGGCAGCAGAGAAGCCTTGCGCTTGCTCTAAAGCTTTCAGAAGGAGAAATTTCGAAGGAAGCAAGCGGGGAGTATCCCGTATTTTTGCTTGATGACGTTTTGTCCGAGCTTGATGAGAAAAGACGCGAGTTTATCGTTTCGCGCATTTCGGGCAAGCAGGTCATCGTAACCTCGTGCGAGCAGAGTAATATCAGCGGTGCAAAGATGATACGCTGTAAAGGCGGAAGATATGAGTCTTAGGGCTTTGCCCTAAGAACCCACCAAGAACTTTTTTGTAAAAAAGTTCTTGGAACTCAAAAAACTTTTCTAAAAGGGATAAATACAAATAAAGTAATTAACTTCATATTAAATAAGACTTTTTAATACTGTAAAAGCTGAAAATTTAAGTAAAATTAAAGTAAATCATATGAATAACAGTTTCATTAAAGTTTTTTAAATGCCTCGGAAAGCTTTTTAAAAAAGTTTTCTGAGAAAATATAGACATCAATAAAAGTTTTTGAAAGGTCTCGGAAAACTTTTTTTAAAAAGTTTTCTGAGAAAAAAAGAGAAAAAGAAAAATGGATAATCAGAACAATATGCAGTACGATGAAAATCAAATACAAGTGCTGGAAGGACTTGAAGCGGTAAGAAAAAGACCGGGTATGTATATCGGTTCGACTTCGATAAGAGGACTTCATCACCTCGTTTATGAAATCGTTGATAACTCGATAGACGAAGCACTTGCGGGACACTGTGATGAAATAACCGTTATACTTCACCCGGACGGAAGCTGCTCGGTACAGGATAATGGACGAGGCGTACCTTCGGCTACGCATCACAAAATGAATCTCCCTACTCCCGAAGTGGTATTTACCGTACTTCATGCGGGCGGTAAATTCGGCGGCGACGGATATGCAATATCGGGCGGTCTGCACGGTGTTGGTGCGTCGGTAGTTAACGCGCTTTCCGAATGGCTTACCTTTGAGGATAACTATAACGGAGAGAAGTTTACAGAGTCTTTTGCGCGCGGAAAGGTGACGAAAGGCTTTGAAAAGCTCGGCGCTACCGAAGATAAAGGTCTTTACGTAAGATTTAAGCCGGATGCAGAGATCTTCGACGAAACCGTGTTTGATTATTCAGTGCTTATGAACAGACTCCGCGAGCAGGCTTTCCTTAACGCGGGTATAAAGATAATTTTCCGCGATGAAAGAAATGAAGAGCCTGTTGAAAACGTTCTTCATTATGAAGGTGGAGTGGTTGAGTTCGTAAAATATCTTAATTCGATCAAGCACTGCGAGGTTATAAACCCCGAACCGATACTTATAACCGCTAAAAAGGGTATGACATCGCTTGAGATCGCTATTCAGTATAACGATACCTATAACGAAACTCTTATGACCTTTGCAAACAATATAAATACCCTTGAAGGCGGTATGCACGAAGTCGGATTTAAGACCTCGCTTACAAAGGTTATGAACGATTTTGCAAGAAAGTTTAACTTCCTTAAGGAAGGAGATAAAAACCTTTCCGGTGAAGATGTAAGAGAAGGTCTTTGCGCGGTCGTTTCGGTAAAACTTCAGAACGCACAGTTTGAAGGTCAGACCAAAACAAAGCTCGGAAATGCCGATATCCGTACCTTCGTTGAGGGTATGATGACAGAAAAGCTTACCGAATTTCTTGAAGAAAACCCGTCGATATGCAAGGCGATACTCGATAAATCACTTGCGGCGGCAAGAGCAAGAGAAGCGGCAAGAAAAGCAAGAGAGCTTACAAGACGTAAGGGCGCGCTTGAAAGCGGAGGACTTCCCGGAAAGCTTTGGGACTGTCAGGAAAAGAGAGCTGAAATTACAGAGCTCTATCTCGTAGAGGGTAACTCCGCGGGAGGAAGCGCAAAGGACGGAAGAAACAGTAAATTCCAGGCTATACTTCCGATGAGAGGTAAAGTTCTTAACGTAGAAAAGAGCAGACTTGATAAAATTTATTCAAATACACAGCTTATACCGATAATTCAGGCGATAGGCTGCGGAATCGGATCGGAGCTTGATATTTCAAAGCTTCGCTACGGAAAGATAATAATTATGGCCGATGCCGATATCGACGGAGCACATATTCAGATACTTCTGCTCACGTTCTTCTTCAGACATATGAGAAAGCTTATAGAGGACGGACATATTTACCTCGCACAGCCGCCTCTCTTTAAGGTCTTCAAGGGTAAGCAGGTAAGATACGCTTTCACCGAGGAAGAAAGAGATATGTATATAAAAGAGCTTGGGGAAAAGAACGTAGAAGCAAGCAGATATAAGGGTCTCGGTGAGATGAATCCCGAGCAGCTGTGGGAAACTACGATGAACCCCGAAACAAGAACTATTTTGCGTGTAACTATCGAGGATGCACTGCAGGCAGATGAAATTTTCTCGGTACTTATGGGAGAAAAAGTAGAACCTCGCCGCGAATTTATAGAACAAAATGCAGTATATGTTACCAATCTTGACGTCTGATATTTTTATTTCACATAAAAATAACAAGTTTTCCACAGGAAAAACCACTTGTTGACATAGTTTTCCACAGGTTTATGAGTAAAAACACGCAAGGGCTGTGGAAAACCTTGTGGGAATTGTGGAATAATTGTTCGGATAAATTGAAAAAAATGCGGAAATTATGCGAAAAAAGGCAAAATGATTAAAAAATTTCAGGTGTAAAAATATCCTCAGACAGCAAAAAAAGAGGCTGTGGAAAACCCGAAATTAACCGAAATCGGTTGTGGAAATTCCTTTTCGGAAATATTTTGAAAGGCTGAAAAAAGCAGTTATGGAACAGGAAAATTTTGAATATAAAGACCAAAAAATTATAGATGTGCATATGGAAAAAGAGGTCAAAAACTCTTTTATAAACTATGCGATGAGCGTTATTGTAAGCCGTGCGCTTCCCGACGTGCGCGACGGACTTAAGCCGGTACACAGAAGAATTCTCTACGCGATGTACGAGGACTCTCTTACCTATAACAACCCGTACAGAAAGTCGGCAACTACGGTCGGTAACGTGCTCGGTAGATACCATCCGCACGGCGACGCGGCAGTTTACGATTCTATGGTAAGACTTGCACAGCCCTTCTCGATGAGATATACTCTCGTTGACGGTCAGGGTAACTTCGGTAATATCGACGGCGACCAGGCGGCGGCTTACCGTTATACAGAGGCGCGTCTTACACGTATGGCAAACGATATGATGACAGATATCGAGAAAAACGTCGTTGACTTTGCACCGAACTTTGATAACAAGCTTGAAGAGCCTACCGTGCTTCCTTCAAGATTCCCCAACCTTCTTGTAAACGGAAGCGTTGGTATTGCCGTAGGTATGGCGACAAATATTCCTCCGCACAATTTAAACGAGGTAATAGACGGAGCTACTTATCTTATAGATAATCCCGAATGTGAAATAAGCGACCTTATGGAATATATAAAGGGTCCCGATTTTCCGACAGCGGCTACTATCTGCGGCTCTATGGGTATTTACGATACCTATACAAAGGGACACGGCAAGATAATCGTTCGTGCAAAGGCTGAGGTTGATGAAGATAAGCGCAGAATAATAGTTACCGAAATTCCTTATCAGGTAAATAAGCAGATGCTGGTTGAAACTATGGCAAACTGCGTAAAGGATAAGAGAATAGAGGGTATAACCGATATCCGTGACGAAACGGGTAAGGACGGTATGCGTATCGTTATTGAATACAGACGCGATGCAAACGGTCAGGTAATACTTAATCAGCTTTATAAATATACACAGCTTCAGGATACCTTTGCGGCTAATATGCTCGCTATCGTAAACGGTGTTCCGAAGGTTCTTAACCTTAAAGAAATGCTTGAGCATTACGTCGCACATCAGGAAGACGTAGTTGAAAGAAGAGTTAAGTACGATCTTGCAAAGGCAATGGCGGAAATGCATATCTTCGAGGGTTATAAGATCGCTATCGACCATATTGACGAAATAATCAAGCTGATACGCTCTTCCGAATCTATTCCCGACGCAAAGCAGAAGCTCATTGAGGCTTTCGGGCTTTCGGACGCACAGGCACAGGCTATTGTCGAGATGCCTCTCGGACGTCTTTCCGGTCTTGAAAGAACTAAGGTTGAAGAAAGACTTGCAAAGCTTCGCGCTCTTGTTGCAGACCTTGAAGCAATCCTTGCTGACGAAACAAAGGGCAAGATAAAGCAGATAATCAAGGACGATATGGCAAAAATAAAGGATCGCTTCGGGGATGAGCGCAGAACAGAGCTTGTACCTATGGAAGAAGAGATCGTTTACGAGGACCTTATCGAAAAGCATACCTGCGTTATTTCTCTCACACACGAGGGTTATATAAAGAGACAGAACAGCGACGTTTACTCGGCTCAAAGACGAGGCGGTAAGGGAATTATAGGTACTACAACCAAGGAAGAGGATTTCGTTGAAAAGATAATGGCAGTTGACAGCCACTCTTATCTCCTTCTCTTCACAACAAAGGGTAAGATATACACGACGAAGGCGTATGCCGTTCCCGAAGCCGGAAGAACGTCAAAGGGAACCTATATCGCAAACCTTCTTGAGCTTGAAAAGGACGAAAAGGTAACGGCTATGATCGCTGTAAAAGAATTCGGTGAAGATGATTATCTGCTCTTCGTTACGAAGAAAGGAACTGTAAAGAGAACTCCTCTCTCCGAATACGAAAGCCGCAGAAAGGGCGGAAAGATCGCACTTCTGCTCGACGATGACGACGAGCTCGTTTACGTCCGCCATACAAGCGGAAACGACGATATCATAATCGCAACAAAGAACGGTAACGCAACGCGATTTGACGAAAAGGATGCACGTCCTATGGGAAGAGGAGCGCGCGGAGTACGAGGTATCAAGCTCGAAGAGGGCGACTACGTAACGGGAGCCGTTCTCGTTGAAGAAGATAAGACGCTTATTACGATAACGGAAAACGGATTCGGAAAACGCTCCGAATTTGACGAATTTGCCTGCCATAACAGAGGCGGCAAGGGCGTATGCTGTCACAATATTACCGATAAGACCGGACTTCTTGCGTCTATCGCTTCGGTATCCGAGACAGATGATATAATGCTTATGACAAGTGAAGGTACAATGATAAGAATGTCGGCAAACGAGATCCCGATCTACCGCAGAAGCGCCGCCGGAGTTATAGTTATGAGAACCTCCGACGAGGCAAAGGTAGCAAGCTTTACCGTTATTGCCAACGAAAATATTGACATTGAAGAAAGTGAAAGCACAGAGGTCAAGGAAAAGGCAGAGCCCGAAATGATCGAAACGGAATCAGAAATTGAAACCGAGACCGAAACTGGAGAAGACGAGATCTGAAATCGGAGGGATATACCTTGAAGATGATTAAAAAAATACTTTCTTTGATGATGGTTTTATCATTTATTTTCGCATCGCTTATATCCTTTTCAGCGTGTGCGCCCGCATACAGCGAGGAAGAAGCAAGAGAGATACTTGCAGAGGTGCTTGCAAAGGACGTTGAGCTAAACCGCATAATCTGGGGAGAGGGTCTTCCGACCGAAAAGGAACCCGAAGAACACGTGGACGACTCTACCTTCTACTATATGGAAGTGTCGATGCTTTCGAAATATACGAGCCTTGACGAGCTTAAGGAAGCGGTAAAGGAAACTTATACCGATGAGCTTCTTGATATCGTATGGCAGAGTGCTTTCGGATACGAGGATATAGAATCGGAGATAATTCCGCGTTATGCGCAAAACAAAAACGGATTTTTACAGGTAAACGTAGCAAAATCGACTCTCAGAACCTTCGATCTGACGAGCGTTGCGTATATCGGCGAGTCGAAGCTCGTGCGCGCTAAGAAGGATATGATAAAGATCGAAATTCAGACGTCGTCAGACGGAGAGAATTTTATAGAAAGAACTCTTGAGCTTTATCTTGTGGACGGCGTATGGAAGCTTGATACGCAGACCTGGTGCATTGATTTTCAGTACTGATAAAAAATATTAAAAACGATAAAAACGTATAAAATAATGAAATTCTTTAAAGGAAGGGGAAAATCCCGTCCGCGAAAGGAGAAGCTATGGCAAAGGCACAGACAAAAAAAGAATCGGCAGCACATATAGAGGGAGAAGACGCAAAGAAGCGCGCTCTTGAAACCACACTTTTACAGATAGAAAAGGATCACGGAAAGGGCGCTGTAATGCGTCTTGGCGACAGCCCCGAGCTGAGTATTACAGCAGTATCGACAGGCTCGCTCACGCTTGACCTTGCGCTCGGTATCGGCGGACTTCCCAAGGGAAGAATAATCGAAATATACGGTCCCGAATCCTCGGGTAAGACCACACTTGCGCTTCACTGTGTGGCAGAAGTTCAGAAAAAGGGCGGAATTGCGGCTTATATTGACGTTGAAAATGCTCTTGACCCCGTATATGCGGCGGCTCTCGGAATAGAAACAAACGAGCTTCTCGTTTCACAGCCCGACAGCGCAGAGCAGGCACTCGACATTACAGAAGCTTTTGTACGCTCGGGCGCGGTTGACATCGTTGTAATCGACTCGGTTGCGGCTCTTGTTCCTCAGCAGGAGGTCGATGCCGAAATGGGCTCCTCGCAGGTCGCAGTACAGGCAAGACTTATGTCGCAGGCTCTTCGCAAGCTGACAAGCTCGATATCGAAAACAAACTGCATCGTTATATTCATCAACCAGCTTCGAATGAAGGTCGGAGTAATGTACGGCAACCCCGAAACGACTCCGGGCGGAAACGCGCTTAAATATTATGCGTCGGTAAGAATCGACGTGCGCCGTACCGAAACGCTGAAAAGCGGAAGCGAGCTTTACGGAAACCGCACACGCTGCAAGGTCGTAAAGAACAAGGTCGCATCTCCCTTCAAGACCGCAGAATTTGATATTATCTACGGAAAGGGCATATCAAAGGTCGGTGAAATTCTCGACATCGGCGCAGATATGGGAATAATCGAAAAAAGCGGAGCTTGGTTCTCGTATAACGGCGAGAGAATCGCACAGGGAAGAGAAAAAGCAAGAATTTACCTCGAAGAGCATCCCGAAGTTATGGCGGAGGTTGAAGAAAAGATCAGAAATGCGGGCGATGCCGCTATCGCCGCAGGCGGTGACGACGATCTCCTCCTCGACGACGCTGATTTTGAGATAGAGTAACCACCAAAGGGACAGCGTCCCTTTGGAAACTCTGCCAAGAACCTTTTTTCAAAAAGGTTCTTGGAACTCCAAAAACTTTACTTGAAAAAATATATTATAGGCAAAATCACTTCTTTTTGCTGTGTTAGCACATAACAGCATCGTTTCGTATTAAACGAGAAAAACAGCCTCACCGCGTTTTCCGCGGTGCGAGCAAAACCGACCATAATGGTCGGGAGGTTTTGCGGGAGAGGGATGGGTGCTCTTAGGGAAGGGATACTTCCCTTCCCAGAAGTCGTTCTTTGGTTCATTTCTGTCGATACAGAAATGAACGAAAAGACCTATAAACGCGTTTATGCTGTGTTAGCACAGTATAAAATCTTTTATACATCACAAAAGAAAAAATATTACTCTATAAGAAATTAATCTAAAACAAACTGAATCACGGCTTAGAATTTTTCCAAGCCGTGTTTTTTTATATAGTTTTAATTTGATCCGATAAGTCCGAGATAATCCATCCAATAGATAACGTGCGAAGCGAAACCGTGGTTACAGCTTGCGTACGTTCCCGTGTGCTCCCAAAGCGTACCGGTCGTTTCTGCCATATAGGTGAAATATCCTTTGATATTATCGTAAAGATTATTTTTCAGACCGTATCTCATAAGAAGATCAAGTCGGAGATAATTTCCGATAAAGGAATTTGCAGGCCATATTTCGGGATAAATACCCTTTTCATCGCGGTCGTAGCCGAAATCCTCGACGAGAGTTTTCCAAAGCTTCGGATGACTTTCGGGTGTAGCAATATTGAAGAAAAATGCGTAATACTGACAAGCCTCGGTGCGTTCTCCCGAAAGAACGAGCTTTCCGTCAACTCTGTATGCGTTGTCACAGAAGAATCCGCTTTCGGTCATTGACATTTCTGCAATTTTTTTGCGCAGCTCAGAGGCTTCAAATCGGAGTGTATCTTCGCCGTAAAGATCGGCAAGTACGTCTTTAAAGGAAGCGTAAAGCATATTTGAAGCAAACGATACGTCCTGAACGAGCGAATTTGCCTTTGACCATTCGACAAATACCCAAGAATCGAGCTTTTCAAGCATTCCGTATTCGTTTTCGTATTTGCGGAAAAAAGAAAGAAGTGAAAACATTCTGTCTTTTGCGTCGTTTGCAAGCACTCTGTCGCCCGAGCGTTTAACGTATTCCGAAAGCTCTAAGGCATACCACATAGCCCAGTTTGGGATATACACGCCGTCGTTGTGATCGGAAGGATAGCACATAGGGAGCATTCCTTCGGGAATAAACTCGAATTTTTCGGGCATGAGAAAATTTGAAAGGAAGGCTTTTTCAATACAGCTTTCACCTGTAAGTATTTTTTCTACACGGGACGTGAAAAAACTGTCACAAAGCCAGCCTGCGCGCTCACGCGAAGGGCAGTCCATATATACGTCTGTAGCATTGGCACGGAAGGTCTCAACCGCCGCGTCGTATATCCTTTGCATATCGCGATCGTTTCCGATAAATTTTGCTTTAATACGGCTTTTCGGAAACGCTACCTTGTAAAGTCGAAGATTTTTGATCTCAAAAGAAGCTCCGCGTGCGGCGATCCGAATAAATTTCATCGTGTACGGCTCGGCACAGTGAACCCGATATTTTCCTTTTGATACCTTAAAGGCTATTATATTGGACGTTCCGTTTCTTAAACAGTTTATCTGTCCGTCCATCTTGATCTCATCGAAGAGAAGGAAGAGCTCGCCGTCTTCGAAGGCATTAACGTCAAGCTCGACTATGCCCGTGTAATCAACACCGAAATCTACGTCAATATAGCTGTCAGAGGAAAGCTTTATCGCTTTTGCAGAGCTGTCATAACATTTTCGCGGAGCAGAGAAAACCATCTGTGACGCTTCGGCGAAGCTGTTATACTCAAGCTCTTCGGGCTTGTATCCGAAAAAAATATCGGATATATTAACTATTTCGCGTACGGGAGGGATCTCTTTGGAGCGATCACACGAAAAATCACCTGCCATATCCGCCGATACAGGATAAATTACTTCAAAATCGCTGTACGGGATATCTCTGTAAATGAAATTTTTGTTTTCGGTGAGATCGACCTCGACAGGAAATGCACTTTCCGCGCGTTCATATGCAAAAGCATAATTCTTCAGAGTATAGCTTTCGGTAAAGGTTCTTTGAAAAGAATATCTCTGGGTTTTCTGTGTTCTTTCGAATATCTTTTCTACAGAAAATCCCACGCAGGGGGATGAGGTGTAAGCGGATATACAGCCCCCCTCCTTAAGCTCTGCGCAGACAAAAGAAGGCGTATTAAGATAGCAGAATGAGTTTACGTTATATCCTGCGACCTTGATGCAGAGGATATTGTCGCTTTCGGTTAAAAAATCATTCAGAACAAGCTCGTCTACGCGGTAATAACCGTGACCTGCCCGTGCAGGACCGTAGGCTATTATTTCTCCGTTAATAATTACGGTATATGAGCAGTGCGCCGAGATAGCAAGAACGGTAGGCTTTTCGGCTTTTTCGATATGCCTATAAAGCGCAATAGAGCAGTTCATTTCTCTTTCTTTGCCTTTTTCCCAGATGGGAGAGGCTTTTTTAAAGCTATAGCTGTTTGCTTGCATATTTTTCATCCTTTACTACTCTTTAGATTTCTTTTCAAACGCCTTGTCAGCCATTTTGAAATATATCATAAACTTTTCGATCTCCTGCGGGTCATAAGGACGGAGATTTTTACGGAGAAGGTCGTGCTGCCATTTTGTGATATCGAGCTTTTCTCCTGCGGCATAGCGACGCCAGCAAGCCTCCCAAGGCTCGTGACCGCTGAACTTGCCGTTTACAAAGCCCCAGTTGAAAATTGCGATATTATTGTTGTAGTAAAGGGGAAGGTGAGTCGCCACGTTGTTGAACTGCACTCTGTGGAGCCATTCTGTGTTGAGCATAGGACGCTCGAAGGTGCGCAGGAAGTCTATAACTCGCACCGAATGGTCGAGCGAGCCGTAATCGTGATAGCTGATAACGTCGGAAAGCTCGAGCGCGATGCGTTCTTCCTCGGACATATCTTCAAGTCTGCCCGATTTGGGAAGACGCCAGAGATCAGCGGCAAGAGGCTGAATGGGATCGTAGGAACGGACTATCTCAAACGCCTTTTTCATATGCGGAACGCTGAGCATACCTCTGCTGCTGTTACCCGGCTCGTTCCAGATGTTCCAGAAGATAACGCGCTCGTCCTTTGCGTATCTCTTTGCGAGGTCGTCAACGTACTCGTAAAATTTTTCGGCAAGCTCGGGGTCGTCAACAGGGCTGTATTTCGGTTTGGGAGCGCTCGGAGCAGCAGTCGGCTTTTCGACGTTGTGATTCGGGAAAATTCCGGGGATAACGGGTACGTTGAATCCCGCGGTTTCGTTTACTGCCTCTCCGTGAACGCCCGAAAGCTCCTTTTCTTCTCCGAATACCGGCTTCTTTTTCGGAACTCCGCCGTCGCTTATAAGAACGAACATTACACCGATGCCGTTTTCCGCCGCGATAGAGAGGTATTCTTCTACGTTTTTGAGAAAGCTTTCTCTTTGATACAGCCAGACGTCAAACGCGAGGAACTGACGAACGGCATTGAATCCTATCTGCGAAGCGACAGACAGCTCTCTGCGAATGGTTTTAACCTTTTCTGCGTGATTGTACTGCTGCCAAAGCTCGACCCAACCGCTGCAATCGGAGGGAACGAAGTTAAATCCGCGTATCCAAGGGCGGCTGTTGTACCATTCCCACGCTTTTTCTTTTGTCCATTTAGTCATCATATCCTGAAAACCTTTCATAGTTGTGTTATTAAAATTTTAAGTGTTATTCCTTTGTTATTCTGAGCTTTGCGAAAGCTATCATCTGCTTTTTGTCGTCGGGATGCTCGACCGTGTTGAGATAGTAGACAACAGATTCATCAGAGCCTGTGATAAATGCAGGGCTGTAGCCGTTTCTTCTCGGATAATCGTACTGAAGGTCGTAGGGAAGAGGGTTTCGAATAGTTTCCCAAGTATTTCCGTAGTCAAAGCTTACGAAAAGACGTTGAGAGCCATCTCTGACAGTAGCTTCGTACTTTGCGCCGACTATAAGAGTACCGCACTCTCCGCCCGCGCCCGACCAGACACATCCGGGAGCCGAGCCTTTAACGTATCCGTCGGCATTAAGAAGTGTGCCGGGCGTATATGGATCCCAGTCCGAAACGTCTTTTGTCTTTTTGTAGTATATAGGTGCGCCCTTGTGTTCTTTTCCGTCAATTATTGCGGTATGAACGTTTTCATAAACGATAAAATATTCTCCGTTTCCCATTTTCGTGAGAATGAGCATACCTATACGCTCGGTCGGATCGTCTGCGACAGCCACGTCGACGAGGTCCTCCCAATTTTCGCCGTCCTTTGAGCGCTTGTAAACGAGAGTCTGATCCTTTACGGGACCTGAATCGTCCGAATAGAAGCAGTAGAGGTAGCCGTCAGAAGGCTCGTACCAAAGGAAAGGCTCCCAGACGCCCTCTTTAAGACCGCCGCCCTCAGCAACAAGCGTGTACTCGTGCCAAGTTTTTCCGCAGTCAAAGCTTCTCCATATGGATATTATAGATCTTTTTTTGTAGTCAACCGAATTTGCCGCATAAAGCAGAGTTCCTGCCGGCATAAATCCGACCGTTGCGGGAAGCTCGTAGAGGTGAGCCATTGATCCCGAAGCCAGCGCAGGCTCGAAATTTTCCTCTGCGCGCGAAAGAAAGTGCCAGGTCTTGCCGTCGTCGTCGCTTTCCATAAAGCAGGAGTTCGTGTACGGAATGCTCGGATCGTCGCAGCTATATCCAAGGCAGAATGATGCTATAAGCTTGCCGTTGTTTTCGCCGTTATGCTTAAGCTGTATTATCGAGGGATAGTGTGAGCTTTTTATATTGAACGGAAACGGGATAGAGCTGTCTTTTTCTCCGTCGGCAGGGACCTTAAACACAGTTGAGCGATGTTCAACTTCAATTTTTACGCCGTTTGAGCATACGATTACGTCTTTTTCGTTTTGATTTTCCATAGTTATGACCAATCCTTTCATTATGTTCCGAAGTTTTGTGCGCTTTGCCAAATCGGTTAAACAAACTCAAATTTACACCTACATTTTACATTACGCCTCGGTATTTGTCAATGATTTGAGGAAAAGTTTTGTTTTGCGGTGGAGCTTTTTCTGTGAAATCTCTCCGTCACGTTGCGCGTGCCACCTCCCTCAAAAGGGGAGGCATTAAAAGGCTCTCCCTTGGGGAGAGCTGTCGCCGAAGGCGACTGAGAGGGCATACCGCGAATAAAAGGCTAAAAATCTGCCGGGATAGCATTTCCGACGTGTAATACAGGCAAAAAAAACAGAGATTTGGCACAAAAGAACCAAATCTCTGAGATTTTTAATATTAAATTTAAGCTTATTCTGTTCTCAGCGCAACGACAGGATCCTTCTTTGCCGCACTTCTTGACGGGATAATTCCCGAAATGAGAGTGAGAAGTACGCTTATCACAACAAGGACGACAGCCGCCTGCCAAGGCAGGAACGCGCGGAGATTTGCGATGTCCGTGAGCGCATAGAGAATAAGATTGATCGGTATGCAAAGCAGATAGGTCACAACCACACCGAGAAGTCCCGAAGAGAATCCGACTATCATCGTTTCTGCGTTGAACATTCCCGAAACGTCGCGCTTCGATGCACCGATAGCACGCAGGATACCGATCTCCTTCGTTCTTTCCTGAACGGAGATGAGCGTGATAACGCCGATCATTATCGAGGAAACGATAAGAGAAATAGCAACGAATGCGATAAGAACGTAGGTTATCGCGTTGATTATTGTAGTTACAGAGGACATCATAATGCCGACAACGTCGGTATATTCGATCTTGTCTGCCTCTTTTACCGAGTCGTTGTAGTCTGCGATAAACTTTTCGATGGCTTCTTTTGATTCAAAATCCTTTGCGTAGAAGTTTATCGATGCGGGGCAGGGAGCTTCAATGGCATCAAGCTCGTCGAGAATGCTCTCAAAGGTTGCGTCGATCTGAGGAGCCATATTGTAGAGAGTTTCTTCGATCTGAATGAAGTTTTCGTCATCTGCCTTGAGAGTGGCGAGAAGATTTACGAAGATATCCTCGTTTACTTCAAGTTCGAGCATCATAGCGGTCATTTCGCCGTATATTGCGCCCATAACCTCTTCGCCTGCAAGTGCGGCAAGTCCTTTTACGGAAATGGGCATATACTCATTTGCCTGCATTCCGGCGAGCGCGGTATAAACGTGCGACATATCAAGCGAGGGAAGAAGCATAACGAAATTGTCCGCAGTTACGGTAATTTTATTTCCGGTCATACCGCTTATTACGGTAAAGAGAGTCGCTGTGCCGACAGGATCGTTTGCATTTGCGGCAGCAATAGCAGCTGTCAGTATTTCAGCCTGACTTTCGATGGGCATAAGCATAAACATACCCGCGAAATTGTCCTTTGTTACTTTGACCTGCTCGGACAGCTCGGGATTTGTTTTGATCATTTCGGTCATATAAGCGTAGAACTGCTCCATTGTGGAGTTGTCTATCTTGTTGATAAGCTCGTGTATGTTTTCGGGGGTATAGTGTGTTCTTTCAAATGAAAGACCTGTAAGCACGTTTACAGTCGGGGTCGCCTTTTGCTGCGCGATCACTTCGCTTTTGCCCGTTTCTGCAAGCACGTAGTCGGTAAGAGCCTTTGTATATCCGATAACACCCGAGATAGAGGTTGCCGTCGCGCCTTCCTTCGGGCGAATTATACCCGAAACCTTGATATCGATGCCGCGATCCTTTATAAATTCGGCTTGGTTATACATAGGACTGAGCCGTGTGTCGTTCCAAACGTTGTACGTATTACCTTCATAAGTGTACGTGCGGTCGCTCTCTGCATAGAAATCAGAAGAAAGAAGAAGTTTAAACTTCATATTGAGGAAGAAATCGAAATCGTATGGATCCATAGGCGTGGAATCATACTTTCCGCTTGTCATAAGATCCTTCATTATATCCTCAAGATCGTCGTGAGGAAGCACGCCGAGCATATACAGAGCCATCTTGCTTATCGAGTTGTTGGAGTTTACTACGAGCACAACCTCGTTTGCCTCGGTAGGCCAAGAGCCGGCAACGACCTCGTACTGCTGATCAAGGAGCGTTTGGTTGTTTATCATTTCTGAAAAAACGTTCATCGAGCCCGACATAGACGCCATTTCGGAAAATCCCGAGAAAGCATCTCCCATATTGTCAAGCAAGGTTTCCATACCGACCTCAACACTTCCGTCTGCGTTGAAAATGTGCATATCGTAGTCGTATGTGTACTGTATATCGCTGATATAGTCTTTTATTTTATCGTAGTTTTTATCGAGATATACCTTGAACGCTTCGAGATTGTTATCGATCGTTGATGCCATTGCCTGCATCATAGTGCCGAGCGAGTCATCGACGTAGATCTTATTCGTGTCCTTATAGTCGGAGGTGTCCGAAACGCTCGTCATTGCGGCAAGCATAGCCGCCATATTTTGAGTTTCTTTCTGCAGAGAAAGGGGGTAAGCGGAAAGGGTATCTTCCTGCACCGAGTCGATAAAAGCACTTACACCCTGCGAAACTGCGAGGATAAGCGCGATGCCGATAATTCCTATACTTCCCGCAAATGACGTAAGCACTGTACGCGCGCGCTTTGTCATAAGGTTGTTGAATGAGAGAGAAAGCGCGGTCCAGAATGACATCGAAGGCTTTCGTTCTTTTTTGTTTTTTGCTTTTTTGGGAGAGTTTTCTTTCTTTTTCGAAGTTTCTTTCGAAGCTTCTTTATCGGAAATTTCGTTTACGTTATAAGGAGCCGCGGGGTCAAAGGGCGACGAATCGCTTACGATAACACCGTCACGCAGACGAACGATTCTTGTCGAATACTGTTCCGCAAGCTCAGGGTTATGAGTTACCATAATAACGAGGCGTTTTTCGGCAACCTTTTTCAGAATTTCCATTATCTGAACGCTTGTTACGCTATCGAGAGCGCCTGTCGGCTCATCGGCAAGCAAAATATCGGGGTCGTTTACAAGCGCACGAGCGATAGCAACTCTCTGCATCTGTCCGCCCGACATCTGATTCGGCTTTTTGTTAAGCTGGTCGCCGAGTCCAACCATTTCGAGAGCTTCCTTTGCGCGCTGTCTGCGTTCGTGCTTGGAAACACCCGAAAGTGTGAGGGCAAGCTCTACGTTTGAAAGCACGTTCTGATGCGGAATAAGGTTATAGCTCTGAAATACGAAGCCAATCGAGTGGTTTCTGTAAGCGTCCCAATCCGAGTCTTTGAAATCCTTTGTGGATTTTTCGTTTATTATAAGGTCGCCGTCTGTGTATCTGTCAAGACCGCCGATGATGTTGAGAAGTGTAGTTTTTCCGCAACCCGAAGGTCCGAGTATCGAAACGAACTCGCTTTTACGAAATGATAGCGAAACTCCGCGCAGTGCCTCTGTCTTCGTTTCGCCAATGTAGTAATCTTTAGTTATGTTTTTTAGTTCAAGCAATTTTTTCAAACCTCTTTTATAAAATTATAAAAATACAAGTAAATTATATCAGCATCTTGTGTCTTTATCGTTTAATCTCTGTGAAAATTTTATAAACAATTCCCGCCAAAAAGACGCCGCGCGCGCCTCCTGAAACGATCTCGCTTACATTCTTGACCGCATTTGCGGTACACTCGGATGTGATATATCGGATATCATTTTGCATTATGACGAAAAAAATAAAAACAGACCGCAACTTTAAAAACTGCGGTCTTGATTTTTATTCAAGGGTGTTTTCAATGCCTTTTTGCTGTTTTTTATAAAGTCTGTTTACGTTAACGAAAGTAGTTGACGAGCAGTAAAGATTGTATATCGAATATATAAGATATGTAACGTGGCCGGGCTCGACCATGGTTACCTGAATATTCAAAATTATATTGACAATAGAGTTTATTACCCATACAAGAGGGTATTCCACGTATGCAAAAAGTGTAAGGATCAAAACGAGTGCGGAAAGAAGGGAAGCTGTATTGTCAAGGATCTCGTACTGTGATCCCGCATAGGTAAGCGCTATAAAGACAGCTATCCAAGCCGCAACGAATATTGCCAAATAGATAAGACGTGTTTTTATCGACATTTTTCGCATAATTGTCGATCGTTCATAAGCTCTTTTTTGCCAACGCACGAAGATCATAATCTGTATGGGCGTTGAAAAAAGTACGGCATTTGCGGCAAGCGCATAAAGTCCGAGGCTGAAATATACGACCCCGTAAAGCAGCGCGTTGAACGCACCGACAAGATATGCATATCTGTTTGCATCCGCCTGAAAATACACGACGAAAAGAGAAATAAAGAGGGGAAGTATTCTGAAAAAGTCTTGTTTAGATATTATTCCTGCGATGGCAATAGCAAAAAAGGTTATTACTATTATCACCGTTCTTATAGTTTTTTGTGTCATTTTTGTCATAGTGTGTAAGACCTTGATTTAGAAAATATGTCTAAGGTTCGGATTATGGGAAATTCTGTTTCTTCTTTTCAGGAGAGCTTTTCGATTTTGTTTTTTATAAAAGTTTTTGGAAAGTTTGAAAACCCTTTTTTCAAAAAGGGTTTTCAAAAAAATATTCTAAAAAATTATTTCGAGCCGACGGTGCTGATCTGTTCAACGACCTCTGTGCGGCGCTTGGAAGTAGCGACGCGCTTGTCAAGCTCTTCTTTGTAAAGCTTTTCATCGAAGGGAAGCTCTACGGGGCCGCCTGTCCAAGAGGAGAGGTGCATAGCGTTGGAGATCGTAAGTCCGTTGATACCTTCCTGACCTTCTGCGATAAGGGGAGTGCCGCGGAGAAGTTTTCCTGCAAACGCATTGAAAACGCCGACGTGCTGGAGATTGAGTCCGTCGCCCTTAACTTCAACTGTTTCAGCCTTGGGCGGTGCAGAGAAGGGTGCGGGAGCATTGTTTCTGAATTCGGATTCTTTTACGTTAAGCTTTGTGAGGAAGAGCTTGTTGTTTTCGCAAACGAGCTTGCCGCCGTCGAGAAGAACCTCGAAACGGTTTGTTCCGGGTGCGTCACCTGTCGAAGTGATGAATACGCCGGTAGCACCATTGGGATATTCAACGTATGCAGTAACGTCGTCTTCAACCTCGATGTTGTGCCACTTTCCGTAGTGGAGCTTTGCATCAACCTTGCAGGGCATTCCGCAGATCCACTGCCAAAGGTCGAGCTGGTGAGGACACTGATTGAGAAGAACGCCGCCGCCTTCTCCACTCCATGTAGCTCTCCATTCGCCCGAATCATAGTAACGCTGAGGGCGGTACCAGTCTGTGATTATCCAGTTAACGCGCTTGATCTCTCCGAGCTCGCCGCTTGAGATGATCTCTTTCATCTTTCTGTAAACGTGATTAGTACGCTGATTGAACATCATTGCGAAAACAACGTCGGGATGCTCGTCGGCAACTCTGTTCATTTCGCGGACAGCCTCGGTGTAAACGCCTGCGGGCTTTTCGCAAACTACGTGGATTCCGCGCTCGATAGCAGCGATAACGTACTTGGGATGATCGTAGTGGGGAACTGCAACTGTAACAGCTTCGATAAGTCCGCTGTCGAGCATTTCTTCGGCATTTGTGAAGAGCTTAAGAGGAGCTGCCTCAATTCCCGCCTTTTCGCGAGCTTCGTAAACGCTCTTTGAAACGCTGTCAAGTCTGTCCTGTCTGAGGTCGCATATTGCGACAAGTTCAAATTCGGGGCATCTGCCGTCCGAGAACATCATTGCGTGTCCGGAACCCATATTTCCGACTCCGATGACACCGATCTTTACTTTTCTTTCTGCCATGATCGTTTTTCCTTTCTTGTTTGAAAAAGTTTTGGTAAAAATTCTGTTTTATTATAAAAAGTTCAAAGTTTTTTTGTGAGCGCGAGCAGAGAATCTTTTTTCTTCATAATATCGTCTGCAAGCAGGAGCTGACCGCGCGCTCTGTCGAGATTGTGCTCGGCGTATTCGGTGTGGAAATAGGTGTCGCCCGAGAGATAGTCGTCAAGGAAGCGCATACCAACCTCGTATGTCATCATAAATGCGCCGAGAGGGAGATTTTCCTCTTCGATTTTTGTGATGCTGTTTCCGACACCGCGTGAAAATCCCTCGTAAAATGCCTTGTAGAGATCTTCTCTTACGACAAATTTGTCGAATTCAAGGCTTCCCTCGGGAACTGCGGATGCGCCCGAACGTATCGCGTCGCCGAAATCGTAAAGGAAGGTTCCGGGCATTACCGTGTCAAGATCGACAACGCAGACACCCTTTTTTGTTTTTGTGTCGATGAGAACGTTGTTTATTTTAGTGTCGTTGTGAGTAACACGAAGCGGAAGATCACCGCTTGCGAGCATAGCAACGATCTTGCCTGCGGTTTCCTTATAGGAGAGAACCTTTTCGATAAGATCTGGGCATTTTGCCGCGCGGGATACAAGGTCTGCCGCGACGGTTTTTTCAAAATGCGCAAATCTTACCGCAGTATCGTGGAAAAAGGGAATGGTTTCCGTAAGAGTTTCCGCGGGGAAATCGGACAGATAGCTCTGGAATTTTCCGAAGCTGTAGCCCGACTCTGTGAGAAGCTCGGGAGTGCCTGCGTCGTAGGTACGCGTGCTGTCTATAAATTTCGAAATGCGCCAATATTCGCCGCTACTGTCTGTTATATAATATTTTCCGTCAAAAGCGGGAAAATATTCAAGAACACCGCGCGAGATCTCTTCGTTCGACGCGCCTTCTGATTCCATTTTTTTACGAATGTGCTTAGTGACTGCTATAATGTTGTCCATAAGACTGGGCGGATCGGTGAAAATGCCCTTGTTTATCTTCTGAACTACTATGCGTCCGAGCGAAGAATCAGCGAAGAATGTTCCGTTTATGTGACCTATGTGGCAAACCTCGATGTTTTTTGCACCCGTAATGCCGAATTTAGAGGTGATCTCCGAAATTTTCAAGGCCGTATCTTTGTTTTCCATAAAGTTATCCTTATAATTATAATATAATTAATATATGCAAATATCTGAACATCAGAGCGAGAGCTGCATATCTCCTGTTTTTACAAGACCGATAGCACGAAGGATCTCGTTAAATATAAGAGCTGTTATTGCGGGAGCAACAATGCATGTAACTACGATTCCTACCCACATAAGCGTACTGTGTTCGGTTGCCGAGATAATACCGATAGGACCTACAAGACCGCAAGTACCCATACCTGCCGAAACACCGGTACATTCAAGCTTAAAAAGAACTGTTGCAAGCGGTCCGCAAACAGCTGATGCAAGTGTCGGGGCAATCCATATCTGCGGTTTTTTACAGATATTGCCCATCTGAAGCATAGAAGTTCCAAGCCCCTGCGCGACAAGACCGCCTACTCCGTTTTCACGGAAGCTGATAACGGCAAATCCGACCATCTGCGCGCAGCAGCCTGCCGTAGCCGCACCGCCCGCAAGGCCTGTGATTCCGATCATAGCGCAAATTGCCGCGCTCGATATCGGAAGGGTGAGTATAACTCCGACAACGACAGCAACGATAACACCCATAACGAAAGGATGCATTTCGGTTGTTGTGTTGATGAAATATCCGAGATAGTACATCACGTAAGCGATCGCAGGGCAGATAAGCTTTGCGATACCGAATCCTGTGAGGATAGTGACTGTGGGTGTAACGAGAATATCAACTTTTGTTTCTTTCGATACCATTTTGCCTATTTCGCAAGCGATAATAACAACGAAAAATGTTCCTGCCGGACCTGCTGTATAGGGAAATGTTTCCGAGCCTGCTGTTATTGTCGCACCGAGCATATATCCTGCCGCGCCCGTAACCGCATTTGAGAAAAGCACAAGCGGCGGAGCTTTGAGCGCGTATGCTACGGCAACACCGATAGCCGCACCAACAACATATCCGTTTTTGGCAATAGCGGCGATCTCATTTAAAAATTCTATACCGAACTGTCCGCCGATAGTACCGAATATCGTACCTATAAGAAGAGTAGAGAAAAGTCCAAGCGCCATAAGCCCCATAGCGTCAACAAAATAGAGCCTTGCAGAAGGAGTTATTTGTTTTCTTTCAAGAAATTTTTTAATTTTTTGCATTCTGATCATCCCTTTGATAATTTAATAAAAGTAAAGACAAAAATTACCCATTCTCGTTTATTATTATACATCTAAAAAAATATGTTGTCAAGATGAATTAGGATACAAGAATAATTTCATAGCATATAAAATTTTGTGCAGTATAGTTCGCGAAGTAAAAAAGAATTCTTTTAAGGTTTCTTTTATTAAATTAAGAGGCAGTGTAAAAAGGAAGCCGACGAAAAAAATCGCGTCAATATGCAAAAAAATCACATTACATCATTGACATTGAATAAAATTTGTGCTATAATCAAATAAGAGTACTTGTTTAATGCGATAAAGTGCTAAGAACTGAAAGGGGAGAATATCGTGCATATTGCGATAATAGCTGACGACACCAAAAAAGAGATAATGACCGAGTTCTGTATTGCCTACTGCGGTATACTGAGTAAACACTCTATTTGTGCTACCGGAATTACAGCAAAGTTTATTTCTGAAGCAACAGGACTTACAATCGAAAAGATGTTACCCGGGTCGCAAGGCGGAGCCGAGCAGATAACTGCGCGTATTGCATATAACGAGATCGATCTTCTCATATTCTTCAGAAGCACTACTGACAGAGAGGCTTATCACAAGAACGAGCGTGATCTTCTGCTTATGTGCGACACGTACAACATTCCCGTTGCAACGAATATCGCAACAGCCGAGATACTTGTGCGCGGAATAGACCGCGGCGACCTTGATTGGCGGGAGATCGTTAATACGAGAAAGTAATTTTGATATAATAAAAAACGACGGATTTTAACATCCGTCGTTTTTTATTATATCTAGTTATTGCGAAGTCTTATGCCTTTCGTTTCTTCTGTAAAGAGCGAGAAGCTTTGGAATATTGTAGCGGAGTGTCATCGCGGGCAGAAGATTCAATGCCGCGTTTACAAGGGCAACAGGAATTCCGATAAGAGGTGCGTGTCCGATCGGACAGAGAAAAATTATCAGAAATCCGATGGGAACGCACATAACGTGAATGACCACGCCGTAATTTGCCTCGAGAATGAAGCGCTTCAGATACTCGTTGCTGTTTGGCTCGGCAACGTGATTTTTGTGAAATCCCGTGAAGATTCCAAGCTCGGGTACTTTTTCGCGCCATTTACGAACGCCGAGCTTTGTGTAGATCTCGCACTCTTTTTTCGAAACGACCGAGAGCGAGCTGCCGATGGAAAACCATTTCTCGGGCAGGCGTCGGATTATAAATGCCGCTATTCCGTCAACGGCGATGACAGCAACAGTGCTTACGGGCGGCATTAATATTATGTACGGCAGACCGTATCCTGCAAAGATCCAAGGAAAAAAGAGATTGATTAGAAGGGAAGCCGCGATTATAAAGAGGTTTCCGCAGAGTATTACCCAAATATAAAGCATTTTACAATCTCCTTTACAAATCAGTAGGAAAGCTCCTCGCCGTAAACGCTTTCGTACAGCTCTTTCCACATTTCGAAATTTTTGTTTTTCATAATTTCCGCGTTTTCGCGGGAATTTTTTTCTTTGTCGGGATAAATTGCGGGTAAAATATGCACGGTATAGCCCTGAATCGGGAATCCGTCGCCGCCGATACGCTCGGTGTCGCGCATAGTTATAAAGAAGGGAATTACTGGCGCGTTATTTTTCGACGCCATAAGGAAAGGGTCCTTTTTCAGAGGACGCGGCTTGCGGTAATTCCACCACATCGCTTGCTCGGGATAAATGAGGATCTTTTCGCCGCGCTCAAGCAGAGCCGTTATTGCCTTGTTGAAATCCTTCATAACCGAAACGGATGAAGCAAGGGGTAAAGTATTGCAATTTCTGAAGAAATATCCGTAAAGACCGGGAAAAGAGGTGTAATTTCCTTCGCGGATGACCTTATAAAGACGTCGTCTGCCGAGGTCCTTTTCGATTGCCTTGAAAACTGCGTAGTTGTCGAAAGCGTTGAAATGGTTGCAGGTCAATACGGCACCGCCCTCGACAGCACGGTAATTTTCAAGACCGCGGACCTCGTCTATAATGAGAAGCTCCTTTTTTATGAGCGAATCAAAATAGCTTTTTGCGCAGAAATTTGCGATCTCGGATTTGACTTTGCTTGAAAATTTGCTTAGAGTGTAGTCGACCTCGCCGACCTGAAGCGGTCTTGTGGGCGGGTCGTTCTCGACGTCGATATCGAACCAGCCGTTCTTTTCGTGGAGAGCGATCTTTTCGAGTATCGCAAGGCGGTCGGGCGACTTTTCGGGAATGTTTTCTGTGATTTTATCGTTGTTTTTCACGTTGAGTCTACTTTCTTTAATTTATCTTGATTTGTTTTGTTAAAATGCTAAGAGAGTACGAAAAAAGCGTCGGTTTTCTGATTTTTCCTCTTCCTCGGCACTTGCTATCTCGTCAAGAGCGAGAGAAACGAGTCTGTCATAGACTTGCTTGTCTTTGAGCGCGTCAAACGGAGTGCGGCTCTTCTTTATTTTGCAGATCTCGTCATAAAATCCGCTTGTTTTGGCATATTTCCAAAAATATTCACCGTATTTTATGCCGTCGTAATTCCAGGGGCGGAGAGCCATTTTGTAGTGAACGATCTCGGGTGCTTTGTCGGTAAGGCCGTCAACGGGCGGAAGATTCCACTCGTGACCGAAATAATATACTTTCTTGTGGCAAAGGACGTTCAGATAATCCTGATCCTGCGCAACGGGGAATTTCTTTCGCGAAAGAAGATCGATAAATCTGCTTTCGATGCGGTTTGCTCTGAATTCTCTCAAGTTCATAAGAAGTATTCCTGCGTTGAAATACTCGTTGTACGGGACCTTTATTACCTTTTCCGCATATTCGCCAAAGGGCTCGGTAAGCATTACGCTTTCCTGTACTGCCCCTACGAGATTTGTGCCGATATCGGTGAGATACATTTTGGATATGTCACCGGGAATTACCGTATCCGAGTCTATGTACATAACCTTGTCGTACTCGGGAAACATATCCGCGATGAAAAGACGGTAGTATGTGGCAACCGAATAGTAGTCGCGCAGGGAAAGGCTTTCCATAAGGTGCGCGAGCTTTTTTTCAGGATTGTCGAAGGATATTTTTGAGTTTTCTCCCGAGAGGGAAAGCATCTTTTTTCTGTTTGCTTCGTTCATCGAGGAGGTGAGTATATGGATTCTGTAAAAGTAATTTTTATCGGCGTTGTCAAGCATCGACCTTATCGACACCGCAAGAAAGGGCGCATAATTGTCGTCTGTTGCAAAAAATATCGGTATTATCTGCCTAACGGTTTTGGTCATATCTGAGATTCTCCTTGTGGTAATATACGCTCGGCTTTTGCATCTGTGAGCACGGTCATTATATAAAAAACATTCTACTAAGTCAAGAGAACTCACTCTACTCTTTATTCTACACCTCTCCAAAGGGGAGAAAATCGATTCTCCGGATAGGAGAATTGCGATTTTTTGCTTGACATTTGGGTGCTTTTAGTGTAAAATAGGGGTATGAGTACTAATAATAACATTCAAGAGATTCTTATAACAAATTTGATATCACTTCGTAAATCGAAATCGCTTACGCAGATCGAGCTTGGCGAAAGGATCAATTATTCGGATAAAACGATAAGTAAATGGGAGAACGGAGATTCGTGTCCGAATATTGAGGCAGTCTATAAGCTGGCAAAATTCTACGACGTTTCGATAGACGACCTGCTTTCGGAGGACTTTCAGCTCGACAAAAAGATAGTCGCAGAGAAGCAGCGCAATTACAGTAAGCTGATAATTTCGCTTCTCGCCGTAATGACGGTCTGGGTCATCGCTACCATAATTTTCGTGGCGCTGAGCTTGCTTGAAATCGCTCACGCGTGGATGATATTCATTATTGCTATTCCTGCGTCTGCTATAGTCGCGCTTGTTTTCAACTCCATCTGGGGGAATACGCGCTTCAATTATCTGATAATTTCGATACTGCTCTGGACGCTGCTTACCACGGTATTTCTCAGCGCGCTGAAGTATATGGAGGTTCTTTGGGTGATATTCCTTATCGGAATTCCGATCCAAATAGCGATAATTCTCTGGTCACAGCTTAAGCGTAAAAAGAAAAAGACAAAGCAAAGAAAGAAGGCAGAAGCCGTCTTTGTGAAAGAAGAGGAGCCCTCTCCTAAAAACACCGAAGAATAAAATCGACAGCCTCATTTCTCTTGGGAGAGAAATGAGGCTGTTTTTCGTTTTGGATCATTTTCCGTTGTAGAAGGTCTTTCCGGCTTCAAATTTGTCACCGAGAAGCTCGGTAACACTTACAAATTCATATCCCTGCTCGTCGAGGGCTTTCAGAATTTCGCAGAAAGCAAGGTACGAGTTGTTATATATCTCGTGCATAAGGACGATACTGCCGTCCTGTACGTTCGATATGACCTCGTAAACGATGTTTTGCACGTTTTCGTCGCGCTCCTCTTCGGTCGCGTCGCCCTTATACTTCCAGTCTTTGGAATCGACGTTCCAAAGAATTATCGCATAGGGACTTGACTTTGCGCGCTCCGAGGTTATTGTGCCGCCGGGCGGTCTGAGAAGCTTGATTTCGTATTCGGGAAGATATTTGTGTATCGCGTCAGAGGCTTTTTTGATCTCCGATTTGTAGATAGACTCGGAACAGCTTTCACCGAAGTAGTATTCGTGCGAATACGCGTGTATTCCGATGTCCCAACCGTGTTCGGCGGCGTAGACAATGCCGTCCGCGGTCGTTGATTTTATTCGGTCGCCAACGAGGAAGAAGGTCGCTTCTCCGCCGTATTTTGCAAGCTCGTCAACGTACTTTTTGGCAAGTCCGCTTTGGTATGCCGGTCCGTCGTCGAATGTAAATGCAACGTATTTTTTCGGCTTTTCGTCTTGGCTCGGATCATCGTCGGGATCGTTGGGATCGTCCGGAACATCGGGTTTGTCCGGATCATCGTCGGGCTTGTCCGGATCATCCGGTTGATTGTCGGGCGGATTGTCCTGCGGCGGTATGTCTTCGGGAGCTTGAACGGGCTCTTTTACGTCATCGTCACTCCGGCTTGCTGCTATACATATGCCGAATATCGCGCAGAAGACGGTGATTGCCGCGAGAACGGTCGGAAGAGCTACCAAAACTACCGATTTTATTATAAATGTTTTCATTATTTACCGACTTTGGAAAATTATTTCGAGCAGAGAGCTGCCGCGCCGATAATTCCCGCATCGTTGCCGAGCTTTGCGATACGGATATCTGTCTGCTTCGTTCCTTCGCAGGTATAGATTTCTTTGGCAACGATCTCCTTTACGGGGTTAAGAAGGTAATCGCCTTCGTTGCAAACACCGCCGCCGATAGAAAGAATTTCGGGCTGGAAGATGTTGATGATATTTGCAAGTCCGCACGCAAGATAGCTTACGTAAGAGTCAACGACTGCCTTGCCTGCTTCGTCGCCCTCTCTTGCCGCCTTGAACGCTGTCTTTCCGCCTGCGTTGTCGATGCTGTTTTCGCAGAGAGCCCACATTTTGCTGTCGGGGCACTCGTTCATTTTTTCACGTGTCATCTTAACAAGACCGGTTGCGGAGCTGTATGCTTCCCAGCAGCCTTTGCGTCCGCAGGAGCAGGGTCTGCCGTCCTTTTCGATAACGATATGTCCGAGCTCGCCGCCTGCGTGGTTGAAGCCCGAATAGATCTTGCCGTCGATGATTATACCACCGCCGACACCTGTGCCGAGGGTTATCATTACGGAGTCGGACGCGCCCTTAGCCGCGCCTGCGATAGCTTCGCCGTAAGCCGCCGCGTCTGCATCGTTTGCAAGGAAGATATTTTTTATTCCCGTGCGCTCGGAGAGCATTTTTGCAAGGGGAAGATGTCTGATCTTCAGATTGTTTGCGTATTCTACGACGCCTGTTTCGGGGTTAACCGTTCCGGGAGATGCTACGCCTGCGTGAGCGATGTCATCTACCGTGAGTCCTGCGTCTGCGATAAGCTTTTTGCAAAGAGCTGCCATATCGTCGATAACGAACTCAATATCTCTTTCTGCGAGAGTGGGAACGCTTCCTTTGAGGACGATCTTATAGTTTTCGTCAACGATACCTACGGCAATATTTGTTCCGCCAAGGTCAATACCAAGATAATACATAATTTTTCTCCTTAAATATTTATATTTGGATTATAAATTTATTTTTTAGTCCTTTTTTATTTTTTCTCGCTGAAATCGTCTTCGTCGAGATATATCGTGCTTCGGTCGTTCTGCTTTTCGGAAAATTTCGGGTGAAAATGTATCACGAGAAGCGAAACGATGAGGAAAATAAGCGAAATAACGATTATTCCCCAACCGACACATTTTAAAACGATGTCAAATACCGTGTCGGCAAAACCTGCTATTGCGGGGAGAACTGCGAGAAGAATTATTCCCGTGAAAATTTTCGGGGAAAGACGCTTGAAGCGCGCTCTTTTTTCTTCTTTTGTTGCTCCCGCGAGTATTCGTGCTATCGGGAAGATTATAAGATAAGCCATAATAACGTAAGTCATAATCTCGTCGTGCAGAAATATCAGAATAAAGCCCGATATTACGCCGATTATTGCCGAAATGAGATCGACCGCACCCCTGAACGTGCCAAAGCAAATTATTGCATATACGAAGTCGGGTATGCTCGAGAGCAAGGTAAATATGCCCGTAAGTACAAAAATAGCGCTTATAATATCTGCAAGGTCGAGATTTTCGGGCAGATTTTTTATAATGTAGCCGATGGTGACGCCGATTGCAGCCGAAATCACCGCGCCGGCGGTCAGATGAGTTTTTGTTTTCAATTTTTACTTTCCTTTCGGGAATAGGGCAAATATAGATTGCAGAATTACAAAAACTGCTTCAAAACGCGAAGGACCGACTCGCCCTCGCTGTTTTTCTCTTCTTTGGCGATGGCGAAGAATTTTTCTCCCTCGTAAAGAAGAAATTTTTCACCCTCACGCGCGTTTGGCGCAACCTTTGACGTATAAACACGGACGCCGTTGCGGACAAGTCCTGCGTAAAACGAAGGAAGAGTCAGCGGCGTGTGATCGGGAAAAGCTTTTTCAATGGGAATGAGCAGATCTCCGCGTTTTTCGATTTCAAGAGCCTCGATCTCTTCGAGAGTGTGTGCATCGTCAAGCGAAAATCCGCAGTTGTGGCGTCTTTCGAGCGAGGACATAAGTCCGCCGCAGGAAAGAGATGCTCCGATATCGGCGCAAAGCGTGCGGATATAAGTTCCTTTTGAACATTCGACGCTGATAAGATAATCTCCGCTTTCTTCGTTCACCGTTTCACATACGAGCGAGTAAACGCTTATCTCGCGCGGCTCGCGCTCAACCGTTTCGCCGTTTCTTGCGAGATCAACAAGCTTTTTTCCGCCTATTTTTATCGCGCTGTACATCGGAGGTATTTGCATAATATTTCCGACGAATTTTTCGCAGGCGGCGATAACCTCTTCTTTTTTGGGGAGAGTATCGGCGCAGATTGTGATATTTCCGCTGATATCCTCTGTGTCGGAGGTCATACCGAGCCGTAGCCCCGCAACGTATGATTTGTTTCCGCTCATCAGATATTCGGATGCCTTTACGGCGTTTCCGACAAGGACGATGAGAAGTCCTGTTGCCATCGGGTCAAGAGTGCCCGTATGACCTACTTTTTTTGTATTGTAGAGCCGTCTTAAGCGGTTTACAACGTCGTGCGAGGTCATACCGCTTGGTTTATTTATGCAAATTATACCCGACGGAGTCTTATTTTCTGTAATATTGTTTGGCATTAACGTCACCGTAATAGTTTTACTCGAAAATTATTCGCCGTCGTCTTCGTTTTCGTCCTCTTCTTCGGGAATATCGACCTGCTTAAGAAGCTCGAAAATTCTTGCCCCGTTTTCCATTGAGAGGTCATACGTGAAGAAAAGCTCGGGAGTCTGGCGAAGACTGAGCTTACGCGCAAGGGAAGAACGGATAAATCCAAGCGCGCTCTTTATGCCTTTTTTTACTTCGTCGCGGCTTTTGTTTCCGATATAGGAATAGAAAACCTCGGCGGTTGAGAGGTCGGGCGCGGCGTGAACTCTTGTTACGCTGAAGACGCAGCCTTCGAGGCGGGCATCTCTTACCGTGCGCATAATTTCGCCGAGCGCTCTTGCGATCTCTTCATCTATTTTTGCCTGTCTGTATTTAGCCATTTGGTAAAGTTCCTTTCGATATGTGTATGGAAAAGCCACACATATTTATTTTATCACGATAAAGCGGAGTTGTCAATAAAAAGCGGGAATAAATAAAATTGTTTTCTTTTTTAGTGGTTTTTGGGGACGTGGGTAGAGGGTTTATTGGACAGGGTCCACCTCATCACCCGCTTTGCGGGAGATTCCCCTCGAGGGGAATCCTTTGAGTTTGCAAAAACCGCAAATTACGCCCTTCGATTATTGTTTTTTTCTTTTTCAGAAAAGTTTTTGAATGTTCCAAAAACGATTTGCGTGCAAATCGTTTTAAACTTCTTTTACAAAAAGTTTCTTGGTGGGTTCTTAGGGCAAAGCCCTAAGTTATAGATAAAACTCTTCCTTTAATATATATATAAGCGATTTTGCATCGAGTTCGCAGGACTCGTAGATCGTTTTTCCGCGCTCGGAGAATGCGAAATTCTCGATTGCTGCGATGCGGAATCTGCGGGATGACATTTTAGGATGGTTCCTGATGCGCTCATATATATTCATTGCCGCGCTGCCGTTTTTAATACCCTCTTCGAGGAAAATAACAGGCGTTTTCTTTTCGGAAATCAAATCGAGCAGGGCGCGCGATGATTTGTCGTACGGAACAAGCTGTTCGAGCACGATCACCCCGCACTTGTGACCGACGGATGCAAGCATTCTTGAGGTTTTGATCGCTTCGGAAAATACCTTTCCGTAGGTTATTATAAAGCTGTCACACTCTTCGGGTGTGTCGAAGTTTGTAAGCGCATACAAATTTTTGTAATGCAGATCGGAAAGCGCATCTCTGTCCTCACATCCCGAAGGGTATCTTATAAACGAAGGACTTTTTGAGGAGATAGACTCTTCGAGTATCTTTTCGAGCGACGCGAAAGAAATCGGCGCGAAAAGCTCTACGCCGGGCACGGAAGAGAGAAAAGATACGTCGAATATTCCGTGGTGAGTCGGCCCGTCGGCGGGTGCAAGACAAGCTCGGTCGATCGCTACCGTTACGGGCAGGTTTTGAAGAGCGATGTCGTGTATAATATTATCAAAGCTTCTCTGCAGGAAAGAGGAATAGACAGCGAAAACGGGCGAAAGTCCCGAAGCCGCAAGCCCTGCGGCAAAGGTCGCGGCGTGAGCTTCGGCTATTCCGACGTCAAAAAATCTGTCGGGGAATCTCTTTTCGAACGAATCTATACCGCATCCGTGCGCCATAGCGGCGGTTATTGCACAGATTTTGTTGTTTTTCTCGGCGAGCGAGAGGAGCTTGCTTCCAAAAACCGAAGAAAATGTCTTTTCGGGAAGCTTGGTCGGATAAACGATGTGGAAAAGCTCGGGGTCGTCTATCGCAGGCTGATATCCCTTGCCCTTGACCGTTTTGAGGTGGATCACCGCGCTCTTGTGACGGCGCTTTGCTTCTTCAAGCATAAATATGACCTTTTCAATATCGTTGCCGTCAATCGGACCGAGATATTTAAGTCCTATATTTTCAAAATAGTTGCTTCCGTAGATGTTGTTTTTCAGCTTTCTCTTAAGACGGCGCAATCCGTTTGCTATCTTGATGCCGAGCTCGCTCTCGGAAAGCAGGGTGCGTGCGCGGTTCTTGAATGCAAAATAACGCTTGTGCGAGCGAATGTTGGAAACGTAGCGCGCGAATGCTCCTACGTTTTTCGAAATCGACATTTCGTTTTCGTTGAATATAATAATAAAAGGAAGGGAAGGATCAAGATTGTTGAGAGCTTCGCTTATCATTCCGCCTGTAAAGGCTCCGTCACCGACTACTGCGACGGTAAAAGCTTCCTTATTATTAATACGGTCTGAAAATGCGAATCCGAGTGCGGCGGAAAGCGAGGTGCTGCTGTGACCGCTTCCGAATTGATCGTGCTCGCTTTCGCTTATTTTTGTGAATCCCGAAAGACCGCCGGGAGAACGGAGCGTGTCAAAAAGTTCTGCGCGCCCTGTGAGAAGCTTGTGAGTATAGCACTGATGTCCTACGTCCCAGATTATGCGGTCACGCGGAGAATCGAACACGCGGTGCAGAGCGATAGACAGCTCGACTACTCCGAGGTTGGATGCAAGGTGTCCGCCTTTTTCGCTTACTTTATCTATAAGGAAGGATCTTATCTCGTCGGCAAGTGCGGGAAGAGATTCTGCCGGAAATTTTTTCAGATCCGCAGGAGAATTTATCTCCGAAAGGATCGGGAATTTTATTTTGTCCATAATTTGTGTCACTTTTTCGTTGTTTTCTTTGATTTACAATTAAATTATACATTTTTATATCATATTTGTCAATAGATAAAAAAATCGTTACATTTCATAGAAACTTCCCGCGAGAACAGTAGGTTTGATGGTTCGAAGAAAGTTCCCGAAAAAACTGACTTGAAAGATATAATCTTATAAAACACCCCAAAAAACAAGCATATTTATTTAATTTTTGCCAAAGTTAAGTAAAAATGGGTACAACTATGCGCAGGAAATCCTATTTCAAAAATTTTGAATAGAAATAACTTCCCGTGCTACTATAGAGTTAAAAAGAACGATTTTCAGTTAATAGATGTATTATTTTTTCTTCAATTTAAGGTAAAGCAGATTGGGTGAACAATCTACTTCGTCGTTATGTATGTGTACAATATTTAATAAGTCAAAGGTTTTCTTTCCTATAAAGCCAAGAATTGCTTCATAGGGAGTCTGACAATTAAGAGATTCACGCGGAATAGAATTTATGTTTGATGCTAAATAAAATTATGGCACATTCGTACAAAAAAACGCATCACTTTTCGTACAGTTTAATGCTTACTAAATTTACCTAAATATGGTATAATATCCTCGACAAAACCAAAGGAGGAGCATCCGATGAAAAAAACAATCAAATCCACAATTTCGATTATTCTTGCACTGTGTATGCTTCTTGCAAGTATGGTAGCGTGCAGGATGGACAAAATTAACACCGAACAACCAGATGACCCTGTAATACCGTCTACCAATGATGAGGGTGTACCTATTCAGTGGTATTCATTTAGTGATAACGAATCGATGCATTTACCTGTAGAAGAATACGTTGAATATTTTTGTAAATTTATTCCCGAAAATGAAGAAATAGAACGAACACTTACTGTTACACTTTATTTTGACTATATATACTCACTTGAAAATATGCCTGAAGAATTTAAAAGTGAATATTTCGCCGTTAGAGATGAATACGGAGATTTTCGTACAGACAAAGATGATCTAACCTCGGATGAACTTGCGCAAAAAAAACAAAAATTACACAATTTACGTTTACTATCCGGTAGATTGGCTGACGATATTGCATCTCAAAAATACGATTCGTTAGATTTTAAATCATCAATATCTCCGAGTTCAATACAAGGAAAGTCTGTTTGGTATGATGATATAGGTACATTCAGATATATAACTGGTAGCATCGTATTTGAATTTGAAAATAGTAAATACAAAAAATACGGATATAATGTAGAAGATTTAGAAAATTGGGAATGGAAAGATAAACTTAAAGATTTGTCAAAAATTCAAGGATTAGAGCTTATAGTAATCACTTTATCAGAACGTTCAACAACTACATGCCCGTAATTTTTGTATTAATTCACCGCGAAAATAATGAAAGGATAAATTAAATGAAAAAGATAATATCTGTAATTTTAATTATAACAATGTTAATATCTACAAGTAGATATACAGTTGCTGTATAAAACAGTTTAATTTTAGGAGAAAAACAAAAAGATTTTAGGAGGAGCATCCGATGAAAAAAACAATCAAATCCACAATTTCGATTATTCTTGCACTGTGTATGCTTCTTGCAAGTTTGGCGGCGTGCGAGAAGGAAGAGACGAACAATGACGATCCTGTTGAGGAAAACGCTGTACCGATTAATTGGTGTCTGATTATAGAAGATCCCATAGGAACCGATATTGTAGAAAGAGGGACGGAAATGCCCGAAAACTTTTTCGATTATTGGTATGCGGAACTTCCGGAATACAAAGACAGATGGCTTGATATAACTCTTTGCTTTGATTACGAACACACATTTGAAGATATGCCGGAGGATTTTCAGCAGGCATATATGGAATTTTACGAAGAATACGACGGAAATTTTGCTGATGAATCTGGCAAAGTCGTTAAGCGAGCAAAATTAGAAAATTTAAAAAAATCGGCTAAGAACATAGCATTAGATACCGCAAATAAATATTACGCTTCTTTAGATTTTGAATCATCAATAGAACCAAAAGTATTTTATACACTAAAATGGGATGAAGATAAAGAATTTGAATATTATACCGGATATATCTATTTTAGGTTTCACAACAGTTGTACTCCCCATTTAGATAAAGATCATAACTATGAACTGTTTGATGCGTGGGAATGGCACGAGAGAATAAACGAGCTTGCTAAAATTCCCGGTTTGAAGAGTGTATATGTTTCTTTGACTGAGTGGATTTGAGAATATGATTGAATTTATTAAGTACGAAAGGATAACATGAAATGAAAAAGATAATATCTGCAATTTTAATTATAACAATGTTAATGTCTACAAGTAGATATACAGTTGCTGTATAAAACAGTTTAATTTTAGGAGAAAAACAAAAAGATTTTAGGAGGAGCATCCGATGAAAAAAACAATCAAATCTACACTTTCGCTTATACTTGCGCTTGGCATGATTTTAAGTATCACAGCGTGCGAGAAAGAAGAGCCTACCAACGATGAACCCGTTGAGGAAAACGCTGTACCGATTAATTGGTACTTAGGAATAGAGCGATCATCCGGTGGAATTTTCGAATACGGAACCGAGATGCCCGAAGACTTCTTTGATTATTGGTATGCGGATATTGAAGAAGATTGGCAACGACTGCTTACTGTGACCCTTAATTTTGATTATGAATACAAACTCGAAGATATGCCGGAGGATTTTCAGCAGGCATATATGGAATTTTACGAAGAATACGACGGAAATTTTGCTGATGAGTCAGGCAAGGTTGTTAAGCGAGAAAAATTAGAAAATCTAAAAAAATCGGCTGAAAACATAGCTTTGGAGAAATGCAAAAAATACTATACATCTTTGGATTTCAACTCATCAATAGAACCATCGTTTTCATATCCCGTGGAATGGAATGATGAAACCGGATTTGAACATTATTCCGGTTCAGTTAAATTTGAATTTGTATATGTAAACATTTCTAGTTGGAGTGCTTACCACCACGAAATGTTTGATGAATGGGAGTGGCACAACAAAATAAATGACCTTGCAAAAATCTCCGGTTTAAAAAGCATAAAAATATCCGTGAGCGAATGGTATAATGGCGTATGCGATTAATAAAAAATTAATGAAGGGATAAACAAAATGAAAAAACTTTTATCAATCATTTTAATTGTATCAACACTAATAACAGTGAACTGTATGTTTGTTAAAGCAGAGACAACTGATTTTGAAATGTGCGAAGATACGTGTGATACTTCAACATTTGAAACAATGAAAATATCTTCGGATACAGAAATAGATGTAGAAACTTCAAGTGAAGAGTTTATAAGCAGACTTTTGACTTCGACTGAGTTCACTCTCGAAGGTACAGTTACTGTATAAAACATAAAACAGTTTAATTTTAGGAGAAAAACAAAAAGATTTTAGGAGGAGCATCCGATGAAAAAAACAATCAAATCCACAATTTCGATTATTCTTGCACTGTGTATGCTTCTTGCAAGTTTGGCGGCGTGCGAGAAGGAAGCGCTAAGCGAAAAAAAAGATGAGTCTGTTAAAGAAGAATTGTCAGAAAAAGAACTCAAAGAGCTGTATCAAAATGCTCCAATATCTTGGAAACTGACTGTTTACGACGGTGCTCAAAGGGTTACTACTAATAAAACTTGGCTTGAAATTCCAGAATGGTATTACTCGTATTTTGTTACTCCGGTTCGTGAAATCGATAAAATCGATCGCCATATGTATATTACTGTTTACTTTGGTTATGAATACTCATTTGAAGATTTGCCCACAGAAATTCAACACAAACATATTGAACTCTACGAAAAATACGGGAACTTCAATATCATTGACAGAGATGGTATGTCTAAGAGCGAGTATTCGTACAAGTACTCGGAAATAATAGATTTAAAAGGAGATATATGGGAGATAGGACGTAATATTGCCCAAGAAAAATACAAGTTTTTGGATTTTGAATCATCAGTTGAACCACATGCTATTTCCTGTGACCTCAAATGGGATGAAGAAACCGGTTTCATATCTCTTAGCGGATGTTTTAATTTTATATTTTATAATATATATAGTTCTACATTAAGACCGAATACGAGAGATTTTTCAAATTGGGAATGGAAAGATAAACTAAATGAGCTTTTAGAAATTGACGGAATTAGAAAAATACGAATACATATAGAAGATAGGGCGTATTCTTGCGGTTAAATCTGTAAAACAATGAAAGGATAAACAAAATGAAAAAAATTATATCAATCATTTTAATTGTATCAACACTAATAACAGTGAACTGTATGTTTGTTAAAGCAGAGACAACTGATTTTGAAATGTGCGAAGATACGTGTGATACTTCAACATTTGAAACAATGAAAATATCCTCGGATGCAGAAATAAACGTAACAACTTCAAGTGAAGAGTTTATAAGCAGACTTTTGACTTCAACTGAGTTCACTCTCGAAGGTACAGTTACTGTATAAAACATAAAACAGTTTAATTTTAGGAGAAAAACAAAAAGATTTTAGGA
>SVSP01000021.1 GCA_015064255.1 Oscillospiraceae bacterium
AGCTTGCAAAGCTTTGCAAGAAGCATAATCTCGACGCACTTCACGACACAATCCACGAAATGGCACGTGATGAGGCTCGCCACGGCAAGGCATTTGAAGGACTTCTTAACAGATATTTCAAGAACTAATTTGATAACTAAATATTCAAAGGGTAGGGCTTTCCTGCCCTTTGTTTGCCGATTGGAAAGTTAGTTAAGAATATGATTGCAGGGGCTTTTTTTGAAAAACCGCCCCTGCACCCCGAAAAACTTTCAAAAGCGGGTATAAATGTAGCCGTGAAGTTTGCAAAAACTCCACTAAACTCCGCGCAAATCGCGTGACTCACTTCTTCGCGCTCGTCACAAATGTTTTTTCGTTTGCAAGCAAACGAAAAAACTGCGCTTTGCTACTGTTGAATGTAGCCGTTTTGGTGGGTATATGTCTGTTATTTGAAGTAGCAAATTACAGTTTTTCGAGCCGCCTGTTAAAATGGCGAGAAAAACGTTATGTGTCAACTCGTTGACACAATTTGCGCGAAATCTTGCCGCTAAGCTCTATTAAAAAGTTTTTGGTTCTTTTTTCAAAAAGAACATAATCCTTTACTTAAACTAACTTTCAAAAAAGCCCCCACATTAAAAATCATTCAAAAGAGGAAAATTATGAACACAAAAGCACTTTACAACCTCACATACGGCGTGTATCTTATGTCCGCGAAGGATGGCGGCAAGGACAACGCGTGCATTATTAATACAGCAGTTCAGGTGGCTAACAACCCTACAAGAATTTCAGTTGCGGCAATTAAGGGCAACCTCACACACGATATGATTGTGAAAACTGGCAAGCTCAACCTTTCCGCATTGTCAGTTGATGCTCCCTTCTCTCTTTTCGAGCATTTCGGTATGAAATCCGGTAGAGACGTGGATAAATTCGCGACATTTACCGACGTTGCAAGAAGTGAAAACGGACTTTTGTATCTCACAAAATATTCAACTGCTTTTCTTTCACTCAACGTTGTTGAGTCCTACGATCTCGGTAGCCACACTCTCTTTATAGGTGAGCTTGTAGATGCCGAAACACTTGAAAAGGCAGAAAACTGCACTTACGGTTACTATCAGACGGTTATCAAGGTAAGTGCGACAAAGCCCGTGGCAAAAACAGGCTGGAGATGTACAGTTTGCAACCACGTTTATGAGGGTGAAAACCTTCCCGACGACTACATTTGCCCCATTTGTAAGCACGGCAAAGAGGATTTTGAGAAAATCGGCGGTGAAGCTGCACCCAAGGTAGAAGAAGTTAAGCCCGAACCCACAGTTGGCGGCTCAAAGAAATTCGTTTGCTCCGTTTGTGGATACGTTCACGAGGGTGATTCTGCACCCGACCAGTGCCCTGTTTGTAAGGTTCCTTCAGATAAATTCACCGAAGTTAATGGTGAGAGAACTTGGGCGGCAGAGCACGTTATCGGCGTAGGCAAGGATATTCCGGACAGCGTTCCTGCAGAAGATAAGGCAGAGATTCTCGCAGGTCTTAAGGCTAACTTCGAAGGCGAATGCACAGAAGTAGGTATGTATCTTGCGATGGCAAGAGCCGCGCACAGAGAAGGCTACCCTGAAATCGGACTTTACTGGGAAAAGGCAGCTTGGGAAGAAGCAGAGCACGCAGCAAAGTTTGCAGAGCTTCTCGGTGATATGGTTTCCGCATCCACAAAGGAAAACCTTGCAGTACGTGTTGACGCAGAAAACGGCGCAACAGCAGGAAAGTTTGAGCTTGCAAAGCTTTGCAAGAAGCATAATCTCGACGCACTTCACGACACAATCCACGAAATGGCACGTGATGAGGCTCGCCACGGCAAGGCATTTGAAGGACTTCTTAACAGATATTTCGGTAAATAATCTTACATAAACAGATACTTTTACGGGTATCTTGCTTAAATAGCAAGATGCCCGTATTTGATATAAAGAAAGCGGAGGCACTGCCTCCGTTTTAACTATTCAATGTCCTGCGGCTTGTCGATATGTTCTCCGGTAAAGCCGTCAAAAAAATATTCTTTGTGAATCTCGAAGTCGTTTACGTACTCATAGCATGTGTAAAGTGCCGATGATTCATCTTCGGGATTCATATAAAAATTGATATCTAAACTTCCGCTCGGATCAGTAATCTCACACTGTATAAATAAGCTTCCATCGGGAAGAAAAAGCTCAATTTTGTCTCTTTTGAAACAGTTTTCATCGTTAGGCTGTTTTGAATACCAAATACGTTCTAAAACTTTGGCGTATGGCTCTGTAGAAATTGTTTCTTCGTAAACTCGGAATGAATCCTCTTTGGAAAATTCAGTAATATTTATATAAGAACGATGATTTACGTTAAAGCCGTTGTAAACAAGAGTCTCTTCGGACAAAGTGAAATTAAAGTGGTCCGTATCTAAAACAGAACCGTTTATGCTTAAAGCGATGTAATTGCCTTCCGATGCTTCATAAGTGTAAACAACTTTATCGTTTAGATCAAGAATTTCTATCTTTACGGTATCTCCTGAAGAATCTGTAGTATTTCTATGCTTGCCGATAACTTCACCGTTTTCGTTTCTGATCTCAAAAATGGCGGATTTTTCTTCATCACATGAGATAAATGCTAAACACATAACTGCAATCATCAGTACAGCGATAATTTTTTTCATAATATTTCTCCCGAAATTTAATTTTTCAAACTCGATTATATCATAAAAATATGAATTTTTCAATACCGTCCAAAAACTGCTCTCATCCGCCGTTATTATTCCCTCACGATTGACATTTGTATTTTGCTGTGCTATAATGCTCTTGAAAATAATTTTCAGAAAAGGAAAATATTATTATGGTACATAAAAAATTGTTTCCACAGCCTAATAAAGAGAGAAACGAATGGAAAAATCTTAACGGTGCTTGGGAATTTTCACTTAATGAGAAAAAATATGATAAAATAATCGAAGTGCCGTATCCGTGGGGCTCACCCCTGTCGGGAATAAGCGAAGAGGCGGACGGTACGGGCTATTACCGTAAGAGCGTAGAATGGAATCCCGAGTCGGAGCGAATTTGGATCGTGTTCGGCGCGGTCGATTATGACTGCGAGGTGCGTGTCAACGGACAGACTTTCGGAAACCATAGAGGCGGATATAACCGCTTTGAGTTTGACGTCACAGATGTATGGAAGAGAGAAGGCGAAAATACTGTAGAGGTTGACGCTACCGACGTAAGCGCAAAGACACAGCTCTACGGTAAGCAGGGCTACGGTAACGCGCGCGGAATATGGCAGACCGTATGGCTTGAAGGCAGACCGTCCGCGTTTATTGATAACTTCTTTGTAAAAACAAAGCTCGACGGAAGCGTTTCTTACGAGGTTGACTGCGTAGGTGCCGACGGAATGACGCTTACGGCAGAATTTGAAGGTGTTACCGCGTCCGCAGAGGTAAAAGCAGGTAAAGCACTCGTCACGTTTAAGGTGGAGGACCCGAAGTGGTGGACACCCGAAACTCCCGACCTCTACTACGGAAAGCTCACACTCGGTGATGACAGCCTTTCTACCTACTTCGGTATTCGCGAGATAGGTACGGGCAAATTCGGCGCAAATAAGCGTAATTATATAACTCTGAACGGTAAGCCTTATTATATAAACGGCGTACTCGACCAAAGCTTCAATCCGAAAGGATTTTTCACACTTCCTTCGGATGATGACTGCCGCGAAGAAATCCTCCGTCTGAAGCGCATAGGCATTAATATGGCGAGAATTCATATCAAGGCAGAAGAGCCGCTTAAGCTCTATTATGCGGATAAGCTCGGTATGCTCGTTATGGCAGATATTCCTTGCTTCTGGGGAGAGCCTGTACCCGAAGCGAAGGCACAGTACGAGATAGAAATGGAAGAGCAGATGGTTCGTGACCGCAATAACCCGTCTGTCTTCTACTGGGTTATCTTTAATGAAACTTGGGGACTTCTCCATTTCAATAAAAAAGAAGACGGAAGCGTAGTCAAGGAATATAAAAAGGAAACGGCAGATTGGGTAGTTAAGTGTTGGGAAAAGGCAAAGGCTATAGACCCCACAAGACTCGTAGAGGATAACTCACCCTGCAGAGGCGACCATACCAAGACAGACGTAAATACCTGGCACTTCTATTCTAACGGCTATAAGAGAGTAAAGGGCGTTGTGGATAGCTTCTGCAACGGAGCGTTCGTAGGATCGACGAAGAACTATATCCACGGTCATACGATGGAAGACGTGCCCTGTATGAACAGCGAATGCGGAAACGTGTGGGGAATTAAAGGAAACGCGGGCGAAAGCGACATTTCGTGGCAGTATAAATATATGCTCAACGAATTCAGACTTCACGATAAGCTCTGCGGCTTCGTTTTCACAGAGTTCCACGACGTTGTAAACGAATTTAACGGATATTATAAGATCGATAACGGCGATAAAGATTTCGGCTATGATATGTACGGAATGACTCTTAAGGACCTTCACGGACAGGACTATCTCGGCTGTGACTTTGCACCGATGACAACAGTAAAAGCAGGCGAAGAAATAAAAGTTCCGCTGTTTGGCTCAAGCTTTAGTGATAAGTACCACGGTAAGCTTCTTAAGATAGATTGGCAGCTCACCTGTCAGGATCCTATCGACGGTGATTTCACCACAGATGACGGCGAGATAGGAATCGTGTGGTCGGGCTACGGAAGCTTTCCTGCGGGTGAAATTGAATTCACAGTTCCAGAACACGACGGCGTTGCAGCTCTGACATTTGCCCTCTTCGACGGTAACGAAAAAATTATGCAGAATGCAATTCTCTTTGATATCGACGGCGAAAAGAAGGGCGCGCTCGTTCTTGATCCCGCACAGCTTTCATCAAGCTTCAAGAATACGATTCCCACAGCTATGGGTAAGGTAAGCGGTCTCGGAAAGGGAAGCTTGGAAGCAGAAATCAAGACAGCGGATATTCCCGATTTTGCAAATGCAGACAGCCTCAGAATAATTTTCGAAGCATCTACGCGCCATCCTATGACACACGATTTTGCTGACGGAAATAAAGACGGACAGATAGACCTTGACTTTATGCTCGGCTACCGTTGCGATCCGGGAGCGAATGTAAACTCGTTCGTGCAGACCGATGCAAGAAAATGGGGCGGTATGCTCGAAGTAAGTATAGACGGTAAACCGATTGACGAAATATACCTTGCAGATGATCCCGCAGACTCTCGCGGTGCGCTTTCACATCATTATCAGCCGTTTGACGATCTCCTTGAAGAAGCGGGAACGTACGGCACTCTGTGTGACATTTATCTTCCTTCTGCAATCCTTCTTAAGCTTAAGGATAAAGAAAGCTTTAAGCTTACCCTTACAATGAAGGACGATAAAGGACTTTCGATTTTCTCGCGCACGAGCGGAAGATACGGACTCGGTCTGGTGATAAAAACGGTATAATAAATAAAATCTGTACTATAACGCAGAAATACATAATACCGTTGTCCTAAAGTAAAGTATAATCAGAATGATAAATTTAATGTAAAAGGAGAAAATTCAGTATGTACTATCGAGCCCAAGGTAAGGCTGTATGTGCCGACGTTATCCCATATTACGAGAATGGAACTTTTTACCTCTTCTATTTGCGAGACTATCGCGATTTCGCTGAGCACGGAGAAGGATGTCCATGGTGTTTGCTGACAACTAAGGACCTTGTTCACTATGAAGATCACGGTGAAGTGCTTGTGCGCGGAGAAACGGAAGATCAGGATCTTTACGTGTTTACCGGTAGCTGTACCAAATATAACGGAGAATATTATATTTATTATACCGGTCATAATCCGCACAAACGCAGGGCTGGATTTCCGGAGCAGAAAATATTGCTTGCAAAGTCAAATGATCTGTATCACTGGGAAAAGGTAAAGGACTTTGTTCTGGAAGCACCTGAGCATCTTGAAATGCACGACTATCGTGATCCGTTTGTGTTTTTCGATGAGGAAAAGAAAAAATATTGTATGCTTCTTGCAGGTCGTGTGAAAAATGACGGTCCTGTAAATTCAAAAGGTGTGACGCTGGTGCTGTATTCGGATGATATGCAGAATTGGCAGCTTCAGGATGAACCTTTCTATGCTCCGAATGCGTTCTTCACTCACGAGTGTCCGGATGTGTTCAAGATGGGAGATTGGTGGTATCTGATATTCAGCGAGTTTACCGATAAGGTAGTTACGACCTACCGTATGTCAAAATCTCCGAGCGGACCGTGGATCACGCCTAAGGTCAATAATTTCGATGGTCATGCATTTTATGCTGCGAAGAGTATCAGTGACGGTAATCGCCGAATTTTGTTCGGTTGGAACTGTATCAAGAACCACGAGAACGATCACGATTTCTGGCAGTGGGGCGGAACTATCATTCCACACGAAATAGTACAGTCAGATGACGGAACTCTTTATGTCAAGTGTCCGCGTGAGATTATGGATGCCTATCAGGTTCCCGCGGTACTGAATGAATCGTATGCACTCAGTACTGTTAAAGAGACAGAAAACGGTTTTCAGATCGGCGATAATATGCATAAGAGCTTGCGTTTGCTTGCAAAAATGCCTAAAAACTGTAAGATAGAACTTGATTTTAGCACGACGGACGAAATCGGTGATTTCGGTGTCATACTGCGAAGCGACGATTGTAACGGTAGATACTATGCGGTAAAGTTTGAACCAAAGTTTAACCGTATGGCATTTGATCAGATACCCAGACGTGACGGTTGCCTGCACGTTCAGGTTGACGTTGAACGCTATTGCCCATTAGTGACGGGAGAAAAAAATCATATGGTTATTATTGTCGAAGAAAGCGTTGCCGAGGTGTACGTAAATGACAAAGTTGCGATGAGTGTGAGAATGTTTGACCATAAGGACGGATATTTCGGACTGTATTCTCAAAATACAACGGTCAATTTTGAAAACATCAGGCTGTTCGCAGAATAATAAAATGTAAACTGACAGCTGTAGAATACAGTACTACCTATTTGATCGGTAGTACTGTATTTTTATACACGATTTTGGAAAAACGAAGAATAATCACGTTTTTTGTTGACAATTTATAACAGCAGTGATATAATAACAAAATACAGATATTAAAATACGACAGAAAGATCGATTGTACTGTGGATAGAAATAAGCTCGTAAAACTGATAATAGGTGTTCAAAAAGGCGATGAAAACGCTATGACAGAAATGTATAACACCTTTTTTGATGATATTCATTACTATATTTTTAAAAACGTTAAAGACGAAGAACTTGCCTCTGACTTGACACAGGATACTTTTATAGAAATCTTACAAAGTATATCCTCTTTGCAGGAGCCGGCAGCTTTTGTTACGTGGAGCCGACAGATAGCATACAGACGCTGTACTGCATATTTCAAAAAAAGACACGATATTTTAGTCGATGAAGATGAGGACGGATATTCGATATTTGATACTCTTGTTGAAGATAACTCAGAATTTATACCCGAAGAAGCACTCGATAAGGAAGATTTAAAGAATACTATTCAAAATATTATAAATGAATTGCCGGAGGAACAGCGTTCGGCAGTTATGATGCGTTATTTTGATGAGCTTTCGGTGGCAGATATTGCCAAAATACAGGAAGTTTCAGAAGGAACGGTGAAAAGCCGTTTGAATTACGGAAGAAAGGCTATCAAAGAGTCGGTTGAAAACTACGAGAAGAAGCACGGAATCAAGCTTCACTGCATTGGAGTTGTACCTCTTTTGCTTTGGCTTCTGCGTGAACACCGCTTGGCAAACGGACTTTCTCTTACTACGGGTACGGCTTCGTCAGTTGGTGCGGCATCGGTTATTTCAAGCGCAGGTCTTGTAACAGCAGCAACAGCGGGCGCAGCAGGCACTGCAGCTGCAACAACAGCAGTTGCGGCAACAAAAACAATAAGTGGTGCAGTTATTGCCAAAATTGCCGCAGGCGTTACGGCAGCCGTTATTGCGATCAGTACGGTAGCGTATGGGGTGGCGAGTATAGTTAAGGAAGACACTCTGCCCGAAGATCCACCTGTCGAAGATTCAGAAAATATCAGTAAGCCGTGTACACATATTTGGTCCGAAGATGGAAGCGGCGAGTGTACTCTTTGCGATGCAATCTGTGACCATAACGATTCAATTTCTTCGGAAGAATATCCCGAATCGGAAGGAATTCTGCGCAAAGTAAATACTTGTACAGTTTGCAACTTCAAGGAAGAATCGTACTCTCTTGCAAGTACAGATAAACCGATATGGATCACAAAACCTGTTGATTTTATTTCAGAGTGTATCACAGAATACAGTCATAACTATATGCTTGATCTGCTTAAAGATACTTGGAAAATATCGGAAGATAAAACTGTAACTGTTACACCCATAGGAACTCTTTATTTCTACAATGACGAAGTGGACGAAAATAGTGCGTATAATAATCGTCTTGTGGTTATATATCACCTTGAAAACGGAATCGTTCCGGGCGGATTCTATACGTATCTCGGACCGAATGGCAACGTAGTTATTAAGTGCGTTACGGAAGACGATGGGACGGAGTATTTTTCCGTGGTGCGTAAAAGAGAATTTTATTTTGATAATCACCTTTCATTTTTGTGGATAGAAGGCCTTAAAGAATATTATTCATTTATGCTCAGCACCGATTATCCCGTTTCGTTTGTTTATAATGGGATAAGATATATGGGTCATAACACGCTTGAGGATTGCCTTAAAGCACTGCAGATAAACGGAATGGATTATTGGGGAATGGAGTATGACCATATGATAGCATCGGGCGAGATGCGGGAATACGTCAGCGATTATTAAAATTTTCAAATTTTTTCTGTTTTTATAAAACCGTAACTGATTTCATTGCCACTTATAAGTATAAATAAGTGAGAGGCGGTGAAATTTGTGAAAGAGCATTATAATATATACTATCTGTTTTTGGAAGATAAGCGACAACACAAGATGCCGTCAGAGAAAAAAGAAAAAATTTTGAAAAGTCTGCAAGAAATTTTCAAAAAAATAAAACCTCCGTAAATCTTAATCCCACTTATAGGTATAAACAAAAATAAAAAAAGAAAAGAGAAGAAAAAATGAAAATATTTGATGAAATCAAAAAATACCTGAATGACAATTATTTCGGCACAGTAGAATGTGCACACTGCAAAAAAAGCGGTCGTGTTCGCAAATTCTTCAAAACAGCTGACGGAAAGACGATCTGTGAAAGCTGTGAGCGTAAACTGCCTACCGCACTTCGCGAAAATCTTAAAGAATCCTGTTATGAGGAAGTCGAGGAAGTTCTCTCCTATATGGATTATTCAGAAAAAGAATTGGCACCTAAATTCAACTGTGATTTGAGCTACGAATTTTTCTATGTAGATACTAAAAACGGTTTGTACAGACTTAGTTACAGCTCACCCGTTCTCGAAATAAAAAATATCGAAACGTATTCCTTCTCGTTTGAACCGACAGAAGCAAGAGATAAGCTGATCGGTGCAACGGTAACCGGTGACGTAAAAGCGGTAATCGTTACCAAGTCTCCGAAAATGTGCTATAATGAAAGTATAGCATATATGGTCAAAGGAAAAGCAAAGAAAAATTTCGGTTCTTCTATATATGTTTATGAAAATCCGAAAAAGCTTGATGAATTTCTTGAGAAATTCGAGTCTGTAGTGGAAAGATTCATAGAAAATGATAATACGGAAATAAGCGAATAAGTTATACGGCAAAAATAATTTATTTAAAGGAAAAGGTAAAATATATGAACAACAATGTAAATATCTCCTATGAGCAAATTGTAAAAGATAATACACCCGCTACAGCAGGAAAATGGCATTACGTTAGAGTTTTTTGTGCGTTCTTTTGTTCGATAGCAACCTTTGCATCGCTTGCGATGTTGATAGATACGCGAACACATTTCGGATGGCTTCTCGGAATTATGTGGTTTTTCGGAGTAATTGCCGGACTGCTTGTTTCTCCCGGAAAGTTCTTTGCGTTTGGCTGGGGCGTTGTTTGGAGATGTGCTGTTTTTGCATGGTTCATTCTCCCGTTTCCCTTTGATTTGATCCCACTTGTGATAATTATTCCTTGCAGCGTGATCGTGGCGATTTTAGCTCTTACGGTGGTACCTGTCATATTTACAATTTATACGTATATTTCGGATATCAGCTATGATTCAACCGACAGCAAAAAAGAACGTACGGCAATTATCGCAGGTGTAGGTGCGGCACTTATTTGTGCGGCAGTATTTCTTGGTGTTAACACGATAGGACGTGCAGTTGATGCACCCGAGATGGAAAACTCATTTGATGCTTGTGAAATTTATCAGAAGTATGCCAAAGAAAATGAAAATGCCAAGGAATATCCTTACGAAGTGCTGAGTGATCCCGTATCAAGCGAAAAATACGATAAAGGCTATGTTCGAGAAAATTATTATGAGTTTGAACAGCAGGACGGTCTGCTTCAGGTAAAGTATAACGTTACGATAGTATTCGAGTATATCGATAATGAGTGGTACGTTTCAGACGTGCAGGAAATATGTGAACCGGTCGGATTCTCTTCGGTAAGCGGAATTTGGACGGGTACGGGTACGTATCTCGGAAACCTCTCGTCGAAAAATCTCTATACACTTAACTTTACATTTTCCAAGGAAGAGGGCGGAAGCGGAACTTTGGATATTTCTCACTCCGACGTACTGATACAACATATGGAATTTACCGTAGAAATCGGTGAACTTACCGGTACTACGGATGCAATTGTGAATTTAAAGCTGATTTTGAGCGAGCCTATAACCTTTGAAACCTTCGGTGTAAAAAATACGGTAACCGAGATTGAGTGCGTATACGGCTTCTCAAACAATTCTGTAACTCTGAAAACATTAAATCACGGACTCATTCTGAGTCCTAATGAATAAAATATAATACATATATAGGAGAAAAAAACAATGGCAAAGACAAAAAACTGTAGCTTCTGCGGAAAGGAAATCACCACAGGATTTTTTAAGGGAACGGAACAGCTTCTCAATATAGGCAAAGGATATTATATTTCCTGCTGCGAGGATTGCTTGAGAAAATACGAGAAAGATGCAAATCGTGTCGAAGACAGACTCGGCATAAAATTAAAGAATTGCTACGATTTTTCAAAAAAGACCTTTAACGACGAAGACGGAACAAAAATATTCCTGCGCTATCTTGAAGATGAAAAGAAATACGCACCTAAAGAGGGATATACTCCGGAGTCAGGATATTTCATATATGATGATAAAGGCAATTTTAATGCAAGCGAGTGTGAACTCGGTCTGTTTGCAAATGCAAAGCAGCTGGAAAAAGATATGCTTCATATACTGGACTATCCGAATGCGTGGTTTAGTAAGGACGACGTTACCAAGCTTGAATACCGCTATGCAGGATGCTACACTTTGGTAGGCGAAGCCTTTTCTGATGCGTATGCATTTGAAGTTCGTTTGAATGACGAAAAAGAAGTTACGTACAAGCCTGCAATATTTAGAATGTTCTTCACTACAAAAGGCTTTACGGGCGGAAGCAGAAAGAAGAAGGCAAAAATAAAGTGTGCGGAAAAATTGGAAGAGTTTAAAAATATTATAGGATGCGATCTTCCTGTTGTAGAGGTTAAGAAATTTAACTAACGGTAAATGAAAGGCAAGAACATAAATGAATCAACTGTTTAATCTGAAAAAGAAGGAAAAAAACGAAAGTGAAAATGTTGTTGAAGAAGCTGTGCAGGAAATGCAGGAAACAGTACAGGATAACATAGAAAATGATCCTGATTACAATATAGATTATACGTCAATTCTCAGCACAGTTTTTTCAATAGCACGTAACAATAAAGACATTACTAATTTTGCATATTATCTCTATAAAAAGCAAATTGTCGTAGAGAATGATTACAATAATGATAAAAGGTGGATATCATTTTCCCAAAAGGTGAACTTTTGCGACTGTACAAAGTGGCGGTCAGAAACGGTAGTGATGAATTATTCCAAGCTTGAACAGCTGTATACGACCGATATGTTCACCGATTGCTACGATTATTTATGGGAAAGAAAGAATAATATGCCGCAGGGAATGTTTGATAGATGCAGAAACTGTAATGGCAGTAGCGGCGAAAATTTCGAGTTTTGTCCGTATTTTCTCTGTTATACAATCATAAAGGCGGCAGAGGTATATAATATTACTCCCGAAAAAATTTTCAGCGATATTCTCGGTGAAGATAAGATAGAGTTCAGAGGAAAATATGAAGTTTCTGCTGTTTCAATTTCTGCAATTCCGGCGGAAGAACTTTATAATATCAATGCTAAAAGTGCATACGGCGCATATTTGTTGCTGAACAGTAAGATGATAGCACTTAAGTCGATAGAGGACACTGTTGTTAATTATTCTTATCTTTCGGTGTGCCGAGGAGATAAAAAATCCAACTGTGTTTCTGAAATGATCGATTTCTGGAAGACGGGAAGCGGTATCTCTGCCTGTATCAACGTGGCGGATATGACGTCAGTTCTGTATTCTAAAACCGATGGCTGTAAAAAATGCGGCTTTGAACAGTGTCCGCATAAGCTTGCTGCTTATTTCTCGTATCTGGGACAAAAATATAATATAGATCCGATCGATCTGGCGTATCATATTGCCAATAATACTACGTACGCGGGTCTTGCGGTGCGAGATAATTATCAATTTGATAAATTCCTTGCTAATGTAAAAAAAGCTCCGATGAAAGAGGAGTCTAAAGCTGAATTTGTAAAAATGATTCACTTTATAGCAGGAAGAAAGGTTAATTGGTCGATTCCGTTTTTGCCGTTCAATATGATAGTTTCTTCTCCCGATAAAGAGAAGGCTCATGAAATAGTAGCAGATTTTTATAATGCACTGTGGCATTTTGACTACTTCAGACGCGGTCAGGATAATATCAGCAGAATAGATATTTATATTTCTTCATTGACCTTTGACGAGCTGTGCGCAGAATATAAAAATGCTAATCCTGCAACGTACTTCGTTGTACACGATATTCATTTGCTGTGTGATAACGATGACTTCAAAGCGGGATATCATAAGCTTCTTAAGATAATGGAAGACCGTAGAGAAGCGGTTATGTCGGCTGTCATTGGCGAAAAGACAGAAATTTCAACGTTCTTTGCGACATACCCCGCATTCGCTTCCAAGATATTTACAAAGACCTTGGAAATGATAAATATGGATAACGAATCTGTTCTCGATGCACTTGAGGATAAGCTTACTAAAACGTTCACTATCCCGGAGGAAGTGCGTCAGCATCTTGAGCAGTATATCAGTATAACTTATCCGTCCTCGGTGCAGCAGGGAATGGTTTATGTTGATGATCTATATGAAAAACTGCTCTTTAATCACTATAATTATGACGTTAATGCAGGCTCCGAATTGCGCCGTGCGGATATTCCGTTTGTAAAACCGCCGAGAAGCGAGCAGGAGATCTTTGAGGAGATCAATAATCTTACGGGACTTGCCGACGTAAAGCGCGAGCTTAAAGCGGTAAACGATCTTGTAAAGTTTAATATCAAGATGGGCGAAGGAAGCAAAAATGCCGTTAATATGCATATGGTATTTACAGGAAATCCGGGTACAGGTAAGACAACGGTAGCAAGACTGACAGCGGAAATTCTGTATAGCATAGGCTTTATTCAGGAAAATAAGCTTGTAGTATGCTCGGCGAAGGATCTGATCGGTGAATATACAGGCTGGACAACTCCGAAAACCGCAAGAAAATGCGAACAGGCATATAACGGCGTGCTTTTCATTGACGAAGCATATCAGCTGAATCCCTATACATCAAATCAGGCTGACACGTTTAAAGAAGAATGTATCGCGGAGCTTATTCAGCAAATGGAAAATAACAGAGATAAGCTTGTGGTTATTTTTGCGGGATATACCGATGAAATGGAGGAGTTCCTTAACCGAGCTAATACGGGTCTTCGTTCGAGAATCGGAAAGACCATAGATTTCCCGGACTATTCTTCTTCAGAACTGCTCGAGATATTTACAAATATCGTAGAACGTGCAGGACTTAAGCTCAGTGACGGTGCAGCGTTAAAAGCTCTTGAAATTTTCGAGAATGCAAGAAAAGACTCACAGCGCTTCGGTAATGCCCGTTATGCAAGAAATCTTTACGAACGTAGTCTGCTTCAGCACGCCGCTATTACGGCAAATCTTGATAAGAACGACCCTGAACTGAAGATACTTAAACGTGATGAAATCACAATTCCTAATGTATAAAATGTAAGTATAACCCATAAAGCAGCGATATCACCTCAGATATCGCTGCTTTTATAAATTGTACGGAAAAATGCACTTACTGAAATCAGAAAATAAAACGTTGTTATTCAAACAGTCATCTATATAAAATACCGAAAGACGAAGTGCCACGTGTAAAATTACAGGCAAGCAATTTTTACTGCTGCCGATTGCAAATTGACTAAAATAACCGTCTGCACAGACTGCATTTTCGTTGTTTTTTAATCGGATATTTTTGAGTTTTTCTATTGAATTTATATTGCCGATTTGCTATAATTACCCACGAGTTTTGTTAGACATTCGCGAGGAGAAATATTGACTTGAGTAACCATTTACGATCAGCCCGGGCATCTTTCAGAGATATATTCAATCTGAAGGATGATACTGCGAAGGGAAGAAGCATTCAGCTTTCTTCGCATCTTTTAACCACCTTCTATAACGTTTTCATAACAGGAATATTCCATACGGGCTTTTTGTCAATGTACGGAATGTCAATTACAGATACGGGAATTCTGACATTTATTCCGTATTTATGTAATCTGTTCAGTATTTTTTCATCCAAAATACTTGAACGTTTTCGTAAACGTAAGGGAATACTGATAGCATCAAAAATAATATATTACGCACTGCATATAGTTGCAACGACAGCGATGCCGCAGTTCGTTCACGACCCTAAAGCACGCCTTATATGCTTTTCTGTAATAATATTTGTGGCAGGAGCGTTTTACGCGCCCTTTGCGCCCGGATTCACGGTATGGTTCTATAATTATTACCCAAGCGAAAATGACCGCAGAACACGCTTTTTGGTGCTTCTGCAGACCTTTGCATCGATACTTTCAAGCTCGGTGCTTATTATGAGTGCATTTTTGACAGATGCACTTGAAGGCTCGCCTCATCAGGAACAACTGATAGTCGGTTTCAGATATTTTGCATTTGTTTTGGTTCTTATCGATGTGCTGATACAGTCAAGAGCTGTCGAGTACCCGTATCCGAAGGTTGAGTCGGTCAAGCTCTCGGACGTTATCACACTGCCGTTTAAATATAAAAAGTTCATACTTTGTATGTTTATGATGTTTTGCTGGAGCTATATCGGCAATCTGAATAACGGTCTCTGGGGTTACCATCTGCTGAATCATATGAATTTCTCGTATACGATTATTAATACAATGACGGTTATGTATACCGTGCTTCTGCTTCTTACCTCTTCGATGTGGCAGAAGATGATACGCCGATATTCGTGGATAAAGACCTTTGGAATTGCCTGTCTGTTGTGGGTTCACACAGAGTTCTTCTATTTCTGTATGACGCCCGACAGAGCCTTTATGTATGTGCCGTTGTCTGTTATTCAGAATACTCTAAACGTGGGCTTTAATTTCGCGTATTCAAACATTCTATATATGAATCTGCCCCCGGAAAACTCCACAGCGCATATCGCGTTCAATACGGCAGGATGTAATATCTGCGCATTTTTGGGACTTATTACGGGAACGTGGCTCAGCTCGATAACAGGCGACTCGACTATGCCGATACTCGGTATGGATATTTATTCTGTACAGTTCACATGTATAGCAAGAGGCGTTTTAATGTGTATTATGGGACTTGTTCTTGTTTTGAAGTGGCGCAGCTTTACAAGAGATGAAGATATAATAGAGGTCGAAAATTTGCGTTTGGAGCGCAGAAATGCACGTTTGGCGCATAAGGCTTCAAAAAAAGCTTGATTTTGCAGAAAATTTTTTATATAAATTCAGAAATCGGGTAACGGTTTACAAATAAGCAAAAACGGTATGAGATTTTTCTCATACCGTTTTGTTGTGTTATTTTACAATACTGTCCTTAAGATTTTCGTAAACCGCTTCTGCAAAAGTGCGATAACCGTCCCTGTAAGGATGAAGATTATCGGGGAAGCTCCATTTTCCCTGTGCGGAGATGGTGTACATATCAATAAGCTCGCAGTTAAGCTCTTCTGCAAGCTCCTTGTTTATTTCAACAGATTTCTTTACTCCGTTTCGCCAAGCCGTATTTGGCAGTATAGATGGAGGAGTAAGGACGTAAAGCTGAACGCTTGGGTTTACAGAACGGTAATGCTTCAGAAGATTCGTTCCGCAGTTCTTGTAGTTTGTTCGGTAAGAAGCGTTTTCCATATCGCAGGGATAATCAGCTGAATAATATCCGTCGTTAGTGCCGAGCATCATTATAACTACGTCGGGTTTGAGCTGACAGCTTTGGGTATGATCGGAAGAACCGAAATAATTTGTCATACGGATTCCACTCCAGCCGTAATTGCCAACGTAATAGTTGAATCCGAGCATTTTCTGAAGAAAAGTAGGATAATTGAACTCATTTGAGCCGTCTGTTATGCTGTCTCCGACACATGCCACCTTGATAAAAGTGGCTTTTCCGGTTTTTGGTGCATCGCTAAAATCGTTACCTTCCATAGCAACACAAGCCGCGATAAAAGCTTTTCCCGCAAAATAAGATGCGTTTGAGCTTCCGCCCGAGAGGAGAAGTGTGCCGTTTACAAGACCGAAGGAGTAGTCTTCGATTTTGTGGCTTTTAGCGTAGTAGGAATCCTCGTCGGTTCGCTTGTAAGATGAGCCTATAAGTATCTCGTGATCTCTTTTTGCATATCTCGAAGAAACGATTTTTAATTCCTTACCGGTCAGCAGCTTTAATTCTTTGGCAAATTCTGTCGCAACGTCCTCATACCGTCCCGACTCTATCCAGTTTCCGCTGTGTCTGATCTGACTTGTAGCACCCTCGTCACCGTAAACGATAACAAATTCTTCAATGCTTACACCGCCGATCGTGAGATCGGGCTTGGAATTTATGCTGCTTCGTACGATGCTGAGGTTTTGCGGAATAATAAGGGTAGCGTTTTCGGAAGTGAGGTAGGTTTTGATAAATTCTTCTGCGGCAAAACCGAGATATTCCTTGTCGGTGCCGTAAATAAATATCTTTTCACCGGAAGCGAAAACAGTGTATCCGAACTGTTCGCCAACCTTTTCGCCGATGTTTTCGAGCTCGGCTTTTTCAACGTTTCCGATAACGATTTCTTTTGCAGCATCTTTGCCGTCGTCGTTTATGGCGAGATTTGCTTTAATTACCATTTTTATTGCGAGCTGAATGTCTTTCGCGACACTAAGCTCTTTTTTTGAATGGTTTTCCGAAATGGTTATAACGTAATCTTCTGTTATATTGAACGTAGAAATATCGTTTTTCGAATCGCCGTCCTTTTTGCAACCGAACAGAAAAGTACAGCCGAAGATCATAACGAAAATTAGTATAAAAGAAATAATTTTTTTCATATTTTGTGATTTTCCTTTACTTTTTCGTTATTATTCAAGCGTTAATTTTGTGAATACATATTTTCCGCGTACAAGGTCTTCTGTGTTGCCTTCCCACGGTACAGAGTTCATATAGTAAACAGTCTTTTTGTCAGAGGAAGTAAGAAGAGCCGGGCTGTATCCGTATCTGTGCTTTGCAGGGAAGGTATAGGGAAGAGGATTGTCAACAGCTTCCCATGTTTCGCCCATATCAAGGCTGATAAAGAGGTCGGAGCCTGTCTTACTGGTACCGTCTACGTTTCTCCAACCGGTAACGATTATCGCTCCCTTGTCGCCGTAAGGTACCCATTCACAACAAGGTGTAGAGCTGAGAATCTTGCCGTCAACAGACTTAACAAGGATTCCGAAATCGGCGGGATCTCCCCAATCGGTAAGAGAATCGGAAATTTTGATATATACGGGATGTCCGGGCATAGCAACCATTTCGTAAGCCGCGATATATTTTCCACCGTCGGTCTTTGCAACGGTTATCATACCGGGACGGAGTTTTCTTTCTTCGGGAGCAAGAACGTACTTCTTTTCGCTCCAATTAATGCCGTCTTTAGAAGTTTTGAAGATAAGACGCTGTCCGTGAACGTCGTCAACCTCTGTTTCGTCGGAATAGAAGCATACGAGCGTGCCGTCATCGTCGCAGATAAGGAAGGGCTCATACATACCGTGGTCGATAGGTCCGCCGACGTCTACAACAGAGATCTCTTCCCAGGTTTCGCCGATGTCACAGCTTTTCCATACGCACATTTTTGTAACTTCCTGAACTCTCTTGTCACGCGTGCATCCGCTTACAAGAAGCGTTCCTGCGGGCATATCCCCGAGCGCGCAGGGAAGCTCGTATATGTGAGGCTGCCAGTTGGAAACGAGCTCGGGATCAAACTGTTCCTTTACCTGCGAAATGTAATTCCAGCTTTCTCCTCCGTCGGTGCTGCGGAAGACCTTGTAAAAGGGAACTTCAAGAGTTTCACCGATAGCGAGAAGAGTTCCGTTGTGCTTTCCGGAGTAATTAAGTTCAACGAGGCGGGGATATGTGAGGGCAACGTCTTCGCCTGCGATGGAGGGCGAATAAACTGTTACGGGAGTTGTAAAATTCAGCTTAGCTTTCATAGTGATTTACCTGACCTTTCTGAAAATAGTATCAAATAAGCGTTTTATTCGTGAATCTTGATCTTTGCGAATGCGATCTTGGATTTTCCACCCTTGCCGTCAACGTTGTTTCCGTAGAAAAGCGTTGTTCCGTCGGCAGAGAAGAAGAGAGATGCGCTGTAACCGAGGCTTTCTGTTCCCGAGTAGGGAAGAGGATTGTCAATAGCCTCGAAGGTCTTTCCGTAGTCAAAGCTTACGAGGATCTTGTTGGGCGTTGCAGAGCCGTATTTAGACGTTACGATAAGAGTTCCGCATTCGCCGCCGACAGGAGTCCAGGCACACCAGGGAGCAGAACCCATAGTGTATGATCCTGCGGTAAGACGCTGTCCGAGATCGGAGGGATTCCAGTCTGTAATGTCGTCTGTTATCTTGTAATAGATCGGTACACCGTCGGTAAGACCGCCGATCTCATAAACGATGAAATACTGACCGTTGCCCATCTTGGTGAAGATTCCCATACCCGGACGGTAAGCGAATTTATCGCCTGCTACGACGTGAACGATGTCTTCCCAAGTCTTGCCGTCCTTAGAACGCTTGTAAGAAACTGTTTGGTCGTATTCGGGCAGTGAGTCGTCAGAATAGAAGCAGTAGAGATAACCGTCTTCATAGTAGAGATAAGGCTCCCATACACCCTCTCCGATTCCGCCGCCTTCCGATACAACCGTAAACTGTTCCCAAGTATTTCCGTAGTCAAGACTCTTCCAGATCGTGATGTGAGATTTTCTCTTCTGACCTGCATCAATAGAACATCCCGCAAGAAGAAGAGTGCCAGCGGGCATATCGCCAACCTTTTCGGGAAGCTCAAAGAGATGAGGATTCCAGCAAGCCTCGATAGTTTTGTCGATAGTTTCAACGGCTTCGCTGATCTGTTTCCAGGTTTCGCCGCCGTCGGTGCTTTCCATAATACGGAAGCTGGTGGGCTTTCCGCGCTTTCCGCTGTCGGAAATAGAGTAAGATGCGATTATTTTTCCATTGTTTTCACCGCTGTGCTGAAGCTCAATTATTGCAGGGTATCCGATACCGGTGCCCCAAGTGTTCTGCGGAGCATCCTTTACCGTTGAAGAAACGACGGTTTCAAATTCAACACCGTTTGATGCATAGATTATTTTGCTTGAATCGTAATTTTCCATAATAAGCTCTCCCGCTGAAATAGATAACGAAGTTCCCTTGGGGGATTTTTCTACGTACTTGTTTATGAATTCTTTTATAGCGCGTGCGGTAGCGTTGCCGCTTGTACCAACGATGATTATTTTATTGTCGGTTATCTCGATTATGTAAGATTCGCTGTCGCCCTTGTCGGTGAGCTTTTTGAGAGCATCGGCGGACGCTTTTCTGTTTGTCTGACCGATAAGAATTTCTTTTGCGTTTTCGTCAATAACAGTACCGGGCTTAACCCAGTCGGAATTTACGGTAAGATCTATACCGATAATGCTTTTAATGGCTTTTTTCAGCTTTTGAGTTTGCTGTGTAACCGTGTTTTTAGAAGAATCCTGACGCACGATAGAAAAGCCGGTAAGGTCGTAAAGATCATCCTGCTCGATTTCCTTATTGCCGCTGCTTTCGTTCTTTTGACAAGCGTAGAAGGACGGGAGAATAAGTGAAAACGTGAGCAGTAGTGTCAATATTTTGGTTAAAATTTTAGTTTCAGACATAGTTTAAACCAAACCTTTCGAAAAACTTTTATTGAAAACATTTTACCATAATATGCCCGAAAATACAACGATTAGTCATATTTTAGATTTCGTTTTTTTGTACTAATTTTTTTGTGAATTTTTGTCTATTTTGACAGCGAAAGCTTTAAAATATACGAAATAACCTTAAGATGTCTAAAATTCCAATAAATGTGCTTCTGAAATGACAAATTTTTTTCAATATACCGAAAAAAAATTTTGCAAATCTATGTACAATAGAAAAAAAATGTGCTAAAATATAGGAAATGGAAATACAATTCGCAGTTATAAAATTAAGGAGTACTGTATTTATGAAAAAGCTTTATGAAGGAAAAACCAAAGACGTTTATGCTCTCGATAACGGCAACGTTATGCTCAAGTTCAAGGATGACTGCACGGGCAAGGACGGAGTGTTCGATCCGGGTGAAAACAGCGTAGGACTTACTATCGAAGGAATCGGAAGAGCAAATCTCGAAACATCTATCTACTATTTTGAAATGCTCAAAAAAGCAGGAATCAAAACACATTATGTAAACGCAAATCTTGAAGAAGCCACAATGGAAGTTCTTTCCGCAGAATGCTTCGGTAAGGCACAGGGCGGTAACGGACTCGAAGTTATCTGCCGTCTTGTAGCAACAGGAAGCTTTATCCGCAGATACGGCGAATATATCAAGGACGGAACCGTTCTTGAAGGCGGATACGTTGAATGTACGTTCAAGAATGACGAAAAGGGCGACCCGCTTGTAACAGGCGAAGGTCTTGCAGCACTTAAGGTAATGACTCCCGAAATGTTTGCAAGTATGAAGGAACAGACACTTAAGATCACAAAGATCGTTGCAGATGACCTTAAGACCATCGGTCTTGACCTTTGGGATATCAAGTTTGAGTTCGGATATCATAACGGCGAAGTTGTTCTTATCGACGAGATCGCTTCGGGCAATATGAGAGTTTATAAGGACGGAAAGATCGTAGATCCCGTTGAACTCACAAAGCTCATTCTTAACAGATAATTTTAAAAACAAAATAAAAAGAAAAGCTCCCAGCCAAGGAAAAGGGATGGGAGTTTGAGGGAAGGGAAAAAACTTCTGCGTTTGAGATGTTTTTTCCTTCCCTCTAATTTTAATGATTTTTGCTATACCTTCAACACTGATGCTCACATCAGTGTTTTCGTTTTGTCTATACAAAGCAGTAACCCGAGATGACTTTCTCATCTCGGGTACTTGAAACCGTATATACGGTACTTTACTTTTGTCGTTAAGTAAACAAGCAAAGCGAATTACTTATACTTACGCTTTCTTGCTGCTTCAGACTTCTTCTTGCGCTTTACACTGGGTTTGTCATACTGTTCTCTCTTCTTGAGTTCAGTAAGAACGCCCGAACGCTGCTGAGCTCTCTTGAATCTGCGAAGTGCGCTGTCAATAGATTCATTTTCCTTAACTCTGATCTCTGCCATTAACCATCCCTCCTCTCGCCTCTGCAAGAGAAAATCTCTTAATCCTTGTGAAAGGGAATTACCGCATCGTGCGGATAAATCTCCTTAGTATTATACAACAATACTTTCTCAATGTCAATAGGTATTTTGTATGCAATTAGATTTTTTTGGAACTTTTTTATAAAAATATTCACATAAAATGACCTTTAACCAAGATCGGGTTCGTCAAGCGACTCTATAACAGGGATATCAAAGGAATCGCTTTCAAATACGGTTATTTCGTTGTCGCCCGAATGAAGAATGGGTGCGGGAACGTAGAGAGTTTTCTGCGGTCCGCGGTCGTTCCAATATCTTCCGATGTTGAATCCGTTAACGACAACGAATCCCTTGTGGAATCCGTCAAGACGGATAAAGGTGTCTGCGGGAGTACCTTCGATCTTAAGATTTCCTCTCAAAAACGAGGGCATATTTTTACATTCAATATTACTTGTGAATTTAAGACCGGAAATATCGTCCATAGTCATAGATGTGATGTCCCAACCGAAATGATACATCTGACCGAGTCTGATTCCGCCGAAAATACCCTTTTTGTCGAAAAGCTTTGGTCCGTAGTTGACACGTCCGCAGTTTTCAACGAGTATGTCGATCTTCATCGTTTCACCCTTTGCAAGTGAGATCTTTATTTCGTCTTCACGCTTTGTGCGCTCGCGGAGACCTGCAAATTTGCCGTTGAGATATACGAATGCACGGTCGTGGAGATGTTCTATTACAAGAGGACGCTCTTCCATAGGACCCTTAAGCGTTGAAGAGTAGAGAATAAATCCGAAATCCTGACCTACTTCTTCCATAGAGAGAGGAGCCGCGCTGTGAACGCTCGTGCCGATAGCATCGATGTTGTCAAAGAGAGGGGCACACTCGGTAAGCTCGATCTTTCCGTAGGCGGCTTTTTTAGTGTTTTCAACGGAAATGTCACAGTAAGAGCCGTTAAAACGCGCAAGCTCTTCGCGGAGATCGTAATAGGTCTGTGTCATATCGCCTGATTCGGTAAGAGGTGCGCAGTAATCGTAGCTTGTGATGGTAGGCTGATATTCGCTTCCCGTGTGGTTTGCACCGCTTGTAAAGCCGAAATTCGTGCCTCCGTGGAACATATAGAAGTTGAAGGACGCACCGCGGTCAAGCATACTTCTGACGTCACGCAACGTTTCGTCGGACGTGCGCGTGTGGTGTATCTCCCCCCAATGGTCAAACCAACCGCACCAAAATTCACCGCACATAGAGGGCTGATCGGGACGGAAATCTGCCAGAAGATCGAAAGCCATGTCGGGACGGCTTCCGAAATTTGCAACACAAAGATATTCTGGAAGAGTACCGCCGTTGAGCATCCAGTAGCATGGACCGTCGGATGTGAAGAGCTGACAGTTAAGTCCGTACTCGTGATAAATGTCGGCTACTGCGTGTAAATATTCCTTGTCGTCGCCGTAAGATCCATATTCGTTTTCTATCTGTACCATAATTATGGGACCGCCGTTTGTGCATTGAAGGGGTGCGATGCGGGTAAGAAGCTCACGGTAGTAAGGACGAACCTTTTCAAGATATTTCGGGTCGTTGCAGCGAAGATGTATATCGGGATATGCAAGAAGCCAGGAGGGAAGTCCTCCGAAATCAAATTCGGCGCAGATGTAAGGACCGGGACGTACGATCACCTTAAGTCCGATCTTCGCGGCAGTTTCGATGTATTTTACGATGTCGAGATTCCCCGAAAAATCGAACTGACCTTCTCTGCGTTCGTGAAGATTCCAGGGAACGTAGGTTTCAAGTGTGTTGAATCCACACGCTTTAAGCTTTTTTAGTCTGTCCTCCCAGTATTCGGGAACGATTCGCCAATAATGCATAGCGCCCGAAATAACTATAAAAGGCTTGTTATCAAGATAAAAACTTTTTCCGGAGAATGAAAAATTACTCATAATTGTAGCCGTACCTTTCTTGCTTAATTTTTTGGCTTTCGTATCATTGATACGAAAGCCAAAAGAGTTTTATAGATTATCTTACTACGATGTTAACGAGTTTTCCGGGAACACAGATCTCTTTAACGATAGTTTTGCCGTCAATAAGCTCTGCTATACGCTCGTTTTCCTTTGCAGCCTTAAGCATATCGTCCTTGGATGCGTCTGCGGGGATAACAACGGTAGAACGGAGCTTTCCGCAGATCTGAACTGCGATCTCGATAGTAGCGTCAACAGTCTTTGCTTCATCGTAGGTCGGCCAAGGAGCAGTAGCGAGCATATCCTTGTTGCCGAGCCATTCGTTTATTTCTTCGCAGATGTGAGGAGCGAAGGGAGAGAGGATAGAAGCGAAAGTGAGAAGCTCATCGCGTGTGAGGGTTCCGACCTCGTATATTCTGTTAAGAAGAGTCATCATAGCGGCGATAGCGGTATTGAACTTCATCGCTTCGATGTCTTCCGTTACCTTCTTTATAGTCTTGTGGAAATCGCTTTCAAGCTCGGGAGTAACGCCGTTTCCGTTTGTTATGTCGGAGAGAGAAGCAACACGTTCGATAAAACGTCTGCAACCCTTAACGCTGTTTTCAGACCAAGGAGCAGCACTGCCGTAGTCACCCATAAAGAGTACGTACGTGCGGAGTGTATCTGCGCCGTAGTTGTTTACAATATCGTTGGGGTCAATAACGTTTCCGCGGGATTTACTCATCTTAACGCCGTCCGGTCCGAGAACGAGTCCCTGTGCGGTACGCTTTGCATACGGTTCTTCGTAGGGAACAATACCGAGATCGTAGAGGAACTTGTACCAGAAACGCGAGTAGATCATATGACGTGTAACGTGCTCCATACCGCCGTTGTACCAGTCAACGGGCATCCAGTATTTGAGAGCTTCTGCGTTTGCAAGCTCACTGTCGTTGCTCGGGTCAACGTAGCGCAGGAAGTACCAGGAAGATCCTGCCCACTGAGGCATTGTATCTGTTTCGCGCTTTGCGTCTTTTCCGCACTTGGGGCACTTGCAGTTTACGAAAGAATCGATCTTTGCGAGAGGGCTTTCGCCGCCTTCGCCGGGCTCAAAGTTTTCAACTGCGGGAAGTCTGAGAGGAAGTTCTTCGTAGGGAAGAGCAACCATACCGCAATCGGGGCAGTGAATGATCGGAATAGGCTCACCCCAGTATCTCTGACGGTTGAACGCCCAGTCCTTCATCTTGTACTGAATACCCTTTTCGCCAACTCCGCGCTGGGCAAGGACTTCGGTAGCCTTTGCGATAGAATCCTTCTTGTTTGTGAAGCCGTTAAGGAATTCGGAGTTTACCATTTCTCCGTCGCCTGTGTATGCGCCCTCGGACATATCTCCGCCCTTAATAACTTCAATAATGTCGATACCGAATTTCTTTGCGAAATCGTAGTCACGCTCGTCGTGCGCAGGAACCGCCATAATAGCACCTGTTCCGTAGCCCATCATTACGTAGTCGGCGATATAGATCGGAATTTCCTTGCCGGAAAGAGGGTTGATGGCTGTAAGACCTTCGATGCAAACACCGGTCTTTTCTTTTACGAGCTGTGTACGTTCAAATTCTGTTTTCTTGCTGCATTCTTCGCGGTATGCCTTGATAGCATCCATATTTGTGATTCTGTCAGCATATTTTTCAATGTAAGGATGCTCGGGAGCCATTACCATAAATGTAACGCCGAACATTGTGTCGGGACGTGTTGTGTAAATACGGAGGCTGTCATCCGCGCCGCTGATAGCGAAGTTTGCAAAAGCACCTTCGGAGCGTCCTATCCAGTTTTCCTGCTGCATTTTGATGTTAGGAAGATAATCAACGTCCTTAAGACCGTTAAGAAGCTTTTCAGCGTATTCTGTAATACGGAGATACCAAACGTCCTTGGACTTCTGTACTATCTGGCTGTGGCAGATATCACATTCGCCGCCCTGAGAGTCTTCGTTGGAAAGTACGCACTTGCAGTGAGGGCAGTAGTTTACGAGAGCCTGATCACGGAAAGCAAGTCCGTTTTCAAACATCTTGAGGAAGATCCACTGAGTCCACTTGTAGTAATTTTCGTCTGTGGTATCCACAACTCTTGACCAGTCGAAGGAGAATCCGACCTTTTTGAGCTGAGACGTGAACTTTTCAATGTTTTTGTCGGTAAGTATTCTCGGATGAGTGTTGAACTTTATTGCAGAGTTTTCGGTGGGAAGACCGAATGCGTCAAATCCGATAGGGAAGAGTACGTTGTATCCCTGCATACGTCTTTTACGGGAGATGACTTCAAGGCTTGAATAAGCTTTGATGTGTCCTACGTGCATACCCGATCCGCTGGGGTAGGGGAACTCAACAAGTCCGTAAAACTTAGGCTTCGAATAATCGTCGGAAGCATTGAAAACCTTTGAATCCTCCCAACGGGATTGCCATTTTTCTTCAATTGATTTAAAATCGTATTTCATAATTTATATAACCTTTCCTGCGGTAAATAATCAAAAATATAGATCAGCCGATAAGCAGACCGGAAATATCAATGTTTTCTGCATCAGCCCAAAGCTTGTCAAGCTTGTAGAATTCTTTTGCGTTCTTGGTGAAAATGTGGACCATAACGCTGTTGTAGTCGAGAACTATCCAGGAAGCATCTTCCTCACCCTCTGTGTTAAGGGGATGAATGTCGAGCTCACCGAGCTTAAATTCAAGCTCTCCTGCAAGAGCGCGGTTGTGAGTTGTGGATGTTCCGTTGCAAATGATAAGATATTCGGTAAGAACCGTTTTTTCCTCTACGTAGAGAAGAGAAATGTCGGTAGCGCTTTTTTCATCGAGTATCTTTACGATCTTTTGTGCAAATTCGAGTGCGGTCATATATATTCCTTTCTTGTACGTTTTGTACACTTCGTACCCAAATAACTGTAAAAAACATTATAACAGTTTTTCTTCGATTATTCAATAGTTTTTAATATAAAATCTTTACATTTGACAGAATCCGGATGAACGGGACGCCCTGTTTCTTCAAGATGCTTTGCAGTCTGGTCGAGAATTTTTATAACGGTACGGTCAAGCACTTTAAAAATATCCGCACCGTCCCGCTTAAGCTCAGAATAAAAGCACGATCTCGTTTCTTTGCATATATCCCATCTTCGGGTAGGCTCAATGTAATCGGCGATGAAAAGAAGTTTTGCCATAAGTGACATATTTTCTCCGCCCGTGGTGTGAGCCTCTATAGCTTTGCAGACTCTTTCGTCTGCGTACCGTGCAAACTCAAGCTCTGCGATTTTCGCTCCTGCTTTGGCATGAAGAACGGCAGGCGAGGCAAAATCGTCATCGGTAAATCCGACCGAATATTTTTCGTCAAGCGCCTTGAACTCGTCGGGCGAAAGACCTTTCGCAATATCGTGCAGAAGCGCGGAAATCGCGATCTGTTTTTTTTCATACTCACTGAGAGCGAAAATATCTGCGAGCGCAAGACATTCGTTTGCAACCGATAAAGTGTGCTCAAGACGGTATTTGTCGCTTATGCGGAGCGATATTTCATCTTTAAGGGTAATGAGAGTCGGTTCTGTATCAAAAATAATATTATCTGTCATTTCAGTCTGAATATAGTTTGTTGTTTTTTATATAATCATATACGGGTCCCGTGATAAAAGCCGACGCATTTTCTCCCGAAGAAACAGCGAGTCTTACCTCTGATGAGGAAACGGTTATGGGCTTGTTTTTTAATATGATTATTTCAGCACCGTAATTTTTCTCGTAAAGATCCTTGGCAAGCGCAATCTTTTCGGATATCTCATCTGTTGTATCCTCACGGAGAGCAAGGACTATAACCGCGAGATCAAAGATAATCTCGGGATTTCTCCACTTGTCAAGTGTGAGAAACATATCTGTTCCGCAGAGAAAATAGAGCTTTACGTCTGGAGAAGCAAAATGCTCAAGAGTTTCGTATGTGTAGCTTACGTTTTTTTTGTTAAGCTCAAAATCGGAAACTTTAACGGTATCGCTGAAGCCTTCTTTGTCTGAAAAAGCAAGCTTTGCCATATTCATACGGTGTATCGGATCTATTGTGTAAGCGATCTTGTGCGGCGGTGTGAACGTAGGCATTATAAGGAGAGTATCGGGTTTTATTTCGTCATAAAAAGCTTTCGCGGCAGAAATATGACCGATGTGGGGCGGGGAAAAAGTTCCGCCGTAAATTCCTATTTTGCGAGGCATCAGACTGCCCTCAAATCGATCTTCTTATGCTTTTCGGATTCTCTGTAAAGAACGAAAGTGCTTCCTACAACGCCTACAACGGCAGAATCGGTAGCCTCGGCAATAGCTTCAGCTGCCTCACGGGAAGTATATTCGCAGTTCTGAAGAACACGAAGCTTGATAAGCTCGCGCGCTTCAAGAGCGTCTGAGATCTGTTTTATCATATTTTCATTTATTCCGCCCTTGCCGACCTGAAAAATAACAGGCTCTGTCATTGCAAGCGAACGGAGATAAGCTCTTTGTTTGCTGGTCATAATTTTATCCTCTGATTATAAGTTAGTTTAAGAAAATGTAAGCTTAGTCCTTGTAGCTGTCCAAAAATTCGGAAAGCTTCGGAATAAGAAGAGAGAGTGCTTTTGCACGGTGGCTGACCTCGTTTTTTTCATCGCTTGAAAGCTCTCCGAATGTCTTTGAGAGAGGCTGATAGATGAAAAGGGGATCGTACCCGAAACCGCCGTTTCCCGACTCGCTTTCGGCAATAACGCCGGGACATTCGCCGCGTACGGTTATATTTTTTCCGTCGGGAGCAACGGCAGAGAAAACACATACGAATTTTGCAGAGCGATCGGAAACTCCTTCAAGATTTTTAAGAAGCTTCGCGTTGTTTTTTGCATCGGTAGCACACTCGCCCGAGTAGCGTGCAGAGTAGATACCGGGCGCACCGCCGAGCGCATCGACGGCAAGACCGCTGTCGTCGGCAAGACCGATGTATCCGAGCTTTGCGGGAACGGACGCTTTGATAGCAGCATTTTCCTCAAAAGAAGAGCCGTCTTCCTCGATCTCGTCGGTGTATCCGATGTCGTCAAGCGAAAGTATGTCAAGCTCGCTACCCGTGATAGCCTTGTAAATAGCTTTTATTTCTTTTACTTTGTTTTTGTTTCTTGATGCCAGAACGACTTTCATAGTGAAAAAGTCCTTTCGGTAAAAATATTATTCAAAAAGTGCGTCTACGAATTCGGTAGGCTCAAAGGGCTGAAGCTCGTCGATCTTTTCGCCGACACCGATGAATTTAACAGGTATTCCGAGCTCGTTTTTGATAGAGAATACGATACCGCCCTTGGCTGTTCCATCGAGCTTTGTGAGTACAAGACCTGTAATTTCTGATGTGTTTCTGAATTCCTTTGCCTGATTTACTGCATTCTGACCGGTAGTAGAGTCAAGAACGAGAAGAGTTTCGCGCGAAGCGTCGGGAAGCTGTTTGTCGATAACGCGGTTGATCTTTGCAAGCTCGTTCATAAGATTTTTCTTGTTGTGCAGACGTCCTGCGGTGTCGATAATAAGAACGTCAGCCTCACGCTTGATAGCAGCGGCAGCAGCGTCGTAAACGACAGCGGCAGGGTCGGAGCCTTCACTCTGCTTGATTATCTGAACACCTGCGCGTTCAGCCCAGATAGAAAGCTGTTCGATAGCGCCCGCACGGAATGTATCTCCTGCAGCGAGAAGAACGTTTTTTCCTTCGGATTTATAAAGATGAGCAAGCTTTGCGATAGAGGTTGTCTTTCCGACACCGTTTACACCGATAACAAGAACTACCGACGGCTTTGTGTCGAGCTTCATTTCTTCTTTTTCACCGATCATTTCGAGAAGAATAGATTTGAGTGCGGCAGTAGCCTCTTCCGATTCTTTGATCTTTTCTTCTTTGATTTTGTCGCGAAGCTTTTCCATTATCATTTCGGTGGATTCGATACCGACGTCGGCGCAGATGAGCATTTCTTCAAGCTCTTCGAGAGTATCTTCGGAAACGCCGTGCTTGAATATCGAGATAATTCCCGAAAAAGCCGAGCTTTTTGTCTTAAACAGACCGTTTTTTAATTTTTCAAAAAATCCCATTATAATTTCACTCCGAGTTTCTTTTCAATTTCGCTGAGGTTTACAGAGAGAAGCTGAGAAACGCCGCGCTCCTGCATAGTAACGCCGTACATTTCGTCTGCGGCTTCCATAGTTCCGCGTCTGTGTGTGATGATGATGAACTGAACTCTGTCAGAGAACTTCTTTGCGTAGTTTGCAAATCTCGTTACGTTGACGTCGTCAAGTGCAGATTCAATTTCGTCAAGCAGACAGAAGGGCGGAGGGTTGATCATTATTATAGCAAAGTAGATAGCGACTGCGATAAAGGACTGTTCGCCGCCCGAAAGCTGTCTTAAGTTGTGTATCTTCTTTCCGGGAGGTGCGACGTTTATGTCGATACCGCTGGTCAATAGATTGTCGGGATCGGTAAGTGTAAGAGAGGCACTTCCGCCGCCGAAAAGGTCTTTAAAAACTTTACCGAAGTTTTCGTTTATCTGTGCAAAGGTTTCGGCGAATTTTCCGCGCATTTCTTTTTCAAGGCGGGCAATTACCTGGACACAGTCTGCTTTTGCTTTCTTAAGGTCTTCGATCTGACCTGACATAAAGTCGTATTCTTTCTTGACAGCGGCGTATTCTTCAATAGCACCGACGTGTACGTTGCCAAGCTCTTTGATCTTACTTGTGAGAATATTCTGCTCCGCGACCATAGTCGGGCGGTTTTCACTGTCGATCTTGGGATAGGGCAGAGCAGTTGCATCGGCGTAAGAAAGATTGTAATCGTCCCAAAGTTTGTTGGAAAGACGCTCTTTTTCTTCTCTGATGCGCTCGGATGCGGCTTCGAGCTTTGTTACCGTCATAAGAGTAAGCTCGCGTTCTCTTGTTTTGTCCTTGATAGCAATACGTGTGAGCGAGATCTCTTTTTCGTATTCCTCGCCGTCGGCAGAAAGACGTGCAAGCTCGGCTTCAAGCTCTTCAAGTTTGTTGTCAGTAAGTATTATGGCAGCTTTTGCGGCGCGTGCTTCGTCGTCAAGCTCTTCAAGACGGAGATTTATCTCCTTGGTGCGTACAGCGATGTCTTCAATGTCTTTTTTTAGCGAGATAACGAGAGAAGCATTCTGATTTATGCGCACTTCTGCGTTTTCTACCTCTTTTCTCTTTACCGAAACGCTTACGAGAAGCTCGTTCTTCTCACTTGCAAGGGAAGAAATAAGCGTGTTGACTTCTTTTATTGCACGCTGAAGCTCTTCGATCTTTTCATCCTTTTCTTTGATGAGCTCGGAAAGCTCTGATATACGGAGCTTCATAGCCTCTGCTTTTGCCGTATTTTCGCTTCTTTCGCGCTCGATTTCACCGATCTTTTCGGAAATTTCGCGGATTCTCTGCATAATTTCGGCAAGCGATCTTTCTCTGAGCGAGAGTGAAGCCTCTCCTGCACTTATGAGAGATGCAAGCATAGAAGCGTTGTCTGCGTTACGCTCGAGAGAGCTGTTTATATCGCTTGATTTGTCCTTTAGTGCGGCAAAATCGGCTTTCAAATTTTCACAAATTCCGATAGATCTCTTTTCGTCTTCCTCGAGCTTTGCGATATCAAGACTTCTTGTAAGGATGCCGCTGTCGCGCTTTACCGCACCGCCGGTAAACGATCCGCCCGCGTTTATAAGCTGACCGTCAAGGGTTACGATTCGTACGGTATATCCGAGTGCCTTAGCGGTTACAGAAGCGTTGTCGAGCGTGTCGAATACAACAGTTCTTCCGAGAAGATAAGATATTACGGATCTGCATTTTTCGTCACAGCTTACAAGCTCGTCGGCAATACCGACGTACCCCGTACTCTGCTTTAGTGTGTTAAGATTTATATTAAGCTTCTGCGCCTTTACCGAAGTAAGCGGATAAAAGGTAGCGCGTCCTGCGTTTTCACGCTTTAAATACTCAATAGCGGCTTTGGCAGCAGCTTCATTTTCAACTATTATATTTTGGATGTTTGCACCGAGAGCGGTTTCGATAGCAAGAGTAAGCTCGCGATCTACGCTTATCTGCTTGGAAACGGGACCGATAATTCCGCGAAGATTTCCGCGCGCGGAGGCCTCGGCAACTACCTTTACAGAGCGCTGATAACCGTCAAAATGCTCGTCCATTCTGCGCAGAGCCTCTGCTTTCTGACGGCAAGCGGCGGCGTTTGCCGTTTCTGCGTCAATATTCTTGCGTATTTCAGAAGCCTCTTCTTCGAGCCTTGAAAGGTCGGAAGTAAGCTCAGCGCGCTCTTTTTTTAGCGTATCCGTCTTTTCTCCGTAATGAGCAAGGGAAGCCTTGCCGCTTTCTATTTCACCCGAGAGGGCCTCTTTTTCTTCGAGAGCCTTGCTCATATCGGACTCAAGATCGGCAGTATGAGAAACGGAGGAAGATGAGGTTGCTCCGAATGCGGAGTACTCAACGCGAAGCTCGGTGTATTCGTTTTCAAGCTCAGCGCGTTCTTCTTCAAGCAGATCAGCCTTTTCCTGAAGGTTTGTTACGTTTTTACGCTCGTTGTCAAGCTGCAGAGATTTTTCCGCGAATTTTTCGGAAGCACTTTCAAATTCCCCGTTAAGAGTATCTTTGACAGAGCGAAGCTCCACGGTCTCTGCTTCTGCGATTTCAAGCTTTGCGGCAGCAGAATTTGCACTTGCAACGCTTGCATCGATTGCGGCATTGGCATTTTCTTTGTTGTTTGCGATGACGGTAAGACTTGCTTCAAGTCTGCTTTTTTCGCGCTCTTCGTCGTGAATTTTCGTGCGTACCTGTTCAAATTCTATGCGATGTTCCATCTGAGTTTCAGCGAGCTGTTCGCTTCGCTTTTCGAGTATGGAGAGCGAATTTTCGGCAATTTCGTGTTCGTGTCTGGACAGAATAAGCTCTTTTTCATTCTGCTCGGCGCTTTCAAGTATTTTTTCAATGTCGTAAACCGCAATAGACACGTCAAGAGCCTTTTTCTTTTCGTATATTTCAAGATAAGCACGTGCCTTGACAGAATCTCTTTCAAGAGAGGGCAGTCTTCTTGCGTGATGAGAAACGATATCGTTAAGACGGGTTATGTTGTCTTCGGCTTCGGCAAGACGTTTTTCTGATTCAGCCTTTTTTACGCGGTATTTTGAGATACCTGCGGCTTCTTCGAATATTATACGTCTGTCGTCACTCTTTTGAGAGATTATTTCCGAGATTTTACCCTGACCGATAATAGAGTATCCTGTTTTACCGATACCCGTGTTCATAAACATTTCGGCAATGTCTTTAAGTCTTACCTGCTTGTTGTTTATGAGGTATTGACTGTCACCCGTACGGAAATAACGTCTTGTTACGGTTATTTCGTCGAAATCGGAATTAATACGGTTTTCGCCGCGGTTGTCGATAGTCATAGAAACCTCGGCAAAGCCCATAGCAGGTCTGTGCTCTGTACCGCCGAAAATAACGTCTTCCATTTTCGTTCCTCGGATATTTTTCGAGGAAAGCTCACCGAGAACCCATTTAACGGCATCCGAAATATTGGATTTACCGCTTCCGTTTGGTCCGACGATGATAGTCATACCGGGGTCTATTTTTATTTTTGTGCGTTGTGGGAAGGATTTGAATCCGTGAAGTTCAAGCGAGAGAAGTCGCATTTGAAGTTCTCCTGTGTTTAAGTAGTTTAAGTAGAGTTTTGCGGAAATTTTCTTTTTCGGGACCGAAGATCAAATTTTAAGGTCGATAGAAAAGCTGTAGCCCGAAAGAAGTGGATTTCCTTGAATTTTTATTTCTGTGAGCGAATATTTTTCTTTGATTTTATTTATGTTTATACGTTTTTGCCCGATAGCCTTGGAAATCATATTCGAAGCGACGTATATAGTCGCCTTTTTACCGGCAAGATTCGCATAAGAGTCAAGTTCGCGCGAAAAGAGCTTGAAGAAAAGCTCTGACATACACATTTCGCCGAGCGCGGGATGGAATGCCCCCGCGACGATTCCGTTTTCGCTGTGCAGGGAATCTGTTTCGCAGAGTCCGACGCGGATAACGGGCATATTACGGTCGTGTGCAATACATAAAAGCTCGGCTGTCCGTGCTACCGCTTCCTCAACCGAAAGGGGAGAGTATGATCCGCTTTTCATCATTTCGCAAAGCTCGGTAGAGGCAAATACCGTGGTCGGATATATTCTTATTCCGTCGGCTCCCGAGTCGCAAATTCCGCTTATCGTCGTGATTTCGTCTTCAAGCGTCGATAGCGGAAGCCCGACCATCATCTGACCGATAAGCGCAAAATTTGCATCCTTAACGGCTTTCATAGCACGTATGGAGTCGGAAGCAATATGACCTCGTTTGGACGCTGAAAGAACCTTGTCCGAAAGACTCTGAATGCCAAGCTCAATAGTCTTTACGGGGTACTCGGAGAGAATGGAAAGTATCTCGCCGTCAATATAATCGGGACGGGTTGACATTCGTATTCCGGAAACCAAACCCCTGTCAAAAAAATCCTTTGCCATATCGAGCAGATCGATCATAAGCTTGCGGTCTATACCTGTAAAGCTGCCTCCGAAAAATGCAATTTCTGCACTTTTCGAAGCATCTCCGAGAGAAGAGGCGATTTCTTCGACTGAGCGTCGGGCATCTTCTATAGAAAAGGATTCCTGCCCGGTAATTTTTCTTTGATTGCAGAAAACACAGTCGTTTGGGCATCCGAGATGCGGAACGAATACGGGTATGTTTGCGTGTTTCACTTTTAAAAGATTCCTTTTGATGAGTTAAGTATGCGTTCAGTCGTCGAAGCCGAAGAATTTGAGAGCATCTCTTGCGGCATTCTGCTCGGCTTCGCGCTTGCTCGAGCCGCTTCCCGTACCGAGAATATTGCTGTCGTTAAGACGCGCCTCGGCAACAAAGTTCTTCTGATGAGGAGGACCCGATTCGGAAATTATAACGTAAACGAGAGTTTCACCCGGCTTCTGCTGTACTATCTGCTGAAGCTTGGTCTTGTAGTCTGTTGAAGAATGTTCTCTTACCGTTTTTTCAATAAGGGGCACGGCGTAGGGAAGAAGGAATTTGCGTACCTCTTCGATACCCGAGTCAATATATATAGCGGCAAGAAGAGCCTCGTAAGCGTCGGAAAGAATAGAAGGACGTTCTCTTCCGTTGTTTATTTCTTCGCCGTGACCGAGAAGAAGATATTTTCCGAGCTCTATTTCATCGGCATAGGATGCGAGAGCCTTTTCGCATACAACGGCAGAGCGAATCTTTGAAAGCTCGCCTTCCTGTGCGCCTGAGAAATTATCAAAGAGATATGTACTTACGATGATAGAAAGAACGGCATCTCCGAGAAATTCCATACGCTCGTTTGAATCGGCGTGGCGTCCCTTTGCTTTTTCCTCGTTGGAATACGAGGAATGTGTCAGCGCGTGTACAATAAGCTCCCTGTTTTGAAATGTATAGCCGATTTTTTTCTCAAGCTCGTGTAATAAATCGTGATTCATTTCATATTTTAACTGTAAAACAGTTACCTTTCGGATATTAAACAAAATTTCTTTGTGTTTTAAATAAGAAAACAGAGATTATTCGTTGTTTTCAGTCTGCTGTGTTTCCTTTGCTTCGGAAGTGGCGGGAGCTGCTGTTTCTTCTGCCTTGGGAGTGGTTTTTGCAGCGTTGGGTCTGGGTCTTGAAACGGTAACGTCTTCGGGAAGAACTGCCTGCTTGGAAATATCCATAATTATACCCGTGTTGTGATAGAATACAGCCTGCTTAACAGCATTCTTGATAGCCAGTGCGTCAGAGCTTCCGTGTGCCTTGATTACGGGACGGGAAATTCCGAGGAAGGGGGCTCCGCCGTATTCGGAAGCGTCAAAGCTCTTCTTAAGGTTATTTATCTGACCCTTAACGAGAAGCGCGGACATCATAGAAACGGGATTTGCCTTGAAAATTCCCTTGAGCTTCTTCGAGAAGAAGGAACCCATACCCTCGATGGTCTTGAGAAGAACGTTGCCTGTGAATCCGTCTGTTACAAGAATATCGCACTTTCCGAAAGGAACTTCTTTTCCTTCTACGTTGCCGATGAAGTTGATGTCAGACTTGGAAAGAAGCTCGTATGCTTCAACATGCATAGGAGTACCCTTCTTGGACTCCGTACCGATGTTAAGAAGTCCTACGGTAGGTCTTTCGATACCGAATATCTTTTCCATATAGATAGAGCCCATAATGGCAAACTGATAGAGATGTGCGGCGTCAACTGTCGCGTTAGCACCCGAGTCGATAAGAAGAACGGGCTTTTCGAGAGGAAGAATAGTAGCGATAGCAGAACGGAGTACGCCCTTGATTCTGTGAACGTAAAGAGTAGAGCCTGCGTGAAGTGCGCCTGTGTTACCTGCGCTTACAAATGCATCGCCTGCGCCTTCCTTGAGGAGCTTAAAGCCTACACGGATAGAGGAATCGGGCTTTTCGCGTACGCTGAGGGGTGCATCTTCCATAGTAATAACGTCTGAAGCGTGTACAATCTCAATTCCGTTGGTAAGGTCAACTCCGAGCTTTTCAGCAGAGAGTCTTATTTTTTCCTCATCACCGACAAGAATGATCTCGTGATTCATTTCTTTTCTTACGAGGGCGGCACCTTCAACTACGATATCGGGAGCAAAATCTCCGCCCATTGCATCGAGAATAATCTTCATATTTGTATATCTCCTTAATATTTAAGTACTGAAAATAGAATTCAATTTTCTGAAATTTCTGCTTCGAGAGCAGCCTTGAAAGCACGCGCGGCTTCAAGAGCTCTTTCGGAAAGTGCTGTGTTTCTCGCAGCCTTTCCGCCTTTGACACGCTTTTCAAGCGGTGGAACGATTCCGAAATTTATATTCATAGGCTGAAAATCGGACGCACTTCCGCGGCTTACGTAATTTGCAAGTGAACCCGTTGCCGTAACGTCGGGGAAGATTAAAGGCTCTTTTCCGAGCGCAAGGCGCGCTGCTGCGATTCCTGCGACAAGACCGGATGCACACGATTCGAGGTAACCTTCGACACCTGTCATCTGACCTGCGAAAAAGATGTTCGGTTTGTTTCTCATTTCATAAGAATTTCCGAGAATTTTCGGGGAATTTATAAAAGTATTTCTGTGCATCACGCCGTAGCGGAGAAATACCGCATTTTCAAGACCGGGTATCATAGAAAATACGCGGCGCTGTTCGGGAAAGGTGAGATGCGTTTGGAATCCGACGAGATTGTAGGTAGTCTTGTCAAGATTTTCCTGACGGAGCTGTACGACAGCGTAAGCGTCATTTCCGGTATCGGGGCAGGGGAGTCCGACAGGCTTCAGCGGCCCGTAAAGAAGAGTTTCTTTGCCGCGCTTTGCCATAACCTCGACGGGCATACAGCCCTCGAAAACCTTGAGGTCTTTTTGGCTGTCCTTGTCGAAATCGTGAAGCTCTGCCTCTTCGGCACCGATAAGTGCCTCGTAGAAGGCGTTGTACTCACTTTCGTTCATAGGGCAGTTTATATAGCAGGCTTCGCCTTTTCCGTATCTCGAAGCAAGAAAAGCTTTCGACATATCGATAGACGAGGCTTCTACGATAGGAGCCGCCGCATCAAAGAAGTGGAGATCTTCCTCGCCGAGAAATTCGGAAAGATATTTTGAAAAATCATCGGAGGTAAGAGGTCCGGTTGCGACGACCGTGATCTCATCTTCGTTTATTGAAAGCACTTCTTCGCTGATGACTTCAATGTTCGGGTGAGATTTTATCTTGTCGGTTATATACTGCGAAAATATGTTTCTGTCAACCGCGAGAGCCGCACCTGCGGGAACTTGTGCGCGGTGGGCAGACTCCATAATAAGCGATCCGAAAATATCAAGCTCTTCCTTGAGAAGACCGACAGCATTCGTTATCTGGTTTGAGCGAAGCGAATTGGAACAAACAAGCTCGCAGAAGTTTTCGCTGTGATGAGCCGGAGAATATTTTTTCGGCTTCATTTCGTAGAGCTTTACGTTTACACCTGCAGAAGCGATCTGCCAAGCCGCTTCACAACCTGCAAGACCTGCTCCTATGACGTTAACTGTTTTCTTCATCGCTTACTTCCTTTTTGAAGGTACAACCCTCGGCAGAGCATACAAGAAGATTCTTGCCTTTTTTCTTCATAAGCATACTCGAGCAGACAGGGCATTTTTCATTTGTGGGAATATCCCAGGATGAGAAGGAGCAATTCGGATAGTTTTCACAGCTGTAAAATACAGTTTTGCTCTTTGAACGCTTGGAAAGTATCTGACCTCCGCACTTGGGGCACTTTACGCCGATCTCATTCTTGATGGGAAGAGTGTTTTTGCACTGCGGATAATTGGAGCAGGCGTAGAAATTTCCGTACGCACCGCTTCTTATTACCATAGGGCTTCCGCACTTTTCGCAAACCATATCGGTTTCCTTTTGTTCTGTGGGTTCTTTGCTTATGGGATTGTTGTTTTTGTCTATTCGTTTGGTATTTTTACATTCGGGATAGTTGGGGCAAGCGGCGAAACGACCGAAGCGACCCGATTTTGCGATCATTCGGCTTCCGCATTTTTCGCAAATAATGTCGGTCTCTTCACTCGGAACGTCAACCTCGTCGCGCTTTACAGAGCTTTCTGCGGCATCAAGACTGCTCTTGAATCTGTCATAGAAACGGGAGAGAACACCGTTCATAGAGTCGTTTCCGTCTGCTATGCTGTCAAGCGAGTCTTCCATCTCCGCGGTGAATTTGTAGTCGATGATCTCGGGGAAATTATCGATCATAAGCTTGGTCGTAACCTCTCCGAGCTGTGTGGGAACAAGCACCTTCGCATCTCTCTTGACGTATCCGCGCGAAATTATCGTTGTGATGGTAGGCGCGTACGTAGAAGGACGTCCGATTCCTTTTTCTTCAAGGAATTTGATAAGCGAAGCCTCGGAAAATCTCGGAGGAGCTTCTGTGAAATGCTGTTCGGGAAGAGGTATTTCAGTTTCGAGGATCTCGTTTACCGAAATGTCGGGAAGCATAGTTTCTTTCTCGTTTGAAATATCGTTGTATATCGTGAGATATCCTTTGAAACGGATATTTGATCCGTTTGCCTTGAAGATGTGCTCTCCGCAGGAGATGTCTGCGTTCACGGTATCAAGCTCGGCAGAAGCCATCTGGCTTGCCACGAAACGCTCCCAGATGAGCTTATACAGCTTGTACTGATCGCTTGAAAGATATTTTTTGACCGTGTCGGGGGTTATCATAACGTTTGTCGGTCTGATAGCCTCGTGTGCGTCCTGCGCATCGGCTTTTGCCTTGTAAACTCTCGGAGATGCAGGGTAATACTTGTCGCCGTAAGATGCGATAATATATTCCTTTGCGGCATCTCTCGCTTCATCGGAGATTCTGAGAGAGTCTGTACGCATATAGGTTATAAGACCGGTCATTCCGCCGTTTTCACTTCCGATGGAAACACCTTCGTAAAGCTCCTGTGCGATACGCATTATACGCTGTGCCTGGAATCCGAATTTTTTGGATGCTTCCTGCTGCATTGAAGAAGTTGTAAACGGAGGGAGAGGATTTCTCTTTTTGATAGAGCGCTTGATGTCCGAAACGATGAATTTGTTTCCGTCAAGCTGTGCAAGTAGAGCGTCAGCCTCTTCTTTGGAGTGGATATCTGCCTTTACGTCGCCCTTGCCGTAATATTTGGAACGGAAGATCTTACCCTGTGAATTTTTGTGGGAAGCGCTTATCGTCCAGTATTCTTCGGGAACGAACTCTCGTATCTGAGCCTCGCGCTCAACGATAATACGTGTTGCGACAGACTGAACGCGTCCTGCGGAGAGTCCGCTGCGAACAACCTTCCAAAGGAAAGGACTTAATTTGTATCCGACGATACGGTCGAGTATTCTGCGAGCCTGCTGTGAATTTACAAGCTCGATATCTATTTCTCTCGGCTTTTTTATAGCCTCTTTGATAGCACTTTTGGTAATTTCGTTAAAGGTAACGCGGCGTGTCTGCTCAAGCGGAATGCCGAGCGCACTTGCAAGATGCCACGAGATAGCTTCGCCTTCGCGGTCCGCGTCGGTTGCAAGAAATACTTTGTTTGCGTTTTTTGCTTCTTTTTTCAGCTCTTTGATGAGGTCACCTTTTCCGCGGATATTTATATAGTGAGCCTCAAAACCGTTTTCTATATCAACTCCGAGGGTACTTTTGGGGAGATCGCGGACGTGACCCTTGGAAGCAATTACCTTGTAATTTGAACCTAAATAATTTTTTATCGTAGCCGCTTTGGCGGGCGACTCAACGATTACGAGATTTGCCATATTTGTAGTATTGCCTTTCTTGTAGAATATTGTCAGATATTTCGGATGCGGCGTAGCGGCGCAGATCAAGCCTTTGTAAATACACCGCCGGGAAGTGTTTTAATAAATCCTTTTATTTCAAGCATAGTAAGGTTCTGAAGTACGATACCGACGGGAATACCCGTACGTGCTATCTCGTCAGCACTGATATTACGGTCTTCGGGAAAGAGGTCGTAGATCTTTTTCTCGGTCTCGTTTAAAGAAGAAGTATCCCGTACGGGAGCCTTCTTTACAGTATCTTCCGTGCTCGCCTTCTTCTTGACTTCCTTAACTTTTTTCGTTTCTTTAATCTCTTTTGATTCTTTGGTCAGCTTTATTTCTTCGGTGAAGGGAAGCGAATCGGAAGCTTTGCCGTCGTTTAAAAAGTCCTGCTCGTTTGGAGCATTTGACGTTATGGGCTTCTTCGGTGAAGAAACCTTTGAAACAGACGTACTGCCCGAAGATGAGAACTTCGGCATAAATGCGGGAAGATTTTCAATTCGTATTCTATGCGGATAAATGTATTCGTATTCTTCAAGCATATCAAGTGCGCCGGTAACTATTTTTGCACCCTTTTTGAGAAGTCTGTTAGTTCCTATGCTGTTAAGCTCACCGACGTTGCCGGGAATGGAGAAAATATCTCTGCCTTGCTTTTCGGCATATTTTGCGGTTATCATAGCGCCGCTTTTTGAATCGGCTTCAACAACGAGCGTACCGAGCGAAAGACCGCTGATTATTCGGTTACGTATAGGAAAATTAGAGCCGATGGGAGGCGTAAATGGCTTGAATTCGGTAAGAACAAGTCCGGTGCGCGCGATCTCGTCCATAATGTAATCGTTTTCGGGCGGGTAGACCTTATCTATACCGCATCCGAGAACGGCGACGGTATATCCGCCTGCGTCAAGAGCGCCGCGGTGGCAGATAGTGTCTATTCCTCTTGCCATTCCGCTTACAACGACAGCACCGCCGAGTATAAGATCGCGTGCGATACGGTAGCCTTCCCGCTTTCCGTAATCTGTCATTCTGCGTGTTCCGACGAGCGCGATACATACGTTGTCGTCAAAATTGATGAGTCTGCCTCTGTAATAAAGTAAAATAGGAGCCTTTTCAATGTCTCTCAGACGTTGAGGATAAAATCTGCTGTCATAAGGAAGAAGTCCGACGTCGTTTTCGGTACACCAGTCAAATATTTCACGTGAATCGTCAAGAGACTTGTTATTCAAAGCATCAATGTATTTCGCATCAAGTCCCGAAACAACGAGATAATCGTCCGAAGATGCATTATATACAGCATCTGCATTGTAGTCGAAATGCGTCATAAGAGCATCGATACTCGAAGATGCTATCGGAAATTTCGTACTGAGCCATATCCAGCTTAAAATATCTGACATAATCGGAAAACTCCTTCATTTTGTTTATTTAATGCGCCGTCTGTAATCTTCCCAAAGAAGAATTGAAGCGGCTGCGGAAACGTTAAGCGATTCTGCACCCGTTTCCATAGGGATTATAATTTCACCGCCTGCGCACGAGTCTATGACATCACGCGGCAGACCGTGTCCCTCGTTGCCGACGACGAAGCAAACGCTGTCGGGGAGGGGAGATATACCGAGAGTTCCCGCTTTGTCCGAAAGGGAAGCGGCTATCGGTATTATAGAGTTTTTCGGTAATGAAGCAAGCGTGCCGTTTATGTCCGCACAGCGCACTGTTTTTAAGCGAAAGAGCGCACCCATTGAAGCACGCAGCGTTTTTGGACTGTACACGTCAGCACAGTCCGAGCTTAAGATAAGAGTGTCAATACCGAGCGCCGCGGCAGTACGCATAAGAGTTCCGAGATTGCCCGGATCGCGCACGGAAACAGCGGCAAAACAGTGTTCGCCCAAAACACCATTATATATTGTAGCAAAATTATGCAGACTGTCAAGATGTTTTGCCACACAAAATATGCCTTCGGGCGATTTTTCTTCCGAAATTTTCGAATAAACACTGTCGGGAACCAAAAAAACTTCGGTTTCGGAAGGCAGAGTATCAGCAACAGAAAGATTCTTTTCTGTCAAAAATACCTTTTCGGGTATTACACAGTGAGATAAAGCCTCCTCTAAAAGCTTGTGTCCTTCGAAATAAAACAGACCGGTTTCTTCACGGAATTTCTTGTCGCGAAGCTTCGCGGTGTCTATTATTGTACGGTTGTTTCGCGAGGTTAGTTCTGTCAAAACGATACTCTCCCTTCTGTCGGAAAATCCAAGTAAAAATACAACAAAAACCCGCGTATGCGGGTTTTATGTTTTTAATTATAAAGCTGCCTTTGCCTTTTCAACGAGAGCTGCGAAAGCTTCCTTGTCGTAAACAGCGATTTCAGCGAGCATCTTTCTGTTGAGGCTTACGCCTGCCTTCTTGAGTCCGCACATAAGACGGCTGTAGTTGATTCCGCAAACCTTTGCCTGAGCAGAGATTCTGGTGATCCAGAGAGCACGGAAATCTCTCTTCTTCTGCTTTCTTCCGATGTAAGCATAGTTGCCGCTCTTCATTACAGCCTGCTTAGCCATCTTGAAGTGCTTGCTCTTGCTTCCCCAGTAACCCTTTGCGAGCTTAAGAACCTTATTTCTTCTCTTGCGCGTCATCATAGCGCCCTTAATTCTTGCCATTTTCTATATCCTCCTAATAGTAATAAACTGATTTTTCTCTTATTTAAGAATCATAGCTCTTACTGTGGGAGCCATAGACTCGTGGAGAGTTGTGCCGGTACGGAGATGTCTCTTACGCTTCTGAGACTTAAGTCCGAGGTTGTGGCGGTGGTGCGAATGGTTGATCTTTACTTTGCCGCTCTTTGTGAGAGAAAATCTCTTAGCGGATGCGCGATGCGATTTTACTTTGTTCATAACATATAATCCTTTCAATTTTTATCCTGATTGTTATTTTGCGCCTGAGCTTTTGCCGAAGGCTTTGTCGGGGAAATGAGAAGTGTCATAGAACGTCCTTCCATAGCGGGACGCTTCTCGGCAGCACCGAGGTCTGCAACAGCCTGTTCAAACTGTTCTATCAGCGTGATTCCGACTTCCTGGTGAGCCATCTGACGTCCCTTGAATACCACGAGAACCTTTACCTTGTTGCCCGAAGAAAGGAACTTTCTTGCGTTGTTTACCTTTGTGTTGAAGTCATTCTGTTCGATCTTGCAGGAAAGCTGAACTTCCTTGACATCGACCTTCTGCTGATTCTTTTTTGCTTCTTTTTTCTTCTTTTCGCGCTCAAATCTGAATTTTCCGTAATCCATAATTCTTGCAACGGGGGGAACGCTCTGCGGTGCTATGAGAACAAGGTCAAGACCTTTTTCATATGCGGAGTTGAGAGCGCTTATTGCGGTAAGTATTCCGAGCTGTTCGCCTTCCGGACCGATAACGCGTATCTGTGCCGATTCTGCGAAACCCTCCTCGAAGATTTCCTCATTTACCAAATGTTCTTTCTGACCGGTAGTCTTGATTGAAAAGCACCTCCAAGCTAATGCTGATATGGAAAATAAAAAAGTGCGGAAGATAACTCTCCGCACGGAATACGTAAACACAGATAGGCCGGTCGAAAGACATAACCGTATCATGATTACAATAATCTTAACCCGACAGATAAAGACCTGCAGGTGAGAGCGGAGCGCTCTTCTTCTTTGTTACCTGAGCATTGTACCACACAAAATACACTTTGTCAAGAGGTTTTTACAAATTTTTTTGTATTTTTCAGCTTTGTTTTTTGCTTTTCATTCGGTATTCCTGCGGAGTTATCAGATATCTGTTTTTGAAATTTCGGTTAAAGCTGCGCAGAGAGGTGTATCCGCTACTGAGAGCACACTCAAGAATTGGCAGATCGGAATCCTCAAGAAGCGAGCAGGCGTTGTTAAGACGGTACTGATTAAGATACTCAATGAAAGACATACCGGTAGATTTTTTAAAATAGCGTGAAAGATACGCATAGTCGTAGCCGATGCTTCGTGAAAGATCACCGAGAGAGCAATTTTTGTCGTAAGATTCCTCAACGAACTCAAATATTTTCGAAAGAAGATCGCTGCGTGCCATGTCCTTGGATATATACTTTGCTACGCTGTCAAACTGCGAACAGATAGAGTAGAGAACTCCTTTTTTATAAAAGCTTTTAGACTCTTCGGGAAGATTGTCAAGCGCGTCTATGAGATAAGAGTCGGGAACGAAAAAGTTGCTTTCGGGAATATATTTTTCTCTTTTCGATGAATAAGCCTGAACAAGGACAGGCGAAAAAATACATAGCATATGACTGCTGTTTTCAGATTGAAGAGAGTGAAGTTGGTTGGGGAATATAAGAAGTGCCTCTCCTTTATGCAGAGTATATTCGTTTGTATCGACCGTTATTTTCATTTCTCCCGAAAGAACGGTTATAAACTCAAAGCAAAGGTGAAGATGGAGTGGGAAACTGAAATTTTCACGATATTCCTTTACGAAATAATCTCCCGAACCGTGATGGCTGAATTGATAGAACATTTTTATTGCCTCTCTATCAGTGTTTTTTGTAAAAAACAAATTTTGTCTATTAATTCTATCATATTTTGCGAGAAAAGTCAAGTTTCATTCGGTATAATTAATACAAATAGTGTAAAAGGAGTTTGTATATGACAGGATATTATATCGGTGTTGACCTCGGGACGTCGGCTATGAAGCTTCTTCTCGTTGACGGAAACGGCAAAATACTAAATACGGTGTCAAAAAGCTATCCGCTGAGCTTTCCGAAGCCGGGATACAGCGAACAGTCTCCCGCAGATTGGTGGAAGGCACTTACAGAGGGGCTTGATGAGCTTCTTTGTGGATTTGACAAAAAGCTCGTACGTGCGATAGGCGCGGGCGGTCAGATGCACGGGCTCGTTGTTCTCGACGAAAATGACGAGGTCATACGTCCCGCAATACTTTGGAACGACGGCAGAACTTCCCAACAAACCGATTATCTGAATGACGTTGTGGGAAAAGAAAAGCTTCTCGAGCTTACGGGCAATATAGCATTTGCCGGATTTACAGCTCCGAAGATCCTTTGGATGAAGGAAAACGAAAGCGAAAATTTCGCGAAAATAAATAAGATAATGCTTCCGAAGGATTATATAAATTACCGCCTTACGGGAGTTCACGCAAGTGACTACTCTGATGCGGCGGGAATGCTTCTCCTCGACTGTAAAAACAAATGCTGGTCGAAGGAAATGCTTGAAATTTGCGGCGTAAGCGAAGCACAGCTTCCAAAACTCTTCGAGAGCTATGAGGCTGTAGGTAAGCTTCTTCCCGAAATTGCCGAGATGCTCGGACTTTCGTCTGACGTAGCAGTTGTCGCGGGAGCGGGTGATAACGCGGCGGCTGCAATAGGAACGGGAACTGTGTCAGACGGCGACTGCAATATATCTCTCGGAACCTCGGGAACTGTATTTATGCCGTGTAAAGAATTTTCATCGGCGGCAGACGGAGCAATACACGCGTTCTGTCACTCAAACGGCGAATATCACCTTATGAGCTGTATACTTTCGGCGGCATCCTGCAATAAGTGGTTCTGTGAGGAGATTCTCGGAACGTCCGATTACCGCACTGAGGAAGAAAATATAAGCGATGACGACATCGGAAACAACCACGTTTATTTTCTGCCGTATCTTATGGGTGAGCGCAGTCCGATAAACGATACGAATGCGAGAGGTGCGTTTGTCGGTATGAGAATGGATACTTCGCGCAGGGATATGCTTCTTGCGGTGCTTGAGGGAGTAGCCTTCGTGCTTAAAGAAAATATGGATATAGTAAGCGCAGCGGGCGTAAATATTACGCACAGCACGCTCTGCGGAGGAGGAGCAAAGTCA
>SVSP01000022.1 GCA_015064255.1 Oscillospiraceae bacterium
AATACCGATGATATACGTAACGCATACGTGGGTTATATCTTTCAAAACTACAATCTTCATAAAACGCAGACCTGTTTTGATAACGTAGCCGACGCACTCCGACTTTGCGGTATGAGCGATAAGGGGGAGATCGAAGAAAGAACTCTCGCGGCGCTCAAAAACGTCGGAATGGATAAGTACAAAAACCGTACACCTGACACTCTTTCGGGCGGACAGCAGCAGAGAATAGCCATAGCCCGTGCGATAGTAAAAAATCCGCGCATAATACTTGCTGACGAGCCGACGGGAAATCTTGACGAAGCAAATACTATTATGATAATTGATCTTTTGAAGCAGATCTCAAAGGATCATCTCGTTTTGCTTGTTACACACGAAGCAAATCTCGTTGACTATTACTGCGATACGGTCATAGAGCTGAGCGACGGTAAGGTAGTCAGTATAAGAAATAACAGCTCTGCGGGCGGATTTTCCGTAAAGGACAAAAACGATATTTATCTCGGAGAGCTTGAAAAATCAGAGCTTCAAAGTGAAAACGCCGCGATAGAATACTACGGCGACAGCCTCGAAAGCCCGATAAAATTAAAGATCGTAAACAGCGGCGGAAAGCTGTACGTTCAGATCGATACGCCTAAGGTACACGTGCTTGATGAGTTCAGCGAGATAAGACTCCGCGAGGGTGTTTATGAAAGAAGCGAGGATAAAAACGAGATCAGCGAGAGTATAGATATGTCAAATCTTCCGCCTGTAAACGGAAGCAAGTTCGGAAGACTTTTTACATTTCTTTCATCGCTCAAAAGCGGCTATCTTTCCAACTTCAAAAAGGGTAAAAAGGGCAAAAAGCTCCTGCGCAGATGTATGGCGATGTTTGCCGCGGTCATCGTGCTTATGAGTGCGATATTCGGTACGGCATTCAAGGAGATTATCACCGTAAGCGGAGCATATAACCACAATATTTTCTATATTCACACACCAAACGGCGAAGTGTCCGACAGAATAGCAAACGCTGTCGGAGATCCGGCAAGCGGTATAGACTATCTGCGTCTTGATTACTCTATTCCGCAAGGCGACCAATATATAAAATTCAGACTCGGATTTTTTGAGACCTTTTCGACACAGTTTTATGATGAAAGCTTCAGGACAAATGCGGTATATACCGACCTTTCTCTTGCAAAGGATCTTCCGCTTGTGGCAGGAAATAAGACCGATCTTACAAACGAAGAAATAGTAATAACCACTGCGGTGGCTGATTCGCTTCTCGAAAAATCTTCGCTCGGATATATCAAGGAGTATAAAGACCTTTTGGGACTTGTTTCAAGTTCAAGCTATATAGACGGTAAATATTTCCGTATTGTCGGAATCGTTGAATCAAGTGAAACGGCAATATATCTTACAGAAGTCGCTATGGCGAAATACGTGCTTGGAAGCTCCGGACTGTACGTGGTTATCGACAAAGAGCTTGATATGCAGGTGAGCGAAGGCGAAGCAGTTCTTTTCATACGCTATAACAATTTTGAAGATTCGGCATATCCGTCTGCTGATGAAAAAGTAGTTATAAACGGAAAAAGCTTTGTAGTTTCGAGGGTTCTTAAAAGCTATACCGACTATAACGAATGGCTTAAATCGAAAAATATCAAAAAGCAGGACGAAGAAGAGTTCTTTACCGGTATTGTAAAGAAAGAAAATCCGAAGGTTGATGAAAAATCTCCCGAATTTGACGATCTTTATACAGAGTGCTTTAACACTTCGTACGGTCTTTGGCTTGAGTATTTTTACGGCGAACTTGACGAATTTTTGAAGGATATAAGACTTTTTTCGCCCGATAATATGGAAGCCTGGATGGCAATCGAAAAGGGCGTCAAAGAGGCAAAGTACAGCTTTGTAGGCGACAGTTATTACGCTCTTTTCAACGTATATAAGGATATTTACGGAAAATATCCGACCTTTGAAGAGCTTGACAAGAAAATGAACGAAATCGAGCAGAAATACAAAGAACGTCTTGATACGGCGTATCAGATGTACAGCGAAGAATTTTATTCGTCGCAGAATAACTATAACAGTACGATGTATTATCCGTCGATTTATATACTCTGCGAAAGCGATTATATAGCTCTTTCAAAGCAGTACGGAGATACCGACCAGACGGCAAACGCTTACGCTGAGATGGGCTACTATAAGTCCGAATCCTACTATGATACCGTGTATGTGGACGCTATCGTTTACACGGTCGTACATTCAAGCGACCCGAAGCTGACGGCAGAATTTATCAAGAATAACTTTTCCGATCTTGATACGGGTGTCGAATATCTTCCCGCGATAGTTACTCCCGATGATATTTTTAACAGTATTATCGATGAAGCAAAGCGTGAGATTATTGCCGACATAATAGCAATGGCGGTTATACTTGCCGTTATGAGCTTGTGTATGTATTTCATTATGCGTTCATCGCTTATGAGCAGGATAAAAGAAGTCGGCATTTACCGCGCGATAGGCGTTTCGAAGAAGAATCTCGTCTTCAAATTCTTCATAGAGTCGCTTGTTCTGACGACACTTACCGTATTTATCGGTTATATCGGTACGAGCGTATTTATCTCGCTTGCACTCGGAATGTCTTCACTCGTTGCACAGATATTCTATTATCCGCTATGGCTTGCCCTTGCGGTATTCCTGCTGCTTTACGCGGTTTGTACGCTTTGCGGAATAATTCCGATATTTGCGCTTCTCAGAAAAACACCGAGTGAGATACTCGCGAAGTATGATATTTAAATAAAAAACGGCAGAGAAGTTCTGCAAAATTAGCGGTAAAATTTAATTTAGCCACCACGTTTTTTGTGGTGGCTTTTTGATATGCAGAAAACAAGGAAAAGCCCCGCGCAGAGGCGGGGCGAGAATTACTTGATATATTCTGCGAGATCAAACTTGTTCAGATACTTATAGAAATACTCCATGTAATATTCTTTGTTCTCCTCAAAGTCCTTCCATACAACAGATATAAGATGATAAGCTTCTGTAATGTATTTTTCACATTCCTCGACATTACCAAGCTTTTTATAGCAAGCAGCGATGCACTGAAGAAAACTCCAATGGAACGTTTGCATACCTTCCCAAAGATATTGTTCTGCGGGATTATCATAGTAGTCTGTCAAAAGAAATGTCGTAAGCACACGAAGTCCTTTTTGATAGCATTTCAAGGCCTCTGGGATATAATCATCGGACGTATAATCGCGGAACTTAACATCGGGATGCTGATCCATAAAGAACCAAGCGTTTCCTTCCTCCATACAAGCTTGGTATAAGCTCTGCAAATGATGACATCTGGACATCGTTGCGCCGTTAAGCTTATCCCTTCCGGACAAACGGAAAGCGAATGCCCAATCGCGAAGGTCATATTCGCGAGGAAGCATCTCCAATACTGCCTTGGCTTTTTGATAATCGCCTTTCTTGAGATATGCCGCCGCTTGTATATCTTTCACGTTGCATACTCTAATGAAATCATTGCTTTCCGTAATGATTTTTTGGGAGAGCTCAATCATTTCGTCCAAGTGAGAAGTATCACCCTTGTCGCGCAAAGCATATTCATATGCATCTAAAAGCGCGGTCAGCAGTTCCTCGTTGCCCGGATATTCCTGTAACGCAGTTCTTATAATCTCAATGTACTTCGGGGTGTCATCAAACAGATAATCCCAAGCATCATCAATAATCTTTTGGATTTTCGCCTTCATTTCGCGAACATCGTAATCAAACAGAATATCCATGGAAACCTCAAAGTATCCTGCGATAACCGGGATCATTTCCATATCGGGATATGTGAGACCACTTTCCCATTTACTTACCGCTTGCGGCGAAACAGAAAGAACGGAAGCAAGAGCTTCTTGCGTAATCCCTTTCTTTTTTCTGAGTTCCCGTATCTTGTTGCCTATATTGATATTGGTCATAAGAAACCTCCAATTTTTATTGTGACGCGCTTCACTGATATAAGTATAGCACACAAACAAGGATAATTCAACAACGCTATATTAGAACAAATTCAACCTATAGTTAAGTTGGTTGAGTTGTGAGGATATCCTTTGTTAGCGCAGTTTTTCTGTTTTCCTGACGCTCGCGTCCGGGGCAAGCATAGCGCGTGGCAGTCCACCGCGCCAAATCGGGCAGAAGCCCGAACCCATGATCAGCAGAAGAACGGCGTGCACAAAAGCCTTCCTCTGGGAGGAAGGTGGCACGCGAAGCGTGACGGAAGGAGCCCGCGTGACTTTCAGATTGTACGGATTTTATTGTTACGCGCTCTCCTTCAGTCGCTTCGCGACAGCCTTCGGCCCTGGTCGCAAGCACAGCTTGCTTCCCGCTTTGGCTGAAAATATGCCACCGGCATATTTTCTTAACGCGTCGCGCCCACCCGGAGGGAGCCTTTTCGTATAGTCCCACCGATTGAAAAACACCACCAAAGAAAATTCCTTGGTGGTGTTCGTTGTTTCTCCGCTAAAGTTGCAGAGCCGAAAATCTGCCGTTTTTTATTATATATTAATGAATTCATAAAATCATCGCATCTTTCCCATCTGATACTGTTTGGGCGTTACCCCTATCGTTTTCTTGAAAAGCTGTATAAAATAAGAATCGGTTTCAAAGCCGCAGAGATGGCTGACGCGGTTTATCGGAATGCCCGTTTTTATCATATCACAGGCATTTGATATGCGCAGCGTGTTCAGATATTTGAGATAGGTTATTCCCGTTTTGGATTTGAACATATCGCAAAAATAGTTTTTCGTGTATCCGAATCTGCCCGATACCTCGTCGAGAGAAAAACGGCGTTGATAGTTTTTTTCTGTCCACGCAATTATTTCGTTTATCATATTTGCAGACGATTCGGAAGAACCGGATAATTTTGAATTTTCCTTTTCCCGAGTTCCGCGCACAAGAAGATTAAGTATGGATATTATCGAGGAAAGAGCGCAGGAAACATCATCGTTTTCTCTAAGTACTTTTACAAACGGATAAAAATCATCGTAATTTGTCTGATTTATCTCAAGCGAAGCAAGAGATACGCCGTATTCGGAAAGAATTCTTTCTGTGTTTATAAAGTCTCTGAGCATACTCGGCTGAAGCTTGACGACAAGAATCTCTCCGTCGCTCGGAAGATATTCAAACGAATGTACGGTCTGCGGCGGAATGTAGAATACCTGCTTTCCCGTTATCTCGAATTTACGGCCGCCGATGTACGCGCTTCCGCGAGCGTTATCGTATAAAAGTATCTCAACAGTATCAGCGTAGTGCGGGGTTGATACGGTAAGAGATGAATATCTCTGCTCAACGACTGTCCACGGGCGCGATTTTTTGAATTCCTTATGCTCGATAAAAGCGGTAAAAATCCTGTTCATGTTTTTCTCCGAAAATATTTTGTGTGTTTTAATATTAGCACATAAATCCGAATATTGCAATACTTTTTCCGAAAATAGATGATTGAAATGTAAAATGCTCCGTAATATAATAATGTTATAAGGGAGTATTTTGCCCAAATAAAAATGTAATATAAAGCGATAAAAAAGCAGAAGGAGAAAAATTATGGAAAAACTCAGAGTCGGTATTATAGGATGCGGAGGTATAGCGAACGGAAAGCATATGCCGTCAATAAAAAAGGTCCCGAATCTTGAAATGGTCGCATTCTGCGATATTATACGCGAAAGAGCAGAAAAAGCCGCACGCGAGTACGGTACACCCGATGCAAAGGTTTATACCGATTACAGAGAACTGCTTAAGGACGAAAGCATAAACAACGTGCGAGTTCTCACGCCCAACAGACTTCACGCGCAGATAAGTATCGATGCTATGAAGGCGGGCAAGCACGTCCTTTGTGAAAAGCCGATGGCGGCAACCTACGAGGATGCAAAGCGTATGCTCGAAACACAGAAGGAAACGGGAATGCTTCTTACGGTTGGCTATCAGCATAAGTTTGACGCCGACGTAATGTACGCAAAGGATGAGGCGGATAAAAATGCTTTCGGCGAGATATATTTCGCAAAAGGAAACGTCATCAGACGCCGCGGAGTTCCGACCTGGGGCGTGTTTACAAGTAAGGAAGATCAGGGCGGCGGATCGCTTATAGATATCGGTACGCACGTTCTCGATATCGTGCTTTATCTTATGGATAACTATAAGCCGAAATATGCGGTAGGTACAACTTATGATAAGCTCAAAGGGCAGAAGGATAGCGCAAACCCGTTCGGACCTTGGGATCCCGATAATTACGACGTTGAAGAAGCCGCTTTCGGCTATATCGTTATGGAAAACGGCGCTACTATCATCCTCGAAACGAGCTGGGCACTCAACACCACAGACGTATGCGGTGTGAGATATATGGTATGCGGAACAGAGGCGGGCGCAGATAACTATAACGGCAAGTTCAAGATAAACGGAGTAAATAATAACAGACAGTATATCCATACCCCAGACCTTGCACCCGCAGGAGTTGCATTTTACGATTCGAAGGATACTTCTCCCACAGTGCTTGAGCAGATAGTATTTACAAACGCTATCCTCGGAAAAGGTGAGCTTGTAACAAAGCCCGAATGTGCGGCTGTCGTTACACAGATACTTGAGGGAATATATATTTCCGCGGCAACCGGTAAACCTTATTATTTTGAAGATTGATTCGGAGGCTGTGAAAATGTTAAGAATAGCACTTCTGAGCCGTTGGCACGTTCATTCTCATAAGAATGACCAGCGTTACGTAAAAGAATTTCTTGCACAGCCCGACTGTACGGTCGTCTGCGTTTGGGATAAAGACCCCGAAACTGCAAGGGAATGGGGCGAGGAATACGGTGTTGATTGGTACACAGATCTTGAAAGTGTTCTTTCGCGCGAAGACGTTGACGGGGTTCTCGTTACCTCTATGGCGTCTGAGCACAAAGAAATATTTATCGCGGCGGCAGAACACAAAAAGCATATTTTTACAGAAAAGGTGCTCTCGTTTACCCTCGAAGACGCCTATGCGATAAAAGATGCAATAGACAGAAACGGTGTTAAATTCTGCATATCCTTCAATCGCCTTGCAATAAAACAGCTTGCATATGCAAAGAAGCTCGTTGATGAAAAAATACTCGGAGATCCCGTGTATTTCCGCTGTATGTGCGGACATAATCAGGGAATTCTCGACCTGCTTCCGCAATATTGGTACGATCCCGAAATTTGCGGCGGCGGTGCGATGATAGATCTCGGCTTCAACTCTGCTTATCTTGCCCGCTACGTAATGGGTGAAATCGAATCGGTAAGCTCGTCCTTCTCGTACTTGATAATGAATAAACAGGTCGAGGACAACGCATCCTGCAACGTAAAGTTCAAAAACGGAGCAAGCGGACTTATAGAAGCGACCTTTACATCTCCTCTGCTCAGCGTATTTGAACTTACCCTCTACGGAACAAAAGGTGCATATTATGCCCGCTTCGGCGGTGCTGACGTGGCGGAGATACGTCTGCCCGGACAGCCGAATAAGGTGATTCCTCTTGCTGAGCTTCCGAATACGATCAAGTCTCCCGTGCAGACTTGGGTAGATGCTTGCATTAAAGGCACATCCGATGCGGATTACGGAATAGACGCGGCGATAGACCTTGTTAAATTTATGGTAGCAGCGTACGAGTCCGACAAACAGGATGGTAAGCGCGTTAAGCTTTGAGGACTGTCCCCTTTTCAGCAAAGTTTTTGACTTAAGGGGCGCCGCCCCTTAAGAAACCCCGCGAGCTTTTGAAAAAGCTCGACCAAAACTTTAAAAAATTTTCTTTTCCAGCAAAGTTTTTAGGAAGGTTCTTAGGAAACCCTTTTTTCAAAAAGGGTCTCCTAAGCTAAAACAAAATGCAAGAAACACTGATAACAGAGATAAAAAGATCATCATTTCACGACGGACCGGGAGTGCGTACGGTCGTATTTTTTAAGGGGTGTCCGCTGAGATGCGCGTGGTGTCATAATCCCGAATGTCTGTCGTTTGACGTTGAAACGCTTTTTTATCCCGAAAAATGTATAGGCTGCGGTAAATGCGCACAGGGCTGTTATCTCGGAGCAAGGGTGCTGTGCGGAAAAAGTATGACGGCAGATGGAATACTTGCCGAGATAGAGTCGGACAGAGCGTATTTCGGTGAAAAGGGAGGAGTGACGTTTTCGGGTGGAGAGCCGTTTGCGCATCCCGAAATTCTCGGAATGCTTCTCGATAAATGCCGTGAAAATAAGATAAACTCTGCCGTTGAAACGTCGCTTTTTATATGGAACGAAGAGCTTTTTAAAAAATGCGACCTTGTAATGGCAGATTTCAAAATATGGGATTCTGCTTTGCACGAGAAATATACGGGCGTGCCGAATGAGAAAATAAAAGAAAATTTCGTGAAATTAAACGCGCTCGGTCTTCCGATAATAGCGCGGACTCCGATAATTCCCGAAATAGAGCAAGGAATAGATAAAATTTCCGAATTTCTTAAAGGACTGAGTAGTGTGATATCATATGAGCTTCTCCCGTATCATCCTCTCGGAAAATCCAAATATGAAGCACTCGGAAGGGATTTTACAGAGTTTTCTGTTCCGAGTAAAGAATTTATGAAAGGTATATCTGAAAAATATGCTTACGTACAAAGATAGACTTGAAGCAATACGCAAAACGAAAATAGAACACACTCTCGAGAAAAGAAAACAGAACGGATTTACGGATCTAGACGATTTCGGAACCGTTCCGATATCCGAGGGTTATAAGGTCACGCCTTGGTATAACAGCGAAAACGGAAGCTTTTACGCTCTTGACGGTATGAGCGAGAATTTCTGCCGAGTTATCGGCGCACACGAGCCTTACGTTGACCGTATGGAAATGCTTTGCGGAAGATGGCGCGATATGCTTGTAAATTACCGCGGTGACCTGCACTATATGCCCGATTGGCTTAAAAACAACCTTAAAAACCTCGAATTTGTCCGAAAAGGCGCTACAAATCAGTGGAGCAAAAGATGGGATGAACAGCGCTTTCCGTACGATCATCTCAAAGCCGATCAGAAAAAATACAATATTACAAGCGGAATAGACGCGGATGCACATTTTGCCTGCGATTACCGAATAGGATTTGAACTCGGATTTGGCGGACTTCTCGAAAAAATAAGAAAATATCGCGAAATAAACGTAGATAAAAAGGATTTTTACGACGCGGAGGAAAAATGTCTTCTTGCAATCATTGACTTTGTAAGGCGTCATACAGAGCGTATAAAAGAGCTGATAAAGGTGGAAAAGCTGCCAGAAATAAAAGAAAATCTTGAGGATATGCTAAAGGTCAACGAGAATATTATGCTCGGTAAGCCGAAAACCTTTCACGAGGTCTGTCAGTGGACGGCATATTTCAACTGCGCATCGCGTATCTATACCCGCGACGGTGCGGGCTTTCAGCTTGATACTCTGCTCTATCCGTATTATAAAGCAGACGTAGAAAACGGAATTCTTGATGACGAAAAAGCAAAATTCCTGATAGCAAATCTGCTTCTTATCGACCCGCATTACTATCAGATATCGGGCGTTGACGAAAACGATGAGGATATGACAAATCACCTGTCTTATCTCATTCTTGACGCGGCTGACAGTATAAATATTTCATGCAATCTTACGGTAAGAGTACATTCAAACTGTGACAGAAAATTCCTTGAAAAAGCGGTATATTACCTTATCAAAAACAAGAACGGCTGGCCGAGATTTGCAAACGATAAGGCTCTTGCCGAAGGATATATGAAAAACGGCTTCAATAAGAAGACTGCACGTGAGAGAATTGCCGTAGGATGTAACTGGATGTGTATTCCCGGACGCGAATTTCCGATGAACGATACTGTCAAGATAAATATCGCAAAGGTTTTCGAGGTCGCGCTTCTTGAAATGAAAAATGAGAAAGATAAGAGTACAGACCGCCTTTTCGAGCTTTATTCGACTCATCTGAAAAAGGCAATCGATACTGTCGCAGAGGGTGTAAATCTTCATATCGACCATATAGGCGAGGTGACTCCCGAGCTTATAATGAATCTTATGATGAAAAATACGCTTGAATGCGGAGAAGATATTTCAAAGTGCGCAGAGATATATACCGTCGGTGTTGACGGTGCGGGACTTGCGGTTGTTGCCGATTCCTTCGGTGCGCTTACAGAGCGTGTTGAAAACGAAAAGATTATTACGTGGGAAGAAATTTACGAGGCACTCGAAAACGATTTTTCCGATGCGAGAGTACGTGCAATTATGAAGAGTACGCCCAAATATTGCTCGGGCGGAAGTGTTTCGGATGCGTGGGCAAAAAAGATTACAGACAATTTCGTATCAAGCGTAAAGAGTAAAAAAATGCCGGGTAAGCGTCAGCTCGTTCCCGGCTGGTTCTCGTGGGCGCGCAGTATTGAGTACGGAAAGACGGTAGGGGCGACTCCAAACGGACGAAAATCGGGCGAGCCTCTTACTCACGGGGCAAATCCCGAGCCCGGATTCAGAGTTGATTCTGCCGCAACCGCACAGTCAAGCGGAATTGCCGCCGTACAGTGCGGATATGGCAATACCGTTCCGCTTCAGATAGAGTTCGATCCGAAGGTTTCTGTTGATGAAGGCGGAGTAGAACGCGTTCTCAATCTTATTCTCGGACATTTTTCGCTCGGCGGAACACTTATCAATATAAACGTTATAGATAAAGAAAAATTTATGAAAGCGAAAGAAGATCCCGATCTTTACCCCGATCTCGTCGTAAGAGTTACCGGATTTACGGCGTATTTCGCATCTCTTTCTCCTGCGTTCCGCGAGCTTGTCGCCGCGAGATTTATTGATGGGCTTTAAGGGCAAACCTCCCTAAAAACTTTACTGAAAAAGTAATTTAATTCGTTTAGAAAAGTTTTGGTCAAGCTTTTTCAAAAGCTCGCGGGGTTTCTTAAGGGGCAGAGCCCCTTAAGGCGCGTGTGCCTCAAAGAGCGCAAAGCTTCTTTCGGATTTTTTTGTTTTTTTTGAATTTTCTGTATTATTTCAAAAATTCCGTTCATACTAACCTTGGAAACTTGAATTTCGGAAGGAAAGTTATTATGACAGAAGAAGCAAAAATACTTGAAAATATCAGACAGAACGTTGAAATGGGAATAGACGGAATAAATACCGTGCGGAAAAAGGTTAAGGATGAGCAGTTTCTTGCGCTTCTTGATGAACAGCGAAGCGAGTACAGAAACATACTTGCCGAAACGGGAAACCGCCTTCACAGTATAGACGCGCCGGTTGAAACACTCAGCGATGCGGCAAACGTTTATGCGAAAATTTTTACAGCGGCGAAGACCCTTGTGTATACTTCCGACTCGGAAATCGCAGAGGATATGATAAAGGGAACGTCAATGGGAATTACAAAGCTCACAAGACATTTGAACGATGCTTGCGATATTTCGGAATCGACACGCGATTTTGCGGAAAAACTTGTAAAAACTGAAGAAAAAAACATCGAAGATCTTAAGAAATTTCTTTGATTTTGCTGTGTCTAAAAAAGCAAAAATTTGTTGACAATATCGGTATTATGTGCTATACTGTATGAGGTACGTTTTGTGCCGCAAATTACAGTGTTTTTGTGACTGACGGATGAGCGGATTTTACCGCATGGGAGCAAAAATAAACATGTTATGCCGACCGTCTGGGCAGTTCTGACCTTACCTTGGATAGAACTGCCTTTTTGCTTTTTTGTCCTGTTTAGGAAACGTGTCGGAAATAAAACAATAAAATTTAAGGAGAAATCAGTTATGAAAAAAGTTGCAATAATTATGGGAAGCGACAGCGACATTCCTAAGGTTGAGGGCGCGATAACAACTCTTGAAAAATACGGTATTCCTTTTGAGGTACATATATTTTCAGCACACAGAACTCCCGAAGAAGCAAGAGCGTTTGCTCTTTCGGCAAAGGATAACGGGTTCGGCGCAATAATTGCGGCGGCAGGAAAGGCTGCTCACCTTGCAGGTGCTATCGCGGCAAATACTATTCTTCCCGTAATCGGTATTCCGATAAAGGCTTCCGCACTTGAAGGAATAGATGCGCTTCTTTCTACCGTACAGATGCCTGCGGGTATTCCGGTAGCTACCGTTGCTATCGACGGCTCCGCAAATGCGGCTATCCTTGCGGCACAGATAATAGCTGTATCTGATGATGATCTTTCAAAGCGTCTTGCCGATGTACGTGCAGAGGCGTCTGCGGCAGTTCTTAAAAAGGATGCGGAAATTTCTGCAAGATATAATAAAAACTAAACGATATGAGGTCGGCACCCGAAGAAAAAGTACTTTTTTCGGGGGCTGACCGCTTCGTGTTTTAAAAATGCTGTTTTAAATTCGATTTTAACTCTTTTTTACTGAGGAAAGGAAAAATATATGGGTGGATTTTTCGGTGCTGTTTCGAAAAGAGATTGTGTTCTTGATGTGTTTTTCGGAACAGACTATCATTCACATCTCGGAACTGTCAGCGGCGGTATGGCGGCTTACAGCGAAGAAGACGGATTTCAAAGATCTATACACAATATCCAGAATACCCCGTTTAGAACAAAGTTTGATGCTGAGCTTCGCGAACTTAATGGAAATGCGTGTATAGGTTGTATAAGCGATACAAGTCCTCAGCCTCTTCTTATGCGCTCAAGGCTCGGAACGTATGCGCTTATAATGGTCGGTGCAATAAAGAATGCGAAAGAGCTTGTCGACGAGCTTATAAGTGATGGAAGTCATTATCTTTCTGCTATGGGCGGAGGAAAGATCAACGTCACAGAGCTTTTCGGTGCTCTTATGAACCAGGGTAATGACTTTGTTGACGGTATAAAATATGCGCAAAGTAAAATAAAAGGTTCTGCGTCACTTCTTATACTTACAGAGCGCGGAAGTATAATCGCGGCAAGGGATACTTTGGGCAGAACTCCCGTTATTCTCGGAAAAGCCGAGGACGGATACTGCGTATCGTTTGAATCGTTTGCCGCAAATAAACTCGGATATGAGGATTACAGAGAACTCGGTCCCGGCGAAATAGTAGAGATCACCTCGGATGGCGACACACAGCTCTGCGCACCCGGTACAAAGAAAAAAATATGTGCTTTTCTGTGGTCGTATTACGGGTATCCGAACTCCTGCTATGAGGGAGTAAACGTTGAGTGTATGCGTAACAGAAACGGTCAGATAATGGCCAAAAGAGACGTGTCAACAGCACTTGGTGCCGGAGTTGATCACGTTTGCGGCGTTCCCGATTCGGGGATCGCACACGCAGTCGGATATTCAAACGAAAGTCATATTCCGTATGCGCGTCCTATCATAAAGTACACACCTACGTGGCCGAGAAGCTTCACGCCTACCGACCAAAAGGTAAGAAATCAGATAGCAAAAATGAAGCTCGTTCCCGTACACGATCTTATCAGAGGCAAAAAACTCCTTTTTGTTGACGACAGTATCGTAAGAGGAACACAAATGAGTGAAACCGCGGAATTCCTTTACGAGCACGGTGCAAAAGAGGTCCATATCAGATCCGCGTGTCCGCCCGTTATGTACGGTTGTAAATATCTAAACTTCTCGCGCAGTACATCCGATCTCGATCTTATAGCTCGCCGTGTTATCCGCGAGCTTGAGGGTGAAGAGGGTGAAAAATATATCGAAGAATACAGCAGTCCCGATACCGAGCGCGGCAAAAAGCTCCGCGAGATCATATGCGAGAAGCTTGGATTTGATTCAGTCGAATTCCAGTCTATTGAAGGTCTTATAGAGGCTATCGGACTTCCCGCAGATGAGGTTTGCACATACTGTTGGGACGGAAAAGAATAAAAAACGACACTTCGTGTTGCTTGGCAGTTTTGCTGTCGGACAGCAAAACTGCATACTTCGGATGAAGCTCAATCCGACCTGTAGGGACAGGCGTCCTCGACGGTTCGATATCCCTTCGGATAAAGTAAAACATTAATTTCAGTAAAGTTTTTGGAGTTCCAAGAACCTTTTTACAAAAAGGTTCTTGGTGAGAAAGGAAATAAAAATATGAAAAATTCAAGATCGGAAAGCTATGCAGCAGCAGGAGTAGATATTACTGCAGGATATAAAGCTGTCGAGCTTATGAAAAAGCACATCGCGCGTACAAAGAATGAAGGATGTCTTGATGACGTAGGCGGATTCGGCGGATGTTTCGGACTTCCCGTGGCGGGAATGGAAGAGCCCGTACTTGTTTCGGGTACTGACGGATGCGGAACAAAGGTAAAGATGGCAATACTTATGGATAAGCACGATACTATCGGTATAGACGCAGTTGCGATGTGCGTAAACGATATTATCTGTTGCGGCGCAAAGCCTCTCTTCTTCCTTGACTATATCGCTTGCGGAAAGAATATTCCCGAGAAGATTGCCGCTATCGTAAGCGGCGTTGCGGAAGGCTGTGTTCAGTCGGGTGCGGCTCTCATCGGCGGAGAAACAGCAGAGCATCCCGGTATGATGCCGGTTGAAGACTACGACCTTGCAGGCTTTGCCGTTGGTATCGTAGATAAGAAAAAGATTCTCGACAATACAAGAATGGCAGAAGGCGACGTTGTTATCGCGCTCGCATCAAGCGGCGTTCATTCAAACGGATTCTCGCTCTGCCGTAAGGTTTTCGATATAGATAATAACCCCGATAACCTTTATACACCCTGCGAGGCACTCGGCGGAAAGTCGGTAGCAGAAACTCTTCTTACACCTACAAGAATTTACGTTAAGAGTATTCTTGCACTTCTCAACAAGGTTGACGTTAAGGGTATAAGCCATATCACAGGCGGCGGATTTTATGAGAATATTCCGAGATCCATTCCCGACGGACTTTGCGCAAAGATAGATAAGAACGCTGTTAAGGTGCTTCCGATATTTGATCTTATCGCAAAGACAGGAAACGTTCCCGAAAGAGATATGTATAATACGTATAATATGGGCGTCGGAATGAGCGTTGTAGTTCCCGCTTCCGAGGTTGATACTGCGCTTGAAATACTTAGAGCAAACGGCGAAGACGCGTACGTTATAGGCTCTATAGTTAAGGGCGACGAGAAAATAGACCTCGCATAAAAGGTTTTTTATTTACATCGGGGCGTCGAAGGCGCCGCCCCCTACCAAACAACGTTTGATAAACCTCGCATAAAACATTTTTAAGTAAAGTTTTTGGGAAGGCGCGGAAACCCTTTTTTCAAAAAGGGTTTCTGCAAGAAAGTTTTGAAGGAGTATGAGGAAACTTTTCTCAAAAGTTTCCTCAAGTAAAAAAATGACTAAAATTGCAGTTTTGGTTTCGGGTGGCGGAACGAATTTACAGGCGCTTATTGATGCCGAAAAACGCGGAGAGCTCGGAAACGGTAAAATAACACTCGTTATCGCATCAAAACCCGACGTTTATGCGCTTGAGAGGGCAAAAAATAACGGAATAGAGGGAAGAGTTCTTGCACGTAAGGAATACGCAAGTATAGCAGACTATTCAAAGGCTCTTGCCGATGAAATGACCGCGGCAGACATAGACCTCGTAGTTCTTGCGGGATTTCTTACTATAATCGACGAGCAGGTTTACAATGCTTTCCCGAATAGAATAATAAACGTTCATCCCGCACTTATTCCGTCTTTTTGCGGAAAGGGATACTACGGACTTCACGTTCACGAGGCAGCGCTTGAAAAGGGCGTAAAGGTCTCGGGTGCGACAGTACATATCGTTACTCCCGAATGCGACGCAGGTCCGATAATTCTCCAGAAGGCTGTTAAAGTGAATCAGGACGATACTCCAGAAACACTTCAGAAGAGAATTATGGAAGAAGCGGAATGGAATATACTTCCCGAAGCGGTGAAGCTTTTCTGCGAGGGTAAAATTACAGTAGAAGATAATAAAGTATATATTAAGGAGAACTAAAATGAAGATTTCAACTATCAAAGACGAACTGAATTCTCTGGCATATCACGGCAGAGGAATCATAATCGGTAAGAGTGCAGACGGAAGTAAGGCAGTAACAGCTTACTTCATTATGGGAAGAAGCGAAAACAGCCGTAACCGCGTATTCGTGGCAGAAGGCGACGCTATGAGAACAAAGGCGTTTGACGAGTCGAAAATGATCGACCCGCATCTTATAATCTACTATCCCGTAAGAGTTCTCGGAAATAAGACAATCGTTACAAACGGCGACCAGACAGATACCATTTATCAGCTTATGGATAAGCAGATGACATTCGAGCAGGCACTCCGTACAAGAGAATTTGAAGACGATAAACCTAATTTCACTCCCCGTATTTCGGGTATAATCCACCGCGAAAACGGCGATATGAACTACGCTATGTCGATACTCAAGAGCGCAGAGGGTGACGATTCCTCTTGCGAACGTTTCACATACGCTTATTCAAATCCTATCGCAGGTAGAGCAAAGTTTATACATACGTATAACGGCGACGGAAATCCTCTTCCTTCGTACGAGGGCGAGCCTAAGACACTTGAGCTTCCCGATATGGATATTGACGCGCTTACAGACCTTATCTGGACAAATCTTAACGAAGATAATAAGGTTTCGCTTTTCGTAAGATATATTGATATCAAGAGTGGAGAAGCCGAAACGAGAATAGTAAATAAAAACGCTTAAACATAATCGCTTTACAAATATTCGTTTAAAAGTTCTTGAAGGGAGTTTGAGGGAAACTTCTTTCAAGAAGTTTCCCTCAAGAAAAAGTTTCCCTCAAGAAAAGAAAGGAATAAGAAAATGAAAGAATTTGAACTCAAATATGGCTGTAACCCCAATCAGAAGCCTGCAAAAATATTTATGCACGACGGAAGCGAGCTTCCTATCGAAATCCTCTGCGGAAGACCCGGATTTATTAACTTCCTTGACGCATTTAACTCTTGGCAACTCGTAAAAGAGCTTAAGGAAGCACTCGGTCTTCCCGCTGTAACATCGTTTAAGCACGTAAGCCCTACGAGCGCGGCTGTCGGAACAATTCTTCCCGAAAAGCTGAAGAAGGCTTGCTTCGTTGATGATATCGAAGACCTTGACAAGTCCCCTCTCGCTTGCGCATACGCAAGAGCAAGAGGTACAGACCGTATGTGCTCCTTCGGTGACTGGGTAGCACTTTCGGACGTTTGCGACGTTACAACAGCAAAGCTTATTAAGCGTGAGGTTTCCGACGGTATAATCGCCCCCGGATATGAGCCCGAAGCACTTGAAATACTCAAAACAAAGAGAAACGGAAATTATAATATAGTTAAGATCGATCCGAATTACGTTCCCGCACCTATCGAGCATAAGCAGGTTTACGGAATTACGTTCGAGCAGGGAAGAAATAACTTCGAGATCAATGAAGCACTTCTTTCTAACCTCGTTACAGAAAACAAAGAGCTTCCCGACAGCGCAAAGCGTGACCTTATAATCTCGCTCATCACTCTTAAATATACACAGTCCAACTCTGTATGCTTCGCAGTTGACGGACAGGCTATCGGTGTAGGCGCAGGTCAGCAGTCGAGAGTTCACTGCACACGTCTTGCAGGCACTAAGGCAGATACTTGGTTCCTCCGTCAGCACGATAAGGTGCTCGGACTCCCTTTCAAGGACACACTCGGACGCCCCGACCGCGATAACGTAATCGACGGATATATCAATCAGAACGAAGAGGACGTTTGCGCAGACGGAAACTGGCAGAAGTACTTCACATCTCAGCCTGAGCATTTCACAAAGGAAGAACAGAGAGAATATCTCGATACCATCAGCGGAGTTGCGCTCGGATCGGATGCATTCTTCCCGTTTGACGACAATATCGAACGCGCACACAAGAGTGGTGTTTCTTATATTGCCGAGCCCGGCGGTTCTATCCGTGACGACGTAGTTATTAACTGCTGCAACAAGTACGGAATTGCAATGGCATTCACGGGAATGAGACTTTTCCATCATTAATTGCATACAGTATGCTGTATTTCGGAGGTACCTATTATGAGTATGGAACTCGCAATTTGGACACAGTATTATCACGATTTGACACCGGAAGATGCCGTAAAGGAATTTATAAAGAACGGAATTTATGCCGCAGAGCTTTCCGATGAGCACGGAAGAGATCTTCTTGAGCGCAGCGACGATGTGATCGCTACGGGAAAGGCGTTTGCTGAGTTCGTTAAGGAAAATTCATTCACTATGACACAGGGACATCTGTGGCTGAATATCAGACTTTGCGCGAGACCGAATGACGTTTACGAGCTTTTACGTTGGATAGACCTCTATGAAGCTATCGGTATTAAGAATATGGTCCTTCATTGTGATGGATCGTCTTACGGTGAGCTCGGATATGAGGCTTGCGCAGCACAGAATATCGAAAAGCTTAAGATCATCGCAGAATATATCAAGGATAAGGATATTACCGTGTGTCTTGAAAATCTCGGTACCGTTGTTGCAAGCATCGATCAGATCCTTTACCTTATTGAAAGCGTAGGAAGCGACAAGCTCGGTATCTGCCTCGATACGGGACATCTTAATCTGCAGCAGGACAAGGATCAGCGTAATTTTATACTCAAAGCAGGTAAACGTCTGCGTGCGCTTCACATTGCGGACAACGAGGGTGAGCGCGATCAGCATATGATGCCCTTTACACGCGGAAATATAGATTTTGTAACTGTAGTACATACGCTGAAGGATATCGGATACGAAGGACTTTTCAATCTCGAAATTCCGGGAGAAAACCGTATTCCGCTTGAGCTCCGTAACGAAAAGATCAAATACGTAAAGAGCTGCTACGATTATCTTATGCGTTGTGAATAATATCATTAAATACCATAAAATTTAGGAGAATACAGATGAAAATTATGGTTGTTGGCGGTGGCGGAAGAGAACACGCTATCATTAAAAAACTAAAAGAAAGTAAAACACCGACCGAAATATACGCGCTTCCCGGAAACGGCGGAATGGCTGGCGATGCAAAATGCGTTCCAATCGATGCAAAGGATATTGACGGTATTGTAAATTTTGCTCTTGAAAACAAGATCGAATTTGCGGTAGTCGCTCCCGACGATCCGCTTGTGCTCGGTGCAGTCGATGCTTTGAATGCAAAGGGTATTCCCGCATTCGGACCCAAAGCATCTGCGGCGGCAATAGAGGGAAGCAAGGTCTTTTCGAAGAACCTTATGAAAAAATATGCTATTCCTACAGCGACGTATGAGGTTTTCGAGAATGCGGAAAGCGCACTTAAGTATATCGAAGATGTAAAGCTCCCGACTGTTATCAAGGCGGACGGACTTGCGCTCGGAAAGGGCGTTATAATAGCAAACACAAGAGAAGAAGCCAAGGACGCTATCATCTCTATGATGGAAGATAAGGTCTTCGGAAACAGCGGAAGCCGTGTTGTAATAGAAGAATTTTTGACAGGCCCCGAGGTGTCCGTGCTTGCGTTTACCGACGGAAAAACTCTCGTACCTATGGTTTCATCTATGGACCATAAGCGCGCACACGATAACGATGAGGGACTTAACACGGGCGGAATGGGAACTGTTGCACCTAATCCCTGCTACACACCCGCACATGCAGAGCGCGCTATGAGGGAAATATTCATTCCAACGATGAACGCGATGAACAAAGAGGGAAGAACATTTAAGGGTTGTCTTTACTTCGGACTTATGATAACTCCCGACGGACCAAAGGTTATAGAATATAACTGCCGATTCGGCGATCCCGAAACACAGGTAGTGCTTCCTCTTCTTGAAAGTGACTTGCTTGAAATTATGATGGCTGTCGCAGAGGAAAGACTTGCCGAGGTTGAAGTGAAATTCAGCGACAAGCACGCCGCGTGCGTAATAATGGCATCGGACGGATATCCGACAAAATATGAAAAAGGCTTTGAAATCAGCGTTGACAGCGACTTCGATGCACAGCTTTTCGTGGCAGGCGCAAAGCTCGAAAACGGTAAGCTTCTTACGTCGGGCGGACGAGTACTTGGTGTTACAGCTATTGGTGATACCCTTTATGATGCTATCCAAAAGTCATATGAAAACGTAGAAAAAGTACATTTTGGAAACGCTTTCTTCCGTAAGGATATAGGTTTGAGAGCGCTTAAAGCAATAGATAAAACATAGAAAGGCTAATAAATATGGTATTCAGAATATTTGTTGAAAAGAAAAAGGGACTTGCCGACGAAGCGAAGGCTCTGAAAAACGATATAACATCTCTTCTCAGAATAAGCTCACTTACAGGTCTTCGTATCGTAAACAGATACGACGTTGAAAATATCACTCCCGAAATTTTCGAGCGCTCGAAGACTACCGTTTTCTCCGAGCCTCAGCTTGACGATATTTCGGACACTCTCGCATTCGGCGAAAATGATACCGTTTTTGCGGTAGAATATCTTCCCGGACAGTTTGACCAGAGAGCAGACTCTGCGGCACAGTGTGTGCAGTTTATCTCTCGTGCGGCTCGTCCGACAGTTCGCTCCGCAAAGGTTTACGTTCTTTCGGGAGCGCTTTCCTCTGACGAGATCGCGGCAATCAAAAAGTATCTCATAAACCCCGTGGAAAGCCGCGAAGCGTCGCTTGAAACGTACGAAACTCTCGCTACCGAATACGATATTCCCGAGAGCGTAAAGGTTCTTGACGGTTTCAGAGCGCTTGACGAAAAGGGTCTTGCAGAATTTATAAACGATTATTCGCTTGCGATGGATATCGACGATATCCGATTCTGCCGCGATTATTTCGTAACAGAGGACAGAGATCCTACTATCACGGAAATCAGAATGATAGATACATACTGGTCTGACCACTGCCGTCATACCACTTTCGGTACTATCATCGATAAGGTTGAATTTGAAGATAAGGCACTTGCCGAGTCTTACGAAAGATATATGGCAGTAAGACGTGAGCTCGGACGTACAAAGCCTGTTTGCCTTATGGATATCGGTACTATTGCCGCAAAATATCTTAAAAAATCAGGTAAGCTCTCGAAGCTCGACGAGTCCGAGGAAATAAATGCCTGCACAGTTAAAATAAAGGTAACAGTTGACGGAGAAGAACAGGATTGGCTCCTTCTCTTCAAGAACGAAACACATAACCACCCGACAGAGATCGAGCCCTTCGGCGGCGCGGCTACCTGTATCGGCGGTGCTATTCGTGACCCGCTTTCGGGAAGATCTTACGTTTATGCGGCAATGAGAGTAACGGGCGCAGGCGATCCCACAGTTCCCGTTTCCGAAACTCTTCAGGGCAAGCTTCCTCAGCGTAAGATAGTTACCACAGCTGCGGCAGGATATTCGTCTTACGGTAACCAGATCGGTCTTTGCACGGGTCAGGTTGATGAAATATACCACAGCGGATATATCGCAAAGAGAATGGAGATCGGCGCGGTTGTCGGTGCGGCAAAGGCTGAAAACGTTCGCAGAGAACGCCCCGAGGACGGCGATATCGTTATTCTTCTCGGCGGTAGAACAGGACGCGACGGTTGCGGCGGTGCTACCGGTTCGTCTAAATCTCATACAGCATCTTCGCTTGAAACCTGCGGAGCAGAGGTTCAGAAGGGTAACGCTCCCGAAGAGCGTAAGCTCCAAAGGCTCTTCAGAAATGCAGAGGCTTCAAGACTTATCAAGCGTTGTAATGACTTCGGTGCAGGCGGCGTATCGGTTGCTATCGGTGAGCTTGCAGACGGTCTTGATATCGACCTCAACGCTGTTCCCAAGAAGTACGAAGGTCTTGACGGAACAGAGCTTGCTATCTCCGAGTCGCAGGAAAGAATGGCAGTTGTTGTTGCCGCTGATGACGTGGCACGCTTCTGCGAAATTGCGGCAAGCGAAAACCTTGAATCGACAGTAGTTGCAAGAGTAAAGGCAGATCCCAGACTTACAATGACCTGGAACGGTACTGTTATCGTTGATATTTCGCGCGATTTCCTTAACTCTAACGGTGCGGAAAAGCATATTACAGCAAAATCTGTTGCAGCTGCAAATTACGATAAAGAAATTCCCGAAAGCTTTGCTAAGGGTATGAGAGCTCTTGCGGGCGACCTTAACGTATGCTCGAAGCGCGGACTCAGCGAGCGTTTTGACTCGACTATCGGCGCAGGAAGCGTATTTATGCCCTTCGGCGGAAAGAATCAGCTTACACCTCCTCAGGCGATGGCTCATAAGATTTCGGTTGAAAAGGGACATACAGACGATGCTTCTGTAATGGCTTGGGGCTATAACCCCTTCATCGCAGAAAAATCCTGCTATCACGGCGCATATCTTGCAGTTGTTGAATCTATCTGTAAGCTTATCGCATCGGGTGCGGACTTCGAAGATACATACCTCACGTTCCAGGAATATTTCGAGCGTCTCAGAAAAGATCCCACACGTTGGGGCAAGCCTCTTGCATCCCTTCTCGGAGCTCTTGACGCACAGCTCGACTACGGCGTTGCCGCTATCGGCGGTAAGGACTCGATGAGTGGATCGTTTGACGATATTGACGTTCCCCCTACACTCGTTTCCTTTGCCGTAACAACGGAAAAGGCTGAAAATCTTATTACTCCCGAGTTCAAGGGCGCAGATCATAACGTATATCTCATTAAGCCCGAATATAATGAAAATAATCTTCCGAAGCCTGAATCTCTTAAGGCAATATTTGCACGTCTTACGGCACTTATCCGCGAGGGCAAGGTAATTTCGGCATACACGCCCGTTTACGGCGGTGTGGCTGAAGGCATTCTCAAGATGACTATCGGTAATTCTATCGGATTTGTCTTTGCAGAAGCTTGCAAGAAGGAAATATTCGGATATAATTACGGTGCTTTCGTTGTTGAGTGTGCAGACGGTATATCTCTTGACGAAAAGCTTCTCGGTAAGACGGTAAAAGAAGAGTTTATTTCTCTCGGAAATGACAAGCTCTCTCTTGCAAGACTTCTTGAAGTTTACGAAGGCAAGCTCGAGGGCGTATATTCCTGCAATATTGAGCAGGGCGAAGGCAAGATCGAAGCATTTACCTACGATAAGCCCTCCGTACTCGTTGCAAGTCAGAAATTCGCAAAGCCTCGCGTGGTTATCCCCGTATTCCCCGGAACAAACTGCGAATACGACAGCGCAAAGGTATTTGCCGATGCAGGCGCAGAGCCTCAGATCCTCGTTATAAAGAACATTACTCCCGCAGGGCTTGAAGAGTCTGTAAACGCTTTTGCAGATGCAGTTAAGAACAGCCAGATGATATTTATTCCCGGCGGATTCTCGGGTGGTGATGAACCGGACGGCTCTGCAAAGTTCATTACGGCATTCTTCAGAAATAAGATCATCAGCGACGAGGTAAATAACCTCATAAAGAACCGCGACGGTCTTGTTGCAGGTATCTGTAACGGCTTCCAGGCACTTATCAAGCTCGGTCTTGTTCCTTACGGCGAGATCATAGACACGGACGAAAACTGCCCGACACTTACCTTCAATACTATCGGCAGACACCAGTCAAGAATAGTAAACGTACGCGTTGCAAGCTCGAAATCACCTTGGCTTGCAGGCACAAAGCCGGGTGACGTATATTCCGTACCGATCTCTCACGGCGAAGGAAGATTCCTTGCGTCCGATGAGCTTATCCGCACTCTTGCGGAAAACGGACAGATCGCTACACAGTACGTTGGTGCAGACGGTATGCCTACTTCTGACGTACATTTCAACCCGAACAACTCGTGCTTTGCTATCGAGGGTATCCTTTCTCCCGACGGACGCGTCCTCGGTAAGATGGGACACGCAGAGCGTATCGGCAAGAACCTCTACAAGAACGTAGAAGGAAATTACGATATGAAGCTCTTCGATTCGGCTGTTAAGTATTATAAGTAATTAAAACAAAAGATCCGCAGGAATTTTCCTGCGGATCTTTTATTCTTGTCCGAGATCAGTATGTTTTTACAATAAGATTTCTGAACTCTTCTTTGTAAAAATCGTTCAAATCAAGGCTTTTAAGTGTGTTTTTTACATAATCGAGAGTTATTCCCTCGTCGATATACTTGCTGTCGTGCAGAAGCATAGCGGTAACGATAACGGCAGATGCAAATTTGAAATCATCCGAAGGATTTTCTGTGGCGATATCGTTTTTGATTACATAATCGTTCTGCAAAGCATTAAGCTCGCCCGGCTTTTTGTATCGTACGCTCAGCGACATAATGTTCTCTACGTAAACCTCGGCATTCGACCACTTTATCTCATAGCAAACTACAAGCTGCTGTCCCGCGCCGACCTCGCCCGCGTCTTTGGCGTCGTTTTCGAAGTCTTCGTTGTCCATAACTCTGTTTTCGTATCCGACAAGACGGTATTCGGATATCGCAAGCTCATTAAAGGTGAGCTGGAATTTAACGTCCTCGGCTACCGTGTAGAGAGTGGAGAGCAGGTCTGTACCGAAGATCTTTTCGGCTTCGGTCATACCGTCGATAAAGTAGTAAGCGCCGTTTCCGTTGTCCGCGATAGTTTCGAGTATAGAATCGTTGTATCCGCCCGTTCCGAAGCCGAGAGTGGAGATATAAATTCCGCTTTGACGCTTATTTTCAACGTAATCGAGTATGCCCTCGGTAGAGGTGATTCCTACGTTGAGGTCACCGTCTGTCGCCATAATTATGCGGTTGTTGCCGCCTTCGATGAAATAATCCTGCGCGATACTGTAAGCTCTTTCCATTCCCGAGGAGCCGTTTGTAGAGCCGCCCGCTTCGAGTGTTTTAACAGCTTTCTTTATTCTGTTCTTGTCGTTTCCGCTACAACCCTCAAGTACTACCTTTTCCTCGCCCGAATAGGTTACGATAGATATTCTGTCATTACTGCCGAGTGAATTTATGAGAGTGTCGAAGGCTTTTTGAAGAAGAGGAAGCTTATCTTCGGAAGCCATCGAGCCCGAAACGTCGATAAGGAATACGAGGTTGTTTCCTTTGCTCTTTGTATCGGCTTCTTTTGCTTTGAAGGTCATCATAAGCAGGGAAGCATTTGCGTTCCAAGGACAGGGAGCGATCTCCGTGCGTACACCGAAAAGGTCATCGCCGATCGGAGAATTTGTTGTATATTTGAAATAATTGAGCATTTCTTCGGTGCGTATTGACGAGCCGTAATAAGTTTTTATGTTTTCAAACGGCATTTTGTTGTTCAGATACGCGCGCAAACGCGAGTATGATGCGGTATCAACGTCCGACGAGAAGGTCGAGGTCGGCTCTTCAGACGTGCTTATCCACGAGTTTTCGATGAGCTTGCCGTACTCGTCGGGAAGAGTGTCGCCAAACTCGGGCATCGATTCATCTGTAGTACCGCTGTAATAATTGTCCGAAGGAGCCATCATATCTTCTGCCCACCCTTTTGCAGAGCAGGAGGCGAGAGAAAATATCATAACTGCGACAAAGGTAAGCGCTAAAAATTTTGTAAATAAACTCTTTTTCATAATCAGTACCATCCTTCTTCTAACCTTTCTGAAATACATTTTTCGATGAACGTTTGCACAAAATGCGCAAACTCATCCGAGGGTAATACCTCGGGAAGATAGTCTGAAAGGAAACCGTCGGAGAATCGTCCGCCGTTGTCCGAAAGATAAGGAGTTTCGGTAATTCCGTTTCCGTAGCTTATATAGAATCTGAAATCGCCGTATTCTCTTCCTCTTTCAAAATCGGTCGTTTTGTCATTTGCAAGATAATCTTTAAGGGCTTTGACGTCGTTGTCATCGCTTACAGCTACAGAATAGTACACGCCGTTTCCGTAAGTCCATATGAGGCGTATGCCACCGTGATACAGAAATGAATATTTGCCATCAACGTCTTCTGTGATGTCAAATGTCGGCACACGAAAACTTGATCGGATATCGCTATCCATTTCCGTGAAGGTGATCATAATAAGATCTTCTGTATTCTTTGTGTCTGAAGGCTGTGTAATTGGCTCCTGAGGTGCCTCGTCCGAGCGATTTGATATCATAGTAAGAAGCATTACCGATATCAGCGCGATACAGGCGGCGACGGCGAGCAAACGTGAGAATTTTACCGGTCGTACAGCTTTTTTCTCGCAGAGGAGCGCTTCGTTTATATATTTGTCGTCTATCTTACCGATCTCGTCAAACATATAGAGGATCTTTTTCTGCTTATTCGGATCAATCATAAAAACCCTCCCTGCTGATTACTTCGGCGAGATTTCTGCGAAGGCGCATCAGCATACTTTTGACCTTCGATTCGCTGATAGAAAGCTTGTCGGATATATCCTTTACAGAATCCGAATAAAAATACCGCCTTACGAAAACTATTCGTTTTTCCTTGTCGAGCCCTTCGAGAAAAGAGTTAATGATCTTTGCGAGAGCGCCGCTTTCCATAGATTCAAAAACGCCCTCATCCGAATCGGGAATACATTCACTTAGTTCTTCGTAAATAAGAGTAATTCCCGTATTTCTTTTCTGCGCGTGCTGTTTACGATATAAATTCAACGAAAGATTGCGAATTATCTTCATAAGGTAAGCTCCCAGATAATCGGGACGGTCAGTCGGCATACTGTTCCAAGCGGCGAAATATGTGTCCTGCACACACTCCTGCGCGTCCTCCCAAGAATGGAGTATAGCGTAAGAGGTGTTTTCAAGACTTTTTCCGTATTTTGCACTTGTTTGCAGTATGGCAGTCTGTTCTCTTTGCCAAAACAGCTCAACTATTTCATTATCTTGCATAACATTCTCCACTTCTCCTTTCACCATATAAGACACGAAAAAATTCGTTTGGTTGCGCGTTTTTGAAAATATTTTTTATTTTTTTCGCTTTTATTATAATATTATTTTTTTCTCTTGTCAACTTGAAAGGAAAATATAAAAAACAGACGGCAAAACTGCCGTCTCAAAGTGTAGACAAAATCAATCGGCTGGACTGAAGAAAGGGGAAAAACATCTCAAACGCCGAAGATTTTCCCCTCCCTTTTTTTCCTCAGACTCCTATCCCTTTTCCTTGGCTAAAATATTTCTTTTTTATTTTGCCATTAGTCTGAAACGGGAAAATTTGCCGTCTGATTTGCATTATTCTGTTATAGAAATCTCAATATCACCCGTTGAGGTCGTTATCTCGCAAATTCCGCCCGACGTGCTTTTCGGAACGTCTGTTTTGCCCGTGCTTGTGTCGGTTACGAAGACCTTACCCGAAAGAAGTGTTCCGCGAACGTCTCCCGTAGAGGTGCTTACCAAAATTTCGGAAGCATCGCAGGCGTCAAATGTAACGTCGCCCGTGCTTCGTGTGATAGAAAATTTTTCGGATGCGGTAACGTTTTTCAGAGTTATCTTTCCTGTATCTCCGCTTGATATAAGGTTTTTGCAGCTTATATTACGTAGACTTACCTTGCCCGTAGAAATCTCGATTTTTATATCTCCGCCGCAGTTTATATCGGTGACACTTATTTTGCCCGTGGAAACGCCGAGGTCGAGAGAAGACGTGTTTATGCTTATGAGGTTGATGTCACCCGTGTCCGCTTTTATTTTGATACTTTCGGAAGAAGCTGCTTCGATGTGTACGTCGCCCGTGCTTGCCTTTATGTCGATACTGTCAAAGCTGAAATCCGCCGGTATATAAACGTTTCCCGTAGATCCCTTTATTTTGAGTGACGAATACTCTTTTTCGGGCAGATAAACGGTTATTCTACTTGAAGAAATATTTATTCCGATATATTCATACCACGCTCTTGTGTCAACGTATCTGATTTTAAGAGTGCCGTTTTCGACCTCTACCGAATGACTTTCTTTTTCGGTTTCGTAGCATACGACCTTGCATTTGTTGTCATCAGAGGGAAAAATTTTGATATCTGCAGTTTCTGTGTCGATAGATATGTCTGTGAATTCCTCACTTATTTCGTGCATGTTGGTTTGATATTTCGCAGTAGCGAATTTTGTGAAATCACCGTTGTAGGCTATCAGCGAAACTGCAAACATTACCGCTCCGACAATAACGAGAAGAGATGCTATAATAAGCCATATTTTCGCGCTTTTTTTCATTTTGCCGCCTCCTTTTTGGTGAGTGCTTTTTTAATAGCGATAGCTGTTTTTTGGATAAGAATCAAAGCTCCCTTTGTTGCGATATGACAACCGAAGAAAGTGAAGATCGAAAGTCCGATCAGGGTAATACCCGCACCTATCATAGCTACTCCGGTAAGCGGATTTGTGACAAAGATAAATGTGATACCTGCTATTATACCGGCAAAGCCGCAGGCAACGAAGGAAGCAAAAACAGCCCACAGAGAAATTATCACCGCCCAAAGAGCACCGTAAAGCGAAATGGCAACGGAAAATACCGCGGTAAGCAGAGAAAACCATACGGGAAATCCGAGCACGATAAGTACTATCTCCCACGCGCCCATTTTTCTCTTTGGCTTTTTCTCTTTTATGTCTTGATTTTCCGGAGCTATCTGCGAAATTATCGTGTCAACGCTGCCGATAAAGGCAACGGCATCAGCTTCGGAAAAGCCCTCTTCGATGCGGTCGTCTATCATTTCGCTGTAAAATATCACGCGTTCTTCGATTTCCTTCTGCGGCAGACCTTTCAGACCGCTGCGCAGACTCGCAATAAATTCCTTTTTATTCACTTTCTGTCTCCTCCCTTACTACGAATTTGTATATCGACATAATTTCTTTCCATTCGATCTTGAATTCCTCAATACGCCGCAGTCCTTCTCCCGTAATATGGTAATATTTACGGAGGCGCCCGCCGTGCTCTGCCGTGCGGACTGTGAGCATATCGGCTGTTTCAAGGCGTTTTAAAATTGTGTACAAGGTCGATTCGGAAAGCTCGATATAAGGCTTCATATCCTTTATTATCTTGTATCCGTATGAATCCTCATCTTTTATAGCCGCAAGTACACATACGTCAAGCAGTCCTCTTTTTAATTGAATATCCATATATACCTCCTGTTGCGTAATACATCATATCACGAAGTATAGTGTTTGTCAAGTCTTTTTGAAAAAAAGTAAAAATAAGGTCAGCGAGAAATTCTCTTTGACCCAAATGTAAAATCAGAGAAAGAGGAAAACCATCTCAAACGCCGAAGTTTTTTCCCTTTCTCCGAACTTCATACCCAAATTTTCGGTAGGCGTCCTCGCAGTTGATATTTTCGATATATTTAAAGGCAGAGAGAAAATTCACTCTGCCTTTAAATCTGTTTAAGTTTTTTTGTTTTCTTCAATATATAGAAGCATTTCGTCAATATCGGTAAACGCTTTGTATATCTCGTCGGGCGAAACGTACATAAACTTTGTTTCCGATGCATATTCGATAGCCTCGATAAGCTTGTTGTAATAGCCGTTTATGTTGAATATCGCGATAGGGTGGTGTATCTGCCCAAGACTTTTAAGGGTTATCATCTCGAAAAACTCTTCAAAAGTGCCGATACCGCCCGGCATTACGATGAAAGCGTCAGAAAGGTCCTGCATTTTCTGCTTTCTCTGACGCATAGTGTCGGTCCAGAAAAATTCATCACATTCCTGATAGAGTACACCCTCTTTGTCAAAAAACTTGGGCGCGACACCGATGACCTTGCCGCCTGTTTTATGTATTCCTCTCGCGGAAGCTCCCATCATTCCCGTATCTCCGCCGCCAAACACAAGAGAGTGTCCGCGACACGCCATTTTTTCTCCGAGCTTGCAGCCCTCTTCCAAAAAAGTTTTGTCAATATTGTCGCTTGCCGCGCCGTAACAGCATATATTCATAACAAATCTTCTCCTTGTAATTTATACCGTATATCAATATTATACATTCTTTTTTGCCAATAGCAATATATAAAATATGAATATCGGTGTTTTTGTGATAAAATATTTTGCTTTGACCTTATTATATGGCATATTTTATTTTTTGACACTATTTACAAAAGGAAAAAAATGTGATAAAATGTTAAGCGGAAAATAAATGTTTCGGGAGATGGCTATGGAACTTTCAAAAATGACATTCAGACGCAAATTTTCGGTAAATCCCTATAAAACACTCAGACTTCCTCTCGGAGAAATGAGTCTTTATAAGGATTTTGTAAATGATAAAAGGGGCGACCCGTATCCCGTGACCGTCAAAACGGGCGACGTTTGCGAAAAGATAGATAATGCAAAATATACCGTTTCCTCGGAAAATGGCGGATATATAGCGCGTTTTCTTACGGATTTCTTCCCGATTGCTTCATATGAGCTTGAGATCTGCGAAATATACTCTGCAAAAGTAGGTTTTTCCCTCGAATACAACGGAGAGTCCGCACTTTCCGTAATGGCTGACGGTGAAAAGATTGAAATTATCTGCGGAGGATCTGAAAAAATCGCAGAATGTGCACTAACTAAAGGTGATATACTTTCGCTGACCTTCCGTATGGGCGCTGTAAGTATTTACGTTGACAAGGGTGAAAGACCTGTGCTTGTCTGCGATAACGTGTTTGAAGATCTCAGAAAATTCAGCAGCTACGACATATTTACAAAATCACATATCAGCCTTGCCTGCGAAAGTAAAAATAGTGGAAGTATAACCGTCAAAAATATAGAATCATATCTTTGCGGCGGGCTCAGTCACGCGGATATGAAACCTATGAGATATGAGGACGGCACTCCCATAATTGAGGGCGGAAGAGTATTTCTCACTATGTCATCGCGTCTTGAGGCACAGACCTATCAGTCGGTAATTTCGTGGAATCCCACGCTTTGCGATTTTCGTCTTGAGGGTGCGATGCTCTTTGACGTCGGCGACGGTATGTGCTGCTCGGACGTGGCTTCGTCGGTCGTGTTTGACAGAAACAAGGGCAAATGGTATATTTGGATGTGTTCGTTCAGCCACGGTCATATTCTTGCAAGAGGCGAGCTTCTCGGCGATCCGAGATACGGTATTCAGATAGTTGACGTCAAGCTTCTTGACGCACCGGCGGGCGACGATCTCAGACAGTTTGCGGGATTTAAAGGCGATGAAGACCCGGACCTCTGCTTTATCGACGGCAAATGGCATCTCACGGTATGCAGACTCGAGCCGGCAGACGGATATCACTATTATCACTTCGTTTCGGACTCTCCGTTTGACGGCTTTGAGTATGTGGACAGAACTCTCACGGGCGAAAAAACGGGCGGTATGTTTACAAAAATAGACGGCGAATACTATTTCGTGTGCGGAAGCGATTTCAAAACGAGAGCGCGTTACGATATTTATAGGTATAATGATTTTTCGAAATATGATAAGCTCATATGTGATTACGACGACGGCGGCTTCAGAGGATGGGGAACGGTATTTTCCGTACCTGTGGGAAGCAGAATACGCCATTTCCACATAACATTCGACCGTCATAACGCAAGCGGATATAACTGGAGCTACGGAAATCTTTACGTTTACGAGGCTCTTGAGTATTCAAAATAAAAAAGCAGTACTAAAAATTGCTTTGTGTAAAAAGCTTGAAGAGTCACTTTTTTGGATATTTCGCATAAATATGTTATAAAATCAAATATATATGCACAAAAATACTTGACATAAGCAAAAAAAGTGATAAAATAGAAAGGTAGTCCAAGTTTAATTAAAAAGGAGATAATATATATGGGAAGAATGGTTGGAACCGTTTCGCGCGGTGTCCGTGCGCCGATAATTCGTAGCGGAGATGACCTTGCGTCTATCGTCGCAGAGTCCGTTCTGAATGCGGCAAAATCCGAAAACTTTGAGCTTTACGACCGTGACGTAATCGCGGTTACAGAAGCTGTAGTTGCAAGAGCACAGGATAATTATGCATCAACAGACGATATCGCAGCAGACGTTAAAGCAAAACTCGGAGGAGAAACTATCGGTGTTATTTTCCCGATACTCAGCAGAAACAGATTTGCAATATGCCTCAGAGGTATCGCGAAGGGCGCAAAGAAGATCGTCCTTATGCTCAGCTATCCCTCGGACGAATTCGGAAACCACCTCGTTACTCTCGATCAGCTCGACGAAAAGGGTGTAAATCCTTACTCGGATGTGCTTACTCTCGAAAAGTACAGAGAACTCTTCGGTCAGAATCTCCATCCGTTTACGGGTGTAGATTACGTTGAATATTATTCGAATCTTATCCGCGAAGAGGGAGCAGAGGTTGAGGTTGTTTTTGCAAATAATCCCGCTGTTATTCTTAACTATACAAAGAAGGTTCTTACGTGTGATATCCATACACGCGCAAGAACAAAGAGAATCCTCAAGAATGCAGGCGCAGAGATCGTTCTCGGTCTTGACGATATTCTGACGGCTCCCGTAAACGGAAGCGGATGCAACGAAAATTACGGACTTCTCGGATCGAATAAGGCTACAGAGGATAAGGTAAAGCTTTTCCCGAGAAACTGCACAGCGTTCGTTAACGACGTTCAGGCTAAGGTAATGGCTGCTACCGGTAAAAAGGTGGAAGTAATGGTTTACGGCGACGGCGCGTTCAAGGATCCCGTAGGAAAGATATGGGAGCTTGCAGACCCGGTCGTATCCCCCGGATATACGGACGGTCTTAACGGCACACCTAACGAAGTTAAGCTCAAGTATCTTGCAGATAACAATTTCGCAGACCTCAAGGGCGACGAGCTTCGTCACGCTATCGAAAACTATATCAAGAATAAAGGCGATGACCTCGTAGGCTCTATGGAATCGCAGGGAACAACTCCCAGACGTATCACCGACCTTATCGGTTCTCTCTGTGACCTTACTTCGGGTAGCGGTGATAAAGGAACTCCTATCGTTCTTATTCAGGGTTATTTCGATAACTATACCGCTGAATAAAATTGAATTTGTAACTGAAAGTGCTCGCGGCAGATTTCTGTGCGGGCACTTTTTTTCTTGATGGGAAATTTCGTTCATAATAAGTTTACAATTTAAAGAGTGAAAAGCATCCAAAAAAACGAACAAAAGTTTGATTTTTTCGAAAAAGTATGATATAATGCATATAAGTATGTAAACCAAACGTGCAAAATATGCTTTTAATGCTTTTTGGGAGCTTTTGAGCATAATTTGGGACAAAGCTACAAGAAAGGAAGATGAAAATGCAAGCTTTGACCGATAAGGAAAAAAGAGTCTATGATTTTATAGTGGAAGCAACACGAAAAAACGGATATCCGCCCGCAGTACGCGATATCCAGCAGGCTCTTGATATAAAATCAACTTCAACAGTACATTCGTACATAAAAAGACTTGAAGATAAAAAATATCTTGAAAGAGATGCGGGAAAATCAAGAAGCCTTAAGCCTGTTGAGATATCACCCGTTTCGATAGAAGACCGCCGATCGGTAAGAATACCCGTTGTCGGTAAGGTTGCGGCAGGTGCGCCTATTCTCGCTCTTGAAAATACGAGTGAATCTATCTATTTCCCGATAGTTAAAAAATCTCATATGTCGGGTCAGCTTTACGCGCTTAGGGTAAAGGGCGAAAGTATGATAGAGGCGGGAATAATGAACGGTGACTTCGTCGTTGTTCAAAAATGTCCTGTTGCCGAAAACGGAGATATAGTTGTTGCGCTTATAGGCGACGAGGCAACCGTAAAGACCTATTATAAAGAAAACGGTCATTACAGACTTCAGCCCGAAAACAAAACTATGGAGCCGATAATTGTCGATAGCCTTATCATTCTTGGCAAGGTCATCTCGGTTATGAGATTTTATTAATAAAGTCAGCACTTGAAAGGCATTTTACCTGTATATGAACAATAAAAAAATCACATCGTTTTTCTCTGGCTCGTTTTCGACTCTTGCTATGAGATTTACGATACTCTTCGCAGTTATAATTCCGATAGCTGATGCTGTCGTTTTGTCGCCGCTTTGCGATACTATCCTTGCTAATATCGGCGACGGAGTACTTTATGAGATCGTCGGAAAATTCTCTGAGCTTGCTGTGACCTCGGCGTTTCTTGCGCAGTGCGCTGTGATAGTTTCTGCCCTTTTCGCAGGATATAATAAGCTCGCGGAAAGAATGTTTTGGATAGAAGTACTATCCTTTCTCTTCCTTGTAGTTCTTCTTAAGACTGCCGTGCTTTGGATAAGTGCAGTGATAGACGAGTATATTCTTTCTGGACTCGGCACGTTTGTACTGTCAAACTATACGCTTGCACAGATGCACGATGAGCTGCTTCTTTGGTGGGCAATGATTTCCTATTTTATGAACGTGCTTATGCTTCTCGTGGTAATGTGTGCCGCATTTTTTGCCGCGAAGCTCAAGGTTTCTTCGATAAAGGCTACGGGAAGAAAGCTCTCGCACGAAACGCTCGTGGCGGGACTTCCGAAAAATTCTTTGATTAATGCTTCGGTAGCTGTGCCCGTTTTCGTGTATCTTGCAACACAGCTTATCTTCTGTATTACCGATACTGCCGATTCGATAGCAACGTACGGCGCTCCCGTGCTCGTGTCCGAATACGTTTTCCTTATACTGCCCTTTGTCTATAAGATAGGATTTGCCGTTGCGGGATATTTCATTTGCCAGTATATAGCGTACGCGATGGTGTCAAGTCTTGGCAAAACGAGAGAAAAAGCGTGATATTGTGATAAAAAAGACAAAACTCTATAAATATTAACATTATTTTGATAAAGCGAGCCGTTTGCCGTATTGACAAACGGCTCGTTTTGGTGTAAAATAGATGTGTTCTGAATACTTAGTGCAGTATTGTTTAAATTTGAAAATAAAAACTTAATAAGGAGGTGCAAAATGGAAGATTGGATTTGGATCTTGGTCGCTGTCGCGTGTCTTGCTGTCGGTGTTCTTGCAGGTGTTCTTATACGCAAGAAGGTCGCTGAAGCTAAAATCGGCTCTGCGAGTCAGGAAGCAGCAAGAATTCTCGATGAGGGTATAAAAGCGGCGGAAACCAAGAAAAAAGAAGCTTTGATAGAAGCCAAAGAAGAGATCATGCGTTCCAATAAGGAATTTGAACGCGAGATCAAGGAAAGACGAAGCGAAATTTCGAGACTCGAACGCAGATGTGTTTCGAGAGAAGAAGCTCTTGATAAAAAGATAGAAGCTACTGAACGTAAGGAAGAAATTCTTGATAAGAAGATCAAAGAAAACAATGAACTTACAGGCGAGATCGAAAAGATCAAGGTATTACAGCTCGAAAGACTTGAACAGATTTCCGGATATACGGTAGAAGAAGCAAAGCAGGAAATCATTTCTCAGATAGAGGATGAAGCAAAGCATTCGGCGGCGCTCAGACTCGTGGAAATTGAGGAAAGACTTAAAGAAATTGCCGACGATAAGGCAAAGGATATCATATCGCTTGCTATAGCAAGATGTGCATCCGACCAAGTAGCAGAGGCTACGATTTCGGTAGTTCCTCTTCCTAATGATGAAATGAAGGGTCGAATAATCGGCCGTGAGGGAAGAAATATCAGAGCAATAGAAACTCTGACGGGTGTGGATCTTATAATAGACGATACTCCCGAAGCAATCACACTTTCCGGATTTGATCCGGTACGCCGTGAGGTTGCAAGACTTACTCTCGAAAAACTTATTGTTGACGGAAGAATCCATCCCGCAAGGATAGAAGAAATCGTCGAAAAATCTAAAAAAGAGGTCGAAGCAAGTGTCAAGCAGGCGGGTGAACGTGCAACGTTTGATACGGGTATTCACGGAATACACGCTGATCTCGTAAAGATCCTCGGAAGACTCAAGTACCGCACAAGTTATGGACAGAACGTATTGATGCACTCAATCGAGGTATCGCTCCTTTCGGGCATTATTGCCGATGAGCTTGGGGTTGACAGTATGGTAGCTAAGCGCGCCGGACTTCTCCACGATATAGGAAAGGCGATGACACACGAAAAAGAGGGCTCTCACGTTCAGATAGGCGTAGAACTCGCCAAGAAGTATAAGGAAAGCGATGAAATTATACACGCAATCGAAGCGCACCACGGTGATATTGAATCTCACTCGGTAATCGCGTTTATCGTTCAGGCGGCAGATGCTATTTCGGCAGCACGTCCGGGCGCACGCAGAGAAAACGTTGAGAACTATATCAAGCGACTTCAGAAGATGGAAGAGCTTGCAGAAAGTCTTCCCGGCGTAGAAAAATCGTTCGCAATTCAGGCAGGTAGAGAAATCCGCATTATGGTCAAGCCCGAAATGGTATCCGATACAGATATGGTGCTTCTTGCAAGAGAAATTGCAAAGAAGATTGAAGCGGAGCTTAAATATCCGGGACAGATCAAGGTAAATGTGGTTCGTGAAAGCCGTGCCGTTGACTATGCAAAATAATTTGCAAAAACATTAACACATTAACATTTCAACCACGCAGATGAGCTTCCGAAGTATAGGAAGCCGTGCGGATAACATATGATAATATAAAACTCCTTTGAAAAAAAGACGGAAATTCCGTATAAGTATATATTTAAATATGTTAAAAAACGGTGCCGCGGACTTGCGGTCAGACAGTTTTATCTGTCTAAAGTCCGTTGGCACCGTTTCGCTTTTTTAGCTTTGTTTTAGAAGGGATATTTCGATGGGAAATTTTAATTTGCTTTGTCTTGGTGATATAGTCGGACCGGATACTCTTTCGTTTATGCAGAAAAATCTCGGTGCTGTACGGAAAAAATACGATATTTCTATGGTCGTGGCAAACGGAGAAAACGTTGCTGAGGGTAACGGAATAAATCCCGACGATGCCGAAGACCTTTTTGCGTGTGGAGTTGACGTGATAACAAGCGGTAACCACGTTTGGAAAAAGAACAGAATTTACAGTTATCTTGACGATAAAGAAGAGATTATCAGACCTGCAAATTATCCTTCGAGCGCTCCCGGAAAAGGATATACCGTTTTTGATACGGGAGTGGCAAGAGTGCTTGTGATGAACGTACTCGGAAATATGTTTATGGATGCCCTTAACTGTCCTTTCGAAACGGTCGATAAGATATTAGAGCGTGAAAAGGGAAGATACGACATTTCGGTACTCGATATTCACGCGGAAGCGACCGCCGAGAAAAAGGCGCTCGGATATTACCTTGACGGGCGCGTGAACGCGATCTTCGGAACTCATACCCACGTAACTACCGCCGACGAGCAGATACTTCCAAAAGGAAGCGGTTATATCACAGACGTCGGTATGTGCGGCTGTGAAGAGTCTGCACTCGGCGTGGAGGTCGAAAACGTAATTTCGAAATTCAAAACCAAAATGCCCACTCGCTTTAAGCTTGCATCGGGCAAGATAACACTTAACGGCGTACTGTTTAGTTTTGATAAGAATTTCAAGTTGACTGATATTCAAAGAATAAAAGAAGAATTTTGATAGAAGGTGAGATTATGCTTCATTTCGGGTCTTTTGAAATCGAAACCGATATTTTTATTTATATCGTAGCAGCTGTTATACTGCTTGTTCAACTGCTGCTTTGCTTCAAGGTGAAAAATAGGCATATCCGCTTGATACCCGTTTATCTCTTCTCGGTTTTGACTGCTGTTTTCGCTGCTTTGTCATTTGCTTTTGACCACTGGGACCGTGTCGGCTTTGTCGTGCTTGCCGTGTGCGCCGCATTTTTTCTGCTTGTTTGCGGAGCGGCTTGGGCAATCTGGCGGTTTATTAAGCGCAGAAGGGAAAGTAATAAGCCGTAAGTGAAATCGTAATCGGGAGTGATATCGTGAAAAACAAAAAAGAGCCTTGGAGAATTGTTGTTTTTGTAATTTCTCTGCTTTTCATTATATTTATGTGGATAAAAAACGATGTTGTCGAAATATATACCACGATGCCGCAAGAGCAGATAGTTCCGCTTATTGTTACAACCATAGTTGTTTCTTTCTTGAAAATCGGTGCGATCGTAGCAGCGGTTTTGCTGATAAAGTGGATCGTTGATAAGATAAAAAACAAATCAAAATAATTAATATTAAAATAAAAAATCCTGCCGCATACGCGACAGGATTTTTTACGTCAAGCTGGTAGCCGGACTTGAACCGGCGACCTGCTGATTACGAATCAGCTGCTCTACCAACTGAGCCATACCAGCGAACAAGATGAATTATAACATAGTTTTTAGAGTTTTGCAAGACCTTTTTATATTTTTTTAAGGTTTTTTTAAAAAATATATAGTAAAATCTTTGTTCCCACGCAAATATAACTTGCAATTTTACGATTTTTATAATATAATGTATAAGTATTTCGATACAAGATGTAAAATTAAGATTTCCCGAAAGGAAAATTTGAGTGTAATGAAGCTTACAGATATATCTACGATACGAGCGCTTCTCGGAGAAGAACAGACCGATTTCAAGAAAAAATTCGGTCAGAATTTTCTTGTCAACGAGGGAGTTGTGAAAAAAATAGTTGCGGGAAGCGGAGCGTCAAAGGACTGCGGTATTCTTGAAATAGGACCCGGAATCGGCGTTATGACGGTCGAGCTTGCCGACGCGGCTAAAAAGGTCGTTTCGCTCGAAATAGACCCCGATATGGTCGCAATACTCGGCAAAACGCTTGAGGGAAAGGATAACGTGCGCGTTATCTGTCAGGACGTTCTCAAGGCCGACCTGCCTGCTATAATCGCAGAAAATTTTTCCGACTGCGCCGAGGTGCGTGTCTGCGCGAATCTCCCTTATTACATAACCACACCGATAATAACGATGCTTCTCGAATCGGAGCTTCCACTTGATTCTGTTACCGTAATGGTGCAAAAAGAGGTTGCAGACAGACTTGTAGCCAAGGCGGGAAGCGACGAATACGGCGCAATAAGCGCGTTTGTGGCGTATTATGGCAAACCTTATAAGATCGCATCCGTTTCGGCAGGAAGCTTTATTCCCGCACCGAAGGTCGATTCGAGCGTTGTCAGAATAGATATTTTCAAGGAAAAAGAAGTGAAACCGCTTGACGAAAAGCTCTTTTTCGAGGTTGTCCGCGCGGCGTTTATGCAAAGACGCAAGACACTCGTAAACGCTGTCGTTTCGGCACTCGGCGGAAAGATTTCCGGGCTTGACAAGGAAAAACTCACCGAAATGATCGTTTCGCTCGGTTTTTCTCCCACAGTACGCGGCGAAACGCTCGACGTATTTCAGTTTGCAAAGGTAGCTGATGCTATTTATGATATAAAATAAGATTTGCAGAGAAAACTTTTTGAAAAAAGTTTTCTCTGCACTCTTTCAAAAACTTTTCTTAAAAGCGAAAAAGAACAAGCGGGAGGCATAATACCTCCCGTTTTGTTTCACCTGTTTTCTTATTGTAGGGGTCGACGTCCTCGGCGACCCGATTATATTTTATCAGCAAAATCTGCTCTCTATAACCCTCTGATTTGCCTTAGGTGAGTATCGCCAAAGGTCGATATGCTCGAGCTCGTCGGGAACAAAATATTCAAGCTTGTCGGGAACCTCGCGGATTTTCGCGGTGTCGATTATCACAAGCTTTATCTTCATTCGCTCGGGAATGATGTTCTTTATGTAGACGGCGGCCGACTCTCCGACCTTTATCCCCTCGTGATATTCTGCAAGACCTGCGAGATTGGGCGTCAGCTCGATGAATATTCCGTATTCTTCAACACTTCGCACGTACCCCATAACAGTCTGCCCTATGCTGAACTTTTCTATGTTTTCTTCCCAAGTACCGAGAAGCTCCTTGTGGCTCACGAATATCCTGCCGCTTTCCTCATCAATGCTTCTTATGACCGCACGAATGGGCATTCCGACGTAAAAACGGTCGCGCGGATGGGATATTCGCGATACCGATATGCAGTCTATAGATAAAAGGGAAGGGATTCCGCAGCCGATGTCAACAAACGCTCCGAAGTGCTCAAGATGCGTTACCCGAGCGTCTATTATGTCGCCCGGCATAAGCTCGCTGATAAATGAGCGCATACATTCTTCCTGCGCGCTTTTTCGTGAGAGAAGAGCGTATGGCTTGCCGCTTTCGTCCTCGCATATCGCAAGTACCTTGAAGCATACAGCCTTACCAACGCGCGATATTATGGCGATGTCTTTTACCGTTTCGCCGCCCTGAACGACAGCGGCATCGTTTCTCCGTATTATTCCGCGCATACATCCAAGATCGACTGTGAGGTCACGCGCTAAGTCACAGCTTGTGGCAATAGCTTCAAGGATTGCCCCGTCGGAAATAGCGCGTTCGAGTCCGCGTTGTGATGAAAGATATTCGAAATTTGTTATACTGCCGAGTAGGCTTCCCTCGGGCAGATATTTTTTTTGTGAGATCTCGGTCATTTTGTTTTCTTCCTTTCGTATTTTCCCGTTTATTGTTTCTCCGTGTTCATTACATCTTTATTCGTGCAGGGCAGCGAATATGCTTTTCAGAGTATTGCGCCTCGTAAAAAATTGACAGAAACCATAGCTCCCGTCACCGCCCGAGTTCTTAAGTATATCCGCTTTACGCCCCTGCAAATATAGATTATGCACTAAAGGGCGCGTATATTTTGTCATTTTGGGTAGGTTGGGCAAAATAATTTGTTAACTTTTTGTGATGCTGAAAAGAGCGCGAGTGAGAAAAAACGAGTAAAAACGAGAAAACAAGAGATTATAGTGCATTTTTTTGATTTTAATGAAATAAATATTAAAAAAACTATTGACATTGAGATAAAATGATGATATAATCACAAAGCTGTCTAAATTAGGTTAGTAATAAAATATATATAAATTTTAAGGAGTTACTCAATATGTCAACTTTCATGGCAAAAAAAGAAACTGTTGAGCGCAAGTGGTATATTATCGATGCGGCAGATAAGCCCCTCGGTAAGACAGCAGCAGCTGCAGCTAACATCCTCAACGGTAAGCATCGTCCCGAATACACACCTCACGTTGATTGCGGCGAATACGTAATCATCGTAAACGCTGAAAAGGCTATTCTTACAGGTAAGAAGCTTGATCAGAAGTTCTACTACCGCCACTCCGGATACATCGGCGGACTCAAGGCTACAAACTACCGCACTCTTATGAACGAAAAGCCCGACCTCGCAATGAAGCTTGCAGTTAAGGGTATGCTTCCTAAGAACTCGATCGGCGAAAAGAGCCTCACACGTCTTAAGATCTACCGTGGCGCTAACCACAACAACGAGGCTCAGCAGCCCGTTAACTACGAATTTTAATCGGTGAAAGGAGAATAAAACGATGTATACAAGCGCAAAGCCGTATTTCTACGGCACAGGAAGAAGAAAGAAATCTGTTGCAAGAGTTCGTTTGTTCGCCGGCACCGGTAAGGTTACCATCAACGGCCGCGACATCGATGATTATTTTGGACTTGACACACTCAAGTTTGTTGTAAACCAGCCCTTCGGAGTTACCGACACAGTTGGTAAGTTCGATGTAGTTTGCACCGTTAAGGGCGGCGGCTTCTCCGGACAGGCAGGAGCAGTACGTCATGGTGTTGCAAGAGCACTTCTTCTCGCAGGCGACGAATTCCGCGCTCCTCTTAAGAAGGCAGGATTCCTCACTCGTGACCCTCGTATGAAGGAAAGAAAGAAGTACGGTCTCAAGGCAGCACGTCGTGCACCTCAGTTCAGCAAGAGATAAGTTCTTCGAACAATATTTTTACAGACCTCACGTTTTTGTGGGGTCTGTTTATTTTTGCGGCTGAACTGAGGTATCCTCGCGGCATAGCCGCTGCGGTTCCGACTAAAAACACTCCACTGGAGTGTTTTCTTAACGTCGTAACAGTTCTCGAATAGATAATTACAGCCTTACGGCGATTATTTCAGCATACAAAAAAGCTCTGCTTCGGCAGAGCTTTTTGTTATTGTAGGGGCGTTCATTGAACGCCCGCGGGCGACCGATGGTCGCCCCTACGGACAAGGGCGGTTCAACTTATATGTTGAGCCGTCCTTTTTACATTTTTATTATTTTGTGGTATGACACAGAGATAATATTTATTTTATCTAAGACTCTTTCGCATAGATATAAACCCTATTAAGACTGTCCACACATAAGCACATGTTTTAGGCATCATTAATAATCCAATTGCAGGCACTGAATCTGCCCATAAAACAACAGGAATATAAAAAGCAAAGCTTAAAACAATTGTTAACCACATGAAACGATATTCTTTATCCTGATTTTTCTTAGCACTAATAAAGAATAATACGATTATTAATATTCCTAATAAAGCAAATGGAATATTACGATAGATAGCCCATGTTAAAGGAGCATCAGCTACTAACCATTGATTTTGTGGGAAGAAGCATAATGCTATTCTAATTAAAGCTAACGTGTAAACCGCTATTGTGATTTCTCTTTTGCCTTTTACGTTGTATCTTATTCGCCATACATAATATAACAGGATATAGAGTATTGTCATTGTAATTGAGGTAATCCATTTACCTAATCCTAACCACAAGGTATAATCTTCTAATCCCGTTGTGCATAAAGCCAATGCTCTTGGAACTAAATGAAATGCATCTCCACAACCAAGTGTAACAGCCATTATACCAAATAACAAATATTCTTTACATCCTTTACTTTTTAATATCATAATGATACCAATTGTAATAACCGTAGTTAAATATACAACGTCAAACGCTGTCTCTCCAATTGCTTGACCTGATATTAACATATTAACCTCCCAAACTAATAACAAAATATTTATATAAGTTAATTTTACAAACTAATCAGCTTTATGATTAAGTTAGCTATTTTAGAAACATCCTCTTTACAATCAGACTCTACCCATTTATCTATAATTGCTAACACACCATAATTAAAATATGCACATGCAAATTCCATTTCATCATTTTTTATGTTGTATTTCCGCAATAATTTATCACATAAATTTCGATATAATTCTTTATTTATATTTGATTTTTTAAATATATGTGATTTGTGTGGAAGTACTCGATATATTTTTTTAAGTTCTTTTATTGTATTCAAATATGGAACTAAATGTATTTCATCTAAATTAAAGTTCTTCTCATCATTTGAACACGGAATAATAGGATCATAATTAGAATCAGATAGTAATCTTGCATTTATATACTTCATCGTTTCTACTAACAAATCATCTTTAGTATCGTAATGCATATAAAATGTACTTCTATTTACACCGGCCTTTTCACAGATTTCTTTTACTGTAATGGAGTCATATTCTTTCTTTTCTAATAATAAAAGTAATGCTTCAACCATTAAAGAAGACGAAAATAAATTTCTTGATTTATACATATTGGTTCTCCAATGATTCATTAAATGTAACTAAGATTGTTAAAATTAAATATTCAATTAACCTTTTGTAAGCATATTTTAACAAAAAAATGAGAGAAAATCAACAACACAAATAAAAAAAGTGTTGATTACGAGAATCAAAAGAAAGCAAGATGCCGATAAAAGATAAATGATCAAATTCCAATTTGTCGAGCTGAATAGGCGTTGAATGTTGGTGTAATTTTGGTGCAAATTTGGTGCAACACTTTATCAAACGATATTCACGATATCGCACGAAAACACACGATAAAGCTACGATATCATACGATATTACACGATATTCACGATATCAAACGGTACTCTCAAAACTTCAAGAGATAATTTCTTGTTTTATATTCCAAAAAGCTCTGCTTTGGCAGGGCTTTTTGTGTTTTATTGGGGGCAATTTGTAAAGAACACCGCCGTCCTATTTACTTTTCGGGGATTTTATGGTATAATACAACTAATAGATAAACTTGAAGTTGTACGGAGGAAATATATGAAATTATCAAAAATACATCATGTTGCAATTATCGGTTCTGATTATCATTTATCAAAAGATTTTTATGTTAATAAGTTGGGTTTTTCTGTTATCC
>SVSP01000054.1 GCA_015064255.1 Oscillospiraceae bacterium
GAGTGAAATCGCTGCGGCGGTGGGTGGATTTAATTTCACATTTTGCGTTAGCAAAATATTTCACCAAAGGCGTATGCCTTTGATTTCACCGTGCGTTAGCACGATTTCACTTATACTTGCGGCTCCACCGCTTTTATGCTATAATAACTTCAAAAGGCATTTTATGGATTCGATTTTATGGCACTAATCAACAGACACCGATACGTGAGCTTTTTGAGAGTTGGTAGAAAATGTTTGAATTTTTAAGCAACCTTTTATCGGACAGGAAGGGCAGCACGGTATTTACCTGTTTTGGGATCTGGCATATTTGCTTTATTATTTCTTTTCTTGCTCTCGGCGTTTTTTCGTGTGTATATCTGAAAAATAAGGATGCAGACAGCAGAAAAAGCAAAATTGAGTTGTTTGTGAATTTCGCGTTTGGCTTATACGTTACCGATTTCTTTTTAATGCCTTTTGCTTACGGCGAAATTGACGTAGAGAAGCTACCGTTTCATATTTGTACCGCAATGTGCGTCGCTTGCTTTTTGAGCAGACACAATAGGTTTTTCGCAAGATACAAGCTGCAGCTTGCGGCGTTAGGCTTTCTTTCAAACCTGATCTATCTTGTATATCCGGCAGGTGTTATGTGGTATCAAACTCATCCGATTTCTTACCGCGTAATTCAGACGCTGTCGTTTCACGGAATAATGGCGGTCTACGGAGCCCTTGTCATGCTGTATGAAAGCGAAGGCTTCGAATGGAAAAAATGCTATCGGGATTTAATCGTTATTGTATCAATGACACTGTGGGCACTGCTCGGAAACACGATGTATAACAGCGATCTGCGTGTGTACAATTGGTTCTTATTGACCCGTGATCCCTTCTATATACTGCCGCAGGGCATCGCAGCCTACGTAATGCCGTTTTTGAACGTATTCCTGTTTTTAATCGTAGAGCTTTTGGTTTATTTGGTGTTTATAAAGCTGAGCAGATCAATAAATAAAAACCTCCAAGTCGAATGACTTGGAGGACTTGTTAATAATAGTTCTGCTTAAAAAATTAACCTCTTCCGATCTTTTTGCGGATGGAATTTCTGACATTGTCTACGAAAGAGGAGCGTGCCTCTCCGAAAACACATTCGTTCACGAAGTGCTCACAGTTGTTGTGGAGAATGTGATATCCGCCGGTGCCGATCTTGGATGTCGCGTATTCGACGGTTTCTTTCGGGGAGCGTCTTTGTGATTTTTCCTTGCGGTCGAGCCTTGCCGTCTCGAGCATAGCACCGTCTACGAGAAACTCGGAAATATCGGTCTGTACGACGAGCACCTTTTCGGGCGGCATTTCAACGTTGTTCGGAAGTCCGAACTGTATTACCGTGTTATTGTCGGCGAAGATCCCATAATGAAAATAAAACTTAACCTTTATGCGAATAATATCGCCGGGCTTCGGCATTTCTTCTGTCCAGGTCATTTGCTTTCAACGCGTGCAACGACGTCGGCAACGGTGACGATGTTTACAAAATCCTCGTTGGTGAACTTTACGCCGAACTCTTCCTCAAGAGCCATAGCCATATAAAGCATTCCAATTGAATTAAGGCCCACGTCCTCCTTGAGCTTCGACTCCAAGGTCATATTTTCGACCGAGATATCGCCCTCAAATACCTGTTCGAAGATCTCGGCAACCCTTTCAAACGTTGTCATTGCTTTCTCCTCCTTCAATTATGTCATAAACCTCGCGGCATTCCTCCATCCTTTTCAGGAGCTCTGCCGATAGGGTTTCAATGTCTGTAATGCTTGGGAATTTCTTTTTGCAGATTTCACTGCAGATAAACGGTTCGCCTATGACTGCAAGCTGACGGTTATACCAATGCTTTCTCTTTCGTGTGTACATCGGCACGATGGGAACTCCGGCCTGCATAGCGATTATAATGCTGCCGCCCTTAACCTTGTCTATTTCGCCCGAGCGGTCAATGCCGCCCTGCGGGAACATAACGAGTACGTGACCTTCTTTGAGTAGAGAAACGCTCTTTTTGATAGCTTCAATATCAGATATGGTTCGGTCAATCCTGATACATCCCATTCCTTTAAGCAGAAACGCGACGATAGGATTTTTCATAACGACCTCGGCTGCCAGACAAAACGTTCTGCGATACCAAAAACAGGTGCCTACGACAAACGGATCTGAAAATCTTTCGTGATTGGCGACGACAAGGTTGCCGCCACGAAGACGTTTGTCGTATTTTTTGCCGTCCAAGCCAATCCTTTTCATACGGAAGGCGAGGGCACAGGGTGCGCAAATAATGCGTCCGATGTCCATAGGAAGGTGACGCAGCTCAAAAGCACTTTTCTTTTTGTTTTGGGGATTATTCTGCTGTGACATTTTTTCTCCGTTATTGCCGTTTACGGCACGGTTAAGCTCGTCGCCGAGAGCAAAGACCTTTTCCTGCAAAAGCTTCGTGAGTCGGTCAAGCTCCTCGGGCGAGGGATCTTCCTCGCGGCAATAGTCCTTGATGTATATCTTTTCGCCGATCATCACGTGCGTACGCTTGAATATACCGTAGTTTCCGTCAGTGTAGATCGGTACGATCGGTGCATCGGTGCGCAATGCGATATAAACTACGCTGGGCTTGAAGGGCCAGGGAACGCCGTTGACGGGCAGACGTCCTTCGGGAAATATGCCCACGGTTCCGTTATCGTCGAGAACCTCAAGCGATTCACCGACAAAGCCGAAATCATAGTTATCTCTGTCAACCTTTATTCCGCCCAGAAGACTGAGAAATTTTCCGAAAAAGGCACCCTTGTTGTAAAGCACCTCGGCCATCAGAAAACGGATCGTCCTGAAGGGAAACACAATAAGGTACAGCACGAAATCCATCAGGGATTTGTGATTTGACACCAGAATGCAGGGGGAGGGAAGTCTTCGCCCCTGAGATTTTTTGTTCTGGAAATACAGCTTATACTTAAAGAAAAGGAGAGCGGGAATTATACCGGTAAGTTTTGCGAAGGCGGTTACTATCCGCACGGCCAGCTTGCTTGATTTCATCAGATGTGCCTCTCTATATATCTGCAGAATTCACGCAGAGTGTAGCAGTAGTTGTCCTTGTCCGAGTAGGATGTGATTGAGAATTCTTTTGCGAGCTCCGAAATCAGGTTGAAATATATAAGGCTTGTGGCGCCGAGGTCAAAGATCACGTGAGCGTCGTCCGTTACCGACTCCTCGGAAACATTCAGCGCGTTTGCGATGATCGAACGTATCTTTACGGCAAGAGGACTGTCAGGATCAAAATCGCTTTCGCCGTCGGCCTCTGAAGCCGCCTTTTTGATCTCCGCAAAGGGGATCAAAGTGACCTTGCCGCTCGCAATCGCATCTTTCAGAAATTTTCTTCCGACCTTTACTGCGGTCTTGGGTGCAACGTCGTCAAAGGTGAAGTAAAAGTCGCGTATCTGCATCGTCATAGGCAGAACGGCTGCATCTGCGTAAGCCTTGTTTGCAATCTCGAGCAGACGGGTCTGAGGGAAATATCTGTTGACCTGTACCACGATAGAAAGCTTTTCGCTTTCCTTGTCGCCCAATCCGAGGACCGAGAAGTTTTCGGCGTCGTTGAGGGTGAAATACTGCTCGACGATGTCGGGATTGATGTTCTCTCCGTTTTCACCGATTACGGTGTCGCTCATTCTTCCCTGAATGTAATAGTAACCGTCCTCGCAGTACATTACGTCTCCGGTATCAAACCAACCGTCGTTTGTAACGGGAAGTCCTTCAACCGTCATTCTCTTGCTTACGGATTCGCCCTTAACGAGAAGAGTGCCCTTTTCGCCTATTTTATATTCTACCGATTCGAACGGTTTTCCTATAGAGTTAAGATTGCGGTACTTGGGTTTTGATCTGAGCTCGACCGAGGTGATTCCGAGCTCGGTCATTCCGAAGCCGTTGTGCAGAGGATAGCCGAGACCGTTGAAAAGCTTCAATGCCGACTCTCTGATGTAGCTTCCGCCGCTGATGCAGAACTTGATGCTCTTTCCAAAGAGCTGATCCGTGACCTCGCTCATTATACGCATCGAAAGACGTGCACCGAGGAAGGGGAAAACATTCTGCAAAGCGGTGCACAGACGAAGTCCGCGTTCGAACTTCTTTTGCTTCTTTTCACCCTTTTCAGCAACCTGCTTCAGCACCTGCTTTTCGATCGAGTGCCACAGAAGAGGCACGGCGAAAAGGTGCGTGACCTCGTGCTTGCGACATGTCTTAAGGATAGTATCACCGGAAAGATCACGCAAAAATACAAGCGTTCTGCCAAAGAAGGTGAACCAAAAATATACTGCGGTAAGCCCAAACACGTGATAGAAGGGGAGAAATGCAAGCTGTTTAAGACTTCCGTGATAGTGCGCTGCCAACTGAGAGCGTGTCGAAAGGATGGACTTGGCGTTGAGTATCTGGTTCGATATCTCGGTGCCGGTATAAAAACAGATCTTTTCCTTCATCGAAGTTGCGGACGAAGAGAGAGCGATCTCGTTTTCAAATTCACCCTTGAAATCGGGACTGCCATCGGTCAGGGATTTGAAATCGATATATTCAGCGTCGAGATCGGTAGGCTTGAGACCGACGACGTATTTAATTCCGAGAGTCTTGATTATTCCGTTTGAAAGACTCGTCGTATGGCGGCAGTTGATGAGATAAGGCTTATTTCCGCTGCGCAGTATCGCCCAAAAGGCCTCGATCCATTCGACGCAGTTTTCCATTTCGATACCGACAAATCCGTGCGTTGCACCGATGCGGTCATACAGCGCCGCAGAGACCTTTTCGATCATATTTCTTACCTGTGTATAGGTCAGTCGGTGAATTCTGAAACCGTCGTTATATTCCGCCAGAACACGGTCTGACGGACGGAACATTATTTCATAGATATCCTCGAAGGTCTTTTGGGAATTCGAGAGATCCGAACTGTTTTTTTCTATGAGAATTTTGAGTTCTTTTTTCATTGTATTTATCCTTTTCAACAGCTTTCGTTTAATTATAAAAGTTTACATATATAATGTCAAGTAAATAAAACGACTAAAAGTGTTTGCGTATCGAACGTTATGCACATAAACTTACTGGGAAGGTTTATGCGTCATGATAAAAGAGCAGGATTTCAACACTTTAAATTGTAAAAAAACACATAGCGGACGCGGTAGAAAAGGCTGAAATTAGCGTTTTTGACAAATATATATGTCACGATAAAAAACGGCTTGACTTTTGACGGAAAATAGAGTATCATATATAAAAATCAAAAGGCTTTGAAGGGAAATAAAGCCGCTTAGCATTTTTCAGAGAGCCGTTGTTCGGTGTAAGACGGTATTGCGGTGCGGGTATAGCTCCTCCCTGAGCTTTCGGCCGAAAGGTGACGAGTAGGTTGGAACGGGTTCTCCCGTTACAGAGAAGCGCGTTGATTGACGCGGCAGAGCGGGTGTGCGCACCAAGAAGAGTGGTACCGCGGAGTGAAATGACTTCGTCTCTTTTACGCAAAATGTTATCGTAGCGTTTTGGGTAAGAGAGTTTTTTTATACCCAAAACAGAAAGGAACAGCTATGAAGGGTTACGAAAAGTACACAAGGCAATTTTTTGAACCGAAGTCCGTTACGATGGATTGGACGAAAAAATCTTATATCGATAAGGCACCGGTGTGGTGCAGCGTTGACCTCAGGGATGGAAACCAGTCTCTTATAGTTCCGATGAGTTTGGAAGAAAAGCTTGAGTTCTTCGAGCTTCTCGTCAAGGTTGGCTTCAAGGAGATCGAAATCGGATTTCCTGCAGCCAGCGAAACGGA
>SVSP01000023.1 GCA_015064255.1 Oscillospiraceae bacterium
AGATGGCAGTATCAGATGCACATCTACGAGTCCCCCTTCTATTATATCGACTACTGCCTTGCACAGACAGTTGCGATATGGTTCCTCAAGATGTCGCGTGAGGATTATAGCGGTGCTATGAAGAAGTATATCGAATTTTCCCGTGCCGGCGGTACAAAAGCCTTTGATGAGCTGACCGATGCGGCAGGAATTCCTTCGCCGTTTGCAGACGGCTCTCTCAAGACACTCACCGAAGAATGTGATAATATCATCACCGAGCTTCGCAGTGCGCTGAAGAAATAACTGAATTAAATAAAAAAGTGGAGCGTAAAGGCTCGTTCTCATAAGGATGTTTAACACAACATTTGTAGGGGTCGACGTCCTCGGCGACCCGCAACAAACAAATTTCGGCAGAGAACTTGTTTTCTCTGCCGATTTGTGTTATAATGGAACTAACGAAAAGCCTCCCTCCGAGAGGGAGGTGGCACGGCGCAGCCGTGACGGAAGGAGCCTGCGTAACTTTGGATTTAAATTAACCTCATTGTAACGCGCTCTCCCTCAGTCACCTACGGTGACAGCTCCCTCCCAGAGGGAGCCTTTGGATGCGCTCGTACATCTCTAAAGGGGTGTGGGCTTTGCCCGACGCGTTTGTAATACAAATGCGAAACTGGCGATAAAACAGAACGATAAATAAGAATTTGACGAGGAAAATTATGAATAAACGAGTAAGGCAATATGTGGGATTGCTCTCTGCAATTCTCGCATATTATTTGATACACGAGGGTGCACACTTGATATACGCTATATTTACAGGTGTTTTTAAGCAGATAAACTTTATGGGATTGGGGATGCAAATTGACATATATTCGGAGAAAATGACACAAACGCAGCTTGGTGTTTTTTGTCTTATAGGCTCTGTTGCGACTTTACTGTTCGCATATATTTTGATTGCTTTAATAGGAAAGATCGCCCAAAAATCCTCTAAAGTATTCAAGGCGTGTGCCTACTATATTACTATCGCAATGCTGTTGATCGATCCATTTTATTTAAGCGTTCTTTGCGGATTCTTCGGCGGTGGGGATATGAACGGTATCAAGCTTCTTATACCTGAGGTCGCGGCTCGTATTATTTACGGTATAATTTTAATGACCAACGCATTGGTGTTTGTAAAGATTGTATTGCCAAAATACAAATCAGCATTTTTAAGCGAAGCAGCGTAATGTTATAATTATGTGCGGCAAATTAAGCACATTCCAATTTATCGAACAGAATAAATCAACCCCGACAAAAAATCTGTCGGGGTTAATCTTTGGTTTCTGCGGTTCAATTTTTACTTTTACGGGTCGCCGAGGACGTCGACCCCTACAATTTTTGTCAACTTCCTTATGAGAAGCACCCATTACGCTCCACTTTTTGTTATATAAAAACTATTTTTCTGAAATTTCGTTACATATGCGAAGAAAGTTATCAAACGAAGCCTTCCAACATATAAGACGTCTGCATATAATTTCTCCGTTTTTTATACAATTTTGAACTTGATGATGTATGAATTCCCGATCTCCGTTAGAGTATAGTATATAGACAGCAGTATCGCTATAATCGCTTTCCGGATCGCCAAACATGTGCCTATAAAATGTAAGCTTATTTAGTTCTGATACAAATTCGTCAACATTTGTAATTTCAATAGAATTATCAAGGTCACAAGTAACATTTTCCGCATCAATACTATCGACAGGAACAAGATAAATGTTGCTGATTTCAGATTTGTCGTGTAGCAATTCATAAGAAACTTCGTTTTTTTCGCATCCAATGAGAGCGAAAAAAATCATACATAATAATAGAAAACACAGAGAAAAAGTGCAAATACTATGTTTTTTCATAATATCAACTCCTGCTTTGTAATAATACTATCTTTCTATCTGTTCTTTTTATATCATATTTTTTTAGTTGTGTCAATAGTTATAAAACCAAACGAGCCACTCTTTTCAAAAGTGGCTCGTTTTTATGTTTAGTAATTTAAGTTACTGAGCTGCTTCAACGATAACAGCGAAGTCATCAGGCTTAAGAGAAGCACCGCCGATAAGACCGCCGTCGATATTTTCCATAGAAAGGAGTTCTGCAGCGTTCTTGGCGTTCATAGAACCGCCGTACTGGATTATAGTTGTACGAGCGACAGGCTTGCCATACTTTGCAGCGATTACGTTACGAATGAGCTTGCAAACTTCCTCTGCCTGCTCAGCAGTAGCGGTCTTTCCTGTTCCGATAGCCCAAACGGGTTCGTAAGCGATAATAACCTGCTTCATCTGCTCGGGTGTGATGTCGAGGAGAGCAAGCTTTGTCTGACGTGCAACAACCTCTTCTGTGATGCCCTGTTCGCGCTCTGTGAGGCATTCGCCAACACATACGATCGCTGTAAGACCTGCTTCGATAGCTGCCTTTGTACGGAGATTTACAGTTTCGTCTGTTTCACCGAAATACTGTCTGCGTTCGCTGTGACCAACGATAACGTACTTAGCACCTGCGTCAACGAGCATATCAGCCGAAATTTCGCCTGTGTATGCACCGCTCTTTGCAAAGTGAACGTTCTGTCCGCCAACCTTAACAGCAGTTCCTGCACAAATTTTTGCAACAGCAGGGAGATCGATTGCGGGAACGCAAACTACGATATCGCATCCTCTGTTGTTTTTAACCTTTTCATAAAGAGTACCTACGAAGTTTTTTGCTTCGGAGGGTGTAAGATTCATCTTCCAGTTACCTGCGATGACTTTTCTTCTTTTGTAACCCATTTTAATGTTCCATCCTTAAACTTTGAGAAAACTTTGAAAATAAAAATTGAAAAATCGGATTAAATTCCGCGGGGAATTAGTCCTTGTCGTTGAGAGCTGCGATTCCGGGGAGGTCGAGTCCTTCGAGGAATTCGAGCGATGCGCCGCCACCTGTGGAAACGTGAGTCATGCGGTCAGCATAGCCGAGAGCTTCAACTGCAGCTGCGGAGTCGCCGCCGCCGATGATAGAAACTGCGTCGCTTTCAGCGATAGCCTTAGCAACAGATCTTGTACCGGAAGCAAAGTTGTTCCATTCGGAAACGCCCATAGGTCCGTTCCATACTACTGTTCCTGCGCCCTGGATGCACTTGGAGAAGAGTTCCTGTGTCTTGTCACCGATGTCGAGACCCATCCAACCGTCGGGAATAGCGTCGGAGTAAATGCGCATAAACGTTGTGTCTTCCTTGTATTCTCTGCCGATTACGTTGTCAACGGGGAGAAGGAATGCAACGCCCTTGTCCTTTGCCTTCTGCATAAGCTCGCGAGCAAGATCAAGCTTGTCGTTTTCGCAGATGGAAGTACCGATGGGAAGTCCGTTTGCTCTGAAGAATGTGTAAGCCATACCGCCGCCGATGATGAGCATATCAACCTTTTCGATGAGGTTGTTGATAACGCCGATCTTGTCGGAAACCTTAGCGCCGCCGAGGATAGCGATGAAAGGACGCTTGGGATCTTCAAGAGCCTGACCCATAATGGAAATTTCCTTCTGGATGAGGTAACCGCAAACTGCAGGGAGATAATCAGCAACACCTGCTGTGGAAGCGTGTGCACGGTGAGCAGTACCGAAAGCGTCGTTTACGTAAATTTCAGCCATAGAAGCGAGTTCCTTAGCGAATGCGGGATCGTTCTTTTCTTCTTCTTCGTGGAAACGAACGTTTTCTATAATGAGAACTTCGCCGCACTTAAGAGCAGCAGCTTTAGCCTTAGCGTCTGTGCCGATAACGTCGCTTGCCATAATAACAGTCTGTCCGAGAAGCTCAGAAAGCTTTTCAGCAACAGGCTTAAGAGAGAATTTAACAATATCTTTTGTTGCCTTTTCAAGAGCTGCGAACTTAGCGGGCTCCTGTTCTTCTTCGGGAAGAGCAGCAATTTTCTTGAGTTCTTTCTTGTCGAGCTTAATAGTTTTGTTGAAGATGTTGTGGGGACGACCCATGTGAGAGCAGAGAATAACAGCTGCGCCCTGATCAACGAGATACTTGATTGTGGGAACTGCACCAACGATACGCTTAGCGTCGGTAATAACTCCGTCCTTCATAGGAACGTTGAAATCGCATCTTACTAAAACCTTTTTACCTTTGACATCGATATCTTCGATTGTCTTTTTGTTGTACATGGACATAAAATACACCTCTCATATAAAATTTATTTTTGACCGATACTAATATTAGCATATTTTGCTTATTTTATCAAGAGTTTTTCATTAAAATTAATATAAAATAAGCATTTTCTGCATATCCGTTCAAAAACAATAATTAAATAACGACTTTTTATAACAAATTAACCACAAAAAGATATACAAAAAGTACTCGTGACCTGACGGAAGTATCGATAAGGTGTGATAATATACTTTACGAGAGCGTTTTTCGTATAAAAAACTCCCTGACTGTCGATAATTTGTATATTCCCAAGGAAATTTTTGTAATGCCGTACACAAGATGATACCTGTAAAAAAACGAGCTTTCTTTGTTCTTTTTTTTACGACGAAAGAAACAGAAATATTTGCAGAGCTGATAGTTTTTTTTGCGGTAAAGTGCGTATTTTTGAGAATAAAAGTTTTCGAAGTGGAATATAATGGTAAAAGCGAACAAATTTTCAGCATGCTGAAGAACAATGTAAAAATATGTTTTTTATCGTGACATTTTTTTAAAAAAAAGCTAAAAGAGTCAATCGAAAGATTCGCGCGAACCTTGACAAGCAGCTACCTTTAATTCTATAATACGAGTGAGCAAAGTTGAGCAGAAGGGAGAGGTAGTGGTTAAAATGGATGATAACATGCTGTACGGTGAGCACAGACATACTATCGATGCTAAAAAGAGATTGTTTCTTCCGTCCGAGTTCCGCACGCCTCTCGGAAGCGAAGTTGTTATAGGCAGATCTACCGATAAATGTATAACGGTATATTCTATGGAAGCCTGGAAAAAGCAGGAAGAAAAAATAAACAGTCTTCCGCCCATCAAAGCGAAAGAGGTTCGTAGGTGGATATACGGATCTTCGAAAAAAACAGAAGTAGATGCACAGGGAAGAATAGCCATTCCTCAGAATCTGTGCGATTATGCAGAGCTTGAAAAAAATATAGTTACAATAGGCGTCGGTGATTATGCTGAAATATGGAGCGAAACCGTTTACAACGAAATGACGGCAAGCCTCAGTGCTTCCAATATTGAAAATACACTCATTGAGCTCGGAATGTAAAATATAAGAAACTCAAGTAAAAACGAAAGTTAAAATAAAAATAAAATGGAAAACGAATTTTCTCACCTTCCGGTAATGCCGGATGAATGTATAGAAGCACTTGATATTAAACCGAATGGAATTTACGTTGATTGCACGACGGGCGGCGCAGGTCACAGTATCAGAATTGCCGAAAAGCTTAAAGGCAACTCGGGAAGACTTATCTGCATAGACCGCGACGAGGAAGCAATAGCGGCGGCATCAAAAAGACTTGAGCCTTATTCTGATGTTGTTACCATAGTAAGAAGTAACTTTTCCGAAGTCGGTGAAGTCGTAAGATCGCTCGGTATAGAAGAAATAGACGGTGCGCTTATAGATCTTGGAGCGTCCTCGCATCAGTTTGATGCTCCCGAAAGAGGTTTCTCGTACAGATTTTCGGGAAGACTCGATATGAGAATGGATAACAGGGACAAGCTCAGTGCTTACGATATCGTAAACGGCTTTTCCGAATCCGAAATAAAAAAGATAATTTTCGAATACGGCGAAGAAAAATTCGCACCGCGTATAGCAGCCGAAATAATCAGAGAAAGAGAAATCGCTCCGATAGAAACAACGGACAAGCTTGTTGAAATAATAAGACGGGCAGTTCCGATGGCGGCACAGAGAGATGGAGGACATCCTGCAAAGAGGACCTTCCAAGCACTCAGAATAGCGGTTAATAACGAGCTTGATATAATAGCTCCGACACTTAAAACTCTTTGTGAGATATCAAAAGCAGGCGGAAGAGTAGCAGTGCTTACCTTCCACTCACTTGAAGACAGAATAGTAAAACAGACTTTTGCGGAGCTTTCAAGCGGATGTACCTGTCCTCCGTCATTTCCGGTTTGTGTGTGCGGTAAGAAGCCCGTGATAAAAACTCTCGGCAGAAAACCGCAGCTTCCGAGTAAAGAAGAGCTTGAAATCAATTCGCGCTCACACAGCGCAAAGCTCAGAGCAGCAGAAAAACTTTAATAATAACAGAATTTAAATATAGATAGTATAGCGAAAGGGTCCTTTTCAAGGTAAAATGAAAAGGTAAGGTTTATTAAAATGAAATCATTTGATGAATTCGGATTTGAGATTAAAACAAATAATACCGATAATAATGCTCCGCTTGCGAATGATTTTATTACCCGTCGCAAGAACGTGCAGGAAACAAGTGTAAAAGAAGAAGCAGAAGAAATAAAGGAAAATACAGAAGTAAAGGACGTTGCGGTTTCCGAACAGCAGACGTTTGCGGTAGAGGAAAAGATTCCCGAAATGACAGTTGTGTCCATAAAGGGAAAGCAGCCGCAGAAGGTTACAACAGTTTTCAAAGAAAAGAAAAACTCTTTTGTTACAGATAATATTCTTGAAAAGAAAAAGAAGAGTATGCCCTTTAAGACTATCGCAGTACTCGCATTTGTTTTCGTGCTTTCTGTATTTATTGTAAACGAGTATGTTCTTATAAACGAATATTCGAGCGATATCGCCGATATGAAGAATATGATAAACGAGCTTTCGGAAGAAAAGAGCTACTATGTTTCGCAGATCGAAAAGAAGAACAATATGATAGATATTGAAAAATATGCTTCGGGAGAACTCGGAATGATGAGCGGCGGTGAGGTTGAAAAGGAGTACATAATCATAGAAGGCGAAGACAGCATTGAAGTGTACGAGCCTACCAAGGACGCGCAAGACAGCCTTGCATCAATAGTAATGTCTGCACTCAGCGAAAACCTGATACAGGCATGGAATACTTTAACAGGTGCCGAATAAAATGAAGTATATCCTTTTTGAGAGTGAGGCTGAAAGGCTTTGCTCTCAAATTGCTGTTTTTTAGGGAAAATTTTTTCAATATTCGATTGATTTCGACCGGAATATATGGTATAATATCGAATATACGTTTGTTTGGGAGATACAATATATAGATGGAAAAAGAACGTTTGAGAAAAATAGCCGTAAGAGGAAACATAATGCTTGCACTGATGCTTGTGTTTGTGGGATGGGTCGTTTTTGAGCTCTTCTCGATGCAGGTAAACGAGTATCAGTATTATCAGAGTAAGGTTATAGATAATATTCAGCAGGAATATACGATAAGCGCAGACCGCGGTCAGATATACGATGCTAATATGACACCTCTCGCAGTCAATATAACTACATACAGAATTTTCCTTGACCCCGTTGCAATACAGAACGGATCAAGCTCAAGAGACGGCGAAGAAACTGCAAGTATAATAGCGGACGGACTTGCCGAGATACTTGACGTTGACCGCGACAGTATATATAAAAAAGCTATGCGTAACGGAAGTAAGGATGAAACGGTAAAGAGAAGAGTAGAGGAATCTCTTGCCGAAGAAGTAAGAGAATTTATTTCAAAATACGGGCTTTCAAGAAAAATATATCTTGAGGCAACACCGATAAGATATTATCCTTACGGTGACCTTGCGGCAAACGTTATAGGAGTTATGGGTACAGACGAGGGTCTTCTCGGAATAGAGCTTGAATATAACGATTATCTTGAAGGAACACCGGGACGTTACATAGTTACAAGAAATGCGCAGAGCGCGGAAATGCCCGATGATTACGATTATTATATCGACGCTCAAGACGGTCTCAGCACGGTTCTTACTATTGACCTCACAATTCAGAGTATGCTCGAAAAGCAGCTCAAGGACGCTTTTATAAAGGGCGAGGCAAGTGAACCTGCAGTCGGTCTTGTTATGAATGTCAAAACGGGCGCGATACTTGCGATGGGACAGTATCCGAGCTTTGACCTTAACTCTCCGTATAACCTCGGCGATACGTTGTTTGCCGACAGACTTGCACAGTCTAAATACGAAGAGGGAACACCGGAATATAACGAGGACCTCTGGACACAGATATATTCGATGTGGAATAATAAGTCGGTCAGCTATCTGTATGAGCCGGGTTCAACAATGAAGGTCCTTTCTACGGCGGCAGCACTTGAGGAAGGCGTTGTAAAATTCAGCGACACGTTTTCTTGTACGGGTAAGATGAATGTTGCTAATACTTGGATAAGCTGCCATAATAAATACGGACACGGAACAAAGAATTTTGCATATATGCTTCAGCAGTCCTGTAACCCGACTATGATGACGGTTGCGGCAAAGCTCGGCGGCGCAAAATATTATAGATATTTCGTTGATTACGGATATACCTCACTTACGGGAATAGACCTTCCGGGTGAATCGAAAGGACTTTTCGTGGCACAGTCGGGTTTTAACGCGGTTGAGCTTGCCTGCTATAGCTTTGGTCAGACCTTTAAAACAACTCCTCTTCAGCAGCTTACGGCATTTTGTACGGTTGCAAACGGCGGATACGTGGTCGAACCGTATGTTGTAAGCTCGCTTATCGACTCAAACGGCAACGAAGTAATAACACACGAAACACAGACTAAACGTAAGATACTCAGCAGTCAGACTTGCTCACTTCTTCTTGACGTTCTTGAAGACGGCGTATCGGGCGGCGGCGGTGCGAAAAACGCATACGTTGCGGGATATAAGATAGCGGCTAAAACGGGAACTTCGGAAAAGCGAGATAAAATAAATCCCGAAACGGGAGAAAAGGATTACCGTATAGGCTCCTGTATTGCGGTAGCACCGTCTGACGATCCGGAAATCGCGGTGCTTATAATGGTCGATGAGCCTAACTGCGCTAATAGATTCGGAAGCTCTGTTGCCGCACCTTACGTGTCGGCACTGCTTTCCGAGCTTCTTCCTTATCTCGGAGTAGAGAGAAACTACAGCAGCGACGAAATGAAGAGAGCTGTCGTTACGGTAGGAAACTACATAGGATATTCTGTTGATAAGAGCGTAGAAGAGATAAAGAAGCTCGGTGTCAAGTACGAGATAGTAGGCGACGGTAAGACGGTTACAGGTCAGATACCTTCTTCGGGAAGTAAAATGACCAATATAAACGGAAAGATAATTCTTTATACGGGCGGTGCTACGAATACTAAATACGTTACCGTACCGAATATGATAAATCAGACGGCGGCAAACGCTATAAAAGAGCTTAATGCACGCGGGCTGAACGTTCTTATAGAGGGCGCGACAAACTATGACGAGGGTGTCGGAGCTGTCGTTATAGAGCAGAGTCACGATGCGGGAACTATCATACAGTACGGTGCGGTAGTTACGATAAACTGTAAGCATCTTGACGGAACAGATTAAAATTTCTTCTGCTTTTAGGAGGTAAAAAGGTGTACACGAGCATAAAAATAAAAGATCTTCTGAGTGGTGTAAACGTTATAGATATGAACGGAGCTGAAAATCTTACGGTCAGCGGCGTTACTTCAAATAACGGAAAGGTCGATAAGAATTTTGCATTTGTCGCAATAGCGGGAACAAGATTTGACGGTCATACCTTTATAAACGACGTGGCAGAGAAGGGTGCAGTATGCGCTATAGTGGAGTATGTGCCCGAAAATTGCCCGATCCCTTGTATTGTTGTTGATGATACCCGTCTTGCATCGGCGTATATATACTCAAACGCATTCGGAAATCCCGAAAGATCAATGAAAATAGTCGGCGTTACGGGTACAAACGGAAAGACGAGTACGGTCTTTATGCTTGAAAAGATATTCTCGGACGCAGGATACCGCACAGGACTTCTCGGTACCGTAAAGAATATGTGGTGCGGAAAGAGCCGTGAATCCTCTCTTACAACGCCCGTTCCAGAGGACCTTTACGAAATGTTCGCACAGATGCGCGATGAAGGCGTTGAATATCTCTTTATGGAAGCATCCTCACACTCGATAGCGCTCGGAAGAATAGCTCCCATCGAATTTGAAGCGGGTATATATACAAACCTTACTCCGGAGCATCTTGATTTCCATATAAATATGGATGACTATGCAAGTACAAAAGAAATGCTTTTCAAGAAATCAAGGATAGGAATCTTTTCGGCGGATAATGAATATACGCTTTCGGCATCAGAAAAAGGACTTTGCAAAAGCTATACCTTCGGTATTGATAACGAGTGCGCGTTTAAAGCAGAAAATGCAGACTTTTCTTCGGTGCGCGGTATAAGCTACAAACTTCGTCTTCCCGACGGAAGCGCGATAGATATCGAAAGCTCTATGGCAGGAAAATTCAGCGTGTATAATACGGCAGGTGCTGTCGTGTGCGCATACCTTCTCGGAATAGATAAAGACAGTATAAAGAAGTCGATCAAGGATTTTGCAGGTGTTCCCGGAAGAATAGAACGCCTTACTCCCGAGAATATGCCGTTCAGCGTTTTCTCGGACTATGCACACTCTCCCGATGCACTTGAGAATATACTGAATACTCTGATAAAGAGTAAAACGAAAGAGCAGAAGCTTACCGTAATTTTCGGATGCGGCGGAGACAGAGACAGAACAAAGCGTCCGATAATGGGTAAGATAGCGACAGACCTTGCAGATTTTGCTATCGTAACGAGCGATAACTCAAGAAGCGAAGAGCCGATGGATATAATAAATGAAATTCTCGGCGGAATAGATAAGAAAAAAGAAAATTATACGGTCATCTGTTCAAGACGCGAAGCTATTGCATACGCGGTAGAAAACGCTTCGGAGGGTGAGATAATTCTCGTAGCGGGTAAAGGTCACGAGAACTACGAGATAACCAAGGACGGAAAACATCCCTTTGATGAAAAGGGCGAGGTCTATAAGGCAATAAATAAAAGATTCGGAAATAAGTATTCGATATAAGAAATTTTGTGTTTAATATCGCAAAGACACTTCTATGAAAGGAAATCACTATGGTAGCTGATGTTAAAGGTATTCTTTATTTGAGTGAGATAGCAGAAATGGCGCAGGGCAGCTTCCACGCGGGCTCACTTGATAATGATGTTGAGATAAAGGCTATAACGACCGATTCGAGAGTAAAGGCAGATTCTTCTGTATTCATAGCTCTTGTCGGAGAAAAATTTGACGGTCACGACTATGTCGGAAAGGCGTTTGAAAACGGAGCAGTGTGCGCTGTTGTCGATCATATTCCCCAAAATGCGGACGGAACTTATATAGTTGTGGAAGACACAAAGAAGGCACTCGGAATTATCGCGAAAGCGTATAAGAATAAGCTCAGTCCGCTGACGGTTGCGGTTACGGGAAGCGTAGGAAAGACCACTACAAAAGAATTTATATATGCAGTTTTGAGTGAAAAATACAGCGTTCTCAAAACAGAAGGCAACTTTAATAACGATATAGGACTTCCGATGACACTTCTCGGACTTTCACCCGAAAACGATGCGGCAGTTCTTGAAATGGGAATGAGCCATTTCGGAGAGATAGAATATCTTTCGAAAATAGCCGCACCGAATATAGCGGTCATAACGATGATAGGACGGTCGCATATCGAAAATCTCGGATCGCGTGAAGGAATACGCGATGCAAAGCTTGAAATAAGAAAAGGACTTCAGCACGACGGCGTGCTTATTCTCAACGGCGATGAGCCGCTTCTTGAGGATATAAACGGTGCAATATACGTTGCTGAAAATAATAAGTTTGCGGACTATGTGATAGATAACGTCATAGAGGGTGAAAACGGATGCGCGTTTGACCTTAGCTATAACGGCGAAAGAGTAGAAAGCCTTACGATTCCTGCTGTAGGCCGCCATAACGTGATGAATGCAGCGTTTGCTTTCGCGGTAGGAGTTACGGCAGGTATGGGTGAGTTTGAGATACGCCGCGGACTTATGAATTTCAGAAATACGGGACTTCGTCAGAATATATACGATTTGAACGGAAAAACGATAATAGCAGACTGCTATAACGCTTCTCCAGAATCTATGAAGGCGTCTGTTAAAGTTCTTACGGATGTAGCCCGCCGTAAAAACGCAAGAACGGTTGCTGTCCTCGGAGATATGAAGGAGCTCGGAAATTATTCCGCAGAGGCGCATATCGAGGTCGGAAGAGTAGTTGCGGACAGTAAGGTAGATATGCTTTTCACCTTTGGTATGCTTGCTTCCGATATTGCGGGCGCAGCTTCCGAATGCGGTGTGAAGAATATATTCATCTTTGAAGAAAACGAATATAAAGAAATTGCAGCTGCAATTAAAGAAAATACACTTGACGGAGACGTTATTCTTTTCAAGGCAAGCAGAGCTATGGCGCTTGAAAAGGTAATAGAGCTTCTTAAATAACGCCAAAGGATAATTAAAATTCCGCATATTACGCGTATGTGTAATTAGATTAGTTGATTTGCGGAACCTCCGCTTGAATCGGGCGGGGGAGGAGGAAAAAGAAATGCTTGTTTATTTTTTGATTACTGTTATATTCACGTTTGTTCTTACGGCACTTTTTTCGAGAATTCTTATTCCGAAGCTTAAGAGCCTCAAGGTTGGACAGAAGATACTTGATATAGGTCCGAGATGGCATAAAAATAAAGAGGGAACACCTACAATGGGCGGTATTTCCTTTATCGTTGCGAATATTATAATATTTACCGTTGTAGTTATTGTAGCACTTGTAAGAAAAGATCTTCAGGACTTTGTCAGACTTATAATTTGCTTTGCATTTGCGATTATAAACGGCATTATAGGTGTAATAGACGATAGAGCGAAAATATTCAAAAAGCAGAATCAGGGTCTTACAGCAGCACAGAAATACCTGCTTCAGCTTGTAAGTGCAGGACTCTTCCTCTTCTTTATGACGATAAGCGGCTCTCTTACAACAGAGCTTTATATTCCGCTTATAGACGTAAGATGGGATCTCGGCTGGTTTTACTATGTGTTCTCACTTGTTCTTATAACAGGTATCGTAAACAGCGTTAACCTTACCGACGGAATTGACGGCCTTGCGTCAAGCGTTACTTTTGTTGTGGGCGGATTTTTCGCGGTAGCCGCATTTGCTTGTGAAATATTTGAGCTTTCGATAATATCTGCACTCGTTATAGGTGCAACGCTCGGATTTTTGGTATATAATTTCTACCCCGCAAAGATATTTATGGGTGATACGGGTTCGCTTTATTTCGGCGGAATGGTAGTCGCTATGGCTTACCTGCTGGATAATCCGGTAATACTTTTACCGGTAGGTATTATATACATAATCGAAAGCTTTTCGGTTATACTTCAGGTCGGATATTTCAAGCTTACACACGGAAAACGTCTTTTCAAGATGGCGCCGATACACCACCACTTTGAAAAGTGCGGCTGGAGTGAAATAAAGGTCGTTTTCGTTTTCTCGCTCGTTACACTTGCTTTCTGCGTCCTTGCGTGGTTCTGCCTTGAAATTCCCAAAATATAAAATATAAATATAAATAGATCACAAATCTTTGAAGGGAGGATAAACCGTTGAAAAAATTGAATCTTTTTTCAAAAAAGAAAAAAAGAACCGAAATACTGCCGGTGGCAAACAGCGGAGAGTTGTCGGTGACAGTAAGACCGGAAGAAACGAAAAAACATAAAAAGACGGAAGACACTCCCTTAAATTCGAAAATATACATATCAGAGCACGGTTTTGACAGACCGATGCTTATAATAATACTTCTGATCTCGCTTTTCGGACTTATAATGGTCTATTCGTCGAGTTACGTGTACGCACTTACGTATCACGGAAACAGCGCGTATTTCGTTATGCGTCAGGCGCTTTTCCTTGCACTCGGTATAATGATTATGCTTTTTATGACGAGGTTCGGATATAAAATAATCAAAATATTTACGGTTCCGGCGTTTATTGCAGCAGTTATTCTTCTTGTTGCCGTTTTGTTTGTAGGTACGTCGGAGGGTGAAGCGCAGAGATGGATATTTATCGGTCCTGTGTCATTTCAGCCGTCAGAATTTATGAAGATCGCTATGATACTTATGATAGCAAGAATATCAAGTAAATATAAGCTCATAATACATTCGAAAAGGAAATTCTGGAAATCAACCTGGTTGGGATTTGTGCTTCCGGGAATTATAATCGCAGTATCCTGCGCTCTTGTCCTTCTCGAAAAGCACCTTTCGGGAACTATCATTCTTTTCCTCATCGGATTTTCACTCCTTTGGACGAATGGCTCTCCGAAATTTTGGTCGATATTTTTTACGGTTGTCGGTCTGGGCGCGATATTCTTCGTAGTATATGCGGTAAATCAGTATCCCGAGGAAGTAAAAGAACTTGTTCCCGACTATATGTTCGTTCGTGTCGATTCGTGGCTTCACCCCGAAAATTATGACCAGCTTGGCGACCTTTGGCAGACGATACAGGGTAAGATAGCGGTAGGATCGGGCGGATTTTTCGGCAGAGGATTCGGTAAGAGTTTGCAAAAGCATTTGTTCGTGTCTATGCCGCAAAATGACTTTATATTTGCAATAGTGTGCGAAGAAACAGGATTTATCGGCGCGCTGACCGTAATAGGTCTTTATATAGCATTCGTTGTAAGAGGTCTTTATATAGCAAAGAGGGCACCCGATGTCTTCTGTTCGCTTACGGCAACCGGAATATCGGTACACGTAGGTGTTCAGGCATTTCTTAATATGGCGGTCGTTATAGGACTCATACCGAACACGGGAATTTCGCTCCCGTTCTTCAGCGCGGGCGGATCTTCGCTTTTGTTACTTTTCTTCGAAATGGGACTTCTTCTCATAATATCGAAATATTCACCCGTGGAAGAGTCGTCACTTAATAAAAATACTAAACGTTCAGAAAGGCAATAGATTTAAATGAAGGTTATAATGACAGGCGGCGGTACAGCCGGACACGTTAATCCTGCTCTCAGTATAGCAGGTATAATAAAAAAATACGAACCTGACAGTGAAATAGAATTTATCGGAACGGAAAAGGGACTTGAAAACCGTCTTGTGCCGAGAAGTGGATATAAAATGCACAAAATAGAGGTTATGGGACTTTCAAGAAGTCTTTCACCTAAAAATATAAAAGCGGCGATACTTGCATATACCTCCTATCAGAAGTGCAGAAAAATACTTGAAGAGGTAAATCCCGACGTGGTTATAGGAACGGGCGGATACGTAAGTTGGCCGGTCGTAAGAGCAGCGGCAAGTATGGGTATCCCTTGCGCACTTCACGAAGCAAATGCAGTTCCCGGATTTGCGGTGAAAATGCTGAGAAATAAGGCAAACGTTGTATTTGTTAATTTCGAAGAAACGGGAAATATTCTCGGCTCGAAGAAAGCGCAGGTAATACACACAGGTATGCCGATAAACAGTATGTTCCGCACGCTTGACAGAAAACAGGCACGCGAAAAGCTCGGTATTGGCGGTAAATATAAGTATGCAATACTTTCGTTCGGCGGAAGCCTCGGAGCACAGCGCCTTAATGAAGCGATAGTAGGCTTTATGGACTCTTACGTTTCAAAGCATCCCGAAGTTTGCCATATACATTCGGCAGGTGCAAGAGGATATGAGGAAACAATGAAAGCCTTTAAAGTACGCGGACTTGATAAATACGAAAACTGTAAGGTCGTCGAATATATATACGATATGCCCGAGCAGATGCTCGCGTCCGACGTTGTAATATGCAGAAGCGGAGCTTCCACACTTGCGGAGCTTGCTGCGATAGGGAAGCCCTCGGTGCTTGTTCCGTCACCTAACGTAACAAATAATCAGCAGTATAAAAACGCAAAGCTGCTGGTCGATAAAAATGCGGCACTTATGGTTACCGATGACGAAATGACTCCCGAAATTTTGGAGAAAAATGTATCGGAGCTTTTCTCTAATGAGGGAATGCTTGAAAAAATGAGTGCAAACGTCAGAAGATTTGCTGTTGATGACGGAGATGAAATCATTTATAAAAAGATAAAAGAACTTTCGGGAAGATAATTTCAAAGAGGAAAATACCGTAAAGGAAAATAACGGGATATGAATCAAGAAAACGAAGTAAAAAATAAAAATCTTCCGACTCCGGAAGAACAGGCTAAGATATTCAGCGCAAAAACTAAAAGAGCGCAGATCCGTCTTGTAAACAGAATTGCATATTTTCTTATAGTGGCGTTGATCCTTGCAGGAATTTTTTATGCCGTTGTAAAGATATTTTTCTCTGTTGATACTATAATCGTAAACGGAAGCTCTGTGTATTCTTATACAGAGGTCACGGATGCCTGCGGATATTCGAAAGACGATGTGCTGTTTGCCGTAAGTAAATCAAAAGTACAGAAAAATATACTCGGAAAATTGCCTTTCGTATATTCCGTTGAGGTGAAAAAGGAATATCCGAATACTCTGATAATAAATATCGAGGATGAAAAAGAAAGCTTCTATTTCGAGTATGAAAATAAATTTTTCGTTTTGACATCGGAACTTAAAGTGCTTGCGGTGGTTGAAGATGAAAATAAGCTTTTTGATACCTACAAAAAGCTCGCTTTCGTAAAGCTGGATTCCGTTAAACAGGTCATAACGACAAAAGAAGTACAGTTCTTCGATCAGGAATCGTACAGAAGAAGCGCAAAGGTTATGAATGCAATTTTGAACAGCGAAATGTACGGTAAGCTGACTTATGCGGATATAAGAGATCTGTACGACGTAAGATTTATGTACGATAACAGAATAGAGATAGTTTTCGGAAGCCATATTGATATAGAACAAAAAATATCGCACGCCCTTTCGGTTATTTCAAAGTACGGCGAAAATGCCAAAGGAAAAATATATGTCTATGATCTTGACGAAGCATATGCTATGATCGAAGACGATTGAGAATAAACAAAAAGTTACTTGTTTTGGTAAAAAAAGAAAGAAAAAATGTAAAAAAACTGTTAATAATCTGTCGAAAGCATTGAAAAATCGTGTAAATAATTTTATTATAATATAAGTAATATTTTACCGATTTCGCATTCGGTAAGGTCATGTTAATGTTTTAAAATAAAGTTTAGAATAAAAAAGTTCGGGAGGACATAGGAATGACAAATGCAGCATTTGAAAACGTTATAACTAACGAAGAAGAGCAGGAAATTGATTTTTCCATCAAAATTAAGGTTCTCGGTGTAGGCGGCGGCGGAAATAACGCTGTTAACAGAATGATAGAAGGCGGCGTTAAGAACGTTGAATTTATCGCTATTAACTCGGATAAAGTTGCACTCCAGAGATCGAAGGCACCCGTTAAGGTAGCTATCGGCGAAAAGCTCACAAAGGGACAGGGCGCAGGCGGAAATCCTGAGGTTGGATGCAGAGCAGCCGAAGAAAATTCTGAAGATATCGCAGCGTGCCTCAAGGGCGCTGATATGGTATTTATTACCGCAGGTATGGGCGGCGGAACCGGTACAGGTGCAGCTCCCGTTATCGCAAGACTCGCACGTGAAATGGGCATACTTACAGTAGCAGTAGTTACAAAGCCTTTCGCATTCGAGCAGAAGAGAAGAATGACACACGCAGAAGCAGGTATCCTTAAGCTCAGCGAAAACGTTGACTCGCTTCTCGTAATCCCCAATGAAAGACTTAAGCAGCTTTCTCAGAATAAGATCACATTCCTCAACGCATTTGCAGAAGCAGATAACGTGCTCAGACACGGCGTTCAGAGTATTTCCGATCTTATCACAGAATTCGGTGTAATTAACCTTGACTTCGCTGACGTAACAACGGTTATGAAGGATGCAGGCTTCGCTCATATGGGTGTTGGTGCTTCCAGCGGTAAGGACAAGGCAGAAGAAGCAGCAAAGCTTGCTATCTCCAGCCCGCTTCTCGAAACATCTATTTCGGGTGCACACGGAATTCTCGTCAATATCACAGCATCGCCCGATATCGGTCTCGACGAAATGGATATTGCAACCAATATGATCACACAGGAAGCTCATCCCGATGCAACAATTATCTGGGGTGCTACCATTGATGAAACTCTCAACGATGAAATGCGTATCACAGTTATCGCAGCAGGCTTCAATAAGGAAAATAAGCCCGCAGAAGATGCTGAAGCAGCAGCTCCCGCAGCAAAGGCTGAAGGCGGAGAAGAAGATTTCGGCGTTCTCGTTGACCTCTTCACAAAGAAGAAGTAATTTAGACTACATAAAAGCAGGTATCGTAAAGATGCCTGCTTTTTTGATTTGAATATAAAATTTCGCGGCAGACTTTTAAAAAGGTCTGCCGCGATTGGTTGACTCAATTAATTTGTTTTGTCTGTCTGATACGATGCATATCCGTCAAGCTTTATCTTTGCGAACTTAAGGCACATATATTTGTAATTTTGACTTTCGTGACCGGGGAATACGTCATTTATGTAGAAAATAGTTCCGTCCGAAGCTGCAAAGAATCCGAAGCTGTAAGCGTAGTTGCAACCGGGATCGATCTTGTCCTTGTAGTCATAGGGAAGAGGATTTTCAATAGACTGCCACGTTTCGCCAAGGTCGAAGCTGAGGAAAAGCTTTGATCCGGCAACACCGGAAAGGTCGCCGTGACGTCCTGCTGCAATTACAGTACCGTAAGGACCGCCTGCGGGCGTCCATTCGCAGTAAGGCGTACAGCCGGTAAAGTCACCGGAGCTTGTAGTGATCTTCTTGCCGAGCGATTCGTAGTCTTTCCACTCGGTAAGACTCTTGGACACCTTGTAATATACAGGTCCCATCTGCTGTCCGATCATTTCATAAACTATAAGATATCCGTGATCGCCCATTTTTGCAACAGATACCATTCCGGGACGGAGTGATTTGTCATAAGGAGCAACGCAGTATTTTTCTTCGCCCCAATTTACGCCGTCCTTGGAAACGCGAAGTACAAGACGCTGACCGTTTTCCTTGGTTGTTTCCATTTCATCGGAGTAGAAGCATACAAGAGATCCGTCTTCATCGCAAATGAGGAAGGGCTCCCATACACCGCCGTTGGTCGGGTTTCCGCCTGTGTCAACTACACAGTATTCTTCCCAAGTTTCACCGAGGTCGTAGCTTCTCCAAATGCACATCTTGGATATGTTTTTCTCTTCATTGTGAGAGCAGCCTGAGAGAAGAAGTGTACCCTTTGGCATTTCGCCTACCTGACAGGGAAGCTCGTAAAGGTGAGGCTGCCAGTTTCCTGTAACGTTAGGGTCAAGCTGTTCTTCAACTGTGTTAATGAGTTTCCAAGTAACACCGCCGTCATCACTTCTGTAAAGAGGAAAACTTGAGCCTGCCCACTGGCTTGTAGCAAAGAGAATTCCGTTGTTTTCGCCGTTGTGCTTAAGCTCGATAACTCTTCCGTACGTTGACCATCTTAAAAGGTTCTTTTCTACAACAGACGTAACGGGAATTTCAACGGTAGTAAGTGAGGATAGGATAGTGATTTCGCTGTTATAGCTTTCGATCTTTACAAATTCGCCGGTAATGGCAAAAGTGTTGTCACTTGCAGAATTTGAAACGTAGTTAACGATAAAGTATTTAAGCGCGTGCATAGTTGCCTTGTCGTCATTACCGAGAATAATTATCTTGTTACCTACAAAACGGATAATAAAATTATCACCTTCAGCCTCGTCGAGAAGTGCTTTGGCATCATTTGTTGCAGTTCTGTTAGTGGAGCCTACGAGTATCTCTGCCTTGCTTTCATCAACAGTCTGATCACGGCGAACGTAATCTGTTTCAACGGTAAGCTCTGCACCGGTAAAACTCTTTATAGCCTGCTTAAAGGTTTTGGTTGCGTTTGTTATGTCCTTGGAAGAAGTATCGGAACGGATAATAGTGTATTCCGAAATGTTAAGCCCGATATCTGCGGGAATTTTTTCTTCCTCTTTTTTCTGGCAGGATGCAAAAATAAGAAGACTTAATAATGCACAAATTACTGCCAAAAACAGCGATATGAATTTTCTCATATAAATTATATCCTTTCATAAATATTAAACGTATTTTATCACAAAATTACGGTAAAGTCAATAATAATTTGTGATTTATAAAGATCAATCTTTATTACTTTCGTATGAAGCATATCCGTCAAGCGTTATTTTGGCAAGCTTCAAAGCGGAACATTTGTATTTCATTTCTTCGTCATCGGGGAAAACGTTGTTTATGTAATAAACAGAGCCGTCGGAAGCGGTAAAGAATCCGAAGCTGTAAGCATAGTTTGCGCCCGATCTTTGCATATAGTCAAATTCAAGAGGCGATTTTATAGTGCTCCATGTCTTACCGAGGTCAAAGCTGAGGAAAAGATCGGACGATTTTCCTATATCTTCGCTGCCGAAGCGTCCCGCGGCAATTACCGTACCGTATTTTCCGCCGAGAGGTGTCCATTCACAGTAAGGCGTACAGCCGGTAAAGTCACCGTCCTCGGTAGTCAGTCTTGTTCCGAGCGATACGGCATCTTCCCACTCGGTAAGGCTCTTTGATATCTTGTAATATACGGGACCGCGTTTCTGTCCTATCATTTCGTAAACTATGAGATACCCGTAGTTGCCCATCTTTGCAACGGAAACCATTCCGGGTCGCAAAGCTCTTTCTTCGGGCATAGCGCAGTATTTTTCTTCTCCCCAGTTTTCGCCGTCACTCGAAACTCTGAGAACAAGACGCTGACCGTGAACGTCGGTCACTTCCATTTCGTCAGAGTAGAAGCATACGAGTGAGCCGTCTTCGTCACAAATAAGGAATGGCTCCCAAACTCCGCCGTTTTTCGGATTGCCGCCGACGTCAACAACAGAATATTCTTCCCAGGTTTTGCCGAGATCATAGCTTCTCCAAATGCACATTTTGGAAACGTCATTTTCTTCGTTGTGAGAACAGCCGGAGAGAAGAAGTGTACCCACGGGCATTTCGCCTACACGGCAGGGAAGCTCGTATATGTGAGGCTGCCAATTTCCTTTGAGATTTTCGTCAAGCTGTTCTTCGGCAGTCGATATAAGCTCCCAAGTTTTTCCGCCGTCGGCACTTTTGTAAACGGGGAAGCACCTTCCCGACCACTGACTTGTTGCAAAAAGGAGTCCGTTGTTTTCTCCGTTGTGCATAAGCTCAACTATTCTTCCGTACGTCGGCCATTTTTTCGGTTCGCTTTCAATTGTTGAAATAAGCGGAACTTTTACCGTAACGAGTGCGGGAAGTATCGTGGTATCTGTATCGTATTTTTCGGTTTTCGTAAAATCTCCCTGAATTTCGTCTGCGGCTACTTTAGAAGAAATATAATTTTCAATAAAAAACTTGAGCGCGTGCATAGTCGCCGTGTCGTCCTTGCCGAGTATGGCGATCTTGTTCCCGACCGAGCTTATAATAAAAGTATTGTCACATTCTTCTTTCTCAAGAATTGTAAGCGCATCTTTTGAAGCGCATCTGTTCGTCTTGCCGACGAGTATCTCACTGTAGGCAGATCTATCGTCAAGAGTATCGGCAGATGTTGCAAGCTCTGCATCTGTGAATTCTTTAATGGCAGATTTAAGTGTTTCCACCGATTTCACAATGTCTTTTGAAGCGTTTTCAGAAAATATAATTCTGTATTTTTCGATATTTGGTAAATAACTCATTGAAATTACTTCCTTTCGCGATAATTACAAGTGTATTTTACCATAATGTTATCGCTAAATCAATAATCAAAGCTGTTTTTTTATCCTTTCAAGCGCACTTTTTTCAAGGCGAGAAACCTGTGCCTGTGAAATTCCGATCTCGTCGGCAATTTCCATTTGCGTTTTTCCGTTGAAAAAACGCTTGTCAATTATCATACGCTCGCGCTCGTTTAATTTTTTCAGAGCATCTCTGAGAGCTATGTCCTCGAGCCAGACCTCGTCGGTGTTTTCGTTGTCGCTTATCTGATCCATAACGTATATCACATCAGAGGATCCTCCGTCGGAATATACGGGATCAAAAAGAGAAATAGGCTCAACAATAGCTTCAAGCGCGGCAATAACCTCTGCATGGGAGTGTGTTTCGCCGTTTTTCTTCATAAGCGAATATATTTCGTCGATAGATGGCTCTTTTGCCATCTCTTTTGATAATTCCTCTCTTGCCGTAAGCGCGCGGTATGCAAGATCGCGTATTGAACGACTCACGCGGATCGAGTTGTTGTCGCGCAGGTATCTTCTTATCTCGCCTATTATCATCGGTACGGCGTACGTGCTGAATTTCAGATTAAGCTCGGTGTTGAAGTTATCGACTGCCTTTATAAGTCCGACACAGCCTATCTGAAAAAGGTCGTCGGGATTTTCTCCGCGGCTGCTGAATCTTTGTACAATACTCAGAACAAGCTTTAAATTTCCGTCTATAAGACACTTTCGAGCTTCCTCGTCGCCTTCTTTTGTGCGCCTGAGAAGCTCGTCCTTTTCCTCGTCCGTGAGTACTTTAAGTTTAGAGGTATTGATTCCGCAAATTTCTACTTTTCCGATATACATTTTATCGCTTCCTTTGTTTTAGTTGACACTATAATTATTGCCGATGCGGTAAAAATTGATACATAAAACAAAGGGTGGTAATTTTTTGAAAAAATAACTTTAGCGGTATATGTTGAATTAAATAAAAAAATATGTTATTATAAAAATAAGAAAACATCAAACCCGACGTAGATTTTTGCGACTTTATAGGTGAAAGCTTTCAAAAACACAAAAGAAGGAAAATAAGCAAATGCCAAATGAGGAAATAACGAATTATATCGACTTTTTACTTTCTGCGGCTATGAGAAAGTGCGATGACCTTGCAAATGCACAGGATCTTGTGCAGGAAACTGTGCTTGCGGCACTATGTTACGTTCAAAAGGGCGGAACTATGGAAAATACCAAAGCGTGGCTTATCTCTGTAATGAACCGCAAATATTACGATATTCTGCGCAGAAAATATCAGATTCCAAGCGTTACTATCGGCGAAGGCTTCGATATTCCCGACGAATACGATATCTCTGACGGTATTATAAAAGAAGAGCAGGCAGAGCTTGTACGCCGTGAGGTCGCATTTCTTGCAGAATCTTACAGAAAAATAATAGTAAAACATTATTTTCACAATATGAGTATAAAAGAAATCGCAAAGGAACTCTCTTTGCCCGAAGGAACTGTAAAAAGCCGCCTTGATTTTGGCAGAAAGCAAGTAAAGAAAGGGTTTGAAAATATGGAAAAATATCGTGAAAACAGCTATATGCCTCAGCATCTCGCTCTGCGTAACAGCGGCAGATTCGGTATAAACGGTGAGCCTATGTCACTTACGGAGGATGACACTCTCGCACAAAATCTTTTGATCCTTGCATACGAAAAGCCCATAAGCATAAGTGATCTTTCAAAGGCTATCGGTGTTGCAAGCGCGTATGTAGAGCCGATAATAAATAAACTCGTTGACGGCGAGCTTATGAAACGTATGGGTGATGGGAAGGTATATACCGATTTTATCATCTATCACGCAAGCGACTACGTAAAGTACGTTAAGGAAGCAGAAGCTTTTGCCGAAAAACATATCGAAGCATTTACTTCGCCTCTGAAAGAAGCAATAAATGAGCTGAAGGCAGCCGGATTTTACAGCAGACGCCTCGAACGCTTTATGATGATACAAATTGCGCAGGACGGACTTTATAACAGTATGGAATCGGTAAGGGAAAAGCCGCAAATTTTCCCCGACCGTCCAAACGGCGGAAAATGGATAGCTTTTGCTACGATTTGGCCCGAAAATTATCAGATTCCCGAAGACAAACGCGGGAAAGAGGAGTATGCACTTTCGGGAAGAAGATGTGAACGTATAGATAATTATCTCGATGCAAAGAATTTAAGACTGTATAATTTTGAAACCTCGCTTGATCCGATCGCTTGGAGAAAGCACGACGGATACGGATTTAATTTTTTCGCAGACGTCGAAGTAAATATGCTCAAATTATTCTATCTCCTTAAAAAGAATATAAAACCCGAAGACGTTGACCTTGATACAAGAATGATAAAAGCGATCCCTCTCCTTGAAGAAAGGGGCTATATAACGACCCAAAACGGCACTCCCGAGGTGCTGATACCCGTTCTTACACACGCGCAGGAAAAGATCTTTTTCGAAATATGTCAAAAGGCTCAAAAGGTGTTTGGAGATAATATCAGAGAATGTCTTTCTGAGTGGTGTAGAACGCACAAAAAAGAAATACCGCCTCACCTTACGAGCGTGCCCGACCAGAAGCGCACGATGCCGTATGAGCCAAGTACGATGATGTTCGTTTACGAAGCGATAAAATGCGGCGTACATCCGCGCGACCTTGGATATGTCTGCCCCGAAACAATCGCGGTTTTCGACTGATAAAAATATACACCTCAAAGCCCAAGCCGAGAGGTGTATATCTTTTTTTCAGTAAAGTTTTTGAAAAGAGTTTGAGAGAAACTTTTTTCAAAAAGTTTCTCTCAAGAATAAATTTACTTAATCTTTCTTGCTTCGATGTAAAATCTCTTGTCGGAAGCGTGACCCATAGAGAAGGTCTTTCTCGGAAGAACGCCGTCGAGCATAATAGCAGGGAAGAGCTCGCTCTTTTTCATACCGTCGAAGATAAATCCGATGGTATTTTCTTTTCTCGAAAGAATTTCGACAACTTCCTCGCCGTGAATGTAGTCAACCTCGGCACCGGCGTGCTCCTTTATGTAAGAATCAATAAAATTCTGAAGCGCTCCGACTGTAAGACTTCCGTTTGTGGGAATGTAAACGTCCTTTTCCTCACCACCGAAAATACAACGCACCTTACTACCCGAATTTTCGCCGCAAGAGCCAAAATACTTTTCCATAGAAGAAAGTACGTCGGACGGCGAAACGCCAAACATAACGCGGAAAATGGGCTCAAAAACGAGTGAATCATCGTGTATGTTAACTATCTCGCAAAGTGCATAGCGTGAAAGCTCGGAGGGATTTCTCGTGTAACATTCCTTGGCGGTTGCAAGGGAGTGGTTTCCGTCACCGACAGCAAAGAGCATACCGTCGCTCGAAATTATTTCGGACAAAGCTTTGTTTACCGCGTCCTGAGCGTCGCTGTCAATAAGATAACCCGAAATATGTCCCGAGTTTTTCATAAGATCGAAATCGTATGCCTTTTTCATATCGGCTTTTGAAGCCTCAAGATTTCCGAGGATCTTGTTGTCGGGATCGTCGATAAGAATAAGAATATGAGGAAGCTCAAGCGGAGCATTTTTGCGGATCTCAACTCTCGGCGGGATTCTCTCGATAACAGTCTGCTCGGTAGCGCGGATAAGCGATTTTGAACCGGGATGCCAATCGTAGGCTTCAAGATCGAGAGCACCTACGATGCCGTGACGGATCTTGCCCGAGGAAATTTCGCGCTCAACGTATATCATTGAGTTTTCGAAGGTGTCAAAAATACCGCCGTCAAGGTATTTTTTCATAGTAGCGTTTATGTTTTCGATACGCTTGCCGACGTTATCAGAAAGATATATCTCGGGGAGAGTTACGCGAAGCGCAGAAGCGGTATTTCCCACTATTGAATCAACGTCGTTCCAATAATCGGGTTCACTTGTGTATTGGTCGCAGGCAACTACAGCCCACTTTTCAAAATTTTCTTTGGGGAGAAGTATATTTGCGGGATAAAGATATTTCTTTGTTTCTGACATAGATGATTTCCTTTCAAATCAAAAGATATGAACTAATTCTATACTCTTTACAGTAAAATGTCAAGTCCTTTTGTTATATTTCATATCGGGGTCTGCGATGTCTTTCGCGGGGAGGAAACTTTTCGATGGGTGCTTCCGCTTCTTCGGCGGGATCGGCATCGGGGGAAAGATAACGTTTTGCCTGTGTAGAGAAGAGGGTATAGTATTCTCCCTTTGCCGCCATAAGCTCGTCGTGGCGGCCCATTTCGATGATCTCGCCGTATTTGAGTACGATTATTTTGTCAGCGGTAGTTGCACTTGAAAGTCTGTGCGATACGAATACAGTTGTTTTGTCCTTACTGAGCTCGTCAAACTGATTGTATATTTCCTGCTCAGCCATTGGGTCAAGCGAAGCTGTCGGCTCGTCAAGAATAAGTATGTCGCTGTTTCGGTAGAATGCTCGCGCGATAGAAAGCTTTTGCCACTGTCCGATAGAAAGATCAAGACCGCTTTGCTCGAACATTCTCATAAGGGGCGTGTCGTATTTGTCGGGAAGCTTTTCAATAAAATCGTCTGCACCCGACTGCGAAGCGGCGTGCTTAATAGCTTTTTCATCCATTTCACGGTATATTTCACCGAACGCGATGTTTTCGCCCGCTGTAAATGCGTATTTTCCGAAATCCTGGAATATTATTCCGAATACCTTGTAAAGATCTGCGGGATCGTAGGAACGGATATCCTTTCCGTCGAAGTATATTTCACCCTCGGTCGGATCGTAAAGACGCGTGAGGAGCTTTATAAGAGTTGTTTTTCCCGCACCGTTAAGACCGACGAGTACGGCGGTGTCACCCGGATCAAGTTTGAAGTTTACGTTTTTGAGAACCTTTACGTCTGTACCGGGATAAGCAAAGCTTACGTTTCTGAATTCAATAGTGTGACCGTTTCCGCGTTTTACGGGCTCGGGATTGCTCTTGTCAAGCGGCACTATACGCTTCTTTTCGTTCATAAAGATTATCATATTCTCGATAAAGAGCGTTCCCTCGTATATAGTGGAAGATGTCGAGATAAGCGTGTTTATACCGCCCGAAATAGAGTTGAGTGCGCCCGAATAGAGCGAATACTGACCGATTTCGGCAATAGTTCCGATTCGTACTCCGTTGGCGATAAACAAAAACAGAAGGCAGTTTATACCGGTTGAAAGGAATGAAAGCAGAATGTGCCATATGCCCTCAGCGGTTATAAGCTTTCTGTGACCGTCATAATATTTGTCAAATACTTCGTTGTATTTATCAACGAAGGTATCGTTGAGGTCGAAAAGACGTACTTCTTTTACGGTATTCTTGTTTATTGTGAGGTCGGAATAATAGCTGAGCTGACGGCGCTCTTTCGAATTTCTGCGCATATACATAAAGTTCTTGCGGCGGTATTTGAAAGTGATGATCGCAGAAGGAACAGCGAAGGCAATCGTTACAAGCGAAGCCCACCAGCTTACTGCGCTGAGAATGATAATGTAAGATACGATGCTGATTATTACGCTGACGATGCTGAATGTTGAATTAAGAACGTGGATAGGACGGACGCCTGCTTCGCGGTTTGCGTTTTCAAGACGCTCGTAGAAATCAGGCATATCGAAGCTCGAAATATCAAGCTCTTTGGCTTTGTTCATTATTTTCAGCTTGATATGATTCGTAACTATTTCGGACGAAGTTCTGTTGATGATATTGTTTATGTTGCTTACAAGACTTCTGAAAAAAAGAAAACCGAACTGTAAAAGAAGGGGATTGAGTATTATTGAAAATGCCGCAGGCTCTCCGAGTGTTTCGAGATGTGTAAGAACAATGTAAAGCTGATTTAATAGGTGTGCCGAAATAAGAGATCCGACAACAGGCATAATTCCGTCGAATATTGCCATAAATACCATCAAAAACAGCAATGACGGACGTGCTTCCCAAACGAGCTTTACTATGTAGAAAAGGCGTGAAAAAAATCCGCCGATGATCTTTTTAAGATAAGACGGCACCTCTTTCAGCGTTTTCGGTTTGGGTTCTTTTAATTTTTCGATCATCTCTCGGTTAGAGAAGGGTGGTCCGAAGCCATTCATAATATCATTCCTTTCAGCGTGTATCTTTGTTATTTTTATTTTCAGCAGTTTGTATCGCAGTTTTCGCAGTTTTGTTTTTCTTCCTCGATCTTTTTCAAAATATTACTGAGAGAGATTATTTCTTCATCGGATAAAGGCGCGAAAAAATCTTTTGCAAATGCTTCACGGCGAGCGCGTATTTCGGAAGCGCGTACACGTCCCTCGTCGGTAATATATATGAGAAGCTCGCGCTTGTCATTTTCGGACGGAACACGCTCGACGAGCTTGTCTTCGGCAAGCTTCACAATAGTTTCGGAAAGCGACTGCGGGCGTATATCAAGTCTTTCCGCAAGAATTTTCTGGCTGAGTCCGTCTTCACGGGATAAAGTTGTCAGTATTCTTCCTCGTCCGATGAAATTTTCGCAAGAATTGTTTCTTTTTCTGTGACTGAGTTTTTCAACACGGTGTAAAAGTCCGAGTAACTCGTAAGATGTAATTTCAGCCATGGTTGATTTCCTTTCGATAGAAAATGATTCAAATAGAAAATAAGGTACCTTACTTTATTATAACACACACACACTCGCGTGTCAATAGAAAGGTACCTTATTATTTTAAATTTTAATTAAATGTTTTGAAAAATTACGCGTTTTGAGCATCTTCTTTTATCGGAAGCTCGACCCAGAATGTACTACCGCAACCGATCTTGCTTTTTACGCCGTATCTTCCGTTGTGGATCTTCACAACGGATTTTACTATCGAGAGTCCGAGGCCTGTTCCGTTTGCGGCACGCTTATGCTCGGTATCGCGGTAATATCTTTCCCAAATGTTGCGCAGCTTGCAGGGAGATATCCCCTCGCCCGTATCGGTAACCGAAATTTTCACGAAGCCGTCTTGAACAGTTTGCGATATTTTTACCGAGAGATCGCTTCCTGTGAAGGTAAGCGCATTATTTATAAGATTTCTTACAGCTTGAAGTATCATTGTCATATCGGCTGACACGGTTATTTCACGGTCATAATCAAAAGACATGTTGTAGCCTTGAGCTGAGGTGAGCTCAGAATACGTGCCGATGCAGCTTTGAAGCATAGAAGTCAGCGAAAATTCGGTAATGTTTGGCTCAAGAGATCCGCTTTGAAGCTTGGATATTTCAAGAAGATCGTTTACAAGCGACGAAAGACGTGCAACTTCGTCGATTATCGTTTGACAGTTTTCCTTAGTCGCCTCTCCGGGAATATCACGCATCATTTCGCTGTATCCCGCAATAAGAGTAAGCGGAGTTCGCAGATCGTGCGATACGTTGGCAATAAGCTCCTTTTGAAGCTTTTCGACCTTTGACAGCTCGCTTGAAGCATTTTCAAGAGTGTGTGCAAGCTCATCTACCTCGCGGTAGCCTGTCTTTTGCAGATATTTTGCATTATAATTGCCTTTTTCAAGCTCTTTTGCAGACTGATTTACTCCGATAAGCGGTTTTGCAATATTCCTGGATATTATTATAACAAGAATTACTGCCATAATGATATATAGCGCCGATACAAGCACAAGTATGTGAAGTATGGTGCGTGAAGTGGTGCCGACAGGCGATATGACCCTGTTTACAAAGATAGCACATTCCTCACCCGAATTATCGGTGAAGAGCTTTATATAAAGTACGCTGTGGCTTTCGTCGGTAGAATCAACAGAGAAGGGTGCCCCGTAATATCCTCTTTCTACCGGATCAAATGTGAAGGCATAGAGAAGCTCGCCGCTGTTGTTTTGGGCTTTTTCATAAAGGTTTATTATCTGATTGATCTTAAGCTCATAAAGATAACAGTCTTTATAATGTATGTCAGATATATTGTGAGCCGACTTTGTGGTATTTGAATACACGGTAACACAGGAATTGTTATCCTCGCAGATACTTTGTGCATTTACCGAAAAAGCAGGATCGTCTTCAAGCGAGATAAGAGTCTGAGCTTGATTTTTAAGCTCGCTTATCATCATTGTTTTGTATATTCTTTCAAAGAAAATGACCTGACAAAGCCAGAGTAAAACAAGTATAACACTCATAAAAATAATGAAATAATACATTATTTTTGCAGTTATACTCATTTTTCTGCGCTCTTTTTTTGAAAAGATGCAGGCAAAGCTGTTGTGACATTCCTTTTTATTTTGCGTCAAAACGGTATCCAACTCCTCTCAGCGTAATTATGAATTTGCTGTACTGCCCAAGTGATTTTCTGAGAAGCTTAATATGTGTGTCGAGCGTTCTGTCATCTCCGTAGAAATCGTACCCCCAGACCTCGGAGATAAGCTTTTCACGGAAGAGGGCGATGTTCGCATTTTTTATCATGTAGCAAAGGAGGTCGTACTCCTTTGGGGAAACCGTTATGGGAGAATCGTCAATATAAATAATTCTTGCCTTGAAATCTACGCGAAGTCCTTCAAGCACGAAGGATTCTTCACTCGTTTCGTCGTGATTCTTGCGGTAACGCTTCAGCACGGCGTCAATGCGTAAAATCAGCTCGCGGGGTGAAAAGGGCTTTACAACGTAGTCGTCGATGCCGAGCTGGAAGCCGTTTATTTTGTCATATTCTTCGCCTCTCGCTGAGAGCATTATTATTGGCAGGTCGGATTTTTTTCTGATCTCACGGCTCGCGGTAAATCCGTCGAGCATAGGCATCATTATATCCATAACGATAAGGTCGTAATCGTTTTGTGATGCAAGTGTTATAGCTTCCATTCCGTTTTCGGCTTCATCTACACGGTAACCTTCAAATTCGGCGTATTTGCGTATAAGCTCTCTTATTTTGTATTCGTCATCGACGATGAGTATGTGATACATATGATACTGTCCTTTCAAAATAATTTGTTTATACTGCGACTTGTGTTATTTACGGACCGGTCTTTTCACCGAGTACGATAGAAACGGTCAAAGCCTTTCCTGAACGCATTATTGTCAGATGAATCGTATCTCCGACGTTCTGCTCGGCAAGGAAATTCTGAATAGACTGCTGATCTTCAATAGTTACGAAATTTCCGTCTTCGGTCGCTATCTGATACAGTCTGTCACCGAGTTTGAGAGTTTCCTTGGAATCCTTGGCATATTTAATGCTTTCGGACGTGGAAATAACGTAAACACCGGGAATTATAGAAGACATACCCCATCTGCCTGATGATGTTGTGGCAAATTCTCTAAGCTCGGGATAATTTTTAAATACTTCAGAGTAGTTGTAATTGGTAACGGTAACGAGATTTACGCCTATCTGCGGTCTGCCCGAAACGTAGCCCTTGTCGATAAGCTGTGTTGCGACGTCGATAACCGTGTCTATGGGAATAGCAAATCCGATGCCTTCAACGCTGTCGCCTGCTATTTTGGCGTTTACAATACCCATAAGAGAACCGTTGATGTCAAAAAGACCGCCGCCCGAGTTGCCAGAGTTTACAGCCGCACTTATCTGCATAAGCACCATATTCGTGCCCTCGACGGTAATTTCTCTTTCAAGAGAAGAAAGAATACCGTCTGTTACCGTGTTGGTAAGATATCCGAGGGGATTACCGATAGCGATTACCGTTTCTCCGAGAGTGAGCTTTGTTTTTTCTGTGTCGCGTACTGTAACCGGAAGGACTTCGCTGTTAAGCGGAAGTGTTATTTTGAGTACTGCAAGGTCTGTAAGCGGATCGTTCGCCATAGCTTCGGCAAAATAACTTGTTCCGTCTGTGAATGTGACTTTGATCGTTTCATAACCTTCCACAACGTGATTGCAGGTTACGATATAGCCGTCTTCACTCCAAAGTACACCGCTTCCCGTGCCCGCAAGCGTGGAAGCGCTGCTGTCCGTGAATGCTTCTATAAGAAGGGTAGAGTCGTAGGCAATATAAGTTGCCTTTGAAACAGCATTCATAGGAACTTCGAGATCGCTTTTGTTTACCGTAAGCTTGGGACCGTCAATACTTGCAAGACCATCGTTGTGTCCGAAATTTCCGATCTTCCCGATTATCGAATCAATGGCAAAGGCGCCTGCGGAAATAGCTGTAACTATTATCGCAAGAGAAATCATTATGGCGGTTATGCAAACGAGAGCAGATCTTTTCTGCTTCTTTTTTTGTGTATTCTCTTTTTGAATATCTTTTACTTCCGATGTGTTCTGATTTTCGACCGGATTAAGCGTAAAAGCATTTCCGGGCTCGGGAGTGTAGGAATAATTTCCCGTTGTACTGTCAAAAGAAACCTCGTATTCCGGATTTTGGACTGTATTTTCTGCAGAAGAATTTTCTTCTGTGTTTTGAGATTCACCGTTGTTTAAATTCTTGAATTCATCGTTCATTAAAATTACCTCTCGTTTCTGAGTTTCAGAAATTAATATAGTAAAATATATTTTCTGTTGTCAAATACGATTTTAAACGCATAATGTGTATGTAGTGTGAAGAACATTCAAATAATTTTTGAAATATGGAATAATGCGGTAAAATGTAAGAAAAAAGGCGGAAATCCTTTGCGGGATTTCCGCCCTGATAATAACCGATTACTTTGTAGAATACTTGTATGTAGTCTTCTGAACGTAGGTTTCGCCTGCCTTAAGAACAACGGAGGGGAAGTCCTTCTGGTTAGGCGAGTCGGGAAGTGCGCAGCATTCCATACAAACAGCGTGACGGGGGATCTGCGTGTACTTGGAGAAGAAGGGGTTGTCCTCGTCCATATAGTTTCCTGCGTAGATCTGAATACCCTTTTCGGTTGTGTAAACGTCGATGTTTATCTTTGTTTCGGGAGAATAGAGAGTAGCAACGGGAGTGTCCTTGCCGGGATTATTAAGTAACCAGCAGTGGTCGTATCCGCCGCCTCTTACGAGTTGGATGTCGTTCTTGTCGTCAATATCCTTGCCGATGATTCTTCCTGCACGGAAGTCGAAGTTTGTGTTTTCAACCGGAGTAATTCCGATAGGAATAAGAATATCGTCAACTGCTACGAAGCTGTCAGCGTCGATCGTGAGTGTCTGATCCATAATGCTTTCGCCGCATCCGGAAATGCAGAAGTAGCTGTGGTTTGTCATCGCGATGATAGTATCCTTGTCGGTGGTAGCCGCATAATCGATAGTGAGTGCATCATCGGAAGAAAGGGTGAACGTAACAGCGATGTCGAGCTTTCCGGGAAATCCTTCTTCGCCGTCTTCGGAAACGAGCTTGAAGGTTGCAACAGCTTCGTTTTCTGTTTCCGTAATGGAAGCGAGATTCCATACTCTTGCGCTGTAACCAACGTTACCGCCGTGGAGATGTGTAATTCCTTTTTCGTTTTTAGCAAGAACGTACTCAGTGCCGTTAAGGGAGAAGATACCGTCCTTGATACGGTTTGCGTATCTACCTACGGTAGAGCCGTGATACTCTGTGTCAGCGAGATAGCCTTCGAGCTTGTCGAAGCCGCAAACGGTCTGAACGCCCTTGTAGTTTATATCGGCAATTCTTGCGCCGTATTCTGTTACTGTTACTGTGGTGTTACCCTTGGAGAGAACGCAGCAATCTACGTTTGTTCCATCGGGCATAGTGCCGAATTTCTTTCTTAATGTGCTCATTTAAAACTCCTGTTCCGCGCTGAAATACGCGCATACAAAATATTACAGTCTAATTATACAATAGTTTTTGCGGAATGTCAATCGGAAAATTGAAAACTGTTTGATAAAAATGACTAAGATATTTATATTTTGTAAAAATATTTGTTGTTATTGACATGTGTTGTATATATTGATATAATTATTATGTACTCAAGTACAATTTTATTTATAAGTAAGGAGATTTGAAAATGAAAAGAACAAAGTTTAACCGACTTTTTTTGCTCTTCACCATTTTAATGACTGCGACTGTTTTGACATCATGCGTCTTAGCGGGATATTACGAAAAAAATGATGCAAACTCCGAGGGTCAGGATTCCTATGAAGTTTATGAATTTTCGGAAGGACTTGAGTTTACCTTACTTCACGCTGAAAAGGCATACGAGGTTTCAATGGGAAGCTGCACGGAAACAAATATTATAATTCCGCCCGCGTATAAAGGGCTTCCCGTTACGAGAATCGCATACGGTGCTTTTTCAAATACCGACATTGAAAGTGTTGAGATACCAAGCAGCATAACCCACATTGTAGAAATTGCATTTTCAAATTGCAGCCGCCTTACAAACGTAACGATACCCGAGGGCGTTGTCTATATCGGCGAAAACGCATTTAATTCCTGCACAGCGCTTACCGATGTAAGTATTCCCGACAGTCTTCGTCATATAGGAAAAACGGCTTTTGCTAATTGTACTGCATTATCCTATAATGAGTATGATAACGGACTTTATTTGGGTAATGAAAATAATAAGTACGTTCTTCTGGATAAAGTACTTAACAACGAGATTTCCGAAATAAGCATACATAGCCAAACCAAGCATATTACAAATGACGCTTTTGAAAGATGCTCAAGTCTTGCGTATAACGAGTATGAGGGCGGTCTGTACGTAGGAAACAGTGAAAATCCTTATGTGTTTTTAGTAGATACCGTAGAAGACCAAATCACAAGCTTTGCGACTCATAAAGATACGAGGTTTATCGGAAGCAGAGCGTTTGAATACTGCGAAAACCTTAGTAGCGTTACGCTTTCCGATAATATAGTGTGTATTGGCGAATATGCCTTTAACAGTTGCTCTTCTCTTACCGATATAAAGATACCAAGTAAGGTTGCATCAATACAGGAAAATGCCTTCTTTTTGTGTGAAGCTCTTGAAAAAATAGTTATCCCCGACAGCGTACTCAGCGTTGGAAAAACTGCATTTACTAACTGCTTTAATCTTTCTGATGTAACTCTTTCTGAAAACTTGATTCGAATTGACGAAAATGTTTTCCAAATGTGTGAAAGTATAGAAAATATAACTATACCTAAAAAGGTAACGTCGATAGGCTACGAAGCATTTATGAGATGCACGGGACTTACAAGTATAACATTCCCTGACGGAGTTACATATATTGACGATCAGTCCTTTTACGGATGTACTTCGTTGGAAAGTATATCTTTTTCGAAAAATCTTAAGTATGTAGGAATCAGTGCGTTTTCGAGTTGCTCACAGCTTGAAAATATTGTTCTTCCTAAGGGTACTGTTACTATTGAGAATAATGCGTTTAGTAGCTGTTCAAAGCTGACGAGTATAACTATTCCCGAAAGTGTTACTTTTATTGAGAAAGAAGCGTTCAAGGAGTGTCAAAACCTTAAAACTGTTATTTTTGAAGGAACTGTGGAACAGTTCAAAGCTATAAACGAAGCACAAAGCGCTATAAGCAAAATAGGCACGTCGGGAACTGTAAAGTGTTCGGACGGTAATATCAGTTATCAGTAAATTTGAGTATAAATAACAGCCCGAAGGTATAAGCTTTCGGGCTGTTCTATATTCTTTTAAACAATCACAGAAGCATAACGTTCTTCTTTGCACATTCGCTACGTATGTCGTCCGGCCAAACAGAGGACTGAACCTCTCCGATATGAGCCTTGCGCAGGAAGAACATACACATTCTTGACTGACCGATACCGCCTCCGACAGTGTAGGGAAGCTTTCCTTCAAGAAGTGCTTTGTGGAAGGGAAGATTTACTCTCTCGGTGCATCCTGCAATCTCAAGCTGCTTGAGAAGAGTTTTTTCATCGACACGGATACCCATTGACGAAAGCTCAAGAGCTATGTCAAGAACGGGATAGTAAACTATAATATCTCCGTTGAGATCCCAGTCGTCGTAGTCGGGAGCACGGCCGTCGTGACGTTTGCCCGATCTGAGCGCTCCGCCGATCTTCATAATGAATACGGCACCGCACTCCTTGGCAATACGGTATTCGCGTTCCTTCGACGTAAGGTCGGGGAATCTGTCCTCAAGCTCCTGCGAGGTAATAAAGGTTATGTGCTCGGGGAGAAGACGTCCGATAAACTGATAGTCGTCTGTTATGTAGTTTTCGGTGTGACGGAGTGAACGGTATATACGGCCTACCATAAGTTTGAGTACTTCTTCGGTGCGTTCTTCGCGTGTGATGACTCTTTCCCAGTCCCACTGGTCAACATAGATGGAGTGTATGTTGTCTGTTTCTTCGTCGCGGCGGATAGCAGACATATCGGTGTAAAGTCCTTCGCCCGGCTCAAATCCGTAAAGTGCGAGCGCAGAACGCTTCCACTTTGCAAGCGACTGTACTATTTCGCATTGTTTGCCCGTTTCAAGCAGATCGAAACCGACGGGTCTTTCGACACCGCTGAGCGTATCGTTAAGACCGGATGACGATTCAACGAAAAGAGGTGCGGATACACGGGTTAAGTTAAGCTGTATAGCAAGATCTCTTTCAAAAAAGTCTTTTACTTTTTTTATTGCAGACTGAGTTTGTCTGAGATTCAGCTCGGAAGAATATCCCTCGGGAATATATAATTTAGACATAAAAATAAGTCCTTTCGAAAATGTGCGGAAATAATAATTCATTATATCACAAATTTATGCGGCAGTCAATAAAAAATTAAATCTTTTTATAAAAAAACAGATAAACTTTTCACCTTTTCGTCAGAACTTCATATTTATCACTATTCCTTTCTTTAGGTTATTAAGTTTTGTGCGCTTTGCCTTGACAAAAGTCACAAAACTTTGGTCTGAAAAATGACCCATTTTTCAGACTTAGCTCTTGACATATTCGGTCGTAAGAAGTATAATAATTGAAAGCGTTTTACGTTTTTGAGGAAAAAGTTTGAAATAAGTAGAAATGCTTGATTAACAAATAACAGAGGTGTGACAATGTTAGTAATTTTTTCGGGATGCTCGGGTGTTGGAAAAAATACCGTAATAAATAATCTTCTCTCAAAATCCGATGACTATAAGCTCCTTCCGACTTATACGACAAGAGATAAAAGACCGGGAGAAAGGGACGGTTTTCCGTATTTTTTCATAAATGATGAGCAGTTTCTTGAAAAAATAGCAAAAGGCGATTTTTACGAACACGAGCTGGTTCATAATCATTATTACGGCACGTCAAGACAGCTCCTGGCAGACGGTCTTGCAAGCGGTAAAACTCTTATGAAGGATATTGATGTAAACGGTGCGCTCAATTTGTCCGAAATACTCAAAAATGACGTAAGGATAATCACTCTTTTTCTGTACGTCGAAAGCGCTGATATACTTGTCGAGCGTCTTACCGGTAGAGGAGAAAAGGATATCGCTCTGCGGCTTGAGCGATATAATCACGAGATGTCGAAGCAAAAGCTTTACTCGTACCTCATAAATAATAATTCTCTTGAAAACACTTCGAAGCTTATAGACGAGCTCGTTAAGTTTGAAAAGAGCGAAGGAAAGCTTGTTTCCGCGCTCGAAGAAAATGATATATCCGAAAATGCTGTGAAGGAAGCACTTGAAATATATGCGCGTGGAGAAAATCCCGAGCCTGTAAAGGTTAGCGTATGTGACGGTGTATTCTGTATCACAGAGGGTGTGGAGCGCTTTGTGGCATCTCTCGTTTGCGGTAAAACTATCGCAAAGGACCTTACGCTTGATGAGAGTGCGGCAAAAACGTTCACAGGCTTCGATATTTACGGATATGCAAAGAAATCTTTTTAAAAGGATTTTTCTCAAGTTTAAACCAAAATAATGATAATTTAGCCGCTTTGTACACGAAAAAAATGTATTTGGCGGCTGAACTGTTTTTTGTCTGTGTTTTTCTTTGAAAGGAGATGAACAGATTTGAATAAAAAGCAAAGCAAATTCGGACCTGTGCTTAAGTTTTTGCCCAAAGCACTTCCGTGGTTTGTGATAACCGTGCTGTCATCTGCTATGATAACCGTACTTGATTCTATAACTCCGCAGCTTGTACGAATGACCGTTGACTCGATAATCGGCGACAGTAAGCCCGACGTACCGAAAATTGTTATGTGGGTCGTTGAAAAGCTCGGCGGAATAGAAAAGATAAAAGAAAATATGTATCTTATAGCAATTACCGTCGTGGCATTTGCCTTCGGCAGTGCGCTTATGAGATATATTTCACGTGCATCGGGCGCAAAAGGCTCGGAAATATATACCGAAACTATGAGAAACAGCCTGTTTTCTCACATACAGAAGCTTCCGTATAAATGGCACGTTGCAAATCAGACGGGCGATATTATACAGAGATGTACGTCTGATGTAAATACGGTAAAGACCTTTATATCGGGACAGCTTCCCGATGTGTTCAGACTTGTATTTCTTATAGGCTTTTCTTCGTATATGATGTTTACGATGAACTGGAAGATAGCGCTTCTTGCAATATCGTTTGTGCCGTTTGTTTTTCTGTATTCTATGCTCTTTAATAAAAAAATACATAAAGAATTCGGTAAAGCGGACGAGGCAGAAGGAGAGCTTTCCACGATAGCGCAGGAAAATATTACGGGAGTAAGAATAGTCCGCGCGTTCGGCAGGGAAGCATACGAAAAGGATAAATTTGAAAAGCAGAATAATATCTATACCGAAAGCTGGGTAGTACTCGGAAAAACAATGGGTTGGTTCTGGGGAATTTCCGACTTTGTTTCGGGATTTCAGATGCTTTCTGTTATAGTATTCGGTATTTTCTGCGCGGCATCGGGAGATCTTACCGAGGGAGAATTTATCGCGTTTGTTTCATATAACGGAATGCTTACCTGGCCGGTGCGTCAGCTCGGCAGACTTGTTTCACAGCTCAGCCGTGCGTCTGTTTCGGCAGAACGTATAGCTTATATACTTAATGAGGAAGAAGAAAAGGATATGCCGCACGAGGTCGATATGCCCGACGGAGATATCGTTTTCGATAACGTTACCTTCTCGTATTCGCCCGAGCTTCAGCCTGTACTTAAAAACATTTCTTTCACGATAAAGAAGGGAGAAATGTTTGCTATCCTCGGCGGGACGGGAAGCGGAAAATCGACACTTGTGCTTCTTTTGCACCGCCTCTACGACCTCGACGAAAACTGCGGTACTATTACAATAGGCGGCGTAGATATCAGAAATATAAAACGCTCGTCCCTTCGTTCGAAAATAGGTATGATACTGCAGGAACCCTTCCTTTTCTCGAAAACCATCGGAGAAAATATAGCGATCACAGAAAAATCAGCCGATAATTCAGAGGAAATAAACGAAAAGATCAGATATGCGGCGTCACTTGCAAGTATATCGGATGAAATAGAAGCATTTGCAGATAAGTACGATACTGTTGTCGGTGAGCGCGGAGTTACACTTTCGGGCGGACAGAAGCAGAGAGTAGCGATAGCACGTCAGTTTGTAAGAGAAAACGAATATATCGTTCTCGATGACTCGCTTTCGGCAGTCGATACCGAAACGGACAGCAAGATAAGATCTGCCATAGTACGTGAGAGTAAGAACTCGACCGTAATTATTATTTCGCATAGAGTTACCACGCTTTCGCAGGCAAATAAAATACTCGTGCTCGAAAACGGCAGAGTTTCCGAATACGGAACACCGGCAGAGCTCCTTAATAACGGTAAGACGTACAGTAAGATATATGAGCTTCAGACCTGCGTGCCCGATAGCGAGATAAATTTGAAAGGAAGTGAGTGTAATGAGTAAAAACGACGAAAAAAATACTGAAAACATCAAGCTTCCGTTCTTTGGAATACCGAAAATTTTTCCGTACGTAAAGCAGTACCGCAAGCAGATGCTCTTTATGCTTATAGCCTGCTTCGGAACGTCACTTGTTGACCTTGTTCTTCCGCTTTTTCAGAAATATGCGATCCAAAACTTCATTCAGGAAGAAAGTGCGAAGGGAGTATGGATATTTGCAGCAGCATATTTGGCGCTCATTCTTTTGCAGATAATTTGCTTTATGTATTGGGCGCGAGTTGCGTGGGTCTGCGAGATGCGAATAGGACGCGACCTTAAGCGGGCGTCGTTCAATCATTTGCAGACACTTTCGTTCTCGTATTTCAATACAAATGCAGTAGGATATGTACACGCGAGAGTTATGAGTGATACCGCGATGATAGCACAGATATTAACTTGGGGACTTGTTGATGTCGTAAGCTGGACGCTCGTTTATCTTATCGGAGCGTGCGTTGTAATGCTCTTTTTGAACGTAAGGCTTGCGCTTATAGTAATCGCAGTTGTTCCCATCGTCGTTCTTGTGTCTTTTCTTCTTAATCGCCGTCTTATGGATGCAAACCGTAAGGTAAGAGAAGTAAACTCGGTAATGACGGGAAAATTCAACGAGGGAATAGTAGGCGCAAAGACTACGAAAACACTCGTTATAGGGGATAAGACCTATAATGATTTCTCTGCAGAAACCAAAGAGATGAAACGTGCATCAATAAAAGCGGCACGCTTCAGCGCACTTTTCATATCGGTTTCTACCTTCCTTTGTTCATTTGCGGTTGCACTCGTTATGTGGAAAGGCGGAAATCTTACCGCAGAATCTCTTATGGAAGTAGCTACACTTTCGGCGTTTGTTACCTACGCTCTCAATATGGTCGATCCGATAACAGAGCTTGCAAGAACGGTCAGCGACCTTGTAGGCGTTAAAGTCAATATCGAACGCTTTACAAAGCTTATGAATACAGAGCCCGACGTAAAGGATACAGATGAAGTCATAGAAAAATACGGCGACTCCTTTGAACCCAAAAAAGAAAATTGGGAAGAAATAAAGGGTGATATAGAGCTTTGCGACGTAAGCTTCAAATATCCCGACGGAAATGAATACGTGCTTGAACACTTTAACCTCAAAATCCCTGCGGGAACAAACGTGGCGATAGTCGGTGAAACGGGTGCAGGTAAATCTACCCTTGTAAACCTCGTTTGCCGTTTCTTTGAACCGACCTCGGGTAAAATTCTTATCGACGGCAGGGACTACAAAGAACGCTCACAGCTTTGGCTTCACTCGAATATAGGCTACGTTCTTCAGACGCCTCATCTTTTCTCGGGAACCGTGCGCGATAATCTCAAATACAGCCGCCTTGACGCGACCGACGAAGAGCTTTACGAGGCGCTCGAAGCGGTAAGCGCAAGGGAAGTGGTTGACCGTCTTGACGGTCGACTTGATTTTAACGTAGGAGAGGGCGGCGACCTGCTCTCTGTTGGTGAAAAACAGCTTATATCCTTTGCAAGAGCGATACTTGCCGACCCTAAGATATTCATTCTTGATGAAGCAACCTCGTCGATAGATACTCTCACCGAGAGTCTTATACAGTCGGCAATAGAAAAGCTTCTTTCGGGACGAACCTCGTTTATGATAGCGCATAGACTTTCAACTATACGCAAAGCCGATATCATACTCGTTGTTCGCTCGGGTAAGATAGTCGAATCGGGAACACACGAAGAGCTTTTCGCGAAAAAAGGATATTACTACTCGCTTTATACAAGACAGTATCAGGACGAAGCATCTGTCGAAATACTCGGCGGAAATAATAAATAATCAAATAAAAATTTGAGAGCACTTGATTAGCGCAAGCCCCATAACGAAGTTTTATGTAAGAGGCGGTGTGACCGAAAAGGTCACACTGCCTTTTGCTATTCATACGGCTATCTTTTTGCCTTTGCATCTGCCATGAAGGGCGATACAATCATCTTCTTTGATGGTAGGCAAATCAATGATGCCGACAGCATTGTAGTAAATTTCGATCTTTGCTTTAAGCTCTTTCTGCTCCTGCTCATATTCACTCGCAAGCATATCAAAGCGTTCTGCCGTAATTCGTCCCGATACCATATCCTCATACAACCGCTTGAATAAGGTATTCAGATCTTCATCTCTGCGGCGCAAGGTTACAACATCGACCTTTGCCTTGGAGATTGACATAGCCATTGCATTATCAAGTCGCTCCATTTGGTCGCGCACAAAGGTTTCTTCAAACTGTTGCACATAGACGAGCATTTTCTTAATATACTTAAACACCATATTGCAAAGCGTTACGTTGCGGATATAATGCGCCGAGCAACTTCCCATATTGCTTCGGTAATTTGCGCAGGTAAAGAAATCCTGCCTTGCCTCAAATCCGTTGATAGTACAATAGTGAAGCTTGGATTTGCAATCGGCGCAGATCACCTTGCCGGAGAGCAAGCTCATTTTTATTTTTGTTCGCAACGTATGCAAGTAGCTTACTGACATGCGCCTTCACATCCCAAATCTTAGTTGTTGCCAATCATCTTCACTCCTTTCTTGGCGTACTCTTGTTGGATCGCACCAAGCACCCTCATCACCTCGTCGGAATAGCGGCGGTATTCAAGGTCATCCACAAATCCGAGCGAATTTGCCCGCGCTGCGATCTGATTCATACTCACACCCAAGCGACGAAGCTCGCGCGTAAACTCCTTGACCTCTACCGAGGGCGGGGCAACCGGCTCGATCCAATCAATGAGCAAACGCAGATATTTGCTCTTGTCACGTTTGAATGTCGCTGCATCCCTGCATAACTTTTCATACTCATCGTCACTCAGATAGACTTTGATAAGGTGGGTGCGCTTGCGCCCACCTTTTCCTTTTTCCTCTGTCTGTTTCATTTTGCTTTTACTCCTTTGCTATAAATTTTTATTGTGATTTTTTCAGTTCGGGGGTCTGGGGTTCTCCCCACCTTCGCATTTTGTGACCACAAATGCAGTGCTTGTCAAAAAAAGTAGACGAACTACAAGTCCGTATCATTTTGAAGTAAATTTCATCTTTGTTCTCCTTTCCTTCGATAAAATTCGACATTGAAAGCGCAAAAAAGGGCAGGTATCACTACAACCGCCACAACAAAACATAATAGAATTTGCATTCTGAGTATGCGTGTGATGATATGTAACTGATACCTACCCTGATGTTCCCATATTAACAGATGGGAGGATGGATCACTAAAAATATGTGTTGTATTATTCTTTAGAATAATCTCTTTTTCTTAATAAGTATCCAAGCGATCAGTGCGATGTTGCTTATGAGTGCAGTGCCGCCGACAGCGGTTGCAACAGTGATTGCGCCGTCCTTGCCGTCATCTCCCGCAGCTTTCACGCCTGTATCGGTATCGCCGATCCACCAGTTTCCGTTTTCGCCAATGTAGGGAGTCTGACCGTCTTCAC
>SVSP01000024.1 GCA_015064255.1 Oscillospiraceae bacterium
GTTCCTTCGGGAACGGCATAAATATCTCCCGTAAATTTGAAATTAGCAAGATAATCAAGAAATTCCTCGGAAAACTGATTTCTTGAACGGAGATACTGTATATCGTCCTCGTCAAAGTGCAGATTTTCGATATAATCTATAACCTGATCAAGTCCTGCCGCTATTGCAAAGCCGCCGCCGTCGGGTATCGAACGGAAAAAGAGATCGAAATATAATATTTTATCGCCGTTGCCGCACGCATAGTATCCGTTACCCATTGTCAGCTCGTAAAAATCACAGAGCATCGTATAGTTATCATTTAAAAATTTTTTCATCTTTCCCATTTTTTATGTCTCCTTTGCGCAATATATAAACATATTAAAAATTCGAAATATCTTCGGTTTGATCGAAAAGCATATAGTAAATTGCCGCCTGAATATCTCTTGCGATAAGCATATGCTCTGTACGGCTGTCCGAGGAGGCGTGTACCGCAGCAGGTCTGCAAGCGGGAACACGGATATTTATCACAACGTTATCGTGATTTTCGTCTGTAACGTCATATACACACTCGTATGCATGATTCTTGCAAATGCGCGAAATAACAAGCAAATTCAGTGCTGATTTGGGAGCAAGCGCTATGAGGTTCTCAAGATCATTTCCGTTTTTCACGGTAAACTGCGGAAATCCCAAAGAAAACACGGTTGTTATCTTTATACCCGACTCTTCTTCCGTCACGTTAATATCAACGCGTCCGTCACGCGAAAGCTTTACCGCAAATGTGGTAAAATAAAGATAGAGCATTAAAAATCCGCGGAAATCGAGAGAATTCAACACCCATCTGTGTGCGTTTTCCTTACTCGAATTAAATCTCACATCATATCCTATCTTTTCAAAGCTGCGCTCCGTGATCTCGGACAAAAGATTTATTGCGCTTTCGACAGAATATACCGCGTTTCGTCTGAGATCGCTGCTTGAAAAGAGATAGTCAAGAATTTTTTCCATTCTCTTCTCTATTCGCTTATCGGCATCCGCACGCACCTTTTCGTCGAGAGTAAATGTCTTTTCGTCAAGGCATCTTATTATATCGCAGATCTCATATCCTACGTCGCAAAGATCTCTTTCGAAATCACCAAACACACGGCTGAGCGCATTTATCTGAAGAAGCGAGAAGAACACCCAAAGTGAGCAGTTTTCAAGTCCGCGCTTATAGGGCATAACGAAAGCATTTGCTTTTCTGTCACCTGTATCTACCGATATTACGCTCGGCTTCTTGCGCGATGGAATATTTTCGTATTCGGACAGACCGCCCCTGTCAAGGTGAAACTGAATGTGCGTATTTCTCCTTGGCAGACGGATGTTGCGCATAGCTGAAGCATTTTTATAAACGACAAGTCCTGAAGAATTACAGATTATTATCGGCGTATCCAGCTCATCGGGTGATGAAATATATTCAACATAATTCATAATACCACCTCACATAGCAGAAATTACATATCATACTGACTATAACTACTCTTATTATAAATCAAAGAGCGCCTCTCGTCAAGTGGGTTGATTTGTTCTTTTTTCGTTTTTTAACAAACCGCACTGCAAAAACAGCTCTTTCACATAAATAATATAGTATAAAGATGAACATATTATTGAATTATTAAGTACTAATTTATAAAATTTGTAATAAAAGTAACAAAATTAAAAATTTTTTCAAAAACCACTTGAATAATGACAGAGTTTGGGGTAAAATATAGCCGTAATTTAAAAATTCAGGAGGTATTTTCCAATGTCCGTAAAAGTTGCCATTAACGGCTTCGGCCGTATCGGCCGTCTCGCTTTCCGCCAGATGTTTGGCGCAGAAGGTTATGAAATCGTTGCTATCAACGACCTTACCAGCCCCAAGATGCTCGCTCATCTTCTCAAGTATGATACTGCTCAGGGTAAGTACGCTCTCGCAGATACAGTATCCGCTACCGACGACAGCATCACAGTTGACGGTAAGACCATCAAGATCTATGCAGAAAAAGACGCTGCTAACTGCCCTTGGGGTGCTCTTGACGTAGACGTAGTTCTCGAGTGCACAGGTTTCTACTGCTCCACAGAAAAGTCTATGGCTCACATCAACGCAGGCGCTAAGAAGGTTGTTATTTCCGCTCCCGCAGGCAAAGACCTTAAGACAATCGTTTTCGGTGTTAACAATGACACCCTTACAGCTGATGACAAGATCATCTCTGCTGCATCTTGTACAACAAACTGCCTCGCTCCTATGGCTAAGGCTCTCAACGACTATGCACCCATCCAGTCCGGTATCATGACAACAGTTCATGCTTACACAGGCGACCAGATGATCCTTGACGGTCCTCACAGAAAAGGCGACCTTCGTCGTGCTCGTGCAGGCGCTCAGAACATCGTTCCCAACTCCACAGGTGCTGCTAAGGCTATCGGCCTCGTAATCCCCGAACTCAACGGCAAGCTCATCGGTTCTGCTCAGAGAGTTCCTACCTGCACAGGTTCTACAACAATCCTCGTTGCAGTTGTTAAGGGCACTGATATCACAGTTGAAGGCATCAACGCTGCTATGAAGGCACAGTCTTCTGCTTCCTTCGGTTACAACACAGATGAAATCGTTTCTTCTGACGTTATCGGAAGCACATACGGTTCTCTCTTCGATGCTACACAGACAATGGTAGCAAAGATCGACGACGACACCTATCAGGTACAGGTTGTTTCTTGGTACGACAACGAAAACTCTTACACATCTCAGATGGTAAGAACTATCAAGTACTTCGCAGAACTCAACTAATTAAAAAAGATACTTTCTTTACAGACCCGAGGTTACTCGGGTCTGTTTTTTTGCTTGTTTCCGCCATCATCTGAACCTTTTTCACCTCACTGCATAATATGATCACAGAAAGCAGTACAGTCTGCTGTAAAGTTTCAGAGAGGTGATTTTTTGGAAACAGGATACATAATAACCGAGGTACGAAGCCGCGGCGAAGCTCTGCCTATTGTCGGAGCAACGGTTACTGTCAGCGGATACGAAAACGGTCAGTTCAAGGTGCTTAACGTTCAGCTAACCGACAGCAGCGGTTCGACTCTTCCCTTTGAGATAGAAACTCCGCCGAAATCGGAGTCACTCGTTCCGGATTCTCCCGAGCCGCCCTTTGCGATAATAAACATAGAAATCGACAAATCGGGATTTCTTACGCAGATATTCGCAGAAGTACCGATATTTTCGGGAATAACGACCATTCAGCCGGTACAGCTTATACCGCTTATTCCCGACGTTTACCGCAATACGCCCGATATAACAAGAGAAACGGAGGAGCTTTATGAATCTTGATCCATCTGTTCTTCCCATAATTCCCGAAACGATAACCGTTCATCTCGGCGCACCGTCGTCAAACGCGCAAAACGTTACTCTGCCCTTTATCGACTATATAAAAAACGTTGCCTCGGGAGAAATCTATCCCACCTGGCCCGAGGCGGCACTCAGAGCGAATATTTACGCGCAGATATCATTTGCATTAAACCGCGTTTATACCGAATTTTACCGCGCGCAGGGGTACGATTTTGACATAACTTCCCTTCCGGCGTACGATCAGACCTTCAAAAACGGGCGCGATATTTTTGACAACGTATCGAAAATAGTTGACCAGATATTCAACAGCTACATCAACCGCAGAGGATACATAGAGCCGCTATTTGCCGCCTACTGCAACGGCACTACCACCATCTGCGACGGTCTTTCGCAGTGGGGGAGCGTTGACCTTGCAAACGAAGGCAGATTTGCCTACGACATACTAACATACTATTACGGAGATGATATTGATATCGTGACAAACGTTCCTGTTCTGCCTTTTGAAGACAGCTTTCCCGGAATTCCGATAAGTTACGGAAGCATTGGAAATGACGTGCGGACAATTCAGCTGCGGATAAACAGAATTTCTCAAAACTATCCCGCCATACCGAAAATATACCCTACCGACGGCATTTTCGGCGAGGAAACAGAAAACGCGGTACGCGAATTTCAAAGGATATTCAATCTGACCGTTGACGGTGTGGTAGGCCCTGCTACCTGGTACAAAATTCTCTCCCTCTTCAACGGAGTAAAACAGCTTAACTCAATTATATCCGAGGGACTTACGTATGCCGATGTCGAAAGACAGTTTTCCGAAACTATTGCTCCCGGCGACACAGGCATCGGAGTCGAGCTTGTTCAGTACCTTATGCTTTTTATTTCATATTTCGTTGAAACAATACCGCAAATAAAGGTCGACGGTATTTACGGTCCCAAAACCGAGGAAGCGGTAGCCTCTTTTCAGACAGAATACAAACTTCCCGTTACGGGAATCGTCGATATGGCGACTTGGGAATATGCTTACGACATCTACGCGGGAATACTTAACGAGCTGCCCGAAAATCTTTTTGAAAATTCTCCGCGTCCGTATCCGGGAATACCCATTCGCGATCAAACTCAAAATGAAAGTGTGGTAAATCTTCAGAATTATCTGCAAACAATATCCGAGGTCTATCCCGAAATACCAAGCGTCGAGGTCACGGGAATATATGATACGCAGACGCAAAACGCAGTTCTCGCCTTTCAGCGTTATTTCGGACTCAGAGAAAATATAATAGTCTCTGCAACTACCTGGGATGCCATCGGCGACATTTGGGAAAACATCGTACGCGGATATGACAAGAGCGAAGGTCAGTATCCCGGATATACGGTGTCCTGACAACTCACGGAAAGAGAGGAATTTATATGGACATAAGAAGAAGGGACCTTGTAATATACGAAGTGCAAACCTATTTGCGTGAGCTGTATAAAGCCGGATATGCTCTCCCTATGATAACACCCGACGGAATCTACGGTGAACTTACAGAAGAGGCTGTTCGGGATTTTCAAAGAATCACGGGAATAGCGGAAAGCGGCAAGGTCGATTTTATAACTTGGAACCGTCTTGTTCTTGAAAGCAGCAAGGCTCGTGAAATATACGCTCTTCCCGAAAAGATATCTCCGTTTGATATGCTTATGTATAACGCGCTAATTGACAATGACGATGAATACGATATAGTCTACATAGTTCAAATTATGCTCCGAGCTCTGCACGTATATGACTATCCAAACATTACTGTGAACGGCAAAATGGATCAAGCTACGCGTGATGCACTTGCAGATTTCAGCAACCGAAACGGTATAGAAAATCCAAACGGACAGATCACAAAAGAAGTCTGGAACGCTCTTGCTTTGGCATATTCGCAGTATATTTTAAAGAGTCCCGGAGAATAATCGGAAATATTTAGAAAAATTTTCTTGTTTATCAATTTTTTTACTTTCAATACGACTTTTTTTCGTCCGAGATGGAAATATTATATTAGATATTTTCATCTCGGATTTTCGTCTTATTTAAGAAAGGAAAAATTATGGTAGATAGATTTTCAGCTTCGGCACAGCGTGTCCTCGGTAATTCACTTGCGTTTGCGCGCGAATTCGGTCACACTTATATCGGTACAGAACATATTTTACTTGCCATTTTAAGTGACAAAAGCAGTCCTGCATCAAAAATGCTCGTATCTTTCGGTGTAAACGAAGAGAAAACGCGCAACCTTATAACAGATTCTTCGGGCAAAGGAGAACGAAGCGCAGACTGTGTAAGTGATATGACCCCTATTACAAAAGAAGTTATAGAAGAATCAGCGCGTCTTGCCGAAAGAGAGGGTGGAAGCGAGGTCACAACGTTAATAATTCTGCTGTCTATGCTAAAATCAAAAAACTCCACAGCAGTAAAGCTTCTCACCTCACAGGGCTGCAAAGTAAGTGATATCTGCCGTGAGCTTGAAAACAAAAACAAGATCGAAACAGCAGAAACTCCACGTTCTCAAGTGAAAAAAGCTCACAAGTTCGAAGAACGCCTGCCAAATCTCGAAAGATTTGCAAGAAATCTTACCTCCGAAGCCGAAAAAAAAGCATTTGATCCGGTAATAGGGCGCGAAAGCGAAACCGAGCGAATAATGCGAATACTTATTCGGAGAACAAAGAACAACCCCTGTCTTATAGGCGAGCCCGGCGTAGGCAAGACCGCTATCGTAGAAGGTCTTGCACAGATGATATCCGAAGGTAACGTACCCGAAGAAATTGCAGAGCTTCAGATATTCTCTCTTGACCTGCCATCTATGCTTGCGGGAGCCAAATACCGCGGCGATTTTGAAGAACGAATGAAGCTTGTTATCGACGAGATATCTAAAAACCCGAAGATCATATTATTTATAGACGAGCTTCACACAATAATCGGTGCAGGCTCTGCCGAGGGCGCGATAGACGCGGCAAACATCATCAAGCCTGCGCTTGCACGTGGGAAAATAAAGCTTATAGGCGCAACTACCCTTGATGAATACAGAAAGCATATAGAAAAGGACTCTGCTTTCGAGCGACGGTTTCAACCTGTCACAATTTCAGAGCCGAGCGTAGAGGAAAGCATACGCATTTTATACGGCATCCGTGACAAGTACGAAGAGCATCACAAAATAAAGATAAGTGACTCTGCCATTGAAGAAGCCGTAAAGCTCTCCGAGCGATATATAAGCGACAGATTTCTTCCCGACAAAGCCATAGACCTTATCGACGAAAGCCTTGCGCGCGTCAAAATAGAGAGCATAAAGGAGAAAAACGCGCAAAAAGACAGCGAAACGGTTTTACGGCTTGCGTTTTACGAAAGTAGCACGCGCGTCGGCGAGGTAAATTCCTCTGCCCTTCTCTCAGGCGACACATATTGCGAAAGCAATTTTTTCACGCTTAACACGCTCTGCACGGTAGAAGCCGAGGATATTGCAAAAACGGTCAGCGAATGGACGGGAATTCCGCTATCGGGGCTGGTCAAAGATAGTGAAAGCAAATATATAGACCTCGAAAGTACCCTGAAAAAGCGGGTTTTCGGTCAGGATGAGGCAATAAAAAGGATCGCAAACGTCATACAGCGCTCAAAGACCTGCGTGCGCGACTTTTCACGCCCGATAGCTTCATTCCTTTTCACAGGTCCTACCGGAGTCGGAAAGACCGAGCTTGCAAAAGCGCTCTCCGAGGCACTTTACTGCGGCGAAAATTCTCTTATCCGACTTGATATGTCCGAATACTGCGAAGCACACAGCATTTCGCGGCTTATCGGCTCACCGCCCGGCTATATCGGTTACGATGACGGCGGTCAACTTACAGAAAAAGTACGGCGAAATCCTCATCACATCATTCTTTTCGACGAAATAGAAAAAGCTCACCGCGATGTTTTCGATCTCCTTCTTCAAATTATGGACGAAGGTGTTTTAAGCGATTCGCGCGGAAAAAAGGTAAGCTTTAAAAACACGATTATAATAATGACATCAAACGTCGGCGGAGCAAGTAAAAATCCTTCGTTAAATCCGCTTGGCTTCATAAAAAGCACTAACGATGACAGCAGTTACGTCACGGAAAAGCTCCGCGAAGTATTTTCACCCGAATTTTTGAGCCGTCCGGATGATATAATAGTATTCAAAGCACTACAGCGAAATACGATACTGAAAATAAGCGAAAATCTGTTGCAAAAGCTCCAAAAACGAATTCTGTCAAACGAAAATATCCTCGTCAGCTTTGATATCGGCGTTACAGCGCATATCGCCGACTCTGTAAAATGCGAAAACGGTGCCAGAGACATACGGCGCATTATTACGTCAAAAATCGAAGGACCGCTTTCTTTGTTTATTCTGCAGAACAGCATTTCTTCGGGAGAGGGCATTACAGTATCGTTTGAAAATGAAAATATTCTCTTTCAAAGGGAGCTGAAAAAGGCAGATCAGCGGTAAAATCTTAAATATTTTTCACTTTTTTCAAAAAAGCTCTTGACAAAATCGCATTTGCGTGCTATTATAATTAGGCGTGTTGAGTAGCACGTGTCCGTGTTAAATTTACACGCCGTATGCCCCATTAGCTCAGACGGTAGAGCACTTGACTTTTAATCAAGGTGTCCGGAGTTCGAATCTCCGATGGAGCATAAAAAGCCGTTTTTTCAAACGGCTTTTTATTTTTTATAGTTTTGGAAAGAGGGAGATTGCACGGTGAAAGATCTTTACAAAAGCTGTGAGCTTTGTCCGCGAAAATGCAAAGTCGACCGCCACGCTTCGCGCGGATTTTGCGGCGAGAGTGACAAATTACGAATATGCCGCGCTTCTCTTCATATGTGGGAAGAGCCCTGCATTTCGGGGCGCGAAGGCTCGGGAACAATATTCTTTACGGGCTGTCAGCTGAAATGTATATACTGTCAGAATTCCGACATCGCGCTTTCCCACGCCGGCCTCGAAATATCCGAAGAGCGCCTTATCGAAATATTCTTTGAGCTTGCCGAAAAAGGCGCGAACAACATAAACCTTGTAACTCCATCACATTTTACGCCTACAATCGTTTCGGCAATAGACCGTGCAAAGGCTACCGGAATCACGCTTCCATTTCTCTGGAATTCAAGCGGATACGAAGAGCTTGAAACGCTTGAGCTTTTACGCGGTAAAATCGACATTTTCCTGCCCGATTTCAAATATTTTTCGCCCGAGCTTGCAGAAAGCCTTTCTTATGCGCCCGATTATTTTGAAAAAGCAACGGCTGCGATCCGCAAAATGCTCGACATCGCAGGCAAAAGCGAATTCGACGAGCACGGACTAATGAAAAAAGGTGTCATAGTGCGGCATCTCATTCTTCCCGCACACACCGGCGATTCAATGAACGTCATACAGCACCTTTTCGACTCATTTGGACACGATATTTATATAAGCATAATGAATCAGTACACCCCTATGCCGTCGGTTGCGGGCAGAAAAGACCTTTCGCGCAGGCTCACCACGTACGAATACGAAAAAGTCGTCAACTTTGCCGCCAACCTCGGTATTGTCAACGGTTTTACGCAACGCCGCGGCACGGCTCGTGACAGCTTTATTCCTGCGTTTGATTATACGGGAGTTCTCAAAAATGATTAACTTAAAAGGTTATTGTGGATTGCTTCATTTAGGAAACTTTTTGTAAAAAGTTTCATAAAAACCTTCAAAAACTTTTCTGAAAATACAAAAACCGTTTCTGCTGCAAACAGAAACGGTTTTATTTTACCACTTTATCTGCCAACGTGTGCTCATCGCTCCGTCGGGGATGATTTTGTTTTACACAAACAATTTATTGTTCTTCACCGGATAGTTTGTTTACAATCTCGGTAAGGTGTCTGTTTCGATAACTTGCCGCATGACCGTATTTAGTCATTACATACTGCATATTTCTTTGTGTATCACATAAACTCATCATTATCATATTGCCCAATCCGTCGAAATACGTTGTATATGCAAACGCAAGAACCATATCAACATATCCGGAATTTTGGGTAATGAGGTCTATCATTTCGCAAGTGTCAAGGTCCGTTGTATATTTTACACCAAGTACATCATCATAGTAACGAGGTTTTACCATTCGATAAGATTCCTTGCACATTGCTTCAAGTACTACTGCACTTGCCTTTATATTTTGTGAATTTTTCGATATTCCAAAAAGATTTACTGTCATTCGAAGTCCTGATATATATCTGCCCTGTTCTTCGTTTAACATTGGAGTAGGAATTATACAGTAATCATACTCCATATCATTAAGATAATACGCTGCGCTATGCATATATCCGGAAGTCATCAGTGCGTTACCCTTTTTAAACGCTTCAAACGCTTTTGCGTATTGCATATCAAATTTCATGACGCCGTCCGAATCTATCAGTTTGAAATACTGAGTAAAAAAATTATATAACTGATTATTAGCAGAAGTTATAGGGCAATAAAGACTTCCATCCATATCTATATCACAGAATTCTACTCCTGAAGCTACTGCAAGTGCATTGGCATTATGATGTATCGGCATTGCAACGCCTATTAACTCTTCGGAGCCTATGAGTTCATCTACTGAAATATCTTTTTTTGTTACAACAGCATCGGAAAACATTTGCATTTTATCTACAGTCCACTCTTTGTTTCTGACTATATCGTATATACTGCCGTAAGTTTTTTCAAGTTTTTCCTTATAGAGGGTCTCATTAAGAAAAGTACAGTAAAATCCGCCAATATAATTTAGAGAAATACAACCGGTAAGCCAATATAGTTTCCCATTACAAGAAAGCCCATTGATATATTCCTTTGACCAATAAGGAAACTCACTTTCAAGATTTATATATGGCGATGCATCCTCGTGATTTGCCACATCGACAAGGCAATCTTCTATACAAAGCGCGATATCATCATACTGCCGTCCGACAAATACATCGTAATCTCCCGAGCCACTAAGAATCTCAGATGAAAGACTGTGCGTTAAATCCGAAATATAATATGTTATATCTATGTTACAGTTATAACGACTTTCTATCTCCTTATTTCTGTTAATTATAGTAATGTCTAAAGAATCACCAGAATCTTCATCAGGAAGAATAGATCTTTTACTCAATGGATGCTCAATCTCACCTTCACAGACTGCGAACTTTACGGTATATCCTTCAAGATCGTGCGCATCAGGGGTAGGGCTTGTAACAACGATATCGTCATCCGGTTCTTTTTCATCATCGTTACAAGAAAAAAGAGTCAAGACCGTCGAAAAGATCAAAAGTACCACCATAACTATCATTAAAATGCGTTTTTTCATATCAATGTCCCCCTTATCTATTATTTCTGATTATATTTTATCATATCAGATATTAGATTTTATTACCAAAAATAAAAAATTCTTTTGACATACAGTAAATAACAAGATACAAAAACCGTTTCTGCTGCAAACAGAAACGGTTTTATTTTTACCACTTTATCTGCCAACGTGTGCTCATCGCTCCGTCGGGAAGTGTTTCGTCGTCATTTTCCTTTTTATACTTCGAAGCTTTCTTCTTTTCGTCGAGAAGCTTGTCAAAGGCTTCCCTGTCGATAGGAAGTGCTACGGTTTTATCAGTCCAAGCCGAGAGATACGCCGCGTTGGTTATTTCAAGCTCGTTTATGCCCTCTCTGCCGTTTGCCACAAGAGGTTTGCCCTCGAGAATATTATCGGCAAATGCGCGGAGAACATTCACGTGTTCGCTTGAAGAATTTTCAAACGTATATTCCGTATATTCGGGCTTTTCGGTGCAAGTTCCGTTTGAAGCACTCACACGGTATTCGCTTTCCGAGAAATTAAGCTTCCAGACCTTGAGCACACCGTTTTCGAGCACGATTTTTCCCTCATCTCCGACAGCTTCAAGTCTGTTTGTTCCCGGATATTCACCCGTCGTTGAGAGAAAATCTGCGGTCATACCGTCTTCGTATTCCATATATATGTGCGCGAAATCTTCAACCTCGATATCGTGATATTTTCCTTCTATACATCTTGCGCGAACGCTTGAAGGCATTCCGAATATCCACTGAAGCATATCAATGTTGTGAGGTGCCTGATTTATAAGGACACCGCCGCCTTCTCCGCCCCACGAAGCACGCCACGAAGAAGAATTATAGTAGCTTTGCGTTCTGTACCAATTGGTAACGCACCAAGAAACGCGCTTGATCTTACCTATCTCGCCCGAATGAACGAGCTCGCGGCATTTTCTGAATATAGGTGCTGTTCTCTGATTGAACATTATACCAAACGCTTTGCCCGACTTATCTGCCGCGCGGTTCATTTTTTCTGCATCCGAGACCGAAACGCTCGCAGGCTTTTCAACCATAACGTTTATTCCCTTTTCGAGTGCCTTGATCGCACACTCGACGTGAAAATAATGCGGTACAGCGACTATCAGAACATCGGGAGTCATCTCGTCGAGCATTTTGTCAAGATCGGCATAAACAGGAATATCACCGAATTTTTCAGACGCCCATACTCTCTTTGCATAAGAAATATCGCAAAGAGCGACAAGCTTCATTTTCTCTATTTTTCCGGAGCATATATTGTTCGCGTGTGCGCTTCCCATATTTCCGACTCCGACTATCGCAACCTTAAGAATTTTACTGTTATCCATAGCTTAGTCCGCCGTGTTAATAAATTTGCCGATATTCGGCACTTAACTTTACACCTTTATTTTAATACAATTTCACTTCTTTGTCAATAAGTATGAGGATTTTTACAAATAAAAACCGAAGGCAAATGCCTTCGGTTTCATTTATACCTAATTATTTGCTCCCGAGAGTTTACTTATGATTTCGCTGAGATCATCGTCCCATATTTTTTGAGCCACGGGAAACGTTTTAATCGCAGCTTCTGCATCTTTGCAATCAGCAAAAGCATTTTTTATCATATTCCCCACACCCTCAAAATATTCGGTACCCGACCACGCATATACAGTATCGGTATATGCACTTTTGCAGATTATGTCCATCATTTCAGCAGAGTCAAGGTCTGTTGTGTAGTGTAAGCCAAGATCTTCTTCGTAGTAATAAGGTCTTACGCTACGGTAAGATTCTTTACACATCGCTTCGAGAACGATTGCTGTTGCTTTGATGTTTTTCGAGCTTGAAGAAATTCCGAAGAGCGCAAGATCATTTATAAGAGGCGATACATAATTTCCCTGCTCCGCACTGAGCATCGGCATAGGAAGAATATAATAGGGCGATGTCATTTGATCTTTCAGGTATGTCACAGCCTGATGCAAATACCCGAAGGTCATAAGCGCGTTATCTCTCTTGATCGCCATAAACGCCGAGTCATAATCATCTCCCGTATTTATCATATTGCCCGAATCTATAAGCTCGTAATACTTATCGAAAAAACCGTGCAAAGCCGTATTATTCCGGTTTAGCGTACATCTATCTGTTTCGCAGAATTTTACTCCCGACGCTAAAGCAAGTGCGTTCACAGTTTCATTTACGGGCATAGCGATACCGATATATTCTTCAGAAACGATAAGTTCATCAAAAGTAATGTTCTTCTCAGTCGTGACAGCGTCTGCAAGCATCTTTACTTTATCAACTGTCCACTCCTTGTTTCTTACGATATCGTATATACTGCCTTCGCTTTTACTGAAATTTTCTTCATAAAGTGCCGCATTGACAAACGTACAGTAAAATCCGACTGTATAATTAAGCGAGATCTCACCCGTAAGCCAATATACCTTTCCGTTATAGGAGAGTCCTTTTATATAATCCGTTCCCCAATAAAAGAATTTACTTTCAAGATCAATATACGGGGCTGTGTCTTCGTGATTTGCCACGTCAACGAGATAATTGTTCAGACAAAGCGATATATCGTCGCACTGCCGTCCGACAATCACGTCGTAATCACCCGAGCCGCTTAAAATTTCGGGTGTAAGGCTTATGTTTTCGTTTGCGATATAGTATGTCATTTCTATATTGCAGTTATACCGATTCTCGATGGCTTTATTTCTCGCTATCACGGCTTTATCGACAGGGTCACCAGAATTTTCATCCGGACATATTGAGCGCTTCACAAGAGATTCATTGTTATAGCCCTCGCACACCGCAAATTTCACGGTATATCCCTCGAAATCGTGCGCATCAGGGGTTGGCCTTGTAACAACGATATCGTCGTCCGGATTTTCCCCATTACTGCAAGAAACGAGAGTCAAAACCGTCGAAAAGATCAGAAGTATCACCATAACTATCATTAAAATGCGTTTTTTCATATCAATGTCCCCCTTTTTCTATTATTTCTGATTATATTTTATCATATCAGATATTAGATTTTATTACCAAAAATAAAAAATTCTTTTGACATACAGTAAATAACAAACAAAAACCGAAGGCAAATGCCTTCGGTTTGAGTATGTAATAAGTTATCAGCCGTTAGCCGAAGCGATCTTCATGAACATTTCATCAAGATCCTTAATTCCTCTCGCCCATACGGATGTCTGCTTCTTAAGCTGAGTTGTAATAGAAGCAACTTCGTTTCTCATATTGATTCTGAGGTAGCTTCCGAGATCCTTGAAGTAGCTTGTGAACGCCCATACGAGTGCAAAGTCGATGTATGCGTTTTCGCTGAGGATGTCGATCATTTCAGCGGAGTCAAGGTCTGTTGTGTACTTGAACTTAAGAGCGTCTTCGTAGTAACGAGGTCTTACGCTGCGGTAAGACTCTGCGCACATTGCTTCGAGAACGATAGCTGTTGCCTCAACATTCTGAGAACCTGCGCTGATACCGTAAATGTTGATAGCGTCGTGAACGTTAGAACGGTAGCTTGCCTGAGTTTCGTCGAGGAGAGGGCAAGGAACGATGTAATAAGGAGAAGACATTTCACGGAGGTAAAGCTCTGCCTGGTTAAGTCTTCCGGGAACCATAAGTGCGTTATCGGATGCGAATGCCTGGAACGCGCTTACGTAGTTACCGTTAAGACCTGTAAGAGCACCCTTAGACTTAATTATATTCATATACTTCTTGTAGAAAGCATCAAGTCTTGTGTTCTTTTCGTTGAATGTAAAGTTAACGCTTCCGTCTTTAGCCTGTTCCGAGAAGTTAACGCCTGCTGCTACTGCCCAACCGTTTGTGTTGTCGTGAATAGGCATTGCAATACCTACAACACCGTCAGAGCCGACAAGCTCTTCGATTGTAACGTTTTCAACTGTTGTAGCCGCGTCAGAGAGTTCTCTCATCTTGTCAATGGTCCACTTCTTTTCTCTTACGAGATCGTAAATGCTGCCCTGAGATTCCTTAAGAACTTCATCATAGATAGCACCGTTTACAAATGTGCAGTAGAATCCGCCTGTGTATCTGAGGCAGAGGTCGCCTGCGAGCCAATAAACCTGACCCTTATAGGACATACCGTTGATATATCCTTCGCCCCAATAGGGGAATTCGTTATCCTGCCACTCGAGATACTGGCTTGTGTACTCGTTCTTTGCGAGGTCAAGAACGTATCCCTTGCTACAGATAGCGATGTCGTCATACTGACGAGCTGCGATAACGTCATATTCTTCGCCACCGGACATAAATACGCTGGAGAGCGAACTGGAAAGGTTAGACGTATCTGTGTAGTAGGTGAGCTCGATCGTGCAGTTAAATCTTGCTTCAACCGCCTTGTTACGCGCAAAGATTGCCGCGTCAACAGAGTCACCTGTGTCTTCTTCCGCTGCGATAGAACGCTTATGGAAACCGTCGCCGTCTGCTTCGGCTACTGCGAACTTAACGATATATCCGTCAAGATCGTGTTCACCGAGGTTATCGTACCATTCTCTTACGAAATCTCCACCGCCGCCTTGGCCCTGATCATCGTCCTTTCCGCCTGCGCAAGCTGCGAGAGAAAGGAGAGTGCATACGATAAGAAGAACAGACATAATTGTTGCCAAAATTCTTTTTTTCATGCTAAAAACCTCCAAATAGTCTTACAAAACATTATTAGCTTTGTTATGATATTATATCACTCGGGGTGCATTTTGTCAACAGAAATTTAAAGTTCATATTCAACAAGTTTTAGTATATTTTTTTGTACATTACAAACAAAAGCGGAAGATTTTCATCTTCCGCTTAAAGTTATGTATTCAGATTACTGACCGGATTCCGCGAGTTTCATAAAAACTTCGTCGATAGTCTTAAGACCTCTGTTCCATACAGATGTCTGCTTCTTAAGCTGAGAAGAAACAGATGCTGTACCGTTGTTCATACAAGATCTGAGGTAGTTACCGATACCGTTGAAGTAAGAAGAGAATGCCCATACAAGTACGAAGTCCATATATGCGTTTTCGCTGAGGATGTCGATCATTTCAGCGGAGTCAAGGTCTGTTGTGTACTTGAACTTAAGAGCGTCTTCATAGTAACGAGGTCTTACGCTGCGGTAAGATTCTGCGCACAGTGCTTCGAGAACGATTGCTGTTGCCTTAACGTCCTCAGAACCTGCGCTGATACCGTAAAGGCTGATACCGTCGTGAACGTTAGAACGGTAGCTTTCCTGAGTTTCGTCGAGGAGAGGGCAAGGAACGATGTAATAAGGAGAAGACATTTCACGGAGATAAAGCTCAGCCTGGTTAAGTCTTCCGGCAACCATAAGTGCGTTATCGGACGCAAATGCCTGGAATGCTTCAACATAGTTACCGCCTGTGTTAATAACACCCTTGGATCCGAGAACCTGCATATACTTCTTATAGAAAGTATCAAGTCTTGTGTTCTTTTCGTTGAATGTGAAGGAGATGCTTCCATCCTTGTTGGTTGTAGAGAAGTTAACGCCTGCTGCTACTGCCCAACCGTTTGTGTTATCCCAAACGGGCATTGCAATACCGATAACACCGTCAGAACCGATAAGGTCTGTCATTGTGGTGTTTTCAACTGTTGTAGCTGCGTCGGAGAGTTCTCTCATCTTGTCGATGGTCCACTTCTTTTCTCTTACGAGATCGTAAATGCTACCCTGAGATTCCTTAATAGCCTCATCGTAGATAGTACCGTTTACGAATGTGCAGTAGAATCCGCCTGTATATCTGAGGCAGAGGTCGCCTGCGAGCCAATAAACCTGTCCCTTGTAGGACATACCTTCAACGTATCCTTCGCCCCAGTAAGGGAATTCGTTATCTTTCCATTCGAGATACTGGCTTGTGTACTCGTTCTTTGAGAGGTCAAGAACGTATCCCTTGCTGCAAATGGAAATATCGTCGTACTGACGAGCTGCGATAACGTCATATTCTTCGCCACCGGACATAAATACGCTAGAGAGGGCGTTAGAAAGGTTAGACGTATCTGTGTAGAAAGTGAGCTCGATTGTGCAGCTGAATCTTGATTCAATTGCCTTGTTACGCGCAAAGATTGCTGCGTCAACAGCGTCACCTGTGTCTTCTTCCGCTGCGATAGAACGCTTGTGGAAGCCGTCGCCGTCTGTTTCAGCTACTGCAAACTTAACAGTATATCCGTTAAGGTCGTGTTCGCCGAGGTTATCGTACCAGTCTCTGACGATAACTTCTTCGCCGGGACCTTTCTCATCTTCTTTTCCGCCTGCGCAGGCAGCAAGAGAAAGGAGAGTGCATACGATAAGAAGAACAGACATAATTGTTGCCAAAATTCTTTTTTTCATACTAAAACCTCCAAATAGTTTTGTACAGATATTATATCATTTAACATCTGTTTTGTCAACTAAAAAGTTATGTTTATATATAACAATTTTTAGTACGTCTTTTTGTTGATTACCTACAAAAGAAAGCGAAAAACCGAAGTTTTTCGCTTTGCTTATTAAGTTTACTGAACTTCTGCAAGCTTTTCGAACATTTTATCGAGATCTTTAAGTCCTCTCGACCAAGCCGCTGTCTGTTTCTTAAGCATAGTTGTTACAGACTGTGTACCTCTCGACATATTTTCTCTGAGGTAGTTTCCGAGACCCTGGAAATATGTAGTGAACGCCCATACGAGTGCGAAATCCATATATGCGTTTTCGCTGAGGATATCTACCATTTCGGCAGAGTCAAGGTCTGTCGTGTACTTGAACTTAAGAGCATCCTCGTAGTAACGGGGTCTTACACTACGGTAAGATTCCGCGCACATTGCTTCGAGAACGATTGCCGTTGCCTTAATGTCCTGGCTGCCTGCACTGATACCGTAAAGGTTAACCGCATCGTGAACGTTAGAACGGTAGTTTTCCTGTGTTTCATCGAGCATAGGGCAAGGAATAACGTAGTAAGGATCTGCCATTTCACGGAGATAAAGCTCAGCCTGGTTAAGTCTTCCGGGGAGCATAAATGCGTTACCCGATACAAATGCCTGGAACGCATCTGCGTATACATTATTGTAGTTAACAACGCCCTTCGATCCAACAAGCTGCATATACTTCTTGTAGAAAGTATCAAGTCTTGTGTTCTTGTCGTTGAACGAGAAGGAGATACTTCCATCCTTGTTGGTTGTGGAGAAGTTAACTCCTGCCGCTACTGCCCAGCCGTTTGTGTTATCCCAGATAGGCATTGCAACACCGACAACGCCATTCGAAGCTATGAGGTCTGATGCTGTAACGTTTTCGACCGTCGTTGTTGCATCGGAGAACTCTCTCATCTTGTCGATGGTCCACTTCTTTTCTCTTACGAGATCGTAAATGCTGCCCTGAGATTCCTTAAGAACCTGATCGTAGATAGTACCGTTTACGAATGTGCAGTAGAATCCGCCCGTATATCTGAGGCAGAGGTCGCCTGCGAGCCAGTAAACCTGACCCTTGTAGGACATACCTTCGATATATCCTTCTGCCCAGTAAGGGAATTCATTATCTTTCCATTCGAGATACTGACTTGCATCTTCGTGCTTTGCAAGGTCAATAAGATAGCCCTTGCTGCAAAGAGATATGTCTGCCCACTGAAGTCCTGCTATAACGTCATATTCTTCTCCGCCCGCCATAAGTACGTTCATAACCGATGTTTGGGAAAGCTTCTTTTCTTCATAGAAAGTAAGCTCGATTTTACAGTTGAACCTTGCTTCAATTGCCTTGTTACGTGCAAATATTGCAGAGTCAACAGCGTCACCCGTGTTTTCATCAGCTACGATCGAACGCTTATGGAAGCCGTCACCGTCTGCTTCGGCTACTGCAAACTTAACGGTATATCCGTCAAGGTCGTGTTCACCGAGGTTATCGTACCATTCTCTGTCAATTTCCGGCGGTTCTTCATCGCCAACAGGTTCCTTTCCGCCTGCGCAAGCTGCGAGAGAAAGGAGAGTGCATACGATAAGAAGAACAGACATAATCGTTGCCAAAATTCTTTTTTTCATACTAAAACCTCCAAATAGTTTTACATAAATATTATATCATTAACTATTCATTTTGTCAATAGAAATACCATATTATACAAAAAAATACAAAAAAGCGGAAAACTTACTTCTTCCGCTTTTCGATTATATACTACTTTTATTATTTTTTCTCTTGTGCTCTATCACATCAATACATACAAGAGTCACTATAAAAATCACACACGGAAGAACTATAATATCTCCCACGTACGAGTAGAGCGTTCTCTGCGTATTTCTATGAACACTTGCCGTAACGTATCCCTTCACCAGCGGATCAAGCATATCTATAACTTCACCGTCCGAGCTTATTATCGCAGAGATGCCCGTGCTTGCGGCTCTTGCTATGTAGCGTCTGTTTTCTACCGCGCGAAGCACCGCGTGAGAATTATGCTGATATGCCGATGCCGAATCGCGATACCACGAATCGTTTGTCGAAAGCAGAATATACTCAGCACCGTCTGCCGCGCTTTCGCGTGCAAGGTCGGGATATATCGAATCAAAGCAGATAAGTCTGCCTATATTCCCAAACTCTGTTTCAAGCAGCTCGCTGTTTGTACCCGGTGTAAGATCGTCTTCGAGCATATTAAGCTCTGTCATAAAAGGAAGCACTACTGTCAGAATATCCCTCATCGGCATATATTCTCCAAACGGGACGAGATGCTGTTTTTTATACGAGCCTTCTTCGATCGTTCCGTCGGGAAAAAATGCTACCACCGCGTTATATTCGTATGTAATATCCTCCGAGGCATCGAGCTTATCTATCGTTCCGACAAATATTATCGAGCCTGTTTCTTTTGCAAGCTCTTTTATATCGTTTCTGTAAAAAGGACTTGTTCTCGCGTACGTCGTAATTATGGTTTCGGGCCAAACGACGATATCTGCGTGCTTTTTCGCATCTGCGGCAAGAGTCAGATTTCTGTACACCTTCATAGCGTTAGAGTTAGACTGATCCGCCCACTTATCGTTTGACGAGATATTTCCCTGGATCACCGTTACGGTAACCTCTTCGCCTTTTTTTTCGTTATGAAGACCTATCGCGAGAAATCCGTAACCGAGATTGAGCATCACCACGGCAAGTGCCGCACAGGCAACTCTGACAGCTCTTTTTGACGCTTTATCTTTCGAGGTGAAATATATCACAGAAACGGCAACAAATCCGTTTACAAGAGCTATTATAAATCCTATAAAGAGCGAGCCGAAAAGAGATGCGCTCTGAACAGCGGCAGGAAAAGCCGTCTGAGAGAGTGCGAGTCTTGCCCACGGCACGCCCATCCAGGTAAGCGACTGCACATACTCAAGCACCGTCCAAGCCGAGGCAAACACAAAAGGAGCCATACGAAGTCCGCCTTTTTTAAAGGCAATGCAGAAAAGCGGTGCAACAAACGCTGTTCCAATCGTCTGAAGGAGGGAAAGCCCTATCCAACAGAAAAGGGTTATGAGAAGTGCAAGCGGCTTTTCAACTCCGAGAAAATCCATAGGCCAGAGATACCAGAACCAGTGGTAAATCACGATATAGAAGAAAAACGACCAAACAAAGCCTACTCCGTAGCTTGAAAAGGCTTTTTTCACGTTTTCGCATCTTTTCACAAGAATTATCACAAGCGGAGCAAGTGACACGAAAACAAGCACGGACATTATTTCAAATATCAGCGTAAGTGCAGTCAGCACCGCCGAAGCGAGCAAAGTCAAGAAAAGAAGACCTTTTCTATCAAGAATTTTATTCAAACTCTCTGCAAAACCAAATTTTATCTTCATCTATTTTGAATATCCTTTCATTCAGGTATTCGAGTATTCCCGAATCTCCCTTAAAACAAAATTCAAGGCTGTACGAATAAAGTGCCTGATATTTATATCCTATCTGCTTATCGTCGCGGTTTATTCCGTATTTTCCATCTCCGAGAAGAGGGTGTCCTATTGATGACATATGCGCTCTTATCTGATGCGTGCGGCCTGTTATAAGATCAACCTCGAGAAGCGAGAGTCCGTTTTTCTCGGCAACAACACGGTATCCCGTTATTATCTTCTTGGCATCGCCGTTTTTCGGCTGAGTTTTGAAAACCTTTACCGTATTTGTTTTTGAGTCTTTTATAAGATATCCCCTAAGTACACCCTCTTTTTCTTCGAAAGTTCCGTGTACTGCGGCAAGATACTTTTTACTCATCTCTCTGTTTTTGATTTTTTCGTTCATTATACGAAGCGTCTGTGCGTTCTTCGCCGCGATAACTATACCGCCCGTATTTCTGTCTATTCTGTTACAGAGCGCAGGAGCAAACGAGTTTTCCTTTTCGGGATCGTACTCGCCCTTCTGATAAAGATATGCCGTTATATGCGATATCAGCGTATTTGTGCTCTCTTTATCGTCCGAATGGACTATCATTCCCGCCCTTTTATCGCAAAGGATTATATTTTCGTCTTCGTATATTATATCGATATGCGGTGTCAGCTTCAGCGAGGCGGTCACTGCCGTATTTTCGAAAAATTCTTCTTTAATGAAGAGTTCTACCGTATCGCCCTCGCAAAGAAAATACGTATGCTCCGTGCGCTTTCTGTTGACCTTTATCTTCTTCGTTCTTATCAGCTTATACATCAGCGAGGTCGGCAGTGTCGGAACCGCCTTTGACAGAAACTTGTCCAGCCTCTGCCCCGCATCGTTGGTATTTATAGTAAGTACTCTCATTTATATCCTTTCTCAGGGCTCTGCCCTTAAACCCGCTTAGAAACTTTTCTGAAACGAAAGAATTACCTTTTCAGTAAAGTTTTTGAAAGAGTGCAGAGAAAACTTTTTTTAAAGTTTTCTCTGCCGTTTCCCGTTGCAAAAAAATCCGGAGCAAGCTCCGGATCCAGAGTGTAAACAAAAGCGATTAACTAAACTGAGAGAAGGAGAAAACCATCTCAAACGCCGAAGTTTTTCCCCTTCTCTCAGACTCTCAACCCTTTTCCTTGGCTAAAAAATTTTCTTTTTATTTTGTCTTCAATCTAAACTCGGAGCAAGCTCCGAATCTTTTCAGTCTTCAATGTTTACAAGAGAAATATCAGCACCGACAGCCAAAAGCTTTTCAACTATGTCCTCATACCCGCGGTTGATATAGTTGATATTTTCTATTTCGGTCTTTCCCTGTGCGGCAAGTCCGGCAATAACCATAGCCGCACCTGCTCTGAGGTCGGAAGCATTAACGGATGCACCGTAAAGCGGAGATCCGCCGCTGATAGTTGCAACCCGTCCGTTAACTTCAATAGAAGCTCCCATATTTCTGAGCTGATCAACGTACTGGAATCTGTTATCAAATACGCCCTCTATCAGCTTGCTTACGCCCTGTGCAACGCACATAAGCACGCAGAACTGCGGCTGCATATCGGTAGGAATACCCGGATAAGGCAGGGTCTTGATATTTGTGGCAGTAAGCTCAGACGGAACGCTGACTTCAACGCTGTCATCGTTTTCAACTATCTTCACGCCCATCTCGGCGAGCTTTGTTGACGTCGCTTCAAGATGCTTCGGAATTACGTTCTTTATAAGAACCTTTCCGCCTGTTGCCGCCGCGGCAACCATATAGGTTCCAGCTTCAATCATATCGGGAACAACGGTATATGTACATCCGTGAAGCTCATTCTTATCAACTCCCGTTATTTTTATCGTAGGAGTTCCTGCGCCCATTACCTTTGCTCCGCAGGTATTAAGGAAGTTTGCAAGGTCAACTATATGAGGCTCTCTTGCGGCATTTTCGATAATGGTAAGTCCCTTTGCGGTAGCCGCCGCGAGCATTACGTTTATAGTTGCGCCGACAGAAACGTCATCAAAGAAGATATTTGCTCCTACAACACCGTCCTCTGTAACTGCTCTTACGCATTTTCCGCTTTCAGAGAACGTTTCGGTAACGGTTGCACCGAGAGTTTCAAAGCCTTTTATATGTCTGTCGATCGGACGTCCTCCGAAATCGCATCCGCCCGGATACTGAACAACAGCTTCACCGAATCTTCCGAGCTCTGCTCCGAGAAGGTAATAAGACGCTCTCATTTTTCTCACGAGCGATGCCGGCGGTTCCGCAACCTTTACAGAGGTTGCGTCGATTCTTGCAGTATGTCTGTCTATTCTCTCGACTTTAGCACCGAGACTTTCTATTATTTCAAGAGAAAGATCGATGTCCTTGACAGCGGGCAGATTTTCAAGCACGGAAACTCCGTTTGTCACAAGTATAGATGCAAATATTATCGGAAGTGCTCCGTTTTTCATACCGCCTATTTCAATTTCACCGTTAAGCGGCTTCCCGCCGTTTATAACTATCTTTTCCATTATATATTCATTCCTTTTGGCAGTCATTAAATCAATATTATAATATGCCGAAAAATATTTTATGATATTTCGGCTTGTTTTCAGTAATCAAGATATGCAATAGCGAGTCCTACGACAAACGAGTAGGTTATCGTACCCGCAGATTGACCCTGCGATTGCAGATACGTATTATTTACAGTCTGACTGACGTTTGCCGCTACGTTTTCGCGGTATTTGTCAAAAAAAGCGTTGTACGCGCGGAATTCAAGATAAATATCTTCGCCGAGCGTATAAGAAAACGTACTGTACGCGCTCTTATCGGCTTTATAAAGTGCAGACTGAACGTATTCGAGCAGATTAAGATACGCGCTGTATCTGATATAGTTATCGTCACTTTCCATACATATAAGATATGCGACGAAGTTAGCCTCATCCTCGCGTGCTATTCCGCGCTGATGTGACATCTCGTGTGCCGCCGTATAGGGCAGCGTGTAATCGGGAAAATTCGTATTGATATTCGACTCTCCCGTATAATAGCTGTATACTCCCGAAATATGAGTATACGTCATATAAGGACTCAGTATTACGTCCTTAAAATTCGATCTCATCGGAGATAAGAAGTCATATTTTTCCGCGGCTTTTATACAAGCTTCGTTTAAAAGTCTGTTAAGCTCATCGCGTGAATAGGGCATTACCGAGCCTGTAAGCTCATTAAACGTTATATTTTCCGCACATTCCCTTGCACGGTCGCGGAGATATTCGGAAAGTGCGAGAAGGTCCGAAGAATCTTCGTATTTCGGCTTTTCCACACCGAGCTTTTCGTAAAGTGTCGTTCCCTGATAGGATGTTCCGAGAGTAAAAACGAAAAGCGAATAAAAGGTCACGATAATTGAAAGAAGTCCGCATATATAGCGTGAATACGAGTACTTTTTGTTTGATTTCAGTACTTTTACAGCCAATACTATCAAAAAAATAAGCAAAAACGGAAGAAGGATAAGTGTCATTTCAGCAAGTGAAAATGGGATCCATCCGGTAAGCTTTGCAAGTACGAATCTCACGACCGACGCCACGTATTTTGTAATAAAGTCGGCAAAAGCGGGAGAGTTCACCGATATAATATGCACCAAAAGCGAAACTATTCCAATGGCGAAAAAAACAAGGTTTACTACCGGGCAGTAGTTTAACAGCTTTTTCAAACCGATTTTTTTACTTTCTGCCGTTTTTTCGGAAATTTCGTTTATCTTTTCTTCGGACATCAGAATATTCCTTTCGTACTTTTTCGCATCACAGCTCCGCACAGTCTATACCGTCCGCCTTCATAAGCGCGATCATATCCTCGGGGACAGGTGCGCGAAAGGTCATTTTTTCTTTCGTATAGGGGTGAGTAAAGGTCAGTTCAAAGGCGTGAAGTGCCTGACGCGAGATCTGCTCGTTTGCTATTCCGTACATAGTATCGCCCGTTATCGGATGACCGATATACGAAAAATGTACCCGGAGCTGATGAGTTCTGCCTGTTTTCGGCTCTGCAATAACGGCGCTGTACCTTTTACCCGTCGCAAAAAGACGGTAATGCGTTTCTGCAATATCTCCGTCAGTGCCAGCCGACACCTCGCGCATCATCGTGCTTCCTTCTTTGCGTTTTATTAAGTTTTTTATTATTTTAACCGAATCCTCGGCATCTATAACTCCGTCGAGCAAGGCAAGATATTTTTTCTCCATCTCTTTATCCTTCATCTGCTCGCAGAGGATATACGCGCTTCGGCGGCTGTTTGCAACAAGGCAGACTCCGCTTGTATCTCTGTCAAGGCGGTTGACGGCGCGCATAACGAAGTCCTTATCTCTGTATCTGTACGCAAGAGCATTCGCGAGAGTATCCTCGTAATGCCCGTGAGAGAGTATCGTCGGCATTCCCGCAGGCTTATTTACTACGGTCACGGCATCGTCCTCGTAAAGCACTTCTATCGGGATATCCTTCGGAATGACCTCCGTGCCCTCGTTTTCAAAGGTAAGCTCCAAAACATCACCTTCAGAGAGAATAGCTCTTACCGTAACCTTTTCTCCGTTAAGAACTATTCCCTTCTCGTGATTTTTAAGCGAAGAAATACATCTGCGAGAAAGCTCAAGCTTGTATGTGAGCAGGTCCCGCACGGTCATACCGTCAAATTCTTTGCCGATATCAAGCCTCATAACTTAAAATTTCGGTTTTAGTCAACGAGAACTGTCCAGCCCATCGTGTCTTCAACCGTTCCCCACTGGATTCCCGTAAGGTTGTTGTAAAGACGCTGAGAGATCGGTCCGATCTTGCCTTCGTTGATTATCATAACCTTGCCTGCCTCGTTGAGCTCACCGATAGGAGAGATAACTGCGGCTGTACCTGTACCAAAAGCCTCGTCGAGCTTGCCGTTATCGGCAGCCTCGCGGATCTCGTCGATAGAGAGAAGTCTTTCGCTGACCTTATATCCCCAGCTTCTGAGGAGCTGAATTGCAGAGTCGCGTGTAACACCGGGAAGAATATTTCCGTTTTCGAGTGTAGGAGTAATGATTTCGCCATCGATAACGAAGAATACGTTCATCGCGCCAACCTCGTCAACGTACTTATGGTGAATACCGTCAAGCCAGAGAACCTGAGCATATCCGAGCTTTTCGGCAACCTCCTGACCCTTAAGAGAAGCCGCATAGTTACCGCCGACCTTTGCAAAGCCTGTTCCGCCCTTTACAGCGCGAACGTATTCGGGCTCAACGTAGATCTTAACGGGGTTGATTCCTGTTGCGTAGTAAGCGCCAACGGGAGAAAGAATGATGCAGAAGAGATAACTGTGCGAGGGATGAACACCGAGCATAGCATCTGTTGCGATGATAAACGGTCTGATATAGAGCGACTTGCCCTCTTCCTCGGGAATCCAGTCCTCGTCTGTCTTAACGACAGCCTTGATAGCCTGAAGAACGTCATCGGGATCGATCTCGGGGATGCACATACGTCTGTTCGTATTGTTGAGTCTTTCAATATTCTTCTGAGGTCTGAAGAGCTGAATCTTACCGTCAGCGGTCTTATAAGCCTTAAGACCCTCGAACATTTCCTGCGCGTAGTGGAAAACTGCGGTCGCGGGAGAGAGCGAGAGATTCTGGAAAGGAACTATACGGGGATCGTGCCAGCCCTGACCGTCTGTATAATCCATCATAAACATATGATCTGTGAAATACTTGCCGAATCCGAGCTTGGAATAATCGGGTTTAACCTTCTTTTCTGTTGTGTATTCATATCTTATGTTAAGCATAAAAACCTCCTGTGTTTACCTTTTTCGGGCAAACGATATAATTATCCAAAATTATAATCATTATATCACGCTTTTTTTGCGATTACAAGACTTTTTTATTAATTTTGTGTTTTTTGGTTTAGAAAATTGATTTTGGCGTGAAAAATCCCCGCGCGGTAGCGCGGGGGGGGTGGGTGCAGTAATCAAATTATGTTGATATAATAAAATCGATATTGTACTTCTCCATTTTCGTCGGGAATTCCAACGCTCATACATAAATATGGAATTCCATCTTCGCCTACTTCTACACCATGCACGGTAAAAGTGGCGTTTTTATCGGCAAAAAGCTCTTTTACTTTATTTTCTGCCGCTTGAATCTGCGACTCGGTTACTTTTCCTATAATGTGATTGCAGCTACCTTTTTTAATAGCGTTAATAGCAGCAATTTCTCCGTAATTATTCAGAGAAATCATAATATCATCCTCAAGTCGGTATTTACCGATATATTTACTGAAAAGTATAATACACAGATCTCGCTTGTTTGATGATTCAAGAATACTGGAATATGCCGCATATTCGTCTGCGGTTTCTTTTCCGTAAAGATTCACCAATATATCATATGCAATATTCTTAGCTTCTTCATCCGTTATTTTATTTGGAGACACTTTTCTTGATGCCTCCTTATCAGAGAAAAAGCGTACTTCTTTTGTTTGAGGGTAGATATCTAGAAGATATCCACGGTCTTCTGTTTTATAACAATCCCATTCAGACGTGTTTCTGAATGATTCGTACTTCGAATCGCTTAGTCCGTTTTCCATAGAATAGCTTAAAATAAGATCTAATTCTTTTCCAAGGAATGAATATTTTAGTTTTTCCGGTGCTGTGGAGTTTTCTTTTTTGTTTCCGACAGTATCAATAAACTTAAGCTCGTCACTCGATGAGATTGAAATACCAAGTTCAGTCGCCTTGCTTGTCGAAACAGAATCGCTTGTTGCGTGATAAAGGGTGTATTCTACTTGGTTTGTTTTTTCTTCAATTCCCCATACTCCTACGCAAACAGCCGCAACAAGACACAGGCATCCCGCCGACGTTATCAGCTTTGCCGCCAATTTCTTTCTGCGTTTGTTTTTCAGTTTGTTTTCTCTTATGCGGCAAAACACCGCATCTATTGTTTCGTCATAACTCTTCATAAATAAAGCCCTCCTTTTCAAGCTCTGACTTTAATGATTTGCGCGCACGGTAAAGAAGCGTTTCTATACTGTGTACCGTTCTCTGCATTATAACCGCAACATCTTTGTTACTCAAATTTTCGAAATACGTAAGCCACAGAACCTGACAGTATTCCGATTTCAGATTCTTAAGCGCTTTATGCACTACGATCTTTCGCTCTTCTTTGATATATGCCGCCTCAAGTGACTCTTCTTCGCTTACAAGCTCCGGGCAGTCATCTATAGAAAGTGAACTGCTGTGTCCTCTGCGCCTTAAATGGTTTATCGCCACGTTACGACCTATGGTATAAAGCCACGTTTTGAACGAGCTTATACCTTTATCACGAGGCTTCTTTGTTCCGAGCAAAACAAAAGTGTCTTCTGCCAGCTCCTCGGCAAGTTGAACGTTACAGAGAAAGCTGTTAAGATAAAATACAAGTCCATCCCTGTATTCGCGTATGATTTCTTCAAGTCCGCTTTCGTCACCGGTGTCACGGAAACGGCGGTAGCTACATGCACCGTTATCCATCTGTTTTCTCCTTTCAAAAGAAGTGTGTTGTGGAGTATGATCATTTGCTCTTTCACTTATTACACAACGCAAGGCGCAAAAACCTCACACCCATTTTACCATAAAGTATTATATTTTCAAACTGAAGACAAAATAAAAAAGAATTTTTTTTGGTCAAGGAAAAGGGATAAGAGTCTAAAAAAACTATAGGCTAAGAAAAGATTCGGTCTGAAAAATGACCCGTTTTTCAGACTTTACCTCGTGTGTCAACAGCTTTCCTTGACCTGCACAAAAAGACGCTCGCGGTTTTGTGCAAGGTGCGGGCTGACCAAAAAACATTCATAAGGAATATTTTTCTCTCAATTTGCCAATACTTATCTCAACACAAAAAAGAAAGGAATATTTATCAAAATGAAAAAATCCCGTTTGTTTAAAATTTTGACCCCGATTATTGCCGTCACGCTTGTTTTTACGTCGTTTTTCACCGTAAGCTCCGCGTACGCCAAGGAAAACAGTTCACCCATCTCTCCCGCAATTGACAACCTCGCACAAAATACCGTTTTCACCAAAAACGGTATGCGCGGAAGCCGTGTGGAATTTTGCGCCGACGAATTTGAAGAATGTGTCGGATGCTCGCGCCTTGCAAGCATCACCATCCTCGTTCTTCCCGACTCTGCCGAAGGAAAGCTTATGCTCGGAAACGTTCCCGTCCTTGCAAATCAGATAATCCCTCGAAACAAGCTCTCAAAGCTCTCTTTTGTTCCGTCAAGCAGTTCTGTAAACGAGTCGTCTTTTGTTTTCGGATGTATTTCCTCGGGTTATCCGAGAGTAATCGGCTGTTCTGTGAAATTCACCGAAACTTTGAACTTTGCCCCGAATGCTTCTTCAAGCGTGATCTCGGCATATGCAGGTGTTGACCGAATCGATTTTCTTCCGGCAAGCGATCCCGACGGCGATGAAATGACATTTTCTATCATCTCCCGTCCTTCAAACGGAAAGATCACGCTTGTCGACGAGTACAGCGGAAAATTCATTTATTCACCGACCGAAAACGCCGTTGGTGAAGATTCTTTCTCCTACACCGTAAGCGACTGTTACGGCAACACGTCCGGGGTCATAACCGTTTCGCTCGACGTAAAAAAAGCTCCCAAGCTGAATTACGTTGACGTTGACAGCGATTTTGAGTACAATGCACTTTTGCTCGCCGACAAGGGAATATACGTTGGAAAAACCGTCGGAAAATACAGTTATTTTGAGCCAAGCGAAAGTCTTTCCTACGACGAATTTGCAATAATGGCAATAGCAGCTGCAGGACTTACACTTCCCGAAAACGACAGCGATGTCATCGCTGTATTCGGCGAAATATCCGACGCGGAAAGCGATATCCTGACCTCTGCAAAGGCGCTCGAAATGGCGTCCTATATCTGCAAGGAAACTGTATCTGTATCGGGAATTTCGGACGGAGAGCTTACCCGTATCGATGCGGCAAAAATTTTGCTTGAGATTTTGAAGTGACACCAAGGACTCTGTCTTTGAATCTGCCAAGGACTCTGTCCTTGGATCCTGCCAAGAACCTTTTTGAAAAAAGGTTCTTGGAACTCCAAAAACTTTACTGAAAAGAAAAAACAACATCCGAATGGTACTTCACAAAAAAACATTTTGTTTAATTAAAGTTTTTTGGATTCTTAAGGGGCGGCGCCCCTTAAGTGAAAAAAGAAAACTCTTGGACGATTATTTCCAAGAGTTTTTTGTTTATTAAATTCACTTGACTAATTCAAAATAAGCAACGAAGATTGCGGGTGCATCGTGAAGCTCGTATTTTTCATCGTAAACAGAATAATTTCCCGCGCCCTCGCCGTAAACCTTTATAACGTCACCGACGATAAAATTCTGACTCTTGTCCTGCACGCAGTCCCTTATTATGAAATCAATCTCTTTGCCTTCAATGTCGGTACAAATATAATGCGTCGCGTATTTATCATTTTGATAAGCGTCAACGTCGGTGAATTTTTCCTTGACGATAAGCGTTATCGAAACGAATTTACCCACGTAGCTGTCAGCCATACGGTAAAATTCTTCGGTGTCTACGCTTTCACACGCCGAGATATATTCATCCCTGCTTTTCGAGGTATCGACCGGTGCCGCAAATTCGTTTGACAAAAAGGTCCACACGCCCAGTCCAATGGTCGGAAGAAGCGCAACAACTACTGCAACTGCAACAAACGTAATTTTAAGCGAACGCTTATGCGGACTTGTAACAAGCAGAATTATTCCGACGATAGGCATTACGAACATCATAAGAATGATAAACCACCAGCTGTGATACCATTCCACAAAGGTCACTCTGCCCGAAGAATGTCTGTTTTTTCTCTTGTCGGGCTTAAGCGGCTTGCGGTTTCCCGCGCGCATTTCTTCCGGGCAAAGCTTTCCGCACAAGGGACAGTTATCCTGCGCAAAAAAGCAGCCGCAATCGGGGCATTTATTCAGGTCGGGTCTGTCATTACTGTTATCCGAGTCAAAAGCTCCGAGCATTCTTCCCATAATGATCTCCTTTCACAAACCGTATTTATTTTTCGAAAAAAACTTATTTAAGAAGCTTCTTTATGAGATCCTCCATAAGAGCATCTCTCTTGATCTCGTTTACATAACGGAAGAAATGACGGTCGCTTCTTCTTGCAAAATGATGGTCGTATTCGGGAATAGGAGAATGCTCTATCACCGAGTTCATAAATCTGTTTTTATCGTTAAGAAGCCACGCAATTGCAGTAACGTCCCAGATAACTCGTGTCCAAGGCTTACCTGCCGCATAAGATTCAGCCGCTTTTATCGTATTTCTTGCAAGATAGTCAGCAAGAGGGTTCTTATCAACGAGCCAATATTCAAGCTCGGGACGGCTGATTCTGAATTCGCTTACAACGCCCATACAGGGAAGCTGAACGAAGGGAACACCACATCCGAAAATAATTCTTGCGGATGCAACGTCCTGGAAGAGATTGAATTCTCTGTTATGCGTCCAGCTCAAAGCATTTCCGCCAAGCCACACAACAACGATTTTCTCTTTGATCGAGGGGTCTATAAGAAGCGCCGAAGCAACGTTTGTTATCGCACCGATAGCCACAACGTAAAGAGGCTTCTCTGCTGTATATCCGCTTGCGATCTCTGCTATTTTGTTTGCCGCATCCGAGATTTGAGGAGTTTTCTCATCAACGAGATATCCGCGGCTTCCTCTGTACGTTTTTTCGCAAAGCTCTTCGTGACCTGCGAATTTAAGTATCTTAAGTATTTCATTATAGCTCTTTTCCATTCCGTCCTCGGGGGAAGTCGAAAGCGCATTGAAAAAAGGAGCCGCGCATATTGCTTTTACATTCAATTTATCGTCCGAGCGAAGCATATACGCTATTGCAAACTGGTCGTCGATCTCATTATAGGCGTCTGTATCTAGAATCATATCGATCTTGCCTTCGGGTACATTAAGATTTTTAATAAACTGTTCGTTAGTCATATTTATTACAATTCCTTTCTTTAAGCCTTTAAGCCATACTGTATATCTGTATTAAGAAAAAATACCTTCTTAAGTTGAATATATCATTTTAAAGCGTAAAAGTCAATAGTTTTCAAAATATAATCAAAAAAGCACGTATCTTTTTTCTTTTACAAAAAAATAATACTATTTGCTATTTATTTTTAAAAAAAGATGTGATATAATAATACAGTTTGACAGATTTGAGATTTTCGGAGTTTTTTGCAACTCAAAATAAGTGTGAGAAAGGATGTTTCGATATGGATAAATTCAAACTTGTTTCACCGTTCAAGCCAACGGGAGACCAACCCGAAGCCATTGAGCTTTTAAGTGCCGGTATAAATGCGGGAATGAAAAAGCAGACTCTTCTCGGCGTTACCGGATCGGGCAAGACCTTCACTATGGCGAATATCATAGCAAACGTAAACAAGCCTACTCTTATACTTTCGCACAACAAAACTCTCGCCGCACAGCTTTGCAGTGAATTCCGCGAATTTTTTCCCGAAAATGCGGTCGAGTTTTTCGTTTCCTACTACGATTACTACCAGCCCGAAGCATACATTCCGGGCAAGGATATATACATCGAAAAGGACAGCGCGGTAAACGACGAGATCGACCGTCTTCGCCACAGCGCGACCACTTCTCTTTTTGAGCGACGCGACGTTATAATAATCGCGAGCGTTTCGTGTATCTATTCTCTCGGCGACCCACGGGAATATCTCTCGCAGATGATATCTCTCCGCCAAGGCGCAGAAATGTCGCGCGAAGAGCTGATATCCCGTCTAATCTCAATGAACTACGAGAGAAATGACATCGGTCTTGAGCGTGACAAATTCAGAGTCCGCGGAGATACTGTTGAAGTACTCCCTGCCGCAAACGACAAAAAAGCGGTCCGTGTTGAATTTTTCGGCGATGAGATCGACAGAATAAGCGAGATAAACACACTTACGGGAGAGCTTATACGCACTCTCGGCTATACGACCGTATATCCCGCAACACACTATGCCGTTTCTGATACCACCCGCGAAAAAGCGCTGAAGCAGATAGAGATCGAAATGGAAGAGCGCGTTGAATTTTTCAAGTCGCAGAACAAGCTTATCGAGGCGCAAAGAATTGAAGAGCGCACGAGATACGATCTTGAAATGCTCCGAGAGGTCGGATTCTGCTCGGGAATAGAAAATTATTCGCGTATTTTTGCAGGACGCGAGCCGGGCTCGACTCCTTACACCCTGCTTGACTATTTCCCGAAGGATTTTCTGATTTTTATAGACGAATCCCACGTTTCCATTCCGCAGATCCACGGAATGAGCGGCGGTGACAAGGCGAGAAAGACAAATCTCGTCGAATACGGATTCCGTCTGCCCTCAGCATATGACAACAGACCTCTTAAATTCGATGAATTTGCCGAAAAAGTCAACCAAGTAATTTACGTATCGGCTACCCCGAGCGAATACGAAAAAGGTCAGTCCGAGCAGATAGTTGAACAGCTCGTAAGACCGACAGGTCTTCTTGACCCTGTCGTTGAGGTGCGCCCCGCCGAGGGTCAGATAGACGATCTTATGGGCGAGATACGAATAAGAGCCGAAAAAGGTGAGCGTGTTCTCGTAACCACTCTGACAAAGAAGATGGCAGAAGACCTGACCGAATATTTCACTATGAATCTTATCAAAGTGAAGTACATTCACCACAATATTGACACGGTAGAGCGTACTGAGATCATACGCGACCTACGACTCGGCGTTTTCGACGTGCTCATCGGTGTCAACCTGCTTCGCGAAGGTCTTGACATTCCCGAGGTTTCACTCGTTGCTATACTCGATGCCGACAAGGAAGGTTTCCTGCGCGGCGAGACCTCTCTTATACAGACGATCGGACGCGCCGCGAGAAACGCGGACGGCAAGGTAATAATGTACGCCGACAAGATAACGCGTTCTATGCGTGTTGCGATAGACGAAACGAAGCGCCGCCGCGAAAAGCAGGATGCTTACAACAAAGCCAACGGAATCGTTCCGAAAACCATTAAAAAGGATATTCGCGAGCTTATCGACTTCGGTGATTCGCGCACTCAGACAAGGCGCGGTGCCGACACGAAAAAATCAAAGCGCGACGGCGGCGAAAGGCTTTCTGTTGCAGAGCTTGAAAAGCTTATGCGAGAAGCTGCCGCAAAGCTCGACTTTGAAAGTGCGGCAGTGTACCGAGATCGCATAAGATCGCTCGAAAAAGAATAAAAGCCACCAAATTTGCCGATATTACCGATATTATTAAAGGATATTACAAAATGGACAACAAAAAGATAGTAATAAAAGGTGCAAGAGAAAACAACCTTAAAAATATATCTCTCGAAATTCCGAGGGACAAGCTTATCGTTTTTACAGGTCTTTCGGGCTCGGGAAAATCGTCGCTTGCGTTTGATACTCTGTATGCAGAGGGACACCGAAAGTTCGTAGAATCTCTCTCGTCATATGCAAGACAGTTTCTCGGTCAGATAGACAAGCCAGACGTTGATCTCATCGAAGGTCTTTCGCCATCGATCTCGATAGATCAGAAAACCACGTCAAAAAACCCGCGTTCAACCGTCGGTACGGTAACCGAAATATACGATTACCTTCGTCTGCTTTACGCGCGTGTCGGAATACCGCACTGCCCTATCTGTAACAAAGAGATCCGCAAGCAGACTCTTGACGGAATTCTCGACCGCATATCATCTATGCCCGAGGGAACGAAATTTATGGTGCTTGCACCTATGGTCAGAAGAAAAAAGGGCACTCACATAAAGATACTTGACGATGCCAAAAAGCTCGGATACGTGCGCGCAAGAATAAACGGAGAGGTGCGGGATCTTTCCGAAGATATTGTCCTTGACAAAAACAAGATGCACACGATAGAGATCGTTATCGACCGTCTTATTATACGTCCCGATATACGCACACGCCTTGCAGACTCGGTAGAAACTGCTCTCAACCTTGCGGGCGGAGATCTTGAGATACTGCTTCCCGGTGAAGAGGACAAGATCCTTTCGTTTTCGCTTAATTTCGCCTGTGAGGAGCACGGAATCTCCTTCGGCGAGCTTGAGCCGAGAATGTTCTCATTCAACAATCCTCTCGGCGCCTGCCCCGAATGCTCGGGACTCGGTGTAAAAACGGTCATAAGCCAGGCGAAAATAATGCCCAACAAAAATCTTTCCCTGCGTCAGGGCGGAATAATGGTCAACGGCTTTAAGAGTCTTGATGACGACACGTGGAACGGTCCTCTTTTTGCCGCAGTAGGCGAAAAGAACGGATTTACGCTCGACACGCCCCTCTACAAATATTCCGAAAAGGCTATGCAGGTACTTCTCTACGGAGATAATGACAATCTCTACACAGTACGCAGAGTTTTTGACAAGCGGGTTTCTCAGCAGACTGTTACATTTGACGGTCTTATTCCTATGCTCGAAGCAAGAATACGTCAATGGGGCTCTGAATATTACGGAGAATTCACCGAGGACATCACCTGCGAAAAATGCGGCGGCTCACGCCTTAACCCCGAAATAAACAGCGTTACCGTCGGAAACAAAAACATTTTCGAGTTCTGCTCTATGCCGATATCCGAGGCGCTTGAATTCATAAAGAACGTAGAATTTGACGAAACAGAAAAAATAATTTCCAAAGAGATCGTCAAGGAAATTTCCGCACGCCTTAACTTCCTCGTTTCAGTCGGACTTGATTACCTCACCCTCTCACGCTCTTCGGGAACGCTTTCGGGCGGAGAGGCGCAGAGAATACGCCTTGCAACACAGATAGGAAGCTCTCTTGTCGGCGTTATGTACGTGCTTGACGAGCCGTCTATCGGTCTGCATCAGCGCGACAATTCAAAGCTTATAGACACTTTGAAGCATCTGCGCGACGTCGGTAACACGGTTATCGTAGTTGAACACGACGAAGAAACTATGGAAAACGCAGATTTCATAGTCGATATAGGTCCGGGTGCGGGAATTCACGGCGGATATGTCGTCGCTCTCGGTACGCCCGACGATATCAAAAATTCGCAGGAATCGATAACAGGTGCATATCTTTCGGGCAGACAGAAGATAGAAATTCCCGAAACGCGCCGTACGGGCAACGGAAAATTTCTCACCATAAAGGGTGCGCGTGAAAATAACCTCAAAAACATTGACGTCACCATTCCGCTTGGAAAAATGGTATGCGTTACGGGTGTTTCGGGCAGCGGAAAAAGCTCGCTTATAAACTCGATACTAAAGGAATCGCTTGCGCAAAAACTGAACCGCGCATATACCGTTCCCGGAAAACACGATTCTATTGAGGGTGTGGAAGAGCTTGACAAGGTAATTTCCATCGACCAAAGCCCGATAGGAAGAACTCCTCGCTCAAATCCCGCAACCTACGTCGGACTTTTTACCGACATCAGAGAGCTTTTCGCATCTCTGCCCGAGGCAAAGCAGCGCGGATATAAATCAAACAGATTTTCATTCAATCTAAAGGGCGGCCGCTGTGAAAAGTGCGAGGGCGACGGAGTAAAATGTATTGAGATGCACTTTCTGCCCGACGTTTACGTCGAGTGCGAGGAATGCCACGGAAAACGCTACAACCGCGAAACTCTTGAGATAAAATACAAAGGCAAGAGTATTGCCGACGTACTTGACATGACTGTCGAAGAGGGTATGTATTTCTTTGAAAGCCTGCCAAAGCTTTACCGCCGACTTCGCACGCTTTATGACGTCGGTCTCGGATATATCAAGATTGGTCAGTCTTCGACCACTCTTTCGGGCGGCGAAGCTCAGAGAGTCAAGCTTGCCGACGAGCTTTCCAAGCGCAGCACGGGAAAAACAGTATATATTCTCGACGAGCCCACGACAGGTCTGCACTCTGCTGACGTTAAAAATCTCATTTTTATGCTCAACCGTCTTGTTGACACGGGCAACACTGTAATCGTTATCGAGCACAATCTCGATATGATAAAAACGGCAGACTATATAATCGACCTCGGTCCCGAGGGCGGTGACAGAGGCGGGCGGGTAGTCGCAACCGGCACTCCCGAAGAGGTTGCCGAGTGCGAAGGCTCTTATACGGGAATTTATCTGAAAAAGCTGCTTTACAAATAATGTATCTTATTTTCAAATGAAATTTACACTTATGTAATAAATTCGGATTGAAGATAGCCATAAATAGTTATATAATTTAGGCGTACGAAAGATCACAGCAAAGAAAGGAGGATATTTTCTTGAAAGACTCTGAAAAGAATGAAAAAAATACCGTTTCCGCAAAAAATGAAAATGCACCTGCCGAAAGCGGCACGGGCGGAGTGTTTCTTGATTCTCTTGCAAGCTTTTCTACTACCGAGATAGCTCCAAAGCTTCCAAAGAAACTTCCTCCGATCTCTTCATATATGATAAAGACCGTCGTTATGATAGTCCTTATAGCTATAATGCTTCTCTGCGTATCGGAAGTCGTTGAAAGTATGCGCGGATACAAAGAAGCAGGAGATATATACGACGACCTTTCGGGTATAATGGGAGATATTCTTTCGAAAACCGATCCCGCCGTTTCAAAATCGGACAAAAACTTCCACGGCGGCACGACAGAAAACTTCGGTACTCCGACCATTCCCGAAATAAACGAGGGACCGTCTGACGATACCGTTTCGGAAACGCTTATACTTCTGCGTGCCAAGCTCAAAAGTCTGCGCGAAACCAACCCCGACGTTATCGGTTGGATCTCTATTCCCGGTACTGTAATCGACTATCCGATAGTGCAGACCGAAGACAACGACTATTATCTCGACCATTCTATCACGGGAACGTATCTGAAATCGGGTTCGATATTTGCCGACTACAGAAACGCAAGCGACTGGTCCGACCAGAATACCGTTCTTTACGGTCACAATATGGCTTCGGGCGAAATGTTCGCTGCACTCGCAAAATTCAAAAGCGGTTCATTCTTCCGTGCAAACAGATACATCTATATCTATACCGACGAGGGTATAAGAGTTTATACGGTGTTCTCGGCGTACGAAACGAACACGTACAATCCTTACACACGTATGCATTTTGCAAGCGACAACGAATTTGTCGAATGGGCAAAAAAAGCGTATAAATCATCTCTCAAGGCGGTATATGACTACACCTTCAAATTTAAAGGCAGTGACAGGATACTCACGCTCAGTACCTGTACAAACGGCTTCAACGAGGACGGAAGACTCGCGGTACACGCCGTTTTGACAGAGATACGCAACTGATATGAATTTTATCTAAACCAAGTTAAAGGAAACAAATCATTATGGAAACCTATAAAAGATTTTTAAAATACGTTTCTTTTCCCACAATGTCTGACGAAAACTCCGAAACCGTTCCGTCGAGCGCAAAGCAGTTGAAGCTCGGTGAATATCTTGTAGGCGAGCTTAAAAGCCTCGGTCTTGACGATGCTTTTATGGACTCTCACGGATACGTTTATGCAACGCTGAAGAAAAACTGCGAAAAGAATTGCCCTACAGTCGGTTTTATCGCTCATATGGATACTTCCTCCGCAGCGTCCGACGAAAACATCAAAGCAAGACTTGTAAAATATACGGGCGAAGATATTCTTTTAAACGAAAAGCAGAACATATATCTCAGAAAATGTGATTATCCTTATCTTGAAAACTACATCGGACACGATCTTATCGTAACGGACGGAACTACCCTTCTCGGCGCGGACGACAAGGCGGGTATTGCAGAAATAGTGAGCGCTCTTGAATATATCTCGAAAAACGATATTCCTCACGGAGATATCAAGGTCGGATTCACGCCCGACGAAGAGATAGGACGCGGGGCAGACCTTTTTGACGTAGAAAAATTCGGTGCGGATTATGCTTATACCATTGACGGCGGTGCTATCGGAGAGATCGAATATGAAAACTTCAACGCCGCATCGGCTGTTGTTGAAATAACCGGTCTTTCTATCCATCCCGGCTCTGCAAAAGGGAAAATGATAAACGCTTCTCACGTCGCTTGTGAATTCGACGCGCTTCTCCCCGCAGACGAGCTTCCCGAAACAACCGAAGGGTACGAGGGTTTCCACCATCTCATCGACATTTCGGGAGAAACCGAAAAGGCAACGCTCACGTATATAATCCGCGACCACGACGATGAAAAGTTCGAAGAGAAGAAGCAGGATTTCGAAAAAGCCGCTAATATTCTCAACAGCAAGTACAAGGATGATACCGTAAAGGTAACTATCCGCGACTCCTATTATAATATGAAAAAGATGATAGAACCCTGTATATATATCGTTGACCGCGCCAAAGACGCTATGCTAAAGCTCGGTATCGACCCGATAACCGTTCCGATAAGAGGCGGCACAGACGGCGCACGTCTTTCTTATATGGGTCTTCCCTGCCCGAATCTTTGCACCGGAGGAAACAATTTCCACTCGAGATTTGAATTCATTTCGGCAAACGATATGGAAAAAATTACGGCACTTATTGCCAAAATAATGGCTGACACAGTAAAATACGAAAAATAAAATAAATATCCTGCTGATGCACTCTCTTTTCGGAAAAACGTATCAGCAGGATTTTTTATTAAAATCCCAAATTTATATTGACAATTAAAGCATCATATGGTATAAAGATGGCGAGTAAACTTTACTTCACCAAAGTGAAACGAAAGGAAGTATCTAAATTATGAACGATACGAAAACGATCCGTTTATCAACACTCACGCTTATCTATAAGGAAGAAACAAGAGAAGCCGCAGAAATAATCAAAGCCGCGTTCTCAGAAAAACACGGCATTGTGCCGGAGGAGCTCTTCGGAGATATCCGTAAGGAAGAAAATTTTATTCAAGTCAAGATCGACGGCGAGTATTCACCGCGTCGCTACACAATAGACATTGACAGCAAAAAAAGTACCGTAATCATAGTGGGAGATGATTTTGAAACACTTTATTACGCCGTACAGCGTTTTGTGCGAGATCTCATAGAAGAAAGCGCGACAGTTGCTGAATGCTCGATAGACTCAAAAATGCTGATAGTGAGCGACCCCTGTATCATAACTTATAACGGGAAATATTATCTCAGCAAATTCATCGCAGCTCCAAACGGAGGCAACGCCGTTAAGGGTTACGATATTCTGACAAGCGACAACCTCTACGATTGGAGCGAGCCCGTACACGCGTTTATCGGCGAAGAATGTACCGATCCGAATTTCGACGGATTTGACAATTACTGGGCACCCGAGATTTGCGAATACAAAGGTAAATTCTATATTTTCGCCACGTACAAATCAAAAGCTTCCAATCAGCGCGGATGTGCGGTGTTCAGATCGGACAAGCCCGACGGAAAGTATGAGCTTATAACCAAAGGTCACATAACTCCTCCCGATTGGAGCTGTATTGACAACTCTCTGTACGTTGACGAAAACGGTGATCCCTGGATGCTCTTCGTACACGAATGGGTATCTATGCCCGACAAGATCGGAAGTATGTGCGCCTGCCGTATGACAGATGACCTCACAGACCTCAAAGGCGAGATAACCACCCTCTTCTACGCAAATGACGCCCCTTGGAATCCGAAAAACAACGTCACCGACGGTCCGTTTATCTACCGTTTTGAAAGCGGAAAGCTTGCTATGATATGGTCAGGCTGCGCTACTAACGGATATTGCCTCGGTGTTGCTTATTCGGAAAACGGAGTTCTCGGTCCTTGGGTACAGGACAAGGAACTTATTTACGCCAAAGGAATCAGAGATTACCGTTTTGGACGCGACGGCGGTCACGGCGCTATATTCAAGTCACTTGACGGACGTCTTATGCTGTCGATACACGGACCAAACCAATATCTGCAGAAAGCACTTCACTGCTTCGAGCTTGATATAACGGGTGAAGTTTTGCGCATAAAGTAATTCACAAATTTAAAAAAATTAATAATTGTCGGCTTTTCATTAAATTTATTCTTGATTTAAACCTACTGTTTATGATATTATATAACCAAACAGGAAGCGAAAGGAATTATTTAACTATGAAAAAAAATCTTATACCAATCGATTCATTAAAGCTTACAGTTTGTGAGGAAACAGCCGAAATTGCCGAAATATTCCGTGAAGCCGTTCAGAAAAAGTATGGTATCGCACTCGAATATACAACAGAAGCAAACGTTCCCTCAATTATTCTGAAGATCGACAACACGCTTGAGTTCAAGCAGTATTCTATTGATATTTCTTCCGAAAAGCAAACCGTTACTCTTGTTGCGGGCAACCTCGAAACGCTCTACTACGCCGCACAGCGCGTCATCCGCAGCCATATGGGAGAAACACCGTACCTTGAGGATTTTCACATTGACACCAAGGTTATGATAACGAGTGACCCGAGTATTCTCTGCCACGACGGCAAATATTATCTCGTAAGCTTTGTCTGCACATACCACGGCGGAAATGCCGAACAGGGTTATGAGATCTATGTCAGCGACAATATGTACGATTGGAGCGAGCCGATACGCGCTTTCGATCCCGCCGAATGCACAAATCCCGCATTTGATGCGATAAAGCACTATTGGGCACCCGAAATTTGGGAATACAAGGGAAAATTCTACATTTTTGCGACATATTTCTCCGAAAAAAGCGGACACCGCGGATGTGCAATATTCCGCTGTGACAAGCCCGACGGAAAATACGAGCTCATCACAAACGGCCACCTCACTCCCTCCGATTGGGACTGCATCGACAACACACTTTACGTTGACGAAAACGGCGATCCCTGGATGGTATTCGTTCACGAATGGACCTCTATGCCCGATCACATCGGAAGTATGTGCGCTTGCCGCCTGACAGATGACCTTACAGCATTCAAGGGCGAGATCACAACTCTCTTCTATGCAAACGAAGCTCCTTGGAATCCCAGAAACAACGTTACCGACGGTCCGTTCATCCACCGTTTCGAAAGCGGAAAGCTCGCTATGATATGGTCGGGTTGGATCGACGGCGAATACTGCATCGGCGTTGCTTATTCCGAAAACGGAATACTCGGACCTTGGGTACAGCAGAAAGAATGTCTCTTTGCAAGAGGAATCGGCGACTACCGTTACGGACGTGACGGCGGACACGGATTTATGTTCAGAGATGCCGACGGAAAACTTATGATAACCTTCCACGGACCTATCAAGCAGAAGAACGTATATTGCATCGAGGTTGATACTGAGGGCGATGTACTTAAGCTTAAAAATTAAAAAATCGTGTAATCACGTATAATAACCAAAAGAAAAATAGGGGGACACAAAATGCTTAAAAATTTATTTGAAAAGAGAAATATTATTTTGATCGCTTTAGCCGTCATTTTTCTCATACAGTGGGTTCTTACACTGATTTTCGGTAACAGCGAAGACAAAGTAACTGTTCTTATCATTTCAATAGTTATTCCGATTGTCACATACGCTTTTGTAAAATTATTGTTTAAAATGATATGGAACAATGCGTCATATGAATACACTAAATTATTCATTTGCTTTTTCTCAATCGGTGCAATCTCTTTCGCCGTTTCGGATATTGCCGGATTTATAACTGAATTTCCAAACGGATTCTCTCCGTCGTTTGGTGTCCCTATCGTACTTGCCAAAGTTATATTTGAACTCGCAGGCAAGATGATAGAAAATTCGGAAAACAAATAATTTTGAATCATCAAACAACAAAAACCGCAGAATTTCTGCGTTTTTTGTACATATTAAAGACAAAACAATAAAAGAGATGGTTTCAGCCAAGGAAAATGGTAGGGAGTCTGAGGGAAGGAAAAAAACTTCGGCGTTTGAGAT
>SVSP01000055.1 GCA_015064255.1 Oscillospiraceae bacterium
AAATTCGATATACTTCTTCATAGCACCGCTATAATCCTCACGCGACATCTTGAGGAACCATATCGCAACTGTCTGTGCAAGGCAGTAGTCGATATAATAGAAGGGGGACTCGTAGATGTGCATCTGGTACTGCCATCTCGTGCCCTCGGAAAGATATGGGATATTCTCCCAGGACATATACGGACGGTATTTTTCTTCGAGCGCACGGTATGCCGCCTTACGCTCCTCGGGTGTGTATTCGGGATGCTCGTAGATTATGTGCTGGAACTCGTCAACTATAACTCCGTAAGGAATAAAGGAAAGTGCCGAGCAGAAGTGCGAAAGCTTATATTTTTCAGGCTCGTCAAAGAATTTATCTATTCCCTTCCAACAGAAAAATTCCATCGACATAGAATGACATTCTGCTGTTTCCATACCGCCTACGTCAAGCTCCATATCGCCATAATCAAATACGTTTTTAGCCGCGAAAGCGTGTCCGAATTCGTGTGTTATAACGTCGATATCGCCCGACGTTCCGTTGAAATTGGCAAGAATGAAGGGCTGCTTATATTTCGGGAAGCAGGTGCAGTATCCGCCGCCCCATTTTCCGTCGCGCGACTCAACGTCAAACGCCTCGGCTTCGAGCATACTGCGCATAAAGTCGCCCATTTCTTTGTCCATAGAGTCATACATTTCCTGCGCTGCGGCGAATATTCCGTCCTTATCAAGACAAGGGGCGGGAGTCTTACCTGTCGAATAGATAGTATCGTCATAGTACATTACTTTATCTATTCCGAGATCCTCTGCAACCGCTTTTTTGAGCTTTGCAACCGCGGGAACGAGATATTCTTTAACGTTATCTCTGAATTTTGCGACCATTTCTGCATTATAGTCAACTCTGTTCATACGGTAATATCCGAACTCGATATAGTTCTTATATCCCATTTTACGAGCCATTGTATCGCGTATTTTAACGAGCTTATCGAAATACTCATCAAGCTGATCTGCCACCTCGCCGAGTCCGCGACCTATCGCTTCTGCCGCTTTTCTTCTTACCTCGCGGTCGGTATCCTCGAGCTTTCCTCTGATGACCGAAAGGGGCATTTTCTCTCCCTCGTAATCAAAAACGAGCTCTGACATAAACTTGCTGTACTCGGTCGAAACAGCGTTTTCTTTCTGAAGATCCTCGATTATTTCATCCGAAAATGATTTTTTCTTTATTTCGAAGAACTTAAAACGGCGCTCTCCGAGTATTTTTTCAAGATCTTTACGGTAGGGCGACTCAAGCATTATATCGGCATATTCTGTCATCATCTGATCGAAAAGAGGTCCGATCTCGTCGTAATATGCCATTTCCGCCTGATAAAACTCATCGCGTGTGTTGAGTGTAAAACGGCAGTTGGCAAGAGATGCAGAGTCTATATACTCTACGATAGCGCCCATAACCTTTTCTCTTGCGGCAACTACGTCATGCGCGCACTTTGCCTCTGCCACTTCTGATTTAAAAACATCAAAAGCAGCTCTTCCCTCTTCTACTGTATATCTCTTATACGGAATATCACAAACCTTCATAAAATTACCTCCAAATGTATTTATAAAATTTAGCCAAGCATAGCCTCAAAATGAGATTTTTGCTTATAACCGATAGACTTATCAACTATCTCTCCGTTTTTGAAAAGAAGCACGGTAGGAATACTCTGAATACCGAATTTTACGGCAAGCTCTTCCTGTGTATCAACGTCAATCTTTCCTACTTTAACTTTTCCGTCGTAATCCTGCGCAATTTCCTCGATGATCGGAGCAAGCATACGGCAGGGACCGCACCAGGTTGCCCAGAAATCCACAAGAACGGGAATGTCAGAGTTTAAAACCTCTTTTTCAAAATTTTCTTTGGTAATTGTAATTTCAGCCATAATTAAAATTTCCTTTCTTTTTGCCTATTTTAGTCAATTTATCAGTCTTCAAGCGACTTATAGTAAAGCATACAGTGACAGTATCCCTCAAAGGTTTCGTCCTTTATCTGATTGCGGAATTCAAGGCACATACATTTGTTTTCGGGGGTCATTTCACGTCTGCAAGGACAATATCCGCCCTTCTTTTCAAGTCCCTCTTTTACCATTTTTACAATTTCTTCATCGGGATTAAGAGTTATTTTCATTTTTACGACCGTTTCTTCCTTTCTTGAGGTTATGAAGTTTTATGCGTTTTTCTTTGGCAAATTCGCAGCTTTGATGCGAAAGTCACAAAACTTCCGTATGTTTTTATAATTTTATCAAATTTCTCTTGCAAGTCTGAAAGCCGTGCGCGTCGCTTCAAGAACGCTTCCGCCCTTAAGACTATCGCCTATATTATAAATTTCGGAGGCTGCATTTATCGCCTGAAGCTCGTAGAAAAGTCTGTCATCCGCTTTAGAGCCTGTCGCGAAAACAACGAGGTCTGTAGGGATAGTTTCGCTTTCATATTCAAGACCTATTTTAGGCTCAAGAGGATTCACAACGTTTTTAGGCAATACGGGTTGCCACGTATTATACGGATTCGGAACGTTTTTATGCTTATTCTGAGCCACGTTTACACAATTTTCCGAGAAAGAAGTGACTTTTGTCATATTCATAAGGCGCACGTTATTTCTCTTCATATAGTACAGCAGGTGTCCTCTGTTTGCCGTACAAACACCCTCCATCATATACGGAAGCATTTCTACGACAGTTACCTTTTTCGCATATTCGTATGAAAGCCAATATGCCGTCTCACATCCAACCACACCGCCGCCTACGATAACTATGTTTTCAGCATCTCCCATTTTCGAAGGATCACAAAGAAGTTCTGTTGCAATTACAGTCTTGACGTTTTCAACTCCTTTTATCTGCGGAACGAACGATTTTGTGCCGATAGCTGTAATAACGGCATCAAAATTCCTGTCTTTTATCTGATCGGCAGTAAGCTGACTGTTAAGCTCAAGCTTTATTTTGCCTTCATCGCAGGCTCTGTTCAGGGTATTTTCGAGATAAATGCGGTAATTATCGAAGTCAAACTTTCCTTTCGGAACAGATCCGCACACCGTTTTACCGCCTACTTTATCGCTCTTTTCGAAAAGTGTGACTTTATGTCCTCTTTTTGATGCTTCAAGCGCAAAGAAAATTCCTGCCGGACCTGCACCGAGAACTGCTATATTCTTTATTTTCTCCGCTTTGGGAGCGTTACTCGGGAAGATATGCTCAAACGACGTCCTCGGATTCACTGCACACTGCGGATGTCCTCCGTTGACAAATTCGTTTATACAGCCTTCCTGACAGCCGATACACGGACATATTTCGGAAACTCTGCCCGAATATGCTTTGTTTGGCCACTCGGGGTCTGCAAGAAGCCCTCTTCCGAGCATTATCATATCGCACATTCCGTCGCGAAGAGCTTTTTCTGCCAGATCGGGATAAGCGAGCTTTCCTACGCCTACTATCGGAATTTCTACTCCTGCGTTTGAAAGTATCTTATTCTTTGCGAAATAGTCTTTTACGTATTTTGCAACCTCAAGGAAGCATCCTGCGGGCATTCCTGCCGGCGGATGTGGCAGCCACCAGTTATCGTAGCAGCCGAGATCTACGTCGAATATATCAACGCCTGCCGCAGCAAGATTTTTCATATATTCAAGTGTCTGCTCTACGCTTCTTCCGTTTGTGAATTTCTTAAGCGAAGGTATATTTTCCATATCGTCGCCATAAGTTTCATTCAGCGCGCAGGAAAGGTCTATTCTGTACATTATCGGATAAGATGCATCTGTTCTGCGTCTTATCTCTTTGATCATTTCTATACCGAATCGCTGCCAATCGGCGTATTTGCCTATTTTTCTGCGGTTGAATGCAGGATTGGTAAGCTGATCTATAAGATATCCCTCGTGTCCGTGCAGATATACGCCGTCTATACCGAAAGCTTTTGCATCCGCAGACGCCTGTCCTATATTTTTTATTATTTTATTTATCGAAATATCGCTAAACGGCAGACAGGGTATCTGCGACATATAGAAATTCGGATTAAGCGATGCCGATTTCGGGAATTTAAGCTCATTCACAAGGCACTGCGGATTTCCTACCCTGCCGAGTCCTGCGGTAAGCTGAATAAATATCTTTGCACCGTACGTATGAACGCCCTGAGCGAGATCACGCCACCCCGCCTGAACCGTTCTTGTTCTGTCTATACGCGGAAAATAGGAAAGCTTGTCCTTTTCGGTAACGGTCGGGTCTATACCGTGTGAAACGGGAACAAGTCCCGTGGTTATAAGACCTACGCCTCCCTTTGCACGCTCAAAGAAATACGTCAGCATTTTATTATCGGGTCTTCCCGTTTCCTCGCACATATTTATATTACCCATAGGAGCCATTACGATACGGTTCTTCAGAGTAATTCCATTTATCTTAACAGGAGAAAACATGACGTCGTACGGATAGAGATTCTGTGTCATTCTGCCCATATATTTTTCTGCGCTCTCTTTACCCGACACCCAATTTCCGTATCCTTCGGTAAGGCGCATTACAAGTTCATCTCGCTTCACATTTATCATCCTTTCCACAAACTATTTTACTTCTACAGTATATCATATATTTTTACAATATTCAATACATAAACCATTAACTTGAAAATATTTATTGACATCCCAAGTTAATTGAGATATAATGAAGCAAATCAGATATTTTATCACTTTAAGGAGAATTATTTATGCTTTACCGTTACGATATGCATTGTCATACGGCTGAAGGAAGCGCGTGCAGCGACTTTGCCGTAAAAGATATGGTAAGATTTTACAAGGAACACGGATACGACGGCTTCACACTTGCCGACCACTTCAGCGGAAATTCCACTTTCCCCGGTGATATGCCCTGGAAGGACCGTGTAGATGCTTTTTACGGAATATACGAAACCGCCTGTGAGGAAGCTTACAAGCTCGGCGGTATTCAGGTGTTTTTCGGAATGGAATACACTCTCCGCAGCCGTGCGGACGATATGAGATACGCACTCGGAAACGATTTTGTTATCGTAAATCTCACTAAAGAATGGATTCTTGAAAACGAAGATGCTTTTTCTCTCGATTTCAACAAAAATTTCGACAAAATACGCGGGGCAGGCGGTTTTATCATTCACGCGCATCCTTTTCTTGAAGCGCCTTGGGTAAAATCGATACAGCTTCTTCCGAGAAAGGTCGATGCCGTAGAAATAATCAACGGTGGACTTGACGATATCACAAACGACAGTGCAAAATGGTACGCAGACAGATACACTCTTCCCTACTGTGCAGGCACAGACATACATCACATTGACCATCCCTGTCTCTGCGGAATCGAAACCGAGGAAAAGTGCAACGCCATAACCGACGTTATCGATGCTATCAGAAACCGAAAAGCAAAGGTTTTCAGACGTTCCGCGTCGGAAATGATTTTGAAATAAAATGAACAAGGTCATAAGCAATAACAAAATTGCTTATGACCTTTCAAAATTCAGACCTAACATCAATATTTATTGAGGGAAGGGAAAAACCATCTCAAACGCCGAAGTTTTTTCCCTTCCCTCAAACTCCTATCCCTTTTCCTTGG
>SVSP01000056.1 GCA_015064255.1 Oscillospiraceae bacterium
CCCTTTCCTCATACTCCTATCCCTTTTCCTTGGCTAAAAACTTTTCTTTTATTATTTCGTCTTCAGTCTGACAGCAGTTTATAACTGCTGTTTTATTGTTTATTTGTTTTTCCGTATTTATAAGGAGTTATTCCAAAATATTTTTTAAAGACAGAAACGAAATATGAGCAATCCGAAAATCCGCAGGCGTAGCATACGTTTTTGACGTTCTCGCCCTCTTCAAGCAATTTTTTTGAAAGAGCCAACTTTTTAGCTTCTATATATTTTATGGGAGAAAGATTCAGATATTTCTTAAACATATGTCCGAGGGTGCTTCTGCTTATAAAAAATGCGTCCGCAACCTCGCTGACTCGCAGGTTTTCGGTAAAATGCTCATCTACATATCTCAAAATATTTTCAAATAATTCGGGCAACTTTTTTGCAGGCACCGTACTCGTCCTGTATTTTTCAAGAAGATTAAGCACTCCGAAAAATCCCGACAGTGCCTCGGGGTCTGTACGGTTGGTATCTCCTATATCCACGCAGAATTTATTAAGATTTTCGATCAGAAGCTTCTTGTCCTCACGGCTCATTACTATGAGATTTGCTTCTCCGTTTTTCCTTTCGAAAAAGCATCTCAGCATTGAAAGCATTTTTCCGCCCGCATTTATCCATATACAGTAGTGATCGTGCATACAATCCTCGTGATAAATACAGTGATGGACCTCATTCGGGCGGGTTATGAGAACGTCGCCGCTTGATATCGGATAGACGTTATTCTCTACCATAAACGATACGTTTCCCGTGAGATTGACGTATATCTCACAAAAGCTATGAATATGCGCGCCCTGTATATCGGGATCGCTTACAAAGATCTGTCTTTCCGAGCGTCTTGCATCGTACGAAAGCAGATCGTTTGGGGTAATTATCTCCGCCGTAGACGGAACGTATAGTATATCCTTCATAGCACACTCCGATTTATTACTCAAAATTCATATTTTTTGCTTTTTTTCTTATATTATAAAAGATATTTGCGTGATATAATTATACACGACAATTTACGATTTGTAAAGGAGTAAACAAAAATGTCTAAAAAAAATCTTGCGCTACTCAGAGCCAAAAATGAATTTGAAGCTTCCATACTCACTCCCGAAAACTTCCCCGTATCTTTTTCTTACGGCAAAAAGTCATACAAGGGCTTTGGCGGTCTTACTGCCATAGAAAAAACTGTTACCGAAACTGAAACGGGTGTAGATTTCCTTATGAAATTTTCTCTTGACGAAAACACCACGGTCAGCGCCAAAGGAAAATACTGCAGTGAATTCGGTCAATATGAATATACCGTTTATTTTGAAAACACGGGAAGCGCGCCTTCCGACGTAATAAGCGACCTCTGCTGTCTTGACAGAACCTTCGACGGCGGCAAGGGCGTTCTGCGCGGCATTCTCGGCGACCACGAGAACTTATACAAGGGTTACGAAAAGGGCCTCGACGCTGAAGAGGTTTACTTTAACTCGGTAGGCGGACGTGCTACCCACATCGTATTTCCCTATTTTGACCTCGTTCACGGCGACGGCGGAAGCCTTATCGCACTCGGATGGGCGGGAACTTGGAATGCCAAATTCGTATCAGACGGAAAGAGCGTTTCGGTAAAGGCAAAGACCTGCACGAATCTTTCCACCGTAATTCTCCCCGGAGAATCTATCCGCAGCGGTCTTGTTGTTGTTCTTCCCTATTCGGGAAGAGACGCGTTTAACGCGACAAACCTCTGGAGAGAATGGTTTATGAAATACAATCTCCCCAAGGCAAATCTTAAAGGCGAAAATATCAAGCCCTTTTCCACCGTATTCTGGGCTTATGACACGGGACTTCCCAATTCTGACGGAAGTATATCCGAAAGAAGCTTTACTTGGCGTCCGAGCTTTGAAAAAATGCTTGAGAACAATATCCACCCCGATTTCCGTTGGTTTGATGCAGGTTGGTACTTCGATCCTTCGGGCAAGACGGTCGAAAGCGATTGGTGGGGCACTATCGGTACCTGGGATCTCGATACCGAAAAATGGCCTGACGGCTCGTTCAAAGAATCTGTTGATGCCTGCCACGAGGTCGGAATAAAGACCTTCGTGTGGTTTGAGCCCGAGCGTGTCACACACGTTGAAGACCTTGCTAAAAATTACGGCTACAATCCCGAATGGGGTATCACTACGGGCAACGTCACCACAAATAACATCGGTAACGACGAATGTCTTGAATGGACCTTCGGGCGCATATCCAAGATGCTCGGTGAAAATAACGTTGACCTCTACCGAGAGGACAACAACAGTAATCCCGCAGGCTCGTGGGCGATCATTGACGAGTGTGAAAATGCGAAGCACTCGCTCCCGAGAAACGGTATCGGAGAAAACAAGGCGATCTGCGGTCACTACAAGCTCTGGGACAAGATACTCGCGTTCTGCGGCGAAAACGGCGGATGCACGTTCCTTGACTCCTGTGCTTCGGGCGGCGGAAGAAACGACCTTGAATCTATGCGCCGCGGCATTCCTTTTATGAGAAGCGACTTCGACAGAACAACCTCTGCTATGCGTCTGTCACAGACATCATCATTCTGCAAGTGGGTACCCTTCCACGGCTCTTCTACCAAGGAAACGGTGCATCAGCTTGACGCCGAGCCCGGAAGAGGCACATCTCCCTACGTTTGGAGAGCATCCTTCCTCCCCGTTATGAACTACTCTCTGCAGTTCGCGCAAAATCCCGACATCGACTACGAGCTTTTCCACAAGAATCTCGACGAGTGGCACAGCATAAAGCATCTTCTGACAAAAGACATTTACGTTCTCACTCCTTGGCATCATCACGAGGACACAAGTGATTGGACAGTAATTGCTTATGATGACTCTGACATCGGAGAAAGCATCCTTCTCGGCTTCCGTATGGAAACTTGCGAAAAGGACACATTCGTTGCAAAGCTTCCCTTCGCAGCAGTCGGCACAACCTACACACTTACAAACGTTGACACAAACGAAGTTACCGAGCTTGACGGAAGTGCTTTAATCAGCGGCATTACACTCAAGCTTGATGAGCCTAAGTCTTCTGTATTTATTAAAATCAAAAGAAACTAAATCAAAATCTCAAATTCATATGTTTTAGGGAACTTTTATAAAAGTTCCCTAAAACTACTAAAATATCACGGAGAAATTCAATGGATCTTTCTAAAATACCAAATATTATTCTTCTTGCGGTATCGATGACAGCTTGTCTCGGTTCGAACGTACTCAAAAATTATTTCAGCAAAAAAGTAAGCAACACAACACGAGGATGTCAGCTTTACAATATGATAACCTCTATCGTCTGCTGCTTTGTCATCTTTGCTTACGCTGGATTTCGGCTTGATGGCTCGTTATACACAGTAGCAATCGGCGCTGTTTTCGGCATTGTTACAGCTATCGCCGCAATATGCGGTTTTATTGCTATGAGCATAGGACCTCTTTCATATACGACGGTAATGACCTCTTGCTCAACTGTTATCACGGCAATTTCCGGTCTCTTTTTCGGAGAAACGATACCCGCACTCAAGTGGGTGGGAATTGCGCTTATGATGGTTTGTCTGATACTTTCAAACAAGAAAGAAACAACCTCGGACGAAAAAAAAGCTTCTCTTAAATGGTTTATATTCTCTATGCTTGCCGCAGTTTTCTGTGCGGCTATCGGTCTTATTCAAAAGACACATCAGGAATCCGCACACAAAAGCGAGCTTTCCCTTTTACTTATAGTCGCATTCGCATTTTCCACGCTCTTTTCTCTCGTATGGTATATTATTTCTTTGAAAAAAGACCCGCCCGTCATTGAAAAAAGCGAAAACGGCAAGTGCCACGTTAAGATGATAACATTTCTTGCGATCATTTTCGTAACTGTCGGAATCGGAGTCGCACTTAACAACATAATAAACCTCTATCTCGTCGGCGTTATGGACAGCGCAGTATTCTTCCCTATCGTCAACGGCGGTCATCTCATTCTTTCCACGCTCGCAGGACTTGTACTCTTTAAAGAAAAGCTGTCGAAAACACAGTGGGTCGGTCTTGCTTCGGGCATTGCGGCAACATTTTGTCTTTGTTTCTGAAATCAATAAATTTCAAAATATATAGTAAGGAGAACAAACAATGGAAAACAACACGTTTTACTGCGGCAGAGGATATGATATTCCTTATGCAGATTTTATGGAGCTTATTAACGTATGCTTTAATTTTACCACCCCCGAGCAGAAATTCGAAGGACTTCTGACCAAATGCTACAGAGAGCATTACAGACCGCAAGATCAGAACTACGTAGTTATTGATGAAAACGGCACTCTTACAACAGCAGTAGGCGCTTACGACCACGAGATAACCGTATGCGGCAGAGTTATCCCTTGTCGCGGCATCGGAAACGTTGGAGTTCATCCCGATCATCGCTCAAAAGGACATATGAAGCTTGCTATGAACAAGGCTCTCGAGGATATGAAAAAGGACGGTATAGTTCTTTCTACTCTCGGCGGACGCCGTCAGCGTTATCAGTATTTCGGATTTGACAAAGCGGGGCCCCAGTACGTATTCAACGTAAGCAGAGCTAACATTCACCATATTTACGGAGATTTTTCTTCGCCGTACAACATATCTCTCGTAACAGACCCTGCAGATCCCATAATTGACGAGATCATTCGCATCACAGAAAAATGCCCGTTTATCCCCATCCGTGCGCGCGAAAAATATCTCGACATAGCAAATTCCTGGAAAGCCCGACTTCTCGTATTTACCGATCCTGCCGACAACGATCGCTTTGTCGGATACTGCATTATGGACAAAAACAATTCTCTTTCCGAGATTCGTACCGACAGAGATATCGACTTTATGAATGCCGTCAGATCTGTATTTGCATATCTTGACGATGGATTTTCAATTAATATTCCTTCGTTTGACATAGCATACGCATCAGCGCTCTCGCTTATTGCAGAAGGACACACCTACGGCTCTTCAATGATGTACTGCATTCTGAACTATGCAAAAGCAGTAGATGCATTTATGGCACTAAAGCTCACCTACGCGAGCCTTCCCGACGGCAAGCTCACAATGAAGATTCACGGTTACGCAGGCGACGAAACGATCTCCGTAACGGTTAAAGACGGCATTCACACAGTAGAGTCTGTTTCCGATGACACATCCGCCGATCTTGAGCTTTCTCATCTTGAAGCTACCGAGCTTCTCTTCTGCACGGTCTCACCTTCCCGTGAAATCAAATCTCCTCTCATACGCGCTTGGTTTCCGCTTCCCATTTATATGTACCGTGCCGACGAGGTTTAATTCCCTCTGTATCATTATTAAAAGAAAAACAGTTCTACTCAAAGTAGATCTGTTCAAAGGTAAATAAAATCGTTAAAATAACTGAAGGAAGGGAAAAACCATCTCAAACGCCGAAGTTTTTTCCCTT
>SVSP01000025.1 GCA_015064255.1 Oscillospiraceae bacterium
TATGCACAGCTTTCCCCTGCTGATTCGCAGGATGAGGGCGGAAAAATAAAATTTGACCGCCTGAAACAAGCTGAACCGATTTAATTTTATTTTAAGTAAGCGAGGGAACATAATATGAAAAAAATACTCTTCTTTGTTGTTACGCTCTGCATAGTACTGGTATCTACTTCTTGCTATGCATTCCAAGACAGCATTCACGATGACGATATACCTGATGATAATGAAACAAGTAAATCACCTTCCGATAATGTCGATATTAATACTATGCTTCCTACATTTGATAGTGTAGAGGAATTCAAAAAAGTATATGCTGACATTCCAAATTCGATATATCGTAAGTCATATGTGGATTTAAATTCTATAATCTCAAACGAAGAGGTTAAAAAAATTGTTATTGGTCTTGATTCGTTCACTACTGATACTGATTTAAATAAGGTTACTAAATATACGATAACATATGAATCTATCAACGAAACGAAAGAAGGATTATATATAGTTGTAGGATACGGGAAAGATTTTTTTGGAGATCATTATTTCTCACCGGCAAAAGAATCAATACTTGCTGAAGGCAAGACGTATAATGCTCTGAAAGACGTTCCCGAAGATAATTCCGAGTCGTTTGTTTGCAATGTAGATGAAATATGTATGCTATACTCATATTACAACGGAAAAATAGAAACCATTAGTTTTATGATAGATGAACATTATTTTATGATCTACGCAAATCGCTCGGCTTCGCCTGCTCAAGATGAATTCATAAGCGCATTTCTTCCCGAACTCGGCGCAACCGACGACAGCGTTATCGCCATGCTCGACAAAATAAAGGCTCTTATTCCGAAAGAGTAAACAATCCTTTCACCCGACCTTACACGGTCGGGTGTTTTTGTACAAATTTCAAATTATCCTTGAAAAAGATCCGAAGATGTGATATACTGTAAAAGGGTTTGGGCTTGTGCAAAAACGCCCGTATAAGCAGAACGCGTGAATTTGTTAAGTTTGTTAAGTTTGTTAAGATGGAAGTGAGATAGGTTGATGTACGAAGAAATAATTGCTAAAAACTCTTTGTTTGCGGGTCTTTCAGAGGATGATACTCAGTATGCTCTCTCATTTTTCGGTGCAAAGCCGGCTCATTTTGAAAAGGGTGAAATGCTTGCACGTGCAGGCGAGCCTCTCACAAGATTTGGAATGGTGCTCAGCGGCAACGTTCAGGTATGTATGGAGGATTTCGACGGAAACAGCATAATAATGGCGATAGTTACGCCGGGACATACCTTCGGCGAATCGCTCTGCTTTATAGGAAACGAGTCGCCCGTCAATATATACGCTGTCAGCGATACCGAGCTTCTTTGGCTGAAGACCGATAAAATAAAAGAACACGGCAGTGATAAAATAGCTGTTTTGATAACAGACAGATTTATCTCTATGCTTGCGGCGCGTACCCTTGAAATGAATGACAGAATACAGATCCTTTCAAAAATCAAGCTTCGCGACAGGCTTGTAACCTACTTTTCGCAAAACGTTTCGAAATACGGAATGTCATTCAGGCTTCCCCTTTCGAGAGAAGATATGGCGGCTTACCTCGGTACGGACAGAAGCGCACTCTCGCGTGAGCTTGGAAAAATGCGCGATGAGGGTATAATTGAATTCTGTCGTAATAACTTTACAATAAAGCATAGAATATAGTATTCAAATTTGTAATTATAATTATAAATCACGTTGCAAATGCAACGTGATTTTCTTTGCGTGCGGGGTATAATATAGACAAAGAATAAAACAAAAAGAAAGGGAAAAATCCTATGAAAAATTTCAAAAAACTTACAGCACTTTTGCTTCTCGTTTCCACACTGCTTTTCAGCTTTGCGGCGTGCGCGGATAACGGAAGCAAAGATGATAATAACGACGGCGAAACCGAAACCACAGAAGTAAAGATCGCAACACTTAACGGTCCTACAACGATCGGCGTTCTCGGAATTCTCAAAGGCGACGTTACAAAAGACAGTACAAACAAGTACACCTATGATCAGATCTACGCAGCTGCAGACGCATTTGCCCCCGCACTTCTCAGAAACGAGATAAACGCGGCAATTATTCCCGCAAACGCGGCGGCAACACTTTACAAGAACAGCGGCGGAAAGATTCAGGTTGCGGCGGTAAATAACCTCGGAGTGCTTTATATTCTCGAAAAGGGAGAGAGCATCAAGAGCGTTGCAGACCTCAAAAACAAGACTATCGTTGCAACAGGCGCGGGTACAACACCTCAGTATTCTCTTGAATATATTCTTAAGGCAAACGGACTTAAGATCGGTGAAGACGTAAATGTTGAATATAAGAGCGAAGCCGCAGAAGTTCTTGCGGCACTTAAGCAGGGAACAGCCGATATTGCTATGCTTCCTCAGCCGGCGGCTACAAAGGCTACCAAAGCAGTTGAAGGCGTCAGAATCGCGCTCGACCTTAACGCAGAATGGGCAAAGACAGGAGAAAATGCAGCACTCGTTACAGGCGTTCTCGTTGTAAATACACAGTTCGCAAAAGAAAATCCGAAGGCAGTTGAAACACTTCTTAAGGATTATGAGGCATCCTGCGCGCTTGTGGTATCCGACCTTGATAAGATTGCCGAATACGTAGTTGAGTTCGGTATCGGCGGAATCGATAACGCAGGACTTGCAAAGCTTGCAGTGCCGCTTTGCAATATAAAGTTTATGGCAGGCGAAGAGATGAAAAACGCGGTAAGCGGATATCTCAAGGTCCTCTTCGAGTCTAATCCTGCATCTATCGGCGGTGAGATGCCCGCAGATAGTTTCTACTATACAAAGTAAATGAAAAATAAGATAAATAAAACAAAGAAAGCCATATACACTACTCTCGCAGTAGTGTTTTGGCTTGTTTTGTGGCAAATAGCGGCAATAATGTACGGGATGGATTTTATCCTTCCGTCACCTATGAAAACCTTTGCGGTACTGCTTGAAAATATATCAATGTCATCGTTCTGGACTTCCGTCTTTTTCAGCATAAGCAGAATACTTGTCGGATTTCTTGTTTCGGCGGCACTCGGAATTTTCCTTGCTGTAATCGGTATAAAGCTTAAAATTGTACGCATACTTTTCGATCCGTTTTGCTCGGTTATGAGAGCCGTACCTGTCGCAAGCTTTATAATTTTCGTGCTGATTCTTTTCTCATCGGAAAACGTGTCTCTCGTGATCGCATTTCTTATGGGATTTCCTCTCGTCTATTCAACCGTTTCTGGCGGAGTAGATTCGGCATCCGAAAAGCTGCTTGAAGCATCGCATATATTCAGACTCGGATTTTTGAAAGAGCTCAGATATATCTATTTTCCGCATCTTTTGCCTCATATCACGAGTGCGCTGTCGGTCTCTGTCGGACTCTGCTTCAAAAGCGGTATCGCGGCAGAGGTGATAGGCTATCCCGTTGGGAGCGTGGGCGCACAGATGTATATCGCGAAGCTCGGAATGAATATGCCTACACTCCTTTCGTACACCGTGGTTGTCGTGATTATATCCACGCTTTGCGAAAAGCTGATAGCATTTCTCTGCAAAATACTTCCTAAGATGAGGGAGGTTAAAGCGAAATGAAAAATAAGATAACTCTCAAAAATATCACAAAAAAGTTCGACGGCGAAGCTGTGCTCGATGATTTCAGCTGTGAAATAGGCGAAAATACCGCGATAATGGGACCTTCGGGCAAGGGAAAAACGACGCTTGTACGCATCATAGCAGGACTTTCCTCTCCGTGCAGCGGTACCGTCGAGTTTTCTTCAAAGCCGATGTTTTCGGTAGTGTTTCAAGAGGACAGACTTTTTAACGATTTCAGCGCGATAGAGAACGTTTCTCTGATTTTTGATAAGAAAACATCAAAAAAAGAGGCGAAAGCAAGAGCATCCGAGCTTCTCTCGGAGCTTCTTATATCCCCCGAGGAGCAAAACAAAGCGGTAAAGGATTTTTCGGGTGGAATGAAGCGCAGGGTGGCACTCGCCCGCGCACTTGCGGCAGAGCACGATATACTTATCCTCGACGAGCCCTATAAAGGTCTTGACGAGAAAAGTCGTGCCGTGTGCGCTGAGGTAATAAAGAAATATTCCGAGGATAAGCTCGTCCTTATGGTAACACACGATAAGACAGAGGCACAGCTTACGGGAACTAACAATGTGATTTTGATATAAATCCGCTGCGATAAACTCTGCAGACAAAAATAATTTGACAAATTTTAAAAATCAACACAAAGGGCAAAACGTGTTGTTCCGTTTCTTTGTTTTCGCTTGTATAATAAAGACATCAAAACGAAAAGGAGAAACAAACAATGAACACAGACAAAATTTATGCAGAATCTATCGCAAAGGAATATGCTCCCAAGGATAATTCCAAAATCATCGCGCTTCGCAAGCTTGATGCAAAGGCAAAGCTGCCCGCTACTATTTTCACCTATACTTGCGGTGTCATATCAGCACTGATATTCGGTACGGGAATGTGTCTTGCTATGCAGGTTATCGGCAACAGCATGATTCTTGGTATCATTGTCGGCATAATCGGTATGATCGGTTGCGGAGTTAACTATCCGATCTACAAGAAAATGCTTGAAAAAGGCAAGAAAAAATATGCGTATGAAATTGTGGAGCTTGCGCGCGAGATCAGCGAAAAGAAATAATACGAAGGGTCGCGTTCGATGAATAAGAGCGAAAATAAATATTTTAATACGGCGCTTAAGATGGACAAAGCCCTTATTTTGCTTCTTGAAAAGAAAGAATTTGAGTATATTACCATTAAGGAAATATGCGACACGGCGGGAGTTAACCGTTCCACTTTCTACCTGCACTACGAAAACACCTCTGATTTATTGAAGGAAACAACGCAGTATATTCTCGATAAGCACTTTTCTTATTATAACGTTGATAAAAAAGATGTGGTTCTCGGATTAGAAAACTGTGAACGAAAAGAGCTTATATTCGTAACCCACGAATATCTGACACCGTATCTTACGTTTGTGAAGGAAAACCGTCGTATTTTTAAGCTCGCCATAAAACAGTTTCAAATAATGAATATGGACGAGGTTTATAATAAGCTGTTCAGGTATGTCTTCGAGCCGATTCTCGAACGCTTTTCTATTCCCGAAAAGGAACGTGCCTATGTAATGAAATTCTATTTAACGGGTGTTTTTTCCGTTGTAATGGAATGGCTTGAAAATGACTGCAAGGAAGAGCTTGACTTCGTGATTAAAATAATATCAGACTGCGTTTTGGGAATGCGAGATATAAGCAAACAATAAACGTAGCGTCCCTATACGTTGAATTACACAGTAAAGCTAACCCCGACAGACCTTAAAATCTGTCGGGGGATTTGTTTGCCCAAACTCACACCGCTTTCTTTATCACGTCCAAAATCCCTTCGGTGTTATCGCATATAACAAGGCAGACCACCTTTCCGTCGCGAAAGACCTTTCCCGAAGCCACGCGCTTTTCGTAGGTGTCCATATCGTAAATATATATTTCTCGGCTCTGAATTATGTCAAGGCGTTTGGAGAGCGCGTTTTCGATAAATCCAGCATCTCCGAGGCTTTTGGCAACAAAAACGTGTATCTCCCAGACAAGGTCATCACATCCAAGCGCACAAGCGAAGCTTTGAGCATAGGATACCATATTTTCATCGCGGTATAAACGCAGGCATTTGTCGTTTGACAGAACAGACTGCGAATATTCGGGCGCATCGCTGTAATATATGTTGTAGGCGGGCAGGTCTTTTTCTGTATCAAGCGCATCGAAAAGAACGTCGGTCGCATCGGAAACTTTTTTCTGACAGGATGTTAAGGACAGTACGATAAGCAGTAAAAGGCAGGTTGCTGATTTTAAGGTGTCTTTCATAGTTTTCTCTCGGATTTATATAGATATAATATATATTATTCACGGAAAGATTATTTTAGGATAATAAAATTAAATTAACATAAAATACTTGACCTAGAAGAGTAGTTGCGATATAATATACGTATGTTTGATGAGTTTCAGAAAGGAAGACAAGGCTTGAACAGAAAGAATTTTCTTGCATATATACTTATTGCGGCATTTTTGCTTATTCCGGGTTTTCTTTCAATTATGATATATGTTTTTACAGATTCGGCGCAGATCTCCGACGGTACGGAATCTGTGCTTGAAATCACGGATAAGAATGAAAACGTTTATAAATTTACAAGCACAGACAGTATGTCAAAGCTGTTTTACGATATAATCGAGAGTGAGAGAAAGTCTGCAAGTGAAGAAGATATTCTTGACTTCGAAGAGAACGGAATTTTCAAAATTATGCTTCTCCAAAAGGGCGAAAAAGAGTATTACACCTTTTATTTCGACAGGACTACTCCAAGCGGATGCTTTTTTACGGATAGCGAAGGCAAGGTTTTTTCGGTAAAAGCAGATAAGGCTATCGCATTTATGGATTCGGAGTATTCCGTCACGCTTTATCCGTACGCCGAGCGCCCGCTGATCACACTGAATAACGTGACGGCAGAGCCTGTCGAAATTGAATGGGGATATTATTCGTACAGCAGTGTGAAGCACGATGTGGAATATCTGGCACAGGAAAGTGTAACTACGGTCGATATGTCTTTCCTTGATTTTAAGCTTTCCTTTTTGAAAAATCCCGATTCTATGAACGTAAAGGTAAAAGATTCGCTCGGAATGGAATTTTTCAGCGGAAGCTATGCCGAATTTGTAACTTTCGGACTTTTCTCGAAGGTTACAGCGTCCGCGACATATACCTGCGAAATAGAAGCTGTCTGGGAAGATAAAGGAATAGGATGTTGCGGAAGAGCACTCTACAAATTCAAATTGAACGTCGATTTTGACCCGCCCGGAAGCTTCTGGCTCAGCGCAGATACCGTGGAGGGCGGCGGATTCGTTATCCTGTCGGGTAAAAATATTATCGACAAGAACTCCATAACGGTCACGTCCATTCCGTCACTTGATTTCGATCCTATGTTCTTCGAAGACGGAGAATATATAAGAGCGATTCTTCCGATAAATATCGAAAAAAGCAGAGAAGACATTATATATCAGATAAAAGTTACGTATGACGGTATTCATACCGAGTTTACACTTAAATCAAGCGCACCGAAAACAAGTGTTAAAAAATATAATTACAGCGGCAAGGTGCAAACCTCAGTAAGAACTCAAAGTAATCTTAACGAATTCAAAGAATTTATAACGTCGGGCAAGTACGAAGAAACGGTATATAAATCATCGACATTTATCTCTCCGACGTCAAACAGCTTCAGAGCATCGTTTGGCGATACGATAAATAATACTTCGTCTAAATCCGATCAGTTTACCTCGGCGGGTATGGCATTCGTTTGCTATCTGAACACGGCTTGCGGTGACGCAAGCGATATTGAAGCTTGCCTTGCGGGAAGAGTCGTTGCCGTCGGTGAAACAAAATACGGCGGAAACACGGTCGTCGTCGATCACGGACTCGGTCTGAGAAGCGTATATTACTGCCTTAAAAACGTAGAGGTCGTTGTCGGAACGATAGTAAATCCGGGTGATAAGATAGCAAACGGATGTGCAAAAAAAGGATATACCGACGGAGAGACCTGCTATATTGAATTTTGGGTAGGGGAAACTCCGGTATCCTACAAGGATCTTCAGATAAACGGTTTCGGTATGAATTTCGGAGAAGAACCCGAAATATAAAATTAATAAAAATATTGTAAAAAAATTTATATTCCCATTGATTTTTTTGAAAAGCTGTGATATAATATTACGGTAGTTTGCGGAAAGAACGCAAACTACCGTGACAAATTTATACAGGATATGAAATAAGACCATACCGGCCGGGGAGTTAGCGGTGCCTTGTACCTGCAATCCGCTACAGCAGGGGTTATTTCCGCTTTTGAGGGCAGAGTGGGTGTGGTCAGCACCGATCGCTTTGCGTGTTGAAGAATGGGTCCTGTGCAACTAATGGCTGTGAACCATGTCAGGTGGGAGACCAAGCAGCATTAAGCAGTATCACTTAGTGTGCCACGGGTTCGCCTGTTCGGAGCGCAGACATCGGAAAGCGCATGTTCGTTTCTGCTCGATTTTGCGGTGTATGGTCTTATTTTGTATCCTGTCTTTTTATTTATTAATGTCGAAACGGAGGAAAAGAAAATGGCAACACAAAACGGACATCAGGCACTTTACCGTAAGTGGCGACCTACAACTTTTTCCGATGTTGTCGGTCAGGACCATATAACAAGTGTTCTGAAATATCAGGTGTCTCAAGGCAAGACAAATCACGCATATCTTTTCTGCGGCTCAAGAGGAACGGGAAAGACGACCTGCGCGAAAATACTTGCAAAGGCTGTAAACTGTCCGAATTCTAAAAACGGAGAACCTTGCAACGAGTGCGAGATCTGCCGCCGTATTGACAGCGGTATGTCTATGGAAGTTCTTGAAATGGACGCGGCAAGTAATACGGGCGTAGATTATATACGTGATATAAGAGAAGAGGTCGTATTCTCGCCGTCAGAGGTAGGAACAAGAGTCTATATCATAGACGAGGTCCATATGCTGACCGAAAGTGCGTTCAACGCACTTCTTAAAACTCTTGAAGAACCTCCGCAAAAGGTTATATTTATACTTGCAACCACAGAAATTCAGAAGATTCCCGCCACTATTTTGTCAAGATGTCAGCGCTTTGACTTCAGAAGAATTCCCGCTAATACGATAAGTTCAAGACTTGTGAAAATCTCGGAGCAGGAAGGAATTGAGATAACAGAAAGTGCGGCTCACCTTATCGCAAAGCTTGCGCAGGGCGGTATGCGAGATGCTATAAGTATGCTTGAGCTTTGCAGCGGTGAGGGTGATAAGATCACGGAAGAAAGAATATCCGAAGCAACGGGTATAATCGGGCGTGAGTCGATAATCAGAACCGTTAAGGCTGTTCTTTCGGGAAATTACGGCGAAATATTTGGAATGATATCTTCGGTTTATTCAAATTCGTACGATATATCGTCCTTTATTTCGGAAATAATGCAGTTCTACCGCGACGTTGCGATATATAAAACACTTGCATCGAAAACGGGCGAAATATCGCGCGAAATTCTTGACCTCAGCGACGCAGAGCTTGCAGAGGTTGCCGCTATTGCCGAAAAAGTAAGACACGAAACTGTAATATACCACATAAAGCTGCTTGAAGAGGCATTCCTTTCAATGTCGCGCGGTACGGATAAGAGAATATCGGCAGAGATGACTCTTATGAGAATGTGCAGCGGTGACGTACTCGGAACTTCAAACGAGGCACTTGCAGAAAGAATATCTTCGCTGGAAGCACGCTTTACGGAGGGCGGAATATTCTCTGCACCGCGTCCTACGTTTGACAGTAACAGGGAAGCACCTAAGCCGAAAGCGATTATATCGGATAGTACACCGAAGCCTGTAAAGGAAGAAAAAGAAGAGGCAAAGCCTTCCGAAAACGCAGAAATTCCGATAGCTATTATAAGCGACGACGAGCTTCCGCCGTGGGACGAAGCTGATACACAGCCGAAGGAAGAAGCTCCTGTTTCGGTGAAGAAACCCGAAACAGCCGAGAAAGAAGAAATCGCTGTAAAGAAGCCTGCTTCTGCGGCTGAGGTTGATACCGATGCGGCGGAAACTTCTGACGGTCCCGAGTGGAGCGAATTTCCCGACTGGATAGAGGTCGTTTCACAGTACGATAAGATAGACCGCAGTATAGCACCGTTCTTGCGACTTGCTTCGGCAGATACAGACGGTAAGACCTTGCGGATAAAAGTATCGGACAGCTTCTCAAAAATGATGCTCGAAAATGCCAAGGTTGAAGATTTTATTATGAGATTTTCGGCATCAAGAGGCTTTATGTTCGAAAAAGTGGTAATTGAAGTGTCCGCAGTAAAAGAAGACCAGGTGTCAATGTTTGACGGACTTATATAAAATAATAAAAGCATAATTTTGGAGGATATTAAAATGAAATCAAGATTGCCAGAAGGATACGGTTCCGGACCCGCAAGTATGCAGGGAATGATCAAGCAGGCTCAGAAGATGCAGGAAAGAATGGAAGAGCTTCAGGAAGAGCTTAACGCACGTGAATATGAAATAAAGGCAGGCGGCGGTGCAGTAACACTTACCATAAACGGTAAAAAAGAAGTAAGCGCACTTGAGATCTCGCCCGAAATCGTTGATCCCGATGATATAGAAACTCTTTCAGATATCATTATTGCCGCAGTAAATGAAGCAATAAAGAAGGTAGAAGATACAAATAACGAAGAAATGTCCAAAATAACCGGCGGAATGTCGATGCCGGGAGTATTCTGATATGTCTGAATTTATAGCACCGCTTGAAAGTCTTATAGAAGGCTTTGCGCGTCTTCCCGGAGTGGGAAGAAAGTCGGCGACACGGTATGCTCTCGCTGTTCTTGATATGAACGATGAGGACGTGCTCGCTTTTGCCGATTCGCTTGCAGGCGCAAAGACGCGCATAAAAAGATGTAAGATATGCGGTAATTTTACAGACACGGACACCTGTCCCGTGTGCGATGACAGCGAAAGATCGCCTATAATTTGCGTGGTAGAGGACGTGCGCGCTCTTATGAGTATAGAGCGAGTAAGAGAATACCGCGGAAGATACCACGTTCTCGGCGGAGTGCTTTCTCCGATGAACGGTGTAGGACCGGATCAGCTTAATATTGCATCACTTCTTTCGCGTATATCAAACGAGGGTATCACAGAGGTAATTATAGCGACCAATCCGACAGTTGAGGGCGAAGCGACGGCTATGTATCTTACGAAGCTTTTAACACCGCTTGGTGTTAAGACCTCGAGACTTGCGTACGGAATACCGGTCGGCGCAGACCTTGAATATACCGATGCCGTAACTCTGCTTCGCGCACTTGACGGCAGACGTGAGATAAACTGAAAATTATATAAAAAATCCACTCTTGGATTGCTTGCGATAAAGCAGTATTTTGCATTAACAAATGTAAAGTGCTGCTTTATCTATTTAACAATGAATTGATAATTGAAAAATCGAAAAAATCCGCTATAATAAAATCGTAAGCTTACAAAATTAATTTTTTGGAGGTACGGTATGTACATTAAAATAGGTGCGATAATTAAAAAGCTTCGCGCAGAAAATAATATTACGCAAGACACGCTTGCCACAGCAATAGGCGTAACGCCACAAGCTATATCTCGTTGGGAATCCGAGGGCGGTTATCCTGACATTGAGCTTCTTCCGATGTTAGCTGATTTTTTCTCGGTCAGCACGGATGAACTTCTCGGATATAAGTTATCTGAGAGAGAACAAGAACTTGCCAATGTTAAGAAGGAACTGGAACGTCTTGCGGAGGTTGGTTCTGTTGAAGAGCGAGTAGCTTATGCAAGAAATGCTTTTGCCCGTTATCCGAACGATTATGAGATTCGAGATCATCTCGCGGTTTGTCTGTATGATGTGTGGCAAGAAACTCACGACGAAGTTCTTTTCGGAGAGATCGAATCACTCCTTGTCTCGGTAGCCAACGAGTGTACCGATGAAAATACACGATACGACGCTATCAATACTCTTATCATGCTGTATGGAGAAGTCAAACAGTCAGAAAAAGCAAAAGAGTGGGTGAATCGTCTGACACCTATGAAATACTGCCGCGAAACGGCGCTTTCGGGCGGAATTGGTGATGGAAAAACAAAATATTATATCCAAGATGAAATTGATAAGCTAACTGAATCCCTTGGATCCGCTATTCAAAATCTTGTGTTGAACGATGATATTCCCAATGATTCATCGACTTGGGAGAACAAAATAGAAATGCTTAATATTTCCAACCAAATGTTTTTCTTGATATACGGTGACGATCTTATGTATCACCATAGCCAATTATCCTTCAATTATTGGATAATTTCCACCTACCAAATGTCACTTGGAAGAACAGAAGAAGCACTAGAGGCTTTGGAGAAGATGTGCCATCATGCCGTAGCCCACGATTTATCATATCAGAACGATCATGGTAAACATTTTATATCTCTATTTGTTGACACTCAGATTTATCCTGAGAAAAGCAAGGATTTCCATGAACTAACAGAACATACACAATGCTACTATAGGTTAGATCGAATGCAAAACAAGAGATATGATTGCATCCGTCAAGATCCTCGTTTCATTTCAATCATCGAAAAATTGAATCAGTATGCGAAATAAGCTATTCTCGCTCCGCATTAAAGGTGGCAGCTGCTTGACGGCAGACGAGAGATCAACTGAAAATAAAAATAAAGCTCCGTATCCTTGTGATACGGAGCTTTTATTTTACTCTTTGTCTGTATCGGACGAATTTGTATCTTCGTCTGTTTCATCTGTTTCATCTGTTTCGGCTACTTCGTCCGCTTCATTTGCGTTTTCGTCAGACGCCTTAGTCTGCTCGGCTGACTCGATAGGCTCGGCACCGATGGGAGCAGACGCTTCCACAGCAGGACCTGGCATATTACCGATGCCGCCCAGTGAAGCCGCTTCTTTTTCACGTGCAAGGCGTTCCTCTTCCTCGCGGCGTTTCTTTTCTTCCTCATCACGCAGACGCTTTTCTTCGTTTTCAGCGATACTCTTGCGGCGTTTTTCGTCCATAATTTCCTGAATTTCTTCAAAAGTATGGTCGCCTTCCATAGCGGTTCTGAACTGTATCTCGTCCATCGTTTCGTACTTAACAAGGAATTCAGCAACGAATTTAAGCTTGTCGGAATGCTCTGTGAGTATCTTTTCGGCTGTTTCGTAAGCCTCTGTGATGATTCTCTTGATTTCGCTGTCAATGAGTGCCGCGGTAGATTCGGAGTAGTTCTTTTCACCGCCGAAATCTCTGCCGAGGAATACTTCGCTGTGACCTGTACCGTAAACGATAGGTCCGAGCGCATCACTCATACCGAGGCGAGTAACCATCTTACGCGCGATCTCGGTAGCACGCTGAATGTCGTTTGATGCACCGCCCGAGAAATCGTTGAATGTGATCTTTTCAGCAACGCGTCCGCCGAGGAGCATCGAAATATGCTCGGAAAGCTCGGAACGGTATTCGCTGTATTTGTCTTCCTGCGGAAGATTGAGAGTGTATCCGAGAGCGCGTCCACTCGGGATAATAGAGATCTGATGAACGGGGTCGAGAGAAGGGAGATAGTACGCGATAAGAGCGTGACCTGCTTCGTGGTAAGCTGTTTTGCGCTTTTCCTCGTCCTTGATCTTCATACTCTTCTTCTGAGTACCGACTACGATCTTCATTATAGCATCTTCAATATCGTTCATACCGATAAGCGTTTTGCCGCGTCTTGCTGCGAGGAGCGCCGCTTCGTTAAGAAGGTTTGCAAGGTCTGCACCTGTAAATCCTGCAGTTCCTTTTGCAACGATCGAAAGGTCAACGCCTTCTTCAAAGGGCTTGTTGCGCGCATGAATTTTGAGAATTTCCTCTCTGCCCTTGAGGTCGGGGTAGTTTACTGTAATTTCACGGTCAAAACGTCCGGGACGGAGAAGAGCAGGGTCGAGAATGTCGGGACGGTTTGTTGCCGCCATAACGATGATGCCTTCGTTTCCACCGAAGCCGTCCATCTCAACGAGAAGCTGGTTAAGGGTCTGCTCACGCTCGTCGTGACCGCCGCCGAGACCTGCTCCGCGGTGACGTCCGACTGCGTCGATTTCATCTATAAAAATGATACTTGCGGGATGCTTGCGAGCCGTTTCAAAGAGGTCGCGGACACGGGATGCACCGACACCGACGTACATTTCAACGAAATCCGAACCTGAGATCGAATAGAATGGAACGCCTGCTTCGCCCGCAACAGCTTTAGCGAGAAGTGTTTTACCTGTTCCGGGAGGACCCACGAGAAGAACACCGTGGGGAATCTTAGCACCGAGTTTTGTGAAGTAATCGGGGTCTTTGAGGAACTGTACGATCTCTTCAAGCTCTTCCTTTTCTTCGTCTGCACCTGCAACGTCAGAGAAGAGAATACGCTTTTTGTCATCGGGAACATTCATTTTTGCTCTCGATTTTGCAAATGACGGACCGCCTCTTCCGGGGGCGTTCTTTCCGTTTGCCGACTGCTTGAGAACCCAGACAACGAGTCCTCCGAGGAGAAGAATAATTGCGAGATATGGAAGAATGGAAACCCATACGGGAATCTTTGTGGGCTCAATAAGATCATATTTGAGCTTTTCGATCTTATTACCCGAGGATACGCCCTGATTGTGCTCTTCAACCTCTTGGTTGTAAGCGAGAACGTGATCGTAACAGTCGTCATAGAATCGCTGACGGTCCTGCAGATAGTAGATTATCTTTTTGTCTTTGGTTGTGACAACGGTCAGCTTGTTTGACGCATCAAGCGTAAAGGTCTTGACCGATTCTTCGCCGTTTACTCCGATGTTCTCGAAAAGCTCAACGATATCGCTGTAAACGGGGTCTTCTTCGCTTCCCTTAAGGATAAAGGATACAGCCGTAATAACGAGAACAATGAGTAATATAAAGCTGAGAATGGAAAATAGATTCTTTTTCATTATATAAGTGTAACTCCGTGTAAATGTAAATTAACAGTATATAAATATCTGTTTAATCGTGCTTTGTATAAATTTCGGGCTTAAGAACTCCGATATAGGGAAGTGCTCTGTATTTTTCGGTATAGTCGAGTCCGTATCCGACAACAAATTTATCTTCAACTTCCATTCCTATGTAATCTGCGTTGTAATCGACTTCTCTGCGCGAGGGTTTATCGAGAAGAGCTACGCACTTAACGCTTGAAGCTCCCTTGTTTTCAAGATATTTGGTAAGGTAGAGCATAGTGCGTCCGCTGTCAATTATGTCTTCTACAATAAGTATGTCCAGATCTTCGATATCGTGACGGTAAAGATCAAGCATAATATTTATAGTTTTGGAAGAAGTTGTAGAAGCACCGTAGGAAGAGACCTTCATAAAGTCTATTTCAACAGGGCGCTTGATATGCTTCATAAGATCGCCCATAAATACAACAGATCCTTTGAGTATTCCGAGAAGAAGAAGTCTTTTTTCGGGGTCGGGATAATCACGGTCGATTTCAGAGGCAACCTTTTTTACGATTTCCTCAAGCTCGCTTTCGGTAATCATAGTATAGTCAATGTCATCATTAATATCGTATTTCTTCATTTTGAGATAGTCCTTTCATATAGTATATCGAAAATTTTGGAGCTGTTTGATTTATTTTGGGAGAAACAATGTCGGCAGTAGGAAATCCGGGAATCCATAGGATGTTTCCGTCAGATTCAAAGATCGGAATAGTGGCACGGTCTTCTATCGGAAGCTTTTTTTCTGAGAAGAGCTTTTTGATATTACGTGTCATTTTGCCGTAAACGTATTTGTCACCGTCTTCTTTGTTTCTCACAAACAAGCTGAAATTCATTATATCAAATGCAATAGTGGCTTTTATCAATATTTTGTAAATATTTTGTTTTTTTATTAAGTATTTGCTTATTTCCTCGCTGTTTTCATCTTTTTCTTCACAGATAAAAATTATTGAATTATCTTCTTCTATAACGTTCTCGCCGAGAGAAAGGCGCAATTTGTAATTTTTACGTTCTTTGTTTTTCAGGTCACTGATAAAGACGAGCGAAGAGTTTTCAATAGCGGCAGAAATATTACCGGGAAGAGATATTCTGCTGTGAGGAATATTTGCGGAGATAAGAGAAATTACATCCGAAATGTGCGTGTAAGAAAGATCTCCCTTACCGCCGTATGAAGAATACATATTTTTTATAACCCGCCTCAGAATGGCAGGCTCAAGCGATAAAAGACTTTCTGTTTTGCTGTCGGAAAACTTTGCGGCTTCCTTCTCAATAAAGTCGCTGTCATCGCGAACTAAAAGTGTCATACGTGAGATAGCGTCTTCAACCGAAGGATTCAGCTTTTGAAGCTCGGGTACGATTTTGTGTCGGATAAGATTCCTTGAATAATCAGTATCCGAATTTGTGCTGTCATATACATATTCAAGCCGATTTTCCGCCGCATATTCAATAATTTCACTTTTTGTGCAAAAAATCAGAGGTCTTATGATATTTTCACGTACAGCCGGTATTCCCGTAACACCTTTAAGCGAGCTTCCACGTGCGATATTGAATATTACCGTTTCAAGGTTATCCGAAGAATTATGTGCCGTTGCGATTCGTTTTATACCGTTTTCTTTGCAAAAATTGTTAAAAATTTTGTATCTGCAATTTCTGGCAGCCTCTTCAAGACCGCATTTTTCTCTTTTGGCGATAGCGGGAATATCAACCTTTTCAGATGTGAAGGATATCTCCCACTTTTTGCACAGCTCTCTGCAAAAAGCTTCGTCGCGGTCTGCCTCTTCGCCTCTTATCATATGATTTACGTGAAGAGCGAGTAAAGAAAAACCGCGTAAAGCGGCTTCCTTTTTGAGAAGGTGAAGAAGCACGACAGAGTCGGCTCCTCCCGAAAGACCGACGAGAATTGATTCGCACGAAAGCATATCGTAACGCTCTACCGCACGGGAAAATTTTTCCTCGCAAATCGATATTTTTTTCATTCTGCACAGCCTTTCTTTGTATTTTTGTACTCTGTAAAAGTTTATTCTTCGATATCCGTCATAGAAGAGAATCTTGTGTACTGACCGAACCAGTTCAGCTTAACGGTGTCTCTTCCGCCGTGACGGTTTTTCTCGACGATGACCTCTGCCACATTGCCTTCCTGCTCCTTGTCGTAATATTCATCTCTGAAGAGGAACATTACCATATCTGCGTCCTGCTCGATCGCACCCGAGTCACGAAGGTCTGAAAGCATAGGACGCTTGTTCGTTCTCGATTCGTTCGTACGCGAAAGCTGTGCACAGCAGATTACCGGAACCTTGAGCTCTTTTGCAAGAAGCTTTAAGTTTCTCGATATTTCGCTGACTTCCTGAACACGGTTGTCTATCTTTCGGTCACTCTGCATAAGCTGAAGATAGTCGATAACAACAAGTCCGAGGTTTTTCATTCTGCGGAGCTTGGCTTTCATTCCGGTTACGTTGATACCGGTCGTGTCATCAATATAAATATCACATTCGGAAAGGAATGCAGATGCCTTTGCGAGCTTGTTCCAGTCATCTGGGGTAAGATTTCCGCTTCTGAGCGAAGTGCTCTCAACAAGTGCTTCACTTGAAAGCATTCTTTGTACGAGCTGCTCGTTAGACATTTCGAGTGAAAATATACATACGGTTTTGCGCGAAGTACGTGCAATATTGGTTGCAAGATTAAGCGCAAAAGCGGTTTTACCCATACCGGGTCGAGCGCCGACGATAACGAGATCGCCTTCGCCGAGACCGACGAGAACCTTGTCAAGTGCGGAAAATCCTGTGGGAACACCTTTAGCCGCATCGGGATTGGTTGCAATTTCTTTTATATTGCGGTAGGTTTCGATTATAACGTCCCTGATGTGAGCAAAATCTCGGCTTTCCTTTGTTTGCGCGATAGAGAAGACCTTTGCTTCAGCACTGTCAACTATTCTTTCTGCTTCGTCCTGCTCTGCGTATGCCGTATCCGTTATTTCGTTGCAAACGTTTATAAGCTGACGCAGAAGGCTTTTATCCTTTACTATCTTTGCGTAGTCCTTGATATTTGACGAAGAGGGAACTATTTCCGCTATCGTTCTGATGTATTTTTTCGACTGTTCAATGTCATATACACCCTCCTGAACGAGAGCTTCCATAAGTACGACAGGGTCAATATCGCGCGACTGAAGAGAGAGCTTCTGCATTGCGGAGAAGATAGATTTATGCTCCTCAAGGTAAAAGTCTTCGCTTGATATCATTGTAGCGACGTCCGATATTTTTTCGGGGTCGATAAGAACAGAACCGAGAACTGCCTGTTCGGCTTCAAGCGAAAAGGGAAGCTTTCTTAAAATATCTGTTTCTGCCATATTATTTGTCATTTATAACGCTTACGCTGAGCTTACCTACAACTTTTGTGTAGAGCTTTACGTCAAGTGTATAATCTCCGTAATTTTTTATGGGTTTGTCGAGAACTATTTTTCTCTTGTCTATTGTGATATTAAACTGAGAAGCGAGAGAATCGGCAATTTCCTTAACTGTAACAGCGCCGTAAAGACGGGAGTCGCTTCCCGATGTCGCCTTGATAACCACCTTTATGTTTTCGAGCTTTGCTGCAATTTCTTTTGCTTCGGCAATTTCAACGTCGATCTTGTGCTGCTTTGCGGCATCCTTGTTCTTCTGATCGTTGAGTGCTTTTGCGTCAGCTTCTATTGCAAGTCCCTTGGGAAGAAGAAAATTTCTTGCATATCCGTCGGAAACGTTTATAATATCGCCTTTTTTGCCCTGTGTTTTTACATCTTGTGTGAGAATGACCTTCATTTGTACTATATCCTTTCGTAGGTGAATTTATGTTTTATCAGTTTTCGCCGTCAAGCGCGATGTCGATAGAATCCTTGAGCTTTACAAGTGCTTCTTCGATAGTTATATCGGGCATCTGAGTAGCCGCGGAGTTATAATGACCGCCGCCGTTAAGACGCTCGAGAATGAGCTGAACGTTTATCGTACCGCTTGAACGTGCGGAAATGCATATGCTGTTATCTATTCTGCAAATTGCAAAGGAAGCGAGTACGTTGTCAATGGAGAGAAGACTGTCTGCGACCTTTGCTGCAGCTATTCTGTCAGCGGATGTGTTGTTTTCATCAAGGTTAGATGCAATAGCAACAACCTTTCTGTAAATATGGATATTCGACTTGAATTTTGCTTCGCGCTGCATATCGTCGAGATTGACCTTGAAAAGCTCCTGAACTTCAACGGGGTCTGCTCCCTCGCTTCTGAGATAAAGAGCCGCGGCAAAGGTACGTACGCCGATGTTCTGTGCAAAATATTTGGTGTCGAGAATGATTCCCGAATAGAGGAAGTCTGCTTCGATCTTGGTAAGACGTCCGGAAGGAAGTACCTGTTCAAGAAGCTCTGCGATGATCTCGCAGGTAGACGATGCGGACGGCTCGATATAAGAGAGAAGAGGATCCTTGGGGAATGCATCTGTCTGACGGTGATGGTCGAGATAAACGATATTTTCAGCGGCTTCCGCAATAGCGGGAGCATAGAATTGCTTCGGATTGTTTACGTCAACGATAATTACGAGAGTGTCAGAGCGGAGCAGATTCTGTCCTGCGGTGAGGTCAACGAAAATATGGTTGTACGCAGGAGCGCCTTTGATCTTTATAAATCCCTTGCTCAGGTTTTTGTCTTCGGTGTCAACTACAATGTTGCAGGGGATTCCGCAGTGCATACAGAAACGCGCAACACCGATACTTGCGCCGAAGCAGTCGTAATCGGGAAAACGGTGTCCGAAAATAAGAACGTTTGAACTTTGAGATATAAGATTTGCAAGTGAAAGTGCGATCGAGCGCGACTTTACGGTGCTTCGCTTCTGCATAGTCTTTGTAACACCGCCGAAGTATTCTATACCTTCCGCGGTCTTGACAACCGCTTGGTCGCCGCCTCGCGCGAGAGCCATTTCGAGGCAGGCTCTTGCCGCGTTTTCCTTGGCAAGTATAGTGTCGCCGAGTGTCGTCGTACCGATAGAAATTGTTATCGGTGTGCCGCTCGTTCCTATCTTTATTGCACGTATCTTTTCGAGAATATCGAACTTTTGCGCTGTAAACGTATCCATATGCTTTGCGGCGAAGAAGAATATATATCGGTTTCGCTCGTACTCTTTTATAGAACCGTTTACGGAGGTTGCCCAGTTTGTGAGAACGGATGATATTTCAGCCGCAGCGGCGTTGGTGTTTTCCTGTTCTACCTGAACAAGCTCGTCAATGTTGTCAACAACGATGTAAGCAACGAGCATTTCCTCTTCCTGCATAGTCTTTTTGACCTGTTCAAGCTCGGAATTGTCCGTCCAGATCACAGAAATTATACGGGCTTTTCCGATATAAAAGGATTTTCCCGATACGGTGTAGGGAACTCCGCCGACCTCGCACTTAACGCCTTCTGCGTGAGCATCAAGCAGAGTATCGACAGAAACGTTTCCGTAGCTTGAGAACTGTCTTGAGTGTACGGAAGCGCGTCTGCGCATAGCCGAGAATGCGGAATTTATCCAGAGAATATAACCCTTGCTCGTTATAAGAGCGATGGGCGCATTTATTGAATTTGTCATTGAAGAGAAAAATTCTGCGGAAAACAGGGGTGAGTCGGATTTTGATAAAAATCTTGAATGAATAAAACGAAGCACCAAAATAAAGAGAATTTCCGAAAGCAGATAGATCACAAAAGACAGCGGGAAGACTATCTTGGGTGACATTATCGGAGTAGGATCGGAATATATTGCGTAAACCGCCCAGATAAAGACAGTACTTATCGCGATAACACCGATAATGAGCTGAGATGATTCCTTTCGGAGAATTTTTTTGAGTTTGGCGAAAAATGCACCGGATTTCATAGCTGATTGTTATGCTCCTTTCGCGTGGTTTAAATGATTTTAGTTGTCGCGCTTCTTGGGATGTTCACCGTAGAGTATAGCGCGTACGCCGGGAAAAAGATTGTCAAGAGCGCCCGATGACGCTACGAGAAGTACTAAAAGTATGGGATTGTTCAGACAGGATACAAGAACGATTACTCCGAATATTATTGTGAACAAAGAGGGACGTCTGAAATGCATAAGCGAAGTTCTGATGCCTATAAGGAAGAATCCGGGGGAGAGAATCAGCATCAGATTGTACATCGTAATAATAAGCGTTTTCCCTGTGCCTGAAAAAGAGAGCATTGAGAAAATGAGTGCTGTTATGAATACGAGGGATGCAAGACGGCTCATTTTGAGGGGCCAACGTGTGAGGCTGTCCGAAATCGCTCCCTGACCTAAAATAAGTGCTCTCGATAGTGTTGCCGTTATATAGGAGATCACAGAAGCTACAACACAGAAAAATGCGGGGAATATCGCAACGAACATATCGAAGGTTGCTGAAACGTCTATTCCGGTGATTCCGGTCTGTGCCGAATACTGAGTATAGAAAGATACGAAGGCTTCGCGGAAGATGTTTACGATATATGCTATCGTTGCTCGCGAAACCTCACCGAGCGAAGAATAGATATATATCATACTTGCAAACGCAAAGACGAGTGCGATTATAACTGCGTTTCCCACTACGGTGTGAGCTTTTTCAAGTCCGCGGGATATACACATAGAGAGTAAAGTTCCCGAGGGAATAAACGCCAGCGCAAGAAGAAGCTGTTCGGGTGACGCTCCGAGGAGAAGAGAAACCGACGCTACAAGAATAATAGCGGCAATTACCGAAATCGCAGCGAGCTTTTTGCTTTTGTACGATATTACCGCAAGTGCACAAGAGAAAAATACAACACTCGTCATAAAAGTAACAACGTACAGAGTTATAGGATTATAGACGTAGACCGTAAGCTTCGGTGCGTAGATGTTTTCTGCGAAAATATAAAAAATACTTATGATACACGATAGAAAAAGAAACAGGATAGCGCGGGTATTGCGTTTTCCGATATTTGCGGTATCGGGAAAATAAACATTCATTGAAAAACTCCTTATGCTGTCGAAGGGCATTATGCTGCCGAAGGGCATTCTACGGCAGGATATAAAAATCTAAATTAAAGTATATCACAAATATTTTGTTTTGTAAAGGCTTGAGCAGACAAAAATTACATATTTTTGGTAAATAAACGATAAATAAACAGTAAAAAAACATACTGTTAAAAAAACTATTGACTAAAACGAAAAAAAGATATATAATACATAGTGGAAATTTGTAAAGTGGGTTATTGTATATTTTGATCTGCTTTGAAAGGTGTATATAAGATGATTACAAAGGATGATTTTACCGAAATATCTCCGTACGATTTTTCGTCCCCCGTGTTTCGTGATATTGCGAAAAAATGGATGCTGATAGGCACTCCCGACAGCGAAAAGAAAAGTGTCAACGCTATGACGGCAAGCTGGGGCGGTGTGGGTGTAATATGGAATAAGCCGTACGCGGTATGCTTTATACGCCCGCAAAGATACAGCTTTACTCTTGCGGAAAAGGCAGATAAAATAGGTCTTTCATTCCTTTCCGATGAATGTGGAAAGGCACGGAAAATATATAATATATGCGGTACGAAAAGTGGAAGAGATACCGATAAGATTTCCGAGTGCGGACTTTCAAATATCGACTTTGACGGCGCTGTCGGATTTGCCGAAGCGGATACCGTTATCGTATGTAAGAAGATGTACGAGGATATGATAAAGCCCGAATGTTTTCTTGATGAGTCGCTTATAGACAGCTACTATCCGAACAAGGATTTCCATAAAATTTATCTTTGCGAAATAGAAAAAATATATGTAAGAAAATAAGAAAAACAAGGAAAATAAGGAAAAACGATAAGATGGAACGTAATTTGAAGAAATATCTTGAGGCGGGAAAAATAGCCAATACACACGGAGTGCGCGGGGACGTGCTTATAGACAGCCTGTGCGATACTCCAAAAATTCTTGCGGGACTCAAGACTCTTTATATTAAACAGCAGGGTGAATATAAGGCTATGAAGGTAGCGCGCTCTGCCGTACACGCAGGAAGAGTGCTTACAAAATTCGTCGGTATAGAAACGCTTGACGACGTGATTGCATATAAGGGCAAAACCGTGTATGCCGCGCGCGAAGATCTCGCAATAGATGAGGATTCGGTATTTATTGCAGACCTTATAGGACTTCTTGCTTACAGAACGGATAACGGTGAGCTTATAGGTAAGATCACCGACGTTGTAAATTACGGCTATAACGATATTTTCGAAATAGACTGCGGTGAAGGCAGGCAGGTGCTCGTTCCTAATCTTGATCAGTTCGTTGAAAAGATATCTCTTGAAGAGGGTGTCTTTATTATACCCGTGGAGGGACTTTTGGAATGACGTTTGACGTAATGACGCTTTTCCCCGAGCTTATCGAGAGAGTTACCTCGGAAAGCATAATAGGAAGAGCAAGAAAATCGGGTGCGGTCACCGTGCGTACACATAATATTCGCGACTATTCGCAGGACAAGCACCGCAGAGTTGACGATACACCTTACGGCGGCGGTATGGGAATGCTTATGGCGGCGCCGCCGATATACAGATGCTATAACGCGGTAAAAGAAAAACAAGAGGGCAGCTCGATATGTCTGTTTATGTCCGCGCAGGGAAGAGTACTCGATCAGAAAAAAGCAGCAGAGCTTTCGAAATATGATAATATAACTATACTTTGCGGACACTACGAGGGTGTTGACCGCAGAATAGTTGACGAGATAGTTGACGAGGAAATATCGATAGGCGACTACGTGCTGACAGGCGGAGAGCTTCCCGCGTGCGTGCTTATTGACGTAATTTCGAGAATGTGCGAGGGTGTGCTCTCTGCGGATGAGTGCTTTGAAAACGAAAGCATCATCGGCGGTGTGCTTGAATATCCGCAGTACACAAGACCCGAAGAGTTCAACGGGCGCAGAGTTCCCGACGTGCTTCTCGGCGGTGACCACAAAAAGATAGAAAAGTGGCGTAAGGAGGAAGCACTTAAGCTTACTCTCAAAAATCGCCCTGATCTGCTGTAATTAACTTTAAGATCATATAATACTGTAAAACTGTAAAATTTACGGAAAGGAGTGGATGCGAAAATGGATAAGAACTATAAATTTGACGAGATAACTCCCGTGCCTGTGGAAAGTATAAGAGTAAATCCGATGTTTGTAGGACCGGATGACCCCGATGAAGAAAAAAATGATAGCAGTATGCCTAAGCCCGAAATACCGATAGGCAGAGAAAGTATGGATTACCGTTCGGATTTTGACTCGGATATGGGATTTCACAAGGCGGATGAAGATTACGAAATTGATGAAGACGTCGAAGACGAAGATTACGAAGAAACGTCCGACGAGGATGATGAAAACATAGACGAAGGATCTTCCGACGGCGACAGTACCGAAGCTGTAAACATAGACGCTCTTGCAAAGTCGGGTGAACGATATGCCGCAGGTTATCAGCTTATAGGAAAGAAACCGAATGATTTTCGTGCAAGACATAAAGGGCTTTTTAAACGCGACGGAAGCTTTATAATGCGTTTTGTTGATAAAACGGTCGCAAAAATATACGATATGACCAAAAACGGAATTCTCGGAAGCTTTTTTACCTCGTACGATAAGATCGACGAAAGTACAGAATCCTCGGTTATAATTTCCGCACCTTCAAAACTTGTCTCCGTTTTCAAAAAACGCCGCAGACCTAAAATAAAAGAGAAAATCATATACGATGATATTACAGGTGAGGAAGTAGCGAAAATACGTGAAAAGACGAAAAAAGAAAGCTCAATTATCAAAAAGATTGTTTCTGTCTTCGAAAAAAGCGTGCTGCTCAGTTTTATTGAACGCTTTTTGTCAATTCTTCTGTATTTGCCGATGGCAACGTACGGTGCACTGCTTCTTTCAACGGGTATAACAACTATTCTGGTACAATCGGCAAAGAGCTTCTGGCTTGGCGGAACATTCAGTACGGTAAGTCTTTTAATGGGTGTGGCTTATACGCTTGTGGCGATGATAACGATATTTGCCGGTGACGTTCCTCTCGTGCGCTATCTGTGTGAGAGTAAGATGGGAAGCTTCATACTCGTTTCCGTCTTCGGACTTTTTAAGAAGAATATAGATACGGAAAAGAAGGTTCCGAAATACGGATTTATAGCATTCCTTCTCGGTGTCGGACTCGGACTCTTGTCAGCCGTTATTTCTGCATTTGATATATTTTTCGTAATAGTTGCACTTGTCGTGGCAATCGGGGTTGCGCATAATCCCGAAAGCGGAGTGGTTATAATTTCTTTCTTTTTACCGTTTGCATCGGTATTTATAAACGGACAGAAATATCTCTATCTGCTTATTGTGTACGTTTCGCTTGCGTGGATAATAAAGCTTCTCCGCGGACAGCGCAGAGCAAAATTCGGCGCACTTGACGGTCTTATCATTATGTTTGCGGGATTCGTTATCCTGACGGCACTTGTGTCCGTGGACCGTACGGAAGCAATATATCACGCTATGGCTCTCGTTATGCCAATTATGGGGTATTTCCTCGTGGCAAACCTTTTCAGCTCACGTGTGTGGCTTTCACGCGGAGTAAGTGCTATGCTTATCTCGGGATTTGTTGTTGCCGCGTACGGAATATACGAATGGGTAGTATATGCGGTAAATAATTCCTGGAAATTTGACAAGCTTCTTAACAGCAATATAAATTCGGTGTGCGGTACTACCGAAATGCTTTCGGTATATCTGATGGTAATAGTCTGCTTTGCACTTGCGGGACTTTCGCATAAGAACGTGGGCGGTATGCGGCTTCTTTCACTTGCAGTAATATTGCCGGTTATCATTTGTATCCTGCTCACTATAGATGTTTACGCTTGGATGATACTTCTTATATCCGTAATGTTTTATGCTTTGATAAAATCAAAGAAAAACGCGGCATCTATATTCGGAGTTTTGGCGGTAATTCTCTTTGTTCTTTATATCGTTTCGGATATACTTCCGTCGTATCTGTTTGCTTTGGCAAATGATACTCTCGCGGGAAGCTTCGACGTTATGCACGTCAGCATAAAAATGATCGGTCAATATGCTATGACGGGCATCGGACTCGGTGAAACCGTGTTTGAGAATATATATGCATCTCTTTCACAGACGGGCGCCGTATCCGCTTCTGACAGCGGAAGTCTCTTCTTCGAGGTGCTTATACGTTTCGGAGTAGTCGGAATTATCTTCCTTGCAGCAACGGTGATACTCGTTTACAGACAGGCATTTTCGACTTATAAAGTAATTACGGTAAAAAGATACGCTTCGGTTTACAGTATGTCGGCGCTTACCGCCTTTACCGCGCTTCTTCTTGTATCGGGAATAAACTATATATGGAAGGATTTTTCTGTGGCGTATATTTTCTGGTCTATTGTCGGATACGTATGCGCAACAAGAAAAACAGCTTTGTTCGAAAATGCGGCTGTTTCGGAAAACAGCGGACTTGATATAAAGCTTCCGATAAGTACCTTCAGAAAGAAAATAAAAAAGACGAAATAAAAAACTGTATTTCACAGTTCGTATATTAACAGACAAAGAAAGGTGTAACTATAATTATGAACGAACAGCAAAATAACGGCTACGTCAAGACTCGTTCCGAAAAAAGACGAAGCGGAAAACGAATGAATTTTGTTGACTGGATCCTTATACTTATAGCACTCGGCTGCATAGGAATTTTTGTTTACTTTGCATTCTTCTCTGAACTTGATATATTCGGCGCAAAAGAAGAAAAGGTGTCGGTACAGTATTCTGTCAGAATAGAAAACGTGAATGCCGAAATGCTCGGAATAAGTGTAAACGAAAGCGCAGGAACACTCAACTGCGATTTTATAGACGTTAAGGACAGAGTTTATGACTGCGTAAACGGTAAGGCAATAGGAAGAGTTACTTCCGTTAAATATGAAAAGTCGCTTGAGCCTACGGGTGCGCTTGATGAGGATGGTGACCTTATATATGCACAGTATCCGGGACATATAGATATAATAATAACAGTCAGCGGAAACGGAAGCCTTGCCGACGGAATATACAATATAAGCGGATATGAGATAAGAGTCGGCTCGGAAATAGAGTTCAGAACAGAAGGCTATACGGCAATTGCAAAGTGTATAAGCGTTACCGGAAAGGAGATAGCGGAAAATGACAACTAATGACAATAAGACAAGATTCAATATGATAGACATTATCATTATTATGGTCATAATCGCGTGCATCATAGGAACGGTGTTCCGCTCCGCTATACTCGACAGACTTAATTTCGCCTCGAGCCGTGACAGCGCAAGAATAAGCTTTTGCGCCGAAAATCTTACGGCGGAAGAGCTTGCGGCTATTAAAGCAGGCGATATATTCACGCTTTCGGAAAAGGATTTCGGCGTTTTAAAATCTCTTTCGAGTACAAAGCAAACTGTAATTGTAAAATCTGAGGACGGACAGAGTTTTGTGAAAGCTGACGATAATACGCGCTTCACATTGACGGGTGAAATAGAAATAAGCGGTGAAAATACGGATAAAGGATTCTTTTTCGACTCTGACATACATATCGGAGTGGGTAAAATGCTTAATCTGAAGAGCCAAAATTGCGATATTTCTATTGTTATTACCAAAATCACCGAAAATGAAGGCTAATATTAACAAAAACTATTGATTTTGAGATATTGATGTGATATACTGAAACCAACGTAGAAAGGATTGGTATTTAAGATGATCTCTCGCGATGCAAAAATAGTAAATACAATAGGGCTTCATGCTCGCCCTGCGACATTCTTTATTCAGAAAGCGAATTCTTTTAAATCTTCGATTTGGGTTGAAAAGGGAGACTGCCGCGTAAATGCGAAGAGTCTTCTCGGCGTACTTTCTCTCGGAATAGTTAAAGATACCGTTATTACAATTATCGCCGACGGTCCGGATGAAGAAGCAGCAATTGAAGGACTTTGTTCTCTTATAAGTGGCGGATTCAGCGACTAAGAATTTCGGGCAAAATAATCTTAAGATGGGCAGACCGCAGATAATGTGGTTTGCCTTTTTTACAATCTGTAGGTTTTTATTTTGTAAAAACGGAGATAATTAACATTAGATTACGGAAAATAAGACAGTGAGATATGAAAGATAAAAATATCCTTGACAGCTTAAGAGAAAAGGCAAACCGTCTGCCGCTTACACCCGGCGTTTATATAATGTATAATGAGCTTGGTAAGGTTATATACGTCGGTAAATCAAAGGCGCTCAAAAACAGAGTGTCACAGTATTTTAACGAATCTCCGAAAGATATAAAAACTTCTAAAATGGTCGGCGATGTGCGCAGCTTTGATTTTATGCTTACCGATACGGAAATAGAAGCACTTACTCTTGAAAATAAGCTTATAAAGCTTTATCAGCCGAAGTATAATATTTTGCTGAAGGATAATAAAAATTATCCGTATATTAAAGTAACGGTAAACGAAGAATATCCGCGCGTGCTTTTCACAAGAAAAAGACTTTCGGACGGGGCAAAATATTTCGGTCCCTATTCGGGCGCGGGTAAGGCGATGTCGATAATAAAAACGACCGAAAGGGCGTTTGCACTTCCGCAGTGCAAACTGAATTTTCCGCAGGATATAGGAAAAAGCAGACCTTGTATATACGCGCAGATAGGACAGTGCTGCGCTCCGTGTGCAGGGAAGATAAGCTCGGGTGAATATAAAGAACGCTTTTCGGATGTTCTGACATTTCTTCGCGGCTCGTATAACGACGTTAAAAAATCACTTACCGATCAGATGATGTATGCGTCCGAAAATCTTATGTTTGAAACGGCGGCACTTATGCGTGACCGTATAAAAACTCTTGAGCTTCTTTGGCAAAAGCAAAAAATACTCACCTCGCCCGATGCGGAATACGATATCGTCGCGATTTACAGAAGCGAGTCCTGCTCCTGTCTTGCACTTTACTACGTTCGTGCGGGCGCAGTTATAGATTCGGATAATTTTGTGTTTTCCGCTGAAAAGATAACCGATAATACCGAGATTATATCCTTCCTGTGCGAAATGTATTCGCACAGAGAATATATTCCGTCAACTGTTGTTTCGGGTATTGATTTCGATGAAGAACAAATGTCGGTTTTCTGCGATTATATAAAAGAAACCTCGGGTGTCAACGTAAAATTAAAGATACCTCAAAGAGGCGAGCTGAAAAGCCTTTGCGAAATGGTCGAGTCAAATGCACAGCTTCACGCAGTTCAGTATCTCGCGGATAACGAAAAGGATAACAGCGTGCTTGTAAAGCTTGCACAGATGCTCGCGCTTGAGGTCGTTCCCGAAAATATCGAGTCGATAGATATTTCAAACTACGGCAATGATAATATTACAGCAGGAATAATCTCGCTGAAGAATGCGAAATTTAATAAAAAAGGTTACAGAACGTATAAGATACGTACGACCGACGTGCAGGACGACTATCTTTCGATGTGTGAAGCACTTGAAAGAAGAGTAGCGCATCAGGATGAACAGCCGCTACCCGATCTTTTCCTGCTTGACGGCGGAAAGGGACACGTTTCGGTAGTTAAAAATCTCTTTGAACGCCTTGGCGTTTACGTCCCCGTTTTCGGAATGGTCAAAGATGAATTTCACAAAACGAGAACGCTTACCGACGGAGAAAATGAGATAAGTATAGCGAAAGAACAGTCTGTATTTATGCTGATATATAAAATTCAGGAAGAGGTACACCGCTTTACTGTTTCGACAATGCAGAAGGCAAAGAGTAAAAAGCTTACACGATCTTCGCTTGAGAATGTAGCGGGAATAGGACAGAAAAAAGCGGCAATACTTCTTGCTCATTTTAAAACGCTGACGGCACTTAAAAACGCTGCAAAGGATGAAATTGCGGAAGTCAAGGGTGTTTCGGCGAAAGATGCTGAGAATATAAGAAATTATTTCGATAATAAATAAAATTGTTTTTAGTAAAGTTTTTGGGATTCTTAAACCCTTTTTTCAAAAAGAGTTTAAGGTCTATAAAAAGTTTTTGAAGTTCCAAGAAACTTTTTACAAAAAGTTTCCTGGCGGGTTTTAGGGCAGGGCCATAAATAAAAGTTTTTGAAAGGGTTTGGGAAAACTTTTTACAAAAAGTTTTCCCAAGAAAAAAACGATGGCTTCGCCATCACTTGGCAGTTTCGCTGTCGGACATCAGTACGATTGGACAGCCGTCCGACTTTTCGCCTCGCGAAAACCGCAAACTGCGCCCTCCGAATTATATTTAGTGTTTAATAAAAGTTTTTGAAAGGGTGTGGGAAAACTTTTTTCAAAAAGTTTTCCCGAAAAAGAAAATGAGAATTATAACAGGAACGGCAAGAGGTACAAGACTGGAAACACTCGAGGGTGAGGAAATTACAAGACCCACCATAGAGAGAGTAAAAGAAGCGATATTCAGTATGATAAATTTTGAGCTTGAAGGAAGAAACGTGCTCGATCTTTTCGGCGGAAGCGGACAGATGGCACTTGAAGCACTTTCAAGGGGAGCGAGATCTGCTACTATATGTGACTCTAACAGAGATGCGGTAGCGGTAATAAAGCGTAATGCGCAGAAGACTAAGCTGTACGAAAAAACTAAAATACTTTCAAGCGACTATAAGGCGGCAATAAACGGATGCCGTACGGGCGAAAAATTCGGAATAGTTTTCCTCGATCCGCCATACGGTGAATATGAAATGCTTATGGATTCGCTTGACAGAATTATAAGAATGGATATCCTCTCTCCGAATGCTGTCGTTATATGCGAAAGCAATAAAAAAGAACCGATAGAGATCGAAGGTCTTAGAGTAAGAAAATTTTCGAGATACGGAAAAGTGTTTATAACAGTTCTTACAAACGTTCCGGAAGATCCCGACGAGGAATAATTGGGAATTATAAAATAATAACCTATAAATAACCAAAACAGAAATGTAAGGAGCAATATTTATGGATAGTATAAAAAGAGTACTTGCCAACTGGCATAAAATGATAGTTGTTCAGCCTGATGCCGATATTTCCGATCCTATCGTTAAAAAGAATATAGCGAATATTGAGCGTGCGGCAGAAAAATCACTGAGTAGCTTTAATAAAGATGCTTCGGATTCGCTCTTTCTCGGTAAAGCTCCCGAAAAAAGCAACGATATGACCAAAGAATATAATCATATCCAAAATATCGCCGTTGCGTGGGGATCTTACGGAACGAAGTTCTATCAGAATAAGGACGTTCTTGCTATCATTCTCTTTTCTATCGAATGGATGAACCGGAACAGATACGGTCAAAAAGAGATCGACGGAGTGGGCTGGAGAAATATTTATCAATATAACTGGCACGACTGGGATCTCGGCTCACCCGAAAGACTTATAAATACGCTCGTTATACTCGGAGATCACGTTTCTCTTGAAGACAGAAAGAGATACCTCAAGCTTTTTGATAAAAAAGTGCCTCTTCCGAGAGATTATGCCTCGAATAAGATACACTATGAAAAGCTCGTAATAGGCTCGGCACTCCTACAGAATAATGAAGAAAAGATATACGCGGCGGTAAAGGAATGTGAAGATACAAATATCTATGTTGATGGCTGGAAAAACGACGGTCAGGGATTTTATTCGGATGGTTCGTATATCTTCCATATGCGTCACCCGATGAACGGAACGTACGGTATCATACATATCGACTGCGTTGTGGCTATATGTAAAATATTCAAGGGAACCAAGTTCGCAGATGAAGTGCTTGAAAAGCGTATTTGCGAGTGGGCAGAGAATACGTTTGCACCCGTTATATCCAAAACTCTTGCCACACGCCGTGTTTTATGCAGACATCCCGATGCAACGAGAGGACAAGGTCTTCGTATCCTTGCTATGCTTTGTGAGGTTGCGGCTTTTACCGATGACGAGAATGTAAGAGTAAGGCTTCTTAATACAATAAAGAATAATATAACCGCAAATCCCGAGATGATGGGCGATTATAGCGTGCTTGAGAATTTTTACGCGCGTCTTTCGTATGAAGCATCGCTTGTTGTCAAAAAGGCAGTCGAAGAAAAGGATTTTGCTTCCGAAGCTTATAATATAAATAAGATGTTCTATAACGAAGATATGATGGTGCATCATAACTCGGGAGTCGCGTATGCACTCGGAATGTCTTCTTCTAGAATATTCAACTACGAATGTATAAATAATCAGAATCCGGACGGCTGGTATGCAGGTGACGGTATGCTCACCGTGCTTGCAGATGATTTTTATGCTTACTACGCAGACGGCGCTGACGATAATCCGTACAGAAGACCGGGAACGACCGTAGATAACAGAGAAAGACAGCTTATTTCGATCGCGCAGGGTAATGAGTATCTCAGCTCGCAGGATTTTGTGGGCGGCTTAAGTGACTCGGCAAGTGGAATCGGTGCTATGCGCCTTGAAAGCTACCACGGAAACGGTGAGCTCGTATATACAAAATACTATAAGCCCGACGGATCGTACGGCGGGGCACCCGAAAAGCGTGACTGTACACTTCTTGCAAGAAAAGCATATTTCTTTAACGGAATAAACGCAGTTTGCCTCGGATGCGATATCAACGCACAAGACGACGCAGACGTGCTTACGGTAATAGACAACAGAAGAACCGATAAGGCAGTTAAAACACTTGACGGAAAGATCATAAACGTAATCGAAGATGACCGCAGGATAACGGACGGAACAAGAGGACTTTACCTCGAGGGCTTCGGCGGATATTATTTCCCCGCGGATATGGAGGTTACTCTTTCAAAGGGCGGACTTAAAAAGGATTTTGTCGAGATCGTCGTACAGCACGGCAAAAATCCCGAAAACGGTGAGTATGCGTACGCAATACTTCCGAAAATCAGCGAAAACGATTTTGTGAAGTTCGCGGCAGACCCCGATTTTGAAATTCTTGCAAATAATAAAGAAGTACAGGCGCTTTCGTATAGGGAAGGCAAAAAAATGTACGTATTTTGGAATGCAGCCGCGTTTGACGGCATAGATGTTTCTGCCCCCGCGCTCGTAATGCTTGCACACGGAAAGATCTACGTAAGCGATCCTACACAGAAGCTTGAAGAGCTGACTGTCAGAATAAACGCAAAAGAATACAAATTCGATATAAGCGAAAAACGCGGAGCAACCTATTCACGCGAGCTTTGATTAATGTTCACTTTAAAGAGAGAGGTTTTGTATTATGTACGAAATACTTACAGGAAATACTCCCGAAAAATGGGAAGAGATAAAAACTCATCCCTTTTATGCTAAGGATCGCGAAATGCTTATTTCCGCAGGCGAGGAATATCTTAAAAATCCGCCGAAAGCACTGCTTTGGTCTGATTATTCCCGTTTTATGCGTGACGGCGACAGAAAATGTTACGAAAAGATATATTTCGACAGACGCAGAAGAGTAGCATATCTTGCGATACTTACAAAGCTGTACGGAGAAAAATATCTTGACGCGCTTTGCGATACGATGTGGCTGATAATGGACGAGTCTACATGGGTCGTTCCTGCACATATGGCTGATATGCTCGGTGATGCGGATAAGAGAATTACACATCTTGACCTTTTCTCAACCGAAACGGGTGCGCTTCTTGCCGAAACGTACCATATTCTCGGTGATATTATACCGAAACAGGTGTCAGACCGACTCGTTTCTATGGTAAAGGAAAGAACTATCGACCCCTTTTTCAGATACCATTATTGGTGGATGAACGGCGAAAATAACTGGGCGTCGGTTTGCGTGTCGCAGATAGCACTCTGTATTATGTATCTCGGAACACCCGAAGATTTCAGACGCGCAGAGCCCGAATTTAACCGTATAATGAATCTTTTCCTGTCGTCATACGGAAAGGACGGCTGCTGTCTTGAAGGTCTTGGCTACTGGTCGTACGGATTTGGAACATTCCTCAACTATGCTGACGCGGTCAAAAATTACAGCTCAAACGTGAACTGCCTGAACCGATTTGAAAGAGGTCTGTCCTCTGAAAAGATAGAGAAAGCTCATAACTTGCAGACAGGCGTTATTGATTACTTTACCCGCGATGACGTAAAAAAGGCAGCTGTTTTCTCAAGCGCTATGAGGCTTAACGGCGACTATGCGGTATGCTTCTCGGATGCATCTGAGAAATACAGATATCCGCGAAGCCATTTCTACGTAATAAATAAGCATTACCCCGGTCTGCTTGCATATCCCGATGTTTCGCTTTCAACTTATTCGATAAGCGCGGGAAGCCATAATATCATAAGATATTTCCTGTGGAGCGATCCCGACGCCGAGTACGGAGAAAAGCTTAAAAACGGCACTATGTATTACGAAGAGGGACAGTGGTTTATAAGAAACTGCGATAAGTATTCGATAGCCGCAAAGGGCGGTCATAATAACGAGCCTCATAATCATAACGATATAGGAACCTTTATGATGACAACGCAGGAAGAAATAATCCTCTGCGATACCGGAAGCGGAGAATATACGAGGCAGTATTTTGATAACAGGTACAGATACGACTATCTTGTGAACTCTTCAAGAGGTCACAGTCTGCCTATCGTAAACGGAAATTATCAGAGTATGGGAACGCCCAAAGCCGAGGTTACCGAGCATACCGACTCTGTCTTTGAACTGAATATCAAAGACAGCTATAAAGACCCTACGCTGAAAAGCCTTAGCAGAAGATACGAATGCTCGGACAACAAGGTCATACTTACGGACAGCTTCGAGTTTTTTAAGAAGCCCGACTCAATAATAGAAAGATTTGTAAGTTTTACAGAGCCGAGAGAGGTAAACGGAGAGGTTTTTGTCGGTAAAAATTCTCAGATAGTCTTTGATAAAGCGCAATTTGATCTTTCGGTAAGCGCAGAAGAGTACAGCGGTCACGGCGCTGCTCCTATGAAGCTCTATTTTATTGATTTTAAACATAGAGATCCTTTGGAAAAGGAAAAAGCAGTATTTGAAATTGTAATTTTATAAAAAACGGAGGTTTTAAATTATGAAAGACATTCAAATGGCACTTGCTAACTGGCGAAGAAGAATATCAATTCAGCCTGATGCAGATCTAAACGACCCTGCGGTCAAGAAAAACGTTGCCAATATTGAAAGAAATGCAGAAAAAGCACTTTCAATATTCAAGCGCGGAAATCCCGATTCGCTTTTTCTTGACTCGAAACCCACTACATCCAATCATATGACAAGAGAGTTTGGATACATAATGCAGATAGCAAAAGCGTGGGCTTCCTGCGGAACGAAGTATTATCAGGACGAAGATATCCTTGAGACTGTAATCTACTGCCTCGAATATATGAATGAGAACAGATACGGTCAGAAGGAGATCGACGGTGTAGGTTGGAGAAAGATGTATCTCTTCAACTGGCATGATTGGGAAATAGGTTCTCCCGCAAGCTTGATAGATACTCTCGTTATGCTCGGTGATAAGGTTTCCGTTGAAGACAGAACAAGATACCTTAAGGTCTTTGACTTCAGAGTACCGCTTCCGAGAGACTATGCTGCAAATAAGATACATTACGAGCTGCTTGTAATAGGCTCGGGACTTCTTCAGAATAACGAAGAAAAGATCTATGCAGCAGTAAAAGAATGTGAAGATACAAATATTTACGTTGACGGCTGGAAGAACGATGGTCAGGGATTCTATACGGACGGTTCTTACATTTTCCATACAAGACATCCGATGAACGCAACCTACGGTATCGCACATCTTAACGCAAGTACAGCAGTTTGTATGGTATTCAAAGGAACAAAATTTGCAGATCCCGTGCTTGAAAGAAAGCTTTGCGACTGGTCTGTAAGCACTTTCATTCCTTTCCTTTCAAAGACACTCGTTACACGCTCGGTTCTCGGACGTCACCCTGCGGGAACAAGAGGCGGACTTGGAATTCTTCGTACTGTTGCTGAAATTGCAAGTATAGCTGACGAGGATTACAGAAAGATCCTTCTCGGACATATTAAGAGAAATCTTCTTGCAAACCCCGAAATGAAGAACGAAGCAAATCTTGTAAATTTCTATGCGGGAATTTCAACAAACGCAGCAAAGCTCCTTAAAGAAGCGATGGAAGATGAGAACTTCGATATGGGCGAATATAACCTCAATAAGGTATTCTATAATGAAGACAGAATAATGCACCATAACTCGGGTGTTGCATACTCTCTTGCGGTATCTTCCTCTCGTATATATAACTATGAATGTATCAACCACGAAAATATGGACGGTTGGTATCTCGGTGACGGAATGCTCACATCATACGCAGAAGATTTTTATGAATATTCTGACGGATGGTATGAGACCAACCCTTACCGCAGAGCGGGAACAACAGTAGACGACCGCGAAAGAGAAATCATATCTATTTCGCAACAGAACGAATATCTCAGCTCGCAGGATTTCGTCGGCGGAGTAAGCGACGGAGTCAGCGGTGCGGCTGCTATGCGCCTTGAAAGCTATCACGGCGACGGTGAGCATATTTCGAAGAGATATTTCTCACCCGACGGAGCTTACGGTGGACCTCCCGCAAAGCGCGACTGTACACTTCTTGCAAGAAAAGCGTGGTTCTTTAACGGAAAGAACGCAGTTTGCCTCGGCAGTGATATAAATGCGCACGACGATGCAAACGTTCTCACCGTAATAGACAGTAAGAAGGCAGGAAAAGCGCTGAAGACACTCGACGGAAAAACAGTTGAACTTACGGATAAGGACGTTCTCCTTCCCGAAAACACAAACGGACTTTATCTCGAAGGCTTTGGCGGATATTATTTCCCGAAGGCTATGGACGTTACCGTTTCTCTCGGCGGAAAAGAAAACGGTTATATCGAAATAGTCGCACAGCACGGCAAAAATCCCGAAAACGGAGAATATGCATATGCAATTCTTCCCACACTCAGCGAAAATGAAGTTGCCGAATTTGCAAAAGCACCCGATTTTGAGATACTTGCAAATAATAAGGACGTTCAGGCTGTTGCGTTTAATAACGGAAAGAAAATGTATGTCTTCTGGAGTGCAGCAGAATTTGACGGTATCAAGGTTTCTGCGCCTATGATGGTAATGCTTTCCGAGGGAAAACTTTATGCTTGCGAACCTACACGCAAGATAACAGATGCTTCTGTTAAACTCGGCGGTAAAGAATATACGTTTGACTTTACCGATAAATACGGAGCAACTCTTTCCTGCGAGATTTGAGATAGCCTTGTAAAGATAAAAGTATAAATAAAAAACGCAAGACGCAGATTTCTGTGTCTTGCGTTTTGTCGTTTTGCACTGTGAATTAAATCTTGAATTCTTCGATAAGCTCCGCCCAAATAAGATTCATACCGAATCCGGGATCCTTGGGAACGTTTATAAAACCATTTTTAATAATATAATTGTCGAATTCAACGCCCTCCGTTTCGTCGGGAACTCCTTCGATGGTGGGAACAAGATCTGGGAATGCCGCTGCAAAATGCGCACTCATATGAGTCTTGACCTTTAATGGCCAGTTGTGAGGTGATGCGAGGACACCGTATTCTTTAAGCTGCGGCATAATGCTACGCCACTGTGTGAGCCCGAATTCAACCGTGTCCATAAGAACTACGTCGATAAGCTTCTTTTGGCAAAGCTCGTGAACGAGACTAATATCGGGGCGGAATTCACCGTCGGCTATCAGCGTATTCGGAGAATGCTTGGCAAGAATTTCGCGGAGACGTAAGAATCCCTCTACGCTTTCGACAAAAGGCTCTTCGAGCCAATATATATTAAGATCCTTGCAGGCTTCCATAAATTTTTCGCAATCCTCGAGGGAAAATGCGTCGTTTGCATCTACGAGAAGCTGTGCGTCGGGAAAATTTTTCTTGATCGCATACATTACGTCTATATCGCGTCTGAGTCCTTCGTCATGCTCCATCCAAAGTCCGCCGCGTCCGATCTTGACCTTGAAGCTGCGGAAACCGTAAACGTCCCAATCGTATTGGCAATCGCGGATAATGGCTTCAATTCCGCCGGGACGTGAATCGGGAGAAATATCATTCATATATATAGATCCGTCGTAACAACTTACCTTTTCGGCTTGCTTTACGTCGCGGCCAAGGCAAAGTATATCAACGACAGACATACCGAGAATTTTTCCTGCAAGTGAGTGCAGGGCAGAGTCGAATGCGTGCATATGCTTTACAGGGGTGAGTGCGCCTTTGTAAACATCGAAAACTTCGCTTACCTTTTTATTTAATAAGAAATCTTTTTGATCCTCCTTGCACCAACCCTCAGACCAGGCGTAAGCGCCTTTGTCCGTGTATATTTCAAGAATTTTGAATTCTCTGCCGTAACGATGCTCGGGCAGACGGGAATTTTTTCCGTATAATCTCGGATATCTCGTGCGTGCACGCCTCGTAACAACGCGTACTATTTTGTGTTCGGAAAGTATTTCGTTGTAATTCATTTTTTTCTCCTAAATGTGTGATTATATCTTTTGAAAACATATTCTTCACTGATATTATAGCTATTTTGATTGTAAAGTCAATATATATGTTGAAAAAATACAAAAAAGCATAGATGAAAAACACAAAATCGCACGTTTTTGAATAAAAGCAAAAAAAGTTGAAAAAAATTGAAAAAAGGTATTGACAAACGCAAAAAGGTGTGATATAATGCACGAGTCGCCTCAAGAGAGGGGGCAAGCGTGGAGAGCGCGAAGGGATACCGAGAAGAGAGAAGCGAAGGCAGAGACCGAGAGAGGAAGAGCAGGGAATGCATCCTGAGGTCGAGCCGAAGCGGAAGGAACTTGAAAAAACTCAAAAAACTTGAAAAAAAGTTAAAAAAGTTTTGAAAAAGGTATTGACAAACGCGAAACGACGTGCTATAATAACAAAGCTGTCGCGCCGAGCGGAGCGAGAGCGAAAAGATTGGTCCTTGAAAATTGAACAACAACGAGAAAAGTACAAAGCTTAGATTATTTAAGTAATTAAAGTAGAAATAACTACAAACTCGTTAATTCTAAAACAGCTTATAAGCAAAAGAGATATATACTCAAAAAAGCAGTATTTAAACAGCTAAGAGAAAAAGCTCTAAAACAGGTAATAAGTACCGCGAGGTACAGATTATACAATTTTTAGAGAGTTTGATCCTGGCTCAGGATAAACGCTGGCGGCGTGCATAACACATTCAAGTCGAACGGACAAGGGACTTCGGTCCTGCGTTAGTGGCGGACGGGTGAGTAACGCGTGAGTAACCTGCCTCAGAGTGGGGAATAACGTCTGGAAACGGACGCTAATACCGCATAACACATAGACTTCGCATGGAGACTGTGTCAAAGATTTATTGCTCTGAGATGGACTCGCGTCCGATTAGGTAGTTGGTGAGGTAACGGCCCACCAAGCCGACGATCGGTAGCCGGACTGAGAGGTTGAACGGCCACATTGGAACTGAGATACGGTCCAGACTCCTACGGGAGGCAGCAGTG
>SVSP01000026.1 GCA_015064255.1 Oscillospiraceae bacterium
ATCTATATCGTTTGTATAGTAGCTCATTATATCGCCGTGCTTATTTGTGTCGAAATACTTTATCGGAAGATTCTGCATTCCGTCGAACATCTTACAGCGCATTTTACTGAGAAATCCCTGCGTAATATATGCCATAAGCTGTGTATGTATCGTTATGAAGATAAGTGACACAAGATACAGACCTGCAAGTATTGCTATTATCGGAATAATTTCTTTTGAGGCTTCTCCCCAGTTAAAGTTACCTGCCTCGGTATATTTCTCAACTACTTCGAGAACGTTTTTGATAAACAGCGAAGGAATTGACGAAACTATTGCCGAAAAAACTATACAGAAAATCGTTATAGGAATGAGCACGGGGTAGGATTTGAAAAGCAGTTTGACTACTCTGCCAAGCGTTCCTTTATCTATCTTACGCTTACCACCCGGCATTTCAGGAGATTTTTTATTATCAGCCATTCTGCTCACCTCCGCCCGTCTGCTGTGTATATACTTCCTTGTAGATATCGCTTGTTTCAAGAAGCTCGTTATGTGTTCCGACAGCAGATATCTTACCGCCGTCCATCACGATTATCATATCCGCATCTTCAACCGACGCAACACGCTGTGCAATTATGATCTTCGTGGTTTCGGGGATATATTTCTTGAAGCCGCCGCGGATAAACATATCTGTCTTAGTATCAACGGCACTTGTTGAGTCGTCGAGAATAAGTATCTTCGGCTTTTTAAGCAGCGCTCTTGCGATACAGAGTCTTTGCTTTTGTCCGCCCGAAACGTTAGTACCGCCCTGCTCTATCTTTGTGTCATAACCGTCGGGGAAGCTTCTGACAAAGTCATCAGCCTGTGCGAGCTTACAAGCCTCTACGAGTTCTTCATCTGTTGCGTTTTCATTACCCCATCTGAGGTTTTCCTTGATAGTACCCGAGAAAAGAAGATTCTTCTGAAGCACCATTGCAACCGAGCTGCGCAGGGTATCAACATCGTAATTACGCACATCTACGCCGCCGACGGTAACGCTACCCTTCGTAACGTCATAAAGACGGGGAATAAGCTGAACTATCGTTGATTTACTTGAGCCCGTACCGCCGAGTATTCCGACAGTAGCACCCGAGGGGATTTTGATATTTATATCCGAAAGCGCGTACTTTTCGGCTTTTTCCGAATATTTGAAGCTTACGTTATCAAATACGAGTGAGCCGTCGGCAACCTCTGTAACGGGATTTTCGGGATTTGCAAGTGTAGGCTCTTCTTTAAGTACCTCGTAAACACGCTTCATTGATTCGGACGAGATAGTAAGGGTTACGTATATCATCGCAAGCATCATAAGCTGCATAAGTATCTGCATACCGTATGTAAGCATAGCGGATATTTCACCGACGTTGATGACCTCTCCGCCGCTTTCGATTATCATTTTAGAGCCAACGGTGAGAACAAAGAGCATATTACCGTACACGCATATCTGCATAAGCGGGTTATTAAGTGCAACCATACGTTCAGCGCGTGTGAAATCACTTCTTATATCATCTGCCGCTTTACCAAATTTTTCTTTTTCGTATTCTTCGCGGGAAAAGCCCTTTACAACACGCATTCCTCTGACATTTTCTTCGATGGACTCGTTAAGGCGGTCATACTTTTTGAAAACTCTTCTGAATGCAGGCATCGCGTGGCGTGCGACCATAAGAAGACCGAAAATAAGGAACGGAACAAGCACAACAAATGACGTTGCAAGTGCGCCTCCCATAATATACGCCATAATTATTGAGAAAATAAGCATAAGAGGTGCTCTTACAGCGATACGTATCAGCATCATAAATGCCATCTGCACGTTTACTACGTCTGTTGTCATTCTTGTCACAAGCGAAGACGACGAGAAGTTATCTATATTCTCAAAAGAGTACGTCTGGATCTTACGGAAAAGATCTCCGCGAAGATTTTTCGAAAATCCCGCAGATGCTTTTGCACAGGTAAATCCGGCGACGCCTCCGCACGTAAGTGAAAGCAGTGCCATAAGCAGAAGAACAAGTCCGATCTTGATTATTTCACCAAGCTGTGCGCCCGCTTCAATACTGTTTACAAGATTTGCTGTGATAAACGGTATGAAGACTTCAATAATCACTTCACCTGTAATAAATATCAGGGTGAGAATAGTCGGAAGCTTATATTCTCTTACACATAAAAGCAGTCTTTTAAACATTCATTTTCCTTCCTTTCGAAATCAATATACAAATTCTTATTATACATTATTCTGTCTTAAATTTCAAGTAACATCATACAGTTTTTTTAAAGTTAACACCGAGTTAAATTTTTATATAAAAAAACAAAACATTTTACTTTTTCAAAGCTATTGATTTTTTCGGATACATCTGTTATACTTATCGCGAAAGCAGAGAGGTGATTTTTATGTTTCTTAACACAAACTCAAATATCTTTTGGGGTCAGACCGACTCGGAAACTATTCAAAACGCTATCAACTACGCTAAAAAAACAGGTGAAGATCAGATCATCATTCCACGAAAGAACGAACGCACGGGGAATAATATCTGGATAATAGATAAAACCGTTCTCATTCCCTCCGGTATGACCGTGATAATAGATAACGCGCATCTTCGTCTTGCAGACGGTGTGTTTGAAAATATCTTCCGCAACGAAAACTGCGACAGGGATATCGGAAGAACACTTGAAGGCGAAGATCACAACATTCACGTAATAGGCATAGGAAACGCGACACTCGACGGCGGAAACAGCAACGGTCTTTGCGAACAGCTTCACCGAGATGAACCCGGCAAACATCCTCCTCTGGACAAAAATCTGCTCATATATTTTCACAACGTACGCGATTTCGAGATCAAGGGACTTAACGTAACAAATTCGCGTTGGTGGGCATTTGCATTTATGTTCTGTAGATTCGGCAGAATATCTGACTGTGATTTCAAAATGTACGGCAAGCTCGAAAACGAAGACGGCATTGATCTTCGTGTAGGTTGCGAATATATTACCATAGAAAATATAACCGGCTCGACAGGCGATGACACAATAGCTCTTACCGCACTTCCCGAGGATCCTTGGGTCAAAGAGTCCTTCGTCGAAGGAAAGAGCGTTGATATTCACGATATAACTATCAGAAATATAATGTCATCCACTCACGGATGTGCAATAATACGTCTTCTCAATTCTGACGGTGCAAAGGAATACAATATAACTATGACCGACATAAAAGACACGGGGCTTACCCTTTCGGGTGTAGGTATATTTATCGGTGATATTTTTCCGTTTTATCGGATATCACCGCGAAAAATGGGCGAAACCCGTAATATCGTAATAAGAAATTTCTCAACCTGCGCTCAGAAGGCACTTCTTATCGGAGAGCCTGTACAGGATCTTGTTATAGAAAACGTTGTTACCTACGGAAAAAATCAGATAGGAATAGATTTTGCCTCAAGCGTTGTTTTTGACAATGCCATTATAAGAAATTTCACCTACCGTCCCAACAAAGAAGATGCAGAGTGTCTGTTTTGGGTACGCGGAAATGATGCAGAAGCCTTCAGCGATCTTAAGTTTGAAAACATCCGTGCCGAAAATACCAAGCACGTATTCTGCGTAACACAGCTCGACATACCGATCTGTCTGTACAGTGAGCCTTCGATATCTTACTATTCGCCCGAAAATCCGAATCTCTATTCGGCATACGGAAGATATCACCGCTATTTCTTCGGAGAAGTAATAACAAACCGTCCGCCCGATAACAGATTCGCTGACGAAGAAAAAAATAAAAATTTATCCGTTTAAAATCAAATGACCGCGGCAATTACGAATTATTATCGTAATTGCCGCGGCTGTTTTATTGTTTTTTTATTTATTGAAGCACTGCCGAGCCGTAAACCTTAACCTCTGTTAAAGCCGCCCAGCCTCCTTTAGTATTGGCATTCAAATTCATAATACGAATTTTAGTAATGGGCTTATTCAAATCAAGATCAAATATCTGCTCTGTATCGACACACGCTATCGTAATGCTTTGCTCGGACGTCGTACCGTCTTCATAGGTTACCCTGATCGTAGCGCTCTTGAAGTAGGTATCGTGCGGCATATCGTAGCGAATGACGATGCCAAGCTCTTCTGCCTTGACCGCACGTCCGAAGTCGATCTCCATCCACTGATTTGATTTATTATCGGGTCCCCACGACTGTACAGGATAATTTCCGTGACCTTTATTATTTTCAAATCCGTCGATAGCATTCTTTGCGTAGAAATACGTTTCGCCCGCGTTATTTTCATATTCGGTAGAAGCGGTGGCATGCGGATACTGATCTGACATATCTTTTTGGCTTGACGTCTTTTTTGCATAATCATATGAGTTTTCTGCCAGATTACGCTTTTCTGTCAGCTCATCATTTGTCAGAAGACGGATCGTCACATAATTCGTCGTATTGGCATAAGACTTACTGATAGTAGTCACCATAGTGCTGATATTTGGCAGTACGTATGTGAAAGTACCGTTCGGGCAATAAATGATCGATTCACCCATCTTGGCAGTAAGCGTAAAGCCGATATACTTTTGACCCTCAGGCAGCGTTACTGTGACCGAGTCGCCCGTTGCATATTTTATCGGAACGTAAAGATTCAAAATTCCGTTTGCTTCATCCGAATAAGTCTTACCCGTACTCTTATCGGTAAAGGTTGCCTTGATAACACCCTCGGGAAGTCTTCCCGAAAGTGCCATTCTTGCGTAATCGTTCAGCATAGTGTAATAATCACGCTTATTCTGCTCTTCCTCTGCCTCTCTCTTTTCACCTGCATCCCAATGGTTATTTGCATCGTAAGCCCCGTATGCCGGAACACACAGGTCTATCCAAGCGGCAATAGCTCTATATTCCGTGTCAGTAAGCTCAACGCCGTTATGACCTTCCTTAAGCATCTTAGTCAAGTTAGATACCGAAGCACCGAAAGAATTTGCCTTTTGTATCTCGGGAGCGGACATCGACGAGAGCCAATGGATATAGCTGTTATTTGCCTTACCGACCCACTGAACACCGCCATTTGGTGTAGAGTTTGTCAGTACAAGATAAGACAGCGGGAAATATCTCGACATTCTCTGCGAGCCTATACCGTCGCCTTCCAAAGAGAATGGATTTGTTACACTCGGATCGTTCTTATCCGGAACGATCAGTGAGAGTCCGCAGTCGACGTAACGGCCTCCGACGTGCTGATTTATGCTAATTGCAAGAACGTTTTCGCCTTCTTTCAGAAGACCGCTTTTATTTTCAATCATAACGGTTGTGAATTGATCGACCCAATTTTCGCCGTTGGTATAGATCACCTGACCATTGAGATAGAATACGGGAGTATCATCGTAGAAGGTATTCAGCTTGATAATGGCGCCTTCGTACTTGGAAACATCTTCTATGGTAAAGGTCTTACGAATGAATATCCAGTTATTGCTGCCACTCCACTGTGTACCGACGTAAGCGACGTCGCTTCTGTCGCCAAAGCCTGCCTTACCCGAAGACCAATTTCCTTCAAATCCGATATTATTCCAGCCTGCTTCGGGGTTATTGGAGGAAGATATCTTATACTCCCAAGTTTCCTGTGTACCAAAAATATTTTCCTGCGTACCTGTCACAGAAAGAGAAATTCCGCTTTCTTTCATATCCGAAGCGTTTATTTTGGTATAAGCGCTGTTTTTATTGTTATGGCAAGAAATACATTTTGCATCAAAAATCGTCTGTACTTCTTCAAGATAGTCAAAGCCTTTATCGGTAGTGTAAGGATCGAAATCGGGATCGCCGTCAAGCTGCCATGATTCTGGCTTCAAGGTTTCTGTTCCCGCCTGCAGTGCCATAGTAGTTGTTGCCGAAGCAGGAGGTGCTGTATTATTATCCTCGTGACATCCTACGCAGGAATATATTTCGTTCGGCATTAGCGTTGACCAAGAACGCATAGTCTGTATCACGTTACCGTCCTTGTCAATCAGTTGGAAATAAACGGGAGTTTCGCTCGGTACCGAGAAAAGTGCCGATCCGTCTTCATAGACTGTTGCCACGCCGAGAACGACCTTAACATCCCACGAGCCGTTACCTGTAGCTATAGGAGTAAACGGGTCTGATGAACCGGATTCCGATGCAACCGTTGCACCGACTGCGTATGCACGGTAGTCAATAGCCACAACTCGGATCTGCTTGACGGTACCTCTTTCTACGCCTTTCATAGCCTCTCCTGCGTAAACGTCGCCTATATAATACGTTCCTGTATTCTTCGAGTAATCGACCATACTCGGACGGACGAACATCTCGCGCGTCTTCACGGGAACTATCTGAGCCGCAGGATATTTTGCACTTCCTTCACAGATCACGATCTGTTCCTTACTTCCGCTTTCCATCAAAACGATATCAAAAGGCGTCTGTCGGTTATTTGATGACCATCCCTTTGCAGAATAGGAAACAAGGTACTGCGTAGCACTTATCGGATAAGGATACTGATAGATAGCTCCGCTTTGTCCGTATGCGTCAACGCTGTTGTTTTTTGTTGTATATCTATCGGGGAACGGGAAAGTAACAGAGTTTTCGCCGTCTCTATCCTTTGAAACGTCGATCAAACAGAGCTTACCGCCCTGAAGAGTGTGGTGTCCCGTAGCAATCGATACGTACAGAGAGGTTTCACCGGGCACCTGTCTTGTATGTACCAAAGTGGTCGGGAAGTTAGAGTTGTTACCGTAAAGCTCTGTCTGATTCGTACCGTCGGGATTCATTTGGAACATACCCTGCGTCCACATCTGAGTTCTGTCGTTATAATCCCATCTGGTATAGATAACACGGCCGTCTTCGGTAAGTGTCGGGTATGTGGTATGAACCTGATCGTAACCGAGTCTGACTATATTTTCGCCGTTTGCAGACATCTTATAGATATTGGAAACGGGAGTCTTCCAGCAGTCAACCGTCTGTACTGCTCTTGAAGACTGGAAAAGTATCTCACCGTTCGGAAGGTACATACATTCAAAATCCGCAACACCCGAACCGAAGGTCAGTTGTCTGTATTCATATTTTTCCGAGGTAAGATCCATTTCGTAAATATGGAAATCGTCATCACTCTTCTCTTTCATAGAGAACAAAAGCTTTGTTCCGTCCTCCGAAACGTCGGGATCACGAACGACACCGTTTGGACAGTCAAGAATGACCTTTTCACTCTTCTTTACCTTATTGCCTTCGGCTTTCAAGGTAATCAGAACAAGACGCGAGCCCGGATAGAACTGCATTTCCGTACCGATGCCGCTTGCCGCTTCACCTGTTGATTCTTCATAAAGACCTTCTGTGTAAGCATAGTGTGAGCCGCCAAGTGCTTTATGCTGAGCTACTACGAAGGTGGTAGCGGTTTCCATAAGATCATATAAGAGATCAGAACCGTCAAGATATGTTACCGTTTCCGGCAAAGAAGCCTTTGCTGAGTCATAAGTATATCCCGAGCCGGCCAGATTACCGAGCACCATAGTAATACAGAGAACAATCAGTAATATTCTTTTTCTCATTTTCTTGCTCCTTTCTCAGTTATCTTCTGCGGCGAAGGTGAGCGCGCTTGCAACAGGCTTTCCTCCTCTGCCGTAGAAGCATATAGTGTACGAGCCTCCCTCGGGAAGTATCATACCGTCATCGAGCGTAATTACCGCAGAAGAATTGTATGCAAGATTGCTCACGCCCACATCGGAATAAAAGACCTGTTTACCGTCTTTATCAAACACCGAAATTGCGACAGTTACGATAGCTTCTGCATTTTGTGACTGTCTTCTTACAACCACTTTATTCATTTCGGCACCAGCCTTATACTGATTGTAGAAGGTACTTCCGTCATCTGCTGTAAAGTGTACCTGCTCTACGCCGTAGGTCTCGCCTTCGGCACCGATAGAACGGACGAAATCAGCGAGCTGCTTCACCTCGTCATCGGTAAGATCGTCAGCGAAAAACCTTACGACCTCTTCAATAGTATTCAGAGAGCCGTCGTGCATATACGGTGCCGTTCTCCAGACCTCGTTGAGCGTAGGAACGTCATATATACCGCTGTCACCGTCAAAATGCTTACTTCCGACGTTATACAGCTTATTATTCGTATAAAGAGGTGCAGGATGGCAGGAAGCGCAGTTCTTTTCAAAGAGCGCCTTACCCGCACTTGCAGACTCGGTCAACGTACCGTCCTTATTCAAAGACGGAGAGGACTGAGGATAGAGAGTCTTGAGATACTCGTCGATCATCGCAAGACTATCGGCACTGAGAGTATTGAACTGAATAAACTTCATACCTGCCGCGACGGCGACTTCTGCACTCGGGCGGATACCCGTTGACATAACGGGAGGTGTTCTATGCGAATAAAGCATAGATCTTGCGCTCTTACCGCCGCCACCGATACCGTCATTCAGGTTATCCCAGTTAAAGCCGTCTACCACAGCATCGGGATGACAGGAATTACAGGACTGCCATCTCTGGTAGCAGTTATTTGCATCAGACCAAAGTATCTGCCCCATTCTTACGCGGCTTGCCTTCGGCTGATCAACAAAGCTGATCGTATTGGTTTTCAGATTTGAAAGATTAACGGCGGTAAGTGTACCGTCAAAATAGTTACCGCAGTAAAGCACGCCATTCTTCTCCGTAACAGCGCGGACACCGACGCCGACAGTAATTCTCTCTCTGTCACCGTTCAGAAAAGGCAGATAGTCTACGATATCCGAAAGGTCGTCCACCAAAGCACCGGATTTATTATTACGGACATTATTTATCTTACTGTTCATACCGCTGATATCTACCACCATAATCTCGTTCAGTCCCGAAAGTGCCACGCAGAGTTTCTTTCCATCTGAAGAAACGGTAACACCCCAAGGATTTGCCGCACCCTCGTCAACCTCGTCGAGAAGCACGCTGCAAAGGATCTCTTTCGTTGACACGTCGAGAATCGAGAAGCAGTTGGAGTTTATCCACGCTCTGTCAAGCTGAGTGGTCGGGTATGCGTATCTACCAACGATATGAGATATATAAATTCTGTCACCTGCAGGATCAACGCAGATATCCTTTACCCCCGAGGAGCCGTTGACCATAGGTATGGTCTTGGTAACGGCATTTGTTTTCGAGGAAATTATATTGATATTTGCGCTCATAACATCTGTTCCCGAAGCTTCGTCGGGCAAGTGACAGGCAACGTAAACGTCTGTACCGACAGAAGCAGCCGCAATAGGCTCTCTGCCGTCAATTTTAATATCAGAGTCAACCTTCATATCCGAAAGATCCACAACCGAAACAGTCGCAGAGAAACGGTTGACAACGTAGCCCTTACCCGAAACTACCGCAATATCGCTCGGGGTATGTCCGACCTCAGCAGAAGCTAAAACGTCAAGGTTTGCAGAGAGCTTCACAACTCTTCCGTCAAGCGCACCCTCCAGAACGTACAGGTTATTTCCGTCACTTACAATGTTGTTGATCTGTCTTTCTGATGTGTATTTTTTCTGTACCTTTCCGTTTTGTGAGAGCTTATAGACATTTTTGCCTGTTTCATCAGCCACATACAAGCTTTCACCCAGAGTCGTCACACCGCTGATCGACGTATAGGACGAGAGATCGCCCGTAACACCGTTTGAAACGGTCGCACCAATCTGCGTCCCGCTTACGTCAAGACGGGTATAACCGTCCGGAAGCAAGTTACTGTTTTTGCCGCGATTCCAAAGAGAAACGCCAATCATCACCAGAGAAATAGCAGCGATGATCGCAAAAACACAGAGCAGTACGCGCAATTTTTGACTTTTGATCATAGAAAATCCTCCTCATGTTAAATTTACAGTTGTAAAATATCAGTTGTAAGTATGCATTGAATTACCGCCGAACATTCCCACGAAGAATAGTGTTATAATCTCAAACACCACTGCGAGAAGCACGAACCATTTGGCGTATTTTTTCAGCTTTTCGTGACGTCGGAAATGGAGATATACAGATAGTGCAAGTACGGTCACAAGCGACCACGATTCTTTATTATCCCACGACCAATAGTTACCCCAGCACTCGTTTGCCCAAACGGCACCGAGGAACATTCCCATCACCATAAACGGAAAGCCCGTGCAGACCAGATTATACATTCCGTTCTCGTATTTTTTCTTTTCCCCGTCTGCGATAAAAAGAGAGATCACGCAAAGGATCGCGGCAAGTGCCACCAAAGTATATGAGATCATATACGAGAACACGTGCGGAATAAAGAAAGGCGATTGAAGTGCCGGCGGAAAAGTCCATTCCGACGCTTGTACCATAAAAGAGACACCCGTCATTATGACAGCCTGACTTATCATTATATATCGCTTCATCCACGCACCGTTATGCATATAACGGATATAGATATACACGATACCGTAGGTAACTCCGAGAAAGGTAAGCACCTGATACATACTGACAAAAGGCATATATCCGTTAACGATCCAATTATTTGCAACTATGCCCGAATTAACGGAAATACCTATCATCCAAAGGACAAACGATACTCTGCTATCCTTTTTCAGATACGAGGATGCAAATGCGGCATAATAAAAAACTGCCGCCGCAAGACAGAATATACGCAGAAGAGTTCCTGTCATCTTGTGACGCCTCCCTTCTTACTGCCCGTCACACTGCGGACAGTTTTGACTTTTCCTTTACGGGAAGATGTATCTTTTTCACGAGGTCTTATGAGGCACATCATAAACGTACCGATAATAATAATTACGATGCCCAAAGTTGACAAAAATTCGGCGGGATCATTCTTGAATGTGATATGTACCTTTCCATAGCCGTAAACATCATCTATGCCAACGTCCATTAAGTAAAGCTTCCAGCCGTTGATATGAAGGGTATTATTAACACTCAGAGATTTTGTTTCCACGGTACCGTCATCATACAGTATTTCAACTGTCGCCTCATAATGCTTGACGTTTTTTTGTTCTTCGTCGTAATATTCTGTAACAAAGTCGGTAATACGCAGATTAAATCCAAGATCCTGCGGTATTTTTTGACCTGTCACCTCATCCGTTTCTCTTCCCGGAATCTGATTATAATACCCCTTAAGGCTTGCAATATCATCGCTTGTCAGACCTTTTTGAATCATCTGATATTCTATCAGCGGAGTGATAGAGCCGCCGTCGGGGACAGCAACCGTCACAGAATATCCGCCGACACTGTAAAGCAGACTGCCGACAAGGAACATAACGATACCTATATGCGCAAGGTAAAAGCCGATGGAATAAAACCCCTTGCGGGGATTAAACGCCACCACCGCAACGGCGATCGCAAGACCCATAAGAAAGAGAATAACAACGGTCGTCATACCTCCCCATAGGTTACCGCCCGCAGAAGCAATAACCGTCATAACAAGCAGTGCCGCCATAACGATACCAAGCACTGCGTAAAGAACATATGAAAGCTGCTTATTCATACAGTTTCCTTTCACTGACAAGGATTTATTTTTCGTTTTAGTACGTACGGATAAGGTCAGTTTGCATTACTCAGCAAAAACATTCCGATAAGATTTATAGCGAAATTCGCGCACATATGCACAAACCACGACGTGTATATATTTTCACTTTTTTCGTTAAGATAGTTGAAAATACAGCCGCCTATAAAAAGACCGACAAGCATAAGCAAGAAAACGATCGGCGAGAACCAACCTACCGTCATACCGACGTGATAAAAGGTGAATACCGCCGAGCTGAATATGTACGCAAAAAGTCTTGAATATTCCCTTTTCAAAGTGATAAATGCAAATCCGCGGAAGAAAAACTCCTCAAGGAGCGAATTCACAAAAGATATGTATATGGATACGTAAATAAAATTATCGGCGTTTACTCCCGCATCCGAGGTAAGCTTATCGGCGACCGAAGAAAAATCGTAGAAATTTCTGCAAACAAGATATGCTGCTATAATTACCGCAAACACACCTGCCGCAAGAAGAAGCGCACGCAAAAACATCTTTTTTTCGGGAATAAAAAGCTTTTTGAAGTTCCTTATTTCGCCTTTATTGAAAGAAAAATACAGTATCGGCACTATCATAAAAAGAGCTATTTTTATAAGCGATTTTATGAAATACGGCGGCTTTATAAAAGCATCCACAATTCCCATTACAAGTGCGCAGACGGACACCGCAAAAATGATATACAGTACTTTATATTGTTTTTTCATATTATAACTACCCGATATGTACTACAAAGATTCTTTTTCCCGCTTTATTTTACTGATAACAAAGACAAGGTAAAGCTCGGTAACGATAACCATTATAAAGCCTATTGCCGAAACGACCTGCGGTGCATACACCTTCATTCCGAGGAAAACGTTTCCGCTTTCCTGAATGTAGTCTACAAGAAGGCTGACAACCGTTGTCGTAAGGAAGCCTATTATGCCCGCTATCGAATTCTGAAGCGCAAGTGCCGCGACTCTTTGGTTATGCGGAACGTAGTCGTAAACAAGGTTTACCGTACCGCTGTTTATTCCCGCCATCGCTACCGCGAAAAGTATGTAATATATCGTAAACATAACGTATCCGTTTGACGGAACCGTAAAGATATTTATACCGAATGCCAGCGAGATAATGGCAAAGCATATTATAAGCATCGTCGCAAACGATTTTCTGTCCGCAAATCTTCCGAGGGGTCTTGAGCAAAGCGCTCTTATTATACTGTATGCTATCGAGAGCACCGAATTAAAGAGCATAGTGAAACCGAGCACGTTATTTTTATACGCTCCGTAAAACGGTGTAGTAGCATAATGAGCTATATGCCAAAGTATCGAGAAAATTATGACTTTCAAGAGGTTCTTATTGCTGAAAAGCTCTTTAAGAGGAAGTTTTTTGCTTTTTTCCGTACTTTCGGTCTTCTCTTCCTCTATTTTCTTTTCCTTGGAAAAGACTAGAGTAAGAATATGAACAACGCTGAGAACAAATACTGTAAACGCGCAGGCTATAAACGCTCCGTTAAGATTTCCCGCAAGCTCGAACATATCTATAAGCGCGCCCATAGCGAGTGTAAACACCATACCGCCTATAAGAGATATGATCTCTTTATTAGCCGTGAAAACTCCGCGTTTGGAATCGTCCACAAGTGACATAAACCAGTTCATTTTCGGTGAATGAACTATGTTTTTAATAAGATGCGCCAAAAGGAGAATCACAAGAAGGATCATACTTCTCGTTCCGTTTTCGACGGGAATAAACGGAGTCATATACACTACCATAAATGAAATATTGGTAATTATCGTTCCTGCGCACACTATACGCTTTACGGAATCTCTGCCCGTCAGAAAAATAGCAACTATCTGCATTCCGCATCCGAGTGAAACAAACGCGCTGAGCACACCAATAAGGCTGTCGCTCATTCCTATTGCCGTCGTTATCTTAGCAAGATATGAGTCAGCGAACAAAATTGAAATAAAGTATTCGATCGCAGCCTCAATAATATACAAAACACGGCTTACGCGATAAGGGTCATTATCTTTAAAGATATTTTTTTGCATTATAATACCTCCGCAAACAAAGCTTATTAAAGTATATCACAATGTAGTTTTTTATGCAAGAGATTTAAAAGAAATATTTTCAAATATTGTTGACAAGCGCAAAAACTGTTGATATAATAAAACCAGCTTCGGTTAAAGGAGAAAGAGTGCAGTGAAGATTTTTGCGGTTTCGGATATACACGGACACTACACAGAGCTTAAAGACGCGCTTATAAAAGCGGGATTTGACAGTACAAACGCCGACCATATGCTCGTTTGCTGCGGCGACTGCTTTGACCGCGGAAATGAAAACCGCGCGATTTTAGAGTACCTTTCTACCCTTCCGAGAAAAATACTTATCAAGGGCAATCACGAGGACATTCTTGAGCGTGTGATAGACCGCCGATATCTCAGTGACACCGATATTCACAACGGCACCGACGCTACTATTGAGGAGTTTTTCGGCAAGGAAAGCATCGACAGACACGGACGTATCGACCTTTCCGAAGGCAGTGAGCAGGTCGCGCTTCTGAAAGACTTCATAGGTTCAATGTACGATTTTTTCGAAACGGAAAATCACATTTTTACTCACGCGTGGCTTCCGATAATCGAAAAAGACGGCAAGGCTATTCTCCATCCCGATAAGGAGCACACGCCTAATTTTCTTTGGCAGGAGGCTCGCTTTACCGAATGGTTTACCGCTTACAGACTCGGACTTACGGTTGAAGGTAAAACTATAGTATGCGGTCACAGGGCGTCTTACAACGCTTACAGAATAGACGAAAATCGTGATCCCGATGACTACACAATGTACCGTGCGCCCGGAATCGTAGCTCTCGATTCGGCAACTATCCGCACGAAAAACATAAATGTTTACATCACCGAAGACACTCTTCCCGTAAACACTTCGCACAATATGACGCTTACACACCGTTTCTTTGACAAGATAACCGAAGGCAAAAAGACTGTTGAAATGCGCCTCCTCGACGAAAAGCGAAGCAAAATAGCGATAGGAGATATTATAAATTTTTCCTGCGTGCAGTCTCCCGATGAAAGCGTTTCGGTGCGTGTTACCGGACTTCACAAATACAGCAGCTTCTCTACCCTTGCTTACGATTTCAGACCAAGCGAGCTCGGATATACGCTTGCTCACATAGAAGACCTTCCGTACGATATGGAGCTTATATATGATGAATCCAAGATAGAGGAATACGGTGCTCTTGCAATAAGAATATCTCGAATTTTATAAAAAACACAAATCCCAAGCTGTTATTTTCAGCTTGGGATTTTCTTATTTCTTTACAGTTCTTACCGAGGACGGAGTATATCCGTATTCACAGTGGAATTTTTTAGAAAAATAATTCGAATCGTTGAATCCGCAGGCAAACGCCACCTCTGCGACAGACAAATTTTTATCGTTTTTCAGCATATATTCCGCTTTCTGAAGTCTGAGCATATTTACAAACTCGTTAAATCCGAGTCCCGTTTCTTTCTTGAATTTACGCGAGAGATGCTCTTCGCTCATATGGCAAACCTCTGCCACCTCGTAAAGCTTTATATCGGTCGTGAAATTCTCTCTTACATATCCGAGTGCCTTTTCGACGTAAATACTTCCCGTCGTTATGTTTTGTCTGTTTTCGCTGTTTCGCACAAGCAGAAAAACAAGCTCTCCCGTGAGATATGCAAGCATATCCTTTGAAAAATCATCCGGGTCTTCGTATTCGTTTTCTATCCTGCCGAAAATCCTGTTAACTTCAATAAGAACAAGCGGATTTCTGTATATATATCCGAGTGAAACGACCTTTTCGTAAGCCGAGGCAGGTATGTATTTTTTTGAGCACTGAATCAGCTTTCTCTGATGCTTTTCATCGGGATATACGGTATTGTGTATTACTCCCTCGGGGATAAGTACTATATCGCCTTCTTTAACGTCATAGCATTTATCGTCTATAAAATAGGTACAATTGCCTTTTTCGAGGTAATATATCTCAAAAACGCTATGATAATGCTTATCACAGCCGATTATTTTCTTTGCCGTATCAACGTTATAATAATATTCGCTTTCCATATCCGAAACCGTCCTCTTACCGAATTTTAAACAAGGAGCGATTTTAAGAATATCATATTAAATCAAAAAAGTCAAGATAGATCAGATAAAAAACTGCCGCATCTCACGCTCCGGCGTGAAAAACACGGCAGTATTTTTTTATATTTTTACTTGAATGTAATCACCGTCCGAGGAATTTATCTCAACGAGATTCCAATCCTTGTGCCTACGTCTGTATTTATTTATTGCGTTCATCAGAAAACGCATATGCCGGAAAGGAATATATACGCCTTTCTTTCTCAAAATGCGGCATACAAGCAAGGCACTCAGATTACCCGTAAGAAATCCTGTGGGAATACGAAGAACTATGTTCTTATGTCCGTCGTTTTTTACTACGATCCTCATAGACTATTCCACGAATATCCTGACGGTATCGCCGTCCGCGCTTTCGACCTCTACAAGATTGCCCATAGCGCCTTGATTAACGAGCATCATTATCTTTTCAAGATCAATATTCTTCAGCATATTATTTCCCGAAAACTGCGGAAGTTCCATTCCCATATCGAGTGCTACCTGCACGAGCGCCACGGGAAGGTTTACGCGCACCTTATCGCCATCGCACGAATCCACGACGATACGTACCATCATATCGTTTATATTTTTGCGCTCCGATTCGGGAAGCATTCTTACTGCGGGAACATCTGCTTTCTTTCCCGAAAGCAGTTCATCGACGCTCACTCCGAGGATTTTCGCAAGATCGGGAAGAAGCGAAATATCGGGACAGGTCTGATCGTTCTCCCACTTGCTTACAGCCTGCGGAGAGACGTTCAGCTTTTCGGCAAGCTCGTCCTGCTTAAGTCCTTTTTCACGGCGCAGCTCCGCTATTCTTTTTCCTAATGTGTTTTCCATATCCGTACTCCTTTCAGTTGGTATCTTAATTATACCGCCCCAAACTGCAAATCTGAATGGATTATCAGTTGAATACGGCGTATTTTAATCAACCAAATGGAGAATAATCACTCAACCGACGGTTAAGTCGACTAAAAGAGTTTTACTTACTATTAGAGGTTAAGAAAATCCTTGCGGTATTCAAGACCGAATGCTTCTGCGACCGCCTTGAGCTCGGGATCGAGAATGGTATTTACGTGAGGCATATGAGCTGTGAGCATATAGAGCTGTGCAGCCTTTTCAACTGTTTCGATAAGTCCGAAGGTTTCGTCCATATCCTTACCTGCTCCGTATATTCCGTGAAGTCCCCAAACCACAAGACGGAATTCTTCCATCTTTTTGGCGGTTGCTATACCGATATCGTTATTTCCGCATACCATCCAGGGAAGGACACCGATACCGTCGGGGAATACGACTATACACTCTGTGCACATTTCCCATATTGTATGTGTAAACTTCTTGTCGCTGAGCTCGTGAACGTGAGTCATTGCAAGTGTATAGGTCGGATGTGTGTGCATTATAACGCGGTTTTTCGGATCTTTTTTAAGACGCGCCATATGGCTCATAAGATGCGCGGGAAGCTCGCTCGTGAATTTTCCGCCGTCCTTATATCCCCAAAGAAGCTCAGCCGTTGTTCCGTCCTTTGCGATACGGATGATACCGAGGTTTGTTTCGGGATCAACTTCAACGTTTTTGAAGTATTTTCCTGTTCCCGTAACTATAAATATCTTACCGATAAGCTCTGTAGCGTCAAAGCCTGTGGGAATTTCACGAATTACGTTATCAAGGTCAAGATACTCTGCGACCTCGTCTTCTTCAAGCATATAGCTTATATTTCCGCCGTTACGCTCATCCCATCCGAGTCTGTACATATTTGCGGTAGTTCTTTTCATTTCTTCCACAAAGGGAGCTGTCATAATATCTTTCATTTTCTTTCTTTCAACACTTTCTTTTCATAATTTTTTACTGCTGTAATATAGTCGCTGTCTGTATTTTCACGGCGAAGGAATTCGTTCCATATATCGCCGAAAGGTGCGGTCTTAAGCTCTTCGTGCATAACCATAAGAGCTGTCATATCGTTTTCGTCCTGTAATCTTTTCATTTCCGCGCTCGGCTGAAGGAGTGCGAAAAGAAGTGCCTTCGAAACGTTTCTTACACCCGTCACCCACGCTGATATGCGGTTGATAGAGGCGTCAAAATAGTCTGTTGCGATAAATACGCGCTCAAGAGCGTCGTTTCTTACTATTTCCTTTGCTATTTCCTTTGTTTCGTCATCAAAGAGAACTACGTGGTCGGAGTCCCATCTTACGCCTCGCGTAATATGAAGAGCTATCTTATCGCTGAAAAGGAGAAGCGAGGAAATTTTATCGGAAACCACCTCTGTAGGATGGTAATGACCGTTATCCATAAGAGGAGTAAGTCCGTTTTGCATCGAATAAGAGAGTGTGAACTCTGCAGAGCCTACCGTATATGACTCCACACCTATACCGAACACCTTTGATTCAAGTGTAACGAAAACCTTTGACTTGTCGTACTGAACCGAAAGTATCTCGTCGAGAGATTTTTTAAATCTTGCGCGCGGACCTATTCTGTCTGCGGGAATATCCTTATATCCGTCGGGAATCCAGAAATTTATAACCGAGGGGATACCCGTTTCATTTGCAAAATATTCTGCAATACGGATACACGCCTTTCCGTGCTCTACCCAGAACGCACGCACCTCTTCGTCGGGAGAAGAAAGTGTAAGTCCGTCCTTTACCATCGGGTGTGAGAAATAGGTCGGATTAAAATCGAGACCGAGTCCGCGATCCTTTGCAAACTTTACCCATTTTGCAAAGTGCTTCGACTCTATCTTATCTCTGTCGGCATACTCTCCGTCTTCAAAGATCGCATAGCTTGCGTGAAGATTGAGCTTTTTCTTGCCGGGAATAAGCGAAAATGCTTTATCGATATCTGCCATAAGCTCTTCGGGTGTGGTAGCTTTTCCGGGATAGTTACCGGTAGTCTGAATACCGCCCGACAGCGCCTCTCTGCTGTCAAACCCCATAACGTCGTCGCCCTGCCAGCAGTGTACCGATATACTGACATTTTTCAGTGTATCAAGTGCTTTTTCGGTATCAACTCCGTATGAGGAATATATTTTTCTTGCTTCTTCGTAACGTGACATAGTTTATAAATACCTTTCATTTAAGATTAAGTGACTAAACATATCATAATCGTTTTAATAATAGCATATATCTTTTGCTTTTTCAATACCAATTTTTCAAAAGTTAAAAAAACATACCCGAAAAGCTCAAAAATACTTTTCGGGTGTTGCTTTACAAGTTTGATTTTCTCTCAAGACTGATTATATTTAAACAAAATCGATTAAAATACTTTTAACATAAGTCAATAAATCTGCTTCATACTCCAAATCTTCAGAGATTCAGTGCGAATATCGCCGCCGAGTGCGGAAAGATAAATCCGATCGCTTTCCGGAAGCGTGGGATACGACATATTAAATGCAATTCTTCCTTGGCAGAATACCTCTACCGTGCAGCAGTCAACAAGAACTCTGACATTAAGCTTACGATCCTCGCCTGTCAGCGGAACTGATATTGTTTCGGGTGATTTTCCCATTTGATGAGTATCAAGCGAGGAATGGGTGGAATCAATAGTCACGTAAGCACGGTCTCTCCACGTACCGTGACGTTCGGCAAAGCGTACTGTCGTGTGTTCATACTGTGAAGACAATAGTTCTATCTCAAAACCGTTTGCACGGGACAAATCAACGGTCATTTGTATATCCAAAGCTTTTCCGCGCGCGGGGATTTCGATACGTTCGCCAAGCTTTGCATCAAACGCGCCGTCGCAAAGAAGTGTGTCGTGAAGCGTATCGTATTGCGGAAGCGGAGATATCACAGGGTTTTCGTTTTCATCCAAAGTGATGTGATACATCATAGTCATCACACCTCTGCGCGGATACGTCGGATCCTCCATTGTACCGTCAGCACAGTTAAATATGCAGTATGCACCGCCGTTTCCGTCACTCATAGCGCAAGGAGCGTTCAGCGTACCGTTACCCGGTGTATCAAACGAAAGCTTTACGTGTCGGTCCGGACGGAATTTATGCGAAATATCGTTATATATTCCCGAATACATATGCGGTCCTGTATTATGGCTGAAATGAAGCAGCAAATAACGGTCATCGTGCATATGAATAAAATATGGGCAAGCACCGTCTTCGCCAACCGCAAGAAACGGATTATCATCCATTAATTCTCCGATATATACCCAGTTAACAAGATTCTGAGAGAAAAACTGATATTCAGCCATACGAGTACCGTCGGACGTATCCCTGCAAAATCCCGACAAAGCAAAGTAGCCTTCTTTTTCGCGTCGCAAATGAGGATCGAAAACCCTATACGGTTCACCGGGACGATGCGGAATCACGGCATTTCCCGTAAGCTTTTTCCAATTCAGCAGCAACGGATCTCGTGATTCGGCAACAAAATTTCCCCGTTCGGTTCCATAATACATTGCCAGCACTCGGTCCTCTTCCACCAAAGTGTTTCCGCTGAAGACGGCGTGCTCAGGATCCGGGTAAATTGCCGTCGGTAGATCCTCCCAATGAACGAGATCCTCGCTGACAGCGTGTCCCCAATGCTGTCTTGGGTCAATGGGTGGATACTGCTGATAGAACATATGATATTTTCCGTTATAACGGCAAATACCGTTAGGATCGTTCAGATTACCGTTCGGAGAACAAAAATGATAGTAGGGAGTATACGGATGATTGCGAATTTTACTTCTGTACTCACGAAACTCGGCAAGCTGTTCACTGTTTTCAAGTGCTATCTTCTGCTCGTCCTCTGTTTCGGGCCAAATTACAAACGGAAGCTTTGACTGATTCTTACCCATAAATAGATCTCCTGTTTTGCACATTTTATTTTCGTATATACTATCACATCAGAACATAAAAGTCAAGACACCATACAGTCAAACAAAACAGATATGGCGCGATACTGCTCTTAGGTATCGCGCCATATCATTATGTGATTTTCAATTCATTTCAGTTGCGTTTTTTGCCGAGGCTGATTATCTTTACGATAGCCGGACTGAAAATAATATTTGCGAGAAGCTCGAAAACAAAATTAAGTCCCACGAAAACGACTATCAGATATACAAACACGGAAGTTCCTTCTGCAGAAGCACCTGCTTTTACCGTATCAAAGAAAAATACGAGGCATCCGAGCAGGAATATCGCCGTATTTACAACGGGACAAACTATTGCGCTTACGACAACAGCCGCATACTTGTTGAACTTTTCAAGAAGCTTATAAGCAAGACCTGCCGAAAGACCTGCGAGGATTCCCTTAACCATAACGGTTATAACAGTTCCGGGTAGGCTGAGTCCGAACCAGAATACCGCGTCTGCCGTAGCGAAAAATATTGCACCCGACACACCGCCAAGCCAAGCACCCGTCAGCGGTCCGCAAAGAACGGCACCTATTACGACCGGTATAAGTGTAAGTGAAATGGATGCAAGTCCGCCGATTTTGACAAATCCACCGAAATAAGCGAGAACTGCTACCATTGCGGTAAGAAGTGCCACAAGAGCAAGCTTTTTGATCTGCTCACCGTTTTTGTTTGTTGTTTTCATAAATTTCCTCCTTGCTGTCGTCCGCAAAACGCGGTACAACGCATATAAATTTATATCAACTCCCTAAAGAGTAATATACAACGTTAAAATATTCAGTTGTTTTTCTTATATAAGATATTCAGACCCTTCAGAACAAGGTTTTCATCAAGTGTTATTTTATGCTTACAGTAGTTCACGATTATAGGTGCCGATCCGCCCGTTGCGTAAACGCTGAGTTCTTCTCCGACCTCCTCGTTTATACGGTCTATCATACCGTCAACCATACTCGCGCTGCCGAATATTACACCCGATTTCATACAATCTGCAGTATTTTTTGCAACTATCGACGGCGGTGCTTCAAGGCTTACCTGAGGAAGCTGCGCAGTACCCTCCGCAAGTGCTTTAAGTCCCATATGGACGCCCGGAATTATCGAAACGCCTATAAACGTTCCTTTTCCGTTTATTACCATCATTTTTGTTGCCGTACCCATATCCACTATAAGCGCAGGGCTTCCGTATATATGATGTGTAGCAACGCACGCACATATAAGGTCTGTTCCGACAGATGAGGGCGTGTCACAATGGATGTTTATCCCCGTTTTTATACCTGGTCCGACCATTATCGGCTCAACACCGTAAACAAATTTTACAGCCTTCTTCATTACCGTATTAAGCGGAGGTACTACCGAAGAAATGATAGCACCCTTGACCTCTGTCTTATCTACGCTATGTATGGCGAGCGTATTTACTATCTTACTTGCATATTCATCCGATGTTTTTGAGGCGTTTGTGGCGATACGTGCAACAAAAACAAGCTCATCGTCTTTAAATCCGCCAAAGGTTATATTCGTATTACCTATATCAATGGTAAGAATCATATTTTGCCGCCTTTCAAACATTTTAAACAGTGAATGTCCTCATATATTTTAGTATTATACTATTAAAATCCAAAAATTCAAGTGTGTTTTTGCAATTTTGTAAACCGAGTGAATATATCACTTATCTTTTATCGATTACTATAACATATGTACAAAAAAATCACAGAAGGACGAAGTGATTTTTCGTATTCTCTATTATTCCCTCGTTTTTCAGCTTACTTATTTCAACAGAGAGACCGCTTCTGTCAACGTCAAGATAATCTGCAAGCTCCTGCCTGTCAAACGGTATATCAAAGCTGTTATTCTGAACGTTCTTTGACTGCATCATAAGGTATGACATAAGCTTTTCCCTTGTCGTCCTCCTTGACGTTATTTCCATTTTCTGATGGAACGTAATAGTTTTTTCGGCAAGATCTCTCATCAGATTAAAAATAAGTTTCTGATGAAATCCGCAGTTATTCGAGCAGGTATAGAGTATACGAGAACATTCAATAAACATTATTTCACTCGGCTCATTTGCAATTACAGCAGCGGGAAGTGCTTCGATCTCCGCACAAGCAAATTCTTCGGCAAAAACCTGTCCCGGTCCTATCTCACTCAGTATACTTCTGTTCCCGTAATAATCTATCTGTATTAACTGTACCGAGCCCGAAAGGACTATTCCTATATGTTTAGCGGCAGCACCCTCTGCAAAAACGGTATATTTCTTATCGAAAAAATCTGTCTTTGCTCCGAGACACGTGAGCATTTTTACAAGATTTTCGTCCTCTATCTGATAAAACAGCGGACACTTTCTTAAAATTTCCAAATATTTTTTCAATTTCTTCTCCTTTTGTTGAAATTTCAACATATTTTACATTTGTATTGTACTATAATCAAGACAGAAAATCAAGAAGCAAACGAATAAATTTCCAAGTTATCATAAATTATCAAGCACGAAAGGCGTGAACGATATGAAAATAGCATTCTTTGACACAAAACCGTACGACAAACCATCGTTTGAAAAGTACGGAAAAGAAAAAGGTATAACCTTTAAATATTTCGAGACCAAACTCAACGAAGATACTGTTGACCTTGCAAACGGTTACGACGGAGTTTGCGTATTTGTAAACGATACGGTAAACGCTCCCGTTATCGACAGACTCTGCGAAATGGGAGTAAAAGTCGTAGCACTTCGCTGTGCGGGATTCAACAACGTAGATGTAAAGCACGCCTACGGAAAGATACACGTACTGAGAGTTCCCGCATACTCACCGTATGCCGTAGCCGAGCATACGATGGCGCTTCTTCTTACCTCCATCCGCAGAATACACAAGGCTTATATCCGCACAAGGGATTTCAATTTCAGCCTTGCGGGTATGACAGGCTTTGACCTTCACGGAAAAACTGTCGGTGTTATCGGTACGGGACGAATAGGACGTGCATTTATCGACATCTGCCGCGGATTCGGTATGAAAATACTTGCTTATGACAAATTCCGTGCAAGTGACCTTGAAAACGGCGGTATCGTAAAATACGTTGAACTTGACGAGCTTTTCTCAAGCAGCGATATAATCTCTCTGCACTGCCCTCTCACCGAAGACACCTATCACATAATCGACGAAAAGTCTATTGAAAAATGTAAGCGCGGCGTCGTTATTCTCAACACCTCACGCGGCGCTCTCGTAGATGCGGAAGCACTCCTTGCGGGAATAAAGTCAAGAAAAGTCGGTGCCGCCTGCCTCGACGTTTACGAAGAAGAATCCGATTTCTTCTTCGAAGATTTCTCGGGTCACATTCTCGAGGATGATATTCTCGCACGTCTTATCTCGATGCCGAACGTTATAGTAACCTCTCACCAAGCGTTTTTAACAGAAGAGGCTTTGTCAAATATCGCGGAAACAACAGTTCATAACATTGTTGAACTTTTTGAAAAAAATCAGTGTCCTAACGAGCTTTGCTACCGCGGAGGAAATGCCGAAGACTGCAAGAGTGGAAAGTGCTTCTGAAAATATACGATTTCAGGAGGATAATATGCTAAGGAAAATAATAAAAATAGATGAAGAAAAATGCAACGGTTGCGGAGCTTGTGCCGCGGCTTGCCACGAGGGTGCCATTGAAATGGTAAACGGCAAGGCAAAGCTGACACGCGAGGATTACTGCGACGGACTCGGCGACTGCCTTCCCGCCTGCCCAACAAACGCAATAACATTTGAGCTTCGCGAAGCTCCCGCATATAACGAAAGTGCGGTACTTATTGCGAAGGCAAAAAAATCCGAAAGAAAACTTCCCTGCGGATGTCCCGGAACACAGTCAAAAGTAATAAAGCACAACGGTGGTCAGACCTTTAAAAATACTGTGCCAATCGCCAGCCAGCTTTCACAGTGGCCCTGCCAGATAAAGCTCGTTCCCGTGAATGCACCCTACTTCGACGGAGCAAATCTTCTTATTGCCGCAGACTGTACGGCTTATGCTTACGCAAATTTCCACAATGATTTTATAAGAAATCACATAACTCTTATAGGTTGCCCCAAGCTTGACGAAGGTGATTACGCTGAAAAGCTTACACAGATAATAAAAAACAACAGTATCAAGAGTGTTAAGATAGTACGAATGGAAGTGCCCTGCTGCGGCGGTATTGAGAACGCAGTCAAGCGTGCTCTGCAGGTAAGCGGAAAATTTATTCCGTGGCAGGTAGTTACTATCTCAACAGACGGAAAAATTCTTGAATAAAATTACAAATTCAGATTTACAAACAAAAATCAGTGTGCTATAATACTTGAGGAATAAAATTTTACCTACGGAGGAAAATTATGTTTATAACCAACGATATAAAGTACATCGGTGTCAACGACCACAAGGTTGACCTTTTTGAAGGACAGTACAAAGTACCTAACGGAATTTCTTACAATTCTTATGCGATCATCGACGAAAAAATCGCGATCATGGACACGGTAGATGCTTATTTTACGCACCAGTGGCTTGACAATATTCAGAACACGCTCGGAAGCAGAACTCCCGATTACTTGATAATTCAGCATATGGAGCCCGACCACTCGGCAAACATTATGAACTTTGCAAAGGCCTATCCGAATGCTACGATAGTTTCTTCCTCAAAGGCTTTTGCGATGATGAAGAACTTCTTCGGTACTGATTTTTCAGAAAGACGTCTTGTCGTAGGCGAAGGCGATACCCTCACGCTCGGAAATCATACACTTGCTTTCGTTGCGGCACCTATGGTACATTGGCCCGAGGTTATCGTGACATACGACGTAAAGGACAAGGTACTCTTCTCTGCCGACGGCTTCGGAAAGTTCGGCGCACTCGACGTTGAAGAGCCCTGGACAGACGAAGCTCGCAGATATTTTATCGGCATAGTCGGAAAATACGGAGCACAGGTGCAAAGTCTGCTCAAAAAAGCAGCTACTCTCGATATCGGAACGATCTGCCCTCTTCACGGACCTGTTCTTAAAGAAAATCTCGGATATTATCTGAATCTTTACAATACCTGGTCAAGCTATCAGCCCGAAGAAGAAGGTATCGTTATAGCATACACTTCCGTTTACGGAAACACCAAGAAGGCTGTTCTTCAGCTTGCAGAAAAGCTTTCTACCAACGGATGCCCAAAGGTAGTTGTTCACGATCTTGCAAGATGCGATATGGCGGAAGCTGTAGCCGATGCATTCAGATACAGCAAAATCGTTCTCGCAACGACCACCTACAACGCTGATATCTTCCCGTTTATGCGCGAGTTTATAGATCATCTCACAGAGCGTAATTTCGCAAACCGTACGGTAGCGTTTATTGAAAACGGAAGCTGGGCTCCTCTTGCGGCAAAGATTATGAAGGGTATGCTTGAAAACAGCAAAAATCTCACCTTTACCGAAACGAGCGTTAAGATCCTTTCTTCGCTTAACGAAGACAGCTCCGCACAGCTTAATTCTCTTGCAGATGAGCTTTGCAAGGATTATCTTGCTCAGCAGGATTCGACAGCCAACAAGAATGATCTCACCGCACTCTTCAACATAGGTTACGGACTATATGTAGTGACCTCGAACGATGGCAAAAAGGACAACGGTCTTATTGTAAATACCGTAACTCAGGTCACAAACACACCTAACCGCATAGCAGTAACGATAAACAAGGACAACTATTCTCACCACGTTATCAAGCAGACGGGAATTATGAATATAAACTGTCTCAGCGTTGATGCTCCTTTCTCTGTTTTCGAACGCTTCGGGTTCCAAAGTGGACGTAATGTTGACAAGTTTGCAGGACTTGAGCCTCTTCGTTCTGACAACGGTCTTGTATTCCTTCCGAGAAATATCAATTCCTTTATGTCGCTCAAAGTTGAGCAGTATGTTGACCTCGATACACACGGAATGTTTATCTGCTCTGTAACAGAAGCAAGAGTTCTTTCCGACAGAGAAACTATGACATACACCTACTACCACAACAACGTAAAGCCCAAGCCTCAGACAGAGGGCAAGAAGGGTTACGTATGCACTATCTGCGGATACGTATATGAGGGAGATACCCTTCCCGATGATTACATCTGTCCGCTTTGCAAGCATGGTGCTTCCGATTTTGAAGAAATAAAATAAAAATATATTCAACGTATTCAAGGAGAAAAAATTATGTTAAACGAAAAGGTACACAAGCTGCTTAATCAGCAGATAAACAAGGAATTTTATTCCGCTTATCTCTACCTCGATTTTTCCAACTATTTCAAGGCGCAGGGTCTTGACGGATTCGCAAATTGGTATATGGTTCAGGCACAGGAGGAAAGAGATCACGCTATTCTCTTCTACACATATCTTCAGAACGAAAATATGCCCGTAGCTCTCGATGCTATCGCAAAGCCCGACAAGGTTTTCGAGTGCCATATGGACGTACTTAAGGCAGGTCTTGAGCACGAAGAGTACGTAACATCGCTTATAAACGATATATACGGTGCGGCTTACGACGTACGTGATTTCCGCACGATGCAGTTCCTTGACTGGTTTGTAAAGGAACAGGGCGAAGAAGAAACAAACGCGCACGACCTTATTTCCAAGATGGAACTATTCGGAAACGATCCCAAGAGTCTTTATATGCTCAATCAGGAGCTTGCAGCAAGAGTATATACAGCACCCTCTCTGGTTCTGTAATAAATAAAACAACATAAATTAAATATATGGAGGTAAACTAAAATGAAAAAATATGTATGCGACGTATGCGGATGGGAATATGATGAGGCTAAGGGCGATCCCGAAAACGGAATAGCTCCCGGCACAAAGTTTGAGGATCTTCCCGAAGATTTCGTATGTCCTCTTTGCGGAGTAGGCAAGGACGATTTCAGCGAGGCTGAGTAAAACTAAAATATGTTCATACTCTAAAGAACCGTTTTGCGGTACAATGGAATATGATACCCACCTACAAGAAAAGTACAGAGATCGTTTCAAAATTCTCTGTACTTTTTTCGTAAATCAAAATCGGCAGAGATATTAATTCTCTGCCGAAAGTTGTTTGTAGGAGAGCCATTTATATACTTATATAAAACTTCATCTCATCCAATAATCATATTTTTTCTTACGGTAAATTAAAAGAAAAACAATATATGCAATACTGTCAAACAAGATACTCAACACATAACCCACAAAGGGTACGTTTATTAATGAATCAAATATATACATAGGCACGAAAAAGAACGTGGGAAAAGAAATCACTTTCTTTTCAAACATCAATTTATCAAAGCTATTAAGCGCAAAACATATTAAAACTATGATAGCAATAGAAATAAGCATTTTGTATTCGCGCTTTATTATCAATTTAAAATCATCCACAGCCGAAATATACATTTTATCTGTATAGTCAGATATTATTTCATTTTCACCCACCGATTTTCTGATTTTAGAAATATACAGCAATATAAAACCAAATGCAATAGTTGTCATTACCGCAATCAAAAACAATCTTAATGTAGAATTTTCAAATTCGTTTAATATTGCACCCCAAACAGCATATAAGGCTATATAAGCAATCAGCGTAAAAACAGATGCAAAAGTGATATTTAATAATATTCGTTTCATATTAATCTCCTTTTTTCAAATTATTACGAGAATTCAAGTACATTATACAGTGCTTTAGATTAAAAAACAATAACCGAAAAGTAGAGCACACTCCACTAATAGTAGCATTTTGAAGTCCTGAATATATCAAAAATCGGCAGAGATATTAATTCTCTGCCGAAAGTTGTTTGTATTCAAAAAAGCGCGTAATTAGTCTGACGCTTTTTTACGAATTCCGAGAATGAAATCGCTTTCATTACCGTCAAAAAGAATATCCAATATTTTTGTGATCTTTTCTTTATATCGAGCATCTTTTTCGGTTTCGGAAATTGCGGTCAGATGATATGAGATAAGCCATGCCAACGGCTCTATTGCTGATTTGGCAATTTCTTTCTTTTTGTCATCCTCTTTCAGAATTCGTACCAATGCCGTCTCACGTGTCTTATACAGGTTAGGCAGCTTGTCAGCGTATTCCAGTGCTTTCTCGTAATCTCCATATCTGTAATATGCGTCGCAAATGTTGAAAAGTGCTGCCCCTCTTATCTGTGAATCATCACAATATCTCAGTATCTGACGATGAATCATAATAGATTCCTTCAGATACTCTCGTTTTTCCTTTTCACTTCCGTCAAGACGTTCAAGAGAAGCGGAAAGCTGGATCAGCAAAAGCGCATTATTTGGATATGATTTTAACGCATTTCGCATAAGATCAACGTTTTCCGCATGGTTTCCCTTTTCTCTGTTTTCCTGCCATTTACGGTTTATCTCATCAAGCCTACCGGCAGAAGATATTTCATCCATACCTATAAGTTCATCGACAGATACCTCAAAATAACGTGCCAAGGCAGGCAGCATAGTAATATCCGGATATCCGTCACCCCGTTCCCATTTGCTTATAGCCTGATAGGAAATGCCAAGGTGAGTAGCAAGCTCTTCTTGTGTCAAATCTCTGCTGAGACGCAGTTTTTTTAATTTATCGCCAATCATAAGTTCCATAGTATTAATCTCCGTTTTTCAAATTATTCCGACGCGTCTGAATACATTATACGATACTTCATGCTACAAATCAATAACCGCAACATAGACTGAGTTCTACTGATCGTAGTATTTTTCTAATTTAACAGATTTATATTGAAAATCGAATATTTTTGAGAAGCTGAGATTCTTACAATACGGATAATAAGCATTCTTTATACAAGGTTAAACGGCTGTTTCGTGCTTCCGCGGGCGATTTCATCGGAGGAAACCCGGAACTGCTTTCTATATTCCGATGGTGTCATACCGGTCAGGGTCTTGAACTGACGCATAAACTGCACGTCGTTCTTATATCCGCACTCCTGCGAGACCTCACGCACCGATATATCGCTTCCCGAAAGCAGATATTTACCGTGCTCGACGCGCGCAGTTATTATATCCGATACCACGCTCACGCCGAAAAGACGCTTATATAGATGCTGAAAATATGACTCGCTCAGCACAAGCTCCTTCGAAAGATTTTTTACGCTACGCGTTTTTTCAGGATGGTTATATATCTCTGTTCGAAGGGCGGACAGCTTTTCATAATACGGCGATATATTAAAATGCTCTGCGTGTATTATCTTTTCGCTTATTTTTATAAAAAGCAGCTTGAAGTAAAGCAGAAGGCTCTGCTCTCTGTAATAATTCACCGAATATTTTTCCTGATACATCGTCTTTATTATCTGCGATATATCCTTTATTCCGTCTAGAGGAACTAGAACGTCAAATGGTATCTGCAGCTCGCGAAGCTCACGCGCCTCTTCGACAGACATATCAAAGTGTATCCAGTCGTTTGCAAAAGTCTCTTCGGACGCCTTAAAATGCTGGGATCTTCCCTTGTTATAGAGTATAAAGCTTCCCGCAGATGCAAGAACCTTCTCTTCTCCGAAAATAAATTCAGCTTTCGTTCTGAGAATAATAATTACATAATCCTCCGAGCCGTGCGGTCTGTTTACTTCAAAATTACTGCTATGTATAAAATTATATCCAACATTATTTATCTGCACGATCATCACCTCAAAAAAAGCAGAATAAGTCAGTTGTGCAACATTATAACACATTGTAAAATGCTTGTCAATATGTTATAATCCAAACATAAACACAATGTAAAACACAATTTTACGAATATTCTATCATAGGAGGCATTAAAATGAAAGCTGAAATTATCATCAACAAAAATTACGTTATCGACAAGATCGACCGCCGTATCTACGGCTCGTTTATCGAACACCTCGGTCGTGCTGTTTACGGAGGCATATACGAGCCCTCTCACGAAAAGGCAGACGACTGCGGATTCCGCAAGGACGTTATAGACCTTGTAAAGAAGCTTAACGTTCCCATCGTACGTTATCCCGGCGGAAACTTCGTATCCGGATACAACTGGGAAGACGGCACGGGCGACAGAGCGCTCCGTCCTCAGCGTATGGAGCTTGCTTGGGGTGTTACGGAAACCAACGAGGTCGGAATCGACGAATTCCAGGAATGGGCAAAGCGCGCCGACACAGAGGTTATGATGGCTGTAAACCTCGGAACACGCGGTCCCGAAGAGGCAAGAAATCTCGTTGAATACTGCAACTCAACTACCAACACACATTTTGCGAATATGAGAAGAAAGAACGGCTTTGAAGAGCCCTTCGCTATAAAGACCTGGTGTCTCGGAAACGAAATGGACGGTCCTTGGCAGATGGGTCACAAGACAGCCGAGGAATACGGACGCACAGCACTTGAAGCCGGAAAGCTTATGAAGTGGACAGACCCCTCTATTGAGCTCGTTGCTTGCGGAAGCTCAAGCTATACTATGCCGACGTTCGGTCAGTGGGAATGGACAGTTCTTGACCACGCATACGACATCGTTGATTACATTTCTCTCCACACATATTACGGAAATCCTTCGGGCGATACAAAGGATTATCTCGCAAAGTCTGTCGCTATGGACAGCTTTATCAAGGGTGTTGCAAGCATCTGTGACGCTGTAAAAGCAAAGAAGCACTCGGCTAAAACCGTCAACCTCTCGTTCGACGAATGGAACGTATGGTTCCACAGCCACGGTATTCCCTTTGAAAAGTGGTCTACCGCTCCTCATCAGCTTGAAGACATCTACAACTTTGAGGATGCGCTTCTCGTTGGATGTATGCTTATGACACTTCAGAACAACTGTGACCGCGTAAAGATGGCTTGTCTTGCACAGCTTGTAAACGTAATCGCTCCCATTATGACAGACAACGGCGGTGCGGCTTGGGTACAGACCATATTCTATCCCTTTATGTACGCTTCCACATACGGAAACGGCACCGCTATGAAGCCTATTATCAAGTGCGACAGCTACAAGAACGGACAGTTCACAGTTCCCTACGTTGAAACCTCTATCATCAACAACGAAGAAGAAAAGGAGCTCGTTCTCTTTGCAGTAAACCGTTCTCTTGAAGAAGATATGGAAATCACGGTTACCGCCGAAAACTTCGGTGATTACACTCTCGTTGAGCATATTGAGCTTTACAGCGACGATATGAACGCAATAAACGACAAGGACACCGAGCGCATTGCTCCTTCTAACGTTGAAATTCCAAGCGACGGTAAGATAAATCTTAAAAAGCATTCTTGGAATATGCTCAGATTCAAGTATTGATATCTGCACCCATAGCCAACAAACACGAAAGGAATAATAAAAGATGAAAACAGCAAGATCCTTTATCGCGCTCTTTCTTGTTCTTATCTGTATAATGACTTCCCTTACTTCCTGCAAAAAGACGGACGTGAACGATGACACTACCATACCGTCAACCGACATAAGCTCTTACAAGATAGTCAGAGTCGATGCCGCTTCGGGTAAGCTTCCCGCTATGACCTCAAATTTCAAGAAAATTATACTTGAATACACGAAAGCAGAGCTTGAAGTTACAACCGACTACGTAAAAAGAGGCGAAGAGCTTGACGAGTCGGGAGCTGAAATACTTATCGGCGACACAAACCGCAGCGTAAGTATTGCCGCGCTCGCAGAGCTTAATGAAAAAGGTTATGAGAACGGTTTTATCATTAAAGCCGACGGTAACAAGATCGCTATCGTCGGAACAGATGACGATCAGACTATTCTCGGAGTCAAATATTTCATAAACAACTACGTTATGAAGTCCGAAAAGGAAAAAACTCTTCCTATAATTTCGGGCGACACGTTTGCAAAGGAAACCGGTGATATTCTTTATATTACCGACGATCTCAATGCCATCGTTCTTGAAAAGCTTACAACAATATTCGATCCCGGTACACCGAAGAGTCAGGTTTGGGAAACCTACGCTAAGATATTGAAGCTTGAACACAGCGGTGAGCATAACGGCACTCTTCTTGCAACTCACGAGCAACGTCCGAATCACTCAAGTGACGATAAGTTCCGTTATCCTATATTCCGCAGCACAGATGACGGTGAAACTTGGGAAAAGATAGCTCTTGTAAATGATACGTACAACAGAAACACTGAAGTAGGATATCAGCCTTATCTCTTTGAGCTTCCTGCCGATATGGGTGAATTCAAAAAAGGAACTATCCTGCTTGGCGGATGTACAAGAACTAACAATCAGGCACAGACAATAATGGTCCTCTATTACAGCACGGACGTCGGCGATACTTGGAAAACCTGGGGCAATATCGACGTAGGCGGTGCTTATAACTCCGATCAATATACAAGCAACGGTCTTTGGGAGCCTGTATTCATGTACGAGGAATCCACAAAGCGACTCTACTGCTTCTATTCTGACGAGATGGATCCCGGTCACAATCAGCGCCTTGTTTACAAGTACACAACCGATATGAAGACCTGGAGCGATAAGTACGAAGCTGTTGCTTGTAGTGACAAAATGCTTCGCCCGGGAATGGTAGCACTTACCAAAATGGGTGACAAATATGCGCTTGCTTTCGAGCTTGGCGGTATAAGAGCCGAAGGCGGATATCCGATCTATCTTAAGGTTGCAAACAGCCTTGACGATTGGGGAGATCCCGCCGATTACGGACAACTCGTTTCCGCACCCGGAGACAAAACGATGGGATCGGGTCCCGCTATTGCCTGGACGCCTCAAGGCGGAGAATGCGGAACGCTTATGGTGACCGCTCACGGTATGCTCTCCGGTTATACCAAAACCAAGTGTGATCTTTTCCTCAGCTTCGACTACGGAAAGACCTTTATAACTATCGACAATCCCATTCCCGTAATGATAAACGACAAAACAGGAAGCGGATACAGTCCGGGATTCTACGTTGACAGCGACGGTGCGGTTTACTACGTAAACGATCCCGAGGTCGCACCTAATTCACTGTGTGAAAAGCTTATGTTCGCTAAAATTAAGATCTACTAATAAAAATAAGACCGAACGAAAAAATCGTTCGGTCTTGTTTTTTTCCACAAAAAAGGAGTTGAAAAGCATAGCTTAACATGATATAATAATGAAAAATACATATTTTCGGAGAAAGTTTATGAAAAAATTCAACTTACTTATCAAGATAATATCGTTTTTTATAATACTCACTATGCTTCTCTGCTCTTGCGGATCGGGAAGAGCTCCGGCAAAAAACAACGAGCTTCTTGATATAAGCTCATTTACCATAATCCGTGAAGACAAATCGAGCAAAGACGTTACCGCACAGACCGTTCTTTTAAAAAAATACATTCTCGCAGTAACCGGTCTTTCTCTCACCGTACGCGTTGACTACGACGTACCCGAAATCGAAGGAGCAAAAGAGATACTTATCGGTCAGACTGACAGATCCGCTACAAAAAACGCACTAAAAAAACTCGCCGAAAAGGATATCAGCGACGGATATATCATTGATATATCAGACAATTATATCGTAATAGTCGGCACGTCAGACTATGCCACAGTACGTGCCATAAAGGTATTTAAAGAGAAATACGTTTCTCTTTCGCCTGAAGGAAACAGTATAGTTACAGATGCGGGACGGGAGATTATCGAAAAATACAATTCTGAAAACGTTATACACGCATCAGGTGGAATCGAGCTTGAAATTGAGGTCATTTCCTCAATATGTGAGCCCTCTGAAAAGCCAAACAAGGATTTCTACGACAAATATCCTCTGATCATCAAGGGCGCTCAGTATCCCGCTATAACAGAGCTCTGCCATCAGCCGAACGAAAAAGATAACGGAAAGCTTATCGCTATATTCAATCTTAACGCAGATGCTGTCGGCGTTAAGGTCAGAAAAACCGCCGCATGCGTTGCAATGAGCGAGGATGGCGGTGAAAGCTGGAAATGTATTGCACGTCCCGAGGAAAAAATATCGCCCGAGCTCAGCGAAGGCTCTATGGCTCACATCTATGAGCTTCCTGCCGCGATCGGAGATATGCCGGCAGGTACACTTCTCTACTCTGCCAATTCGGTAGACTACAGCTACAAATCAAATATTTCCGTATGGCGTAGCTTTGACGCGGGTCACACATGGGAGCAGTACGTTTGTATCGCAAGTGCAGGCGGACTCAGAGAGGGAGTATGGGAACCATTTATGATATACAGCGAGGAAGACGGCTATCTATACTGCTTTTACTCTGACGATTCCGATCCGAAGCACGATCAGAAGATAGTTTACAAGCGCTCTAAAGACGGCGTAAGCTGGAGTGACAGCGTTGACGTTGTTGCATACAGTGATTTTGCTTACCGACCCGGTATGCCCGTCATAACCAAGATGGGCAACGGAGAATATTTCCTCGTGTTTGAACTGTTCGGAGATTGGAAGGGATGTCCGATATTTTACAAGACCACCAAAGACCTGTCAAATTGGGGTGACCCCAACGATTACGGCACCAAGATAACCGAACGTGAAAATCAGATGAACGCTACGCCCTGCTGTGCCTGGATCCCTGCCGGCAGCGAAAACGGCACACTTCTCGTTACCGCCAAATCTACGGAAGAATATATTTTTGCGAGCTTTGACTACGGAAAAACCTGGGAAAGGATCAAAAATCCACTTCCTTTTTATGAATTTGCCGAATCAAACGGTCGTATCGGCTACAGTGCGGGACTTTGGGTAGGCAGCGACGGCAAGACTCTATATTATATCAATGCTATAAACGCAACAAGCGATCCTGACAGCAAATCAATGGCAGCTTTCGCGAAAATAAAAATATACTGAAAAACAGCTCCCTCGATGAGGGAGCTGTTTTTTATCTTACGAAAAGTAAAACGCATATTTTTCCATAGCATCCATAAGTGCCTTTACGTTTTCAAGAGGCACTCCGGGATAAAGACCGTAGATCATAGTCAGTCCGCCGTCGGGAGTGGCTATTTTCGAAACTTCCTCGCGTATAAGAGCGTCTATCTGCTCGGGCGTTCCGTAAGGTGTGATGCTCTGACGGTCTATATCGAGATCCACGCAGATCTTTCCTCTGAACTTTTTCGCTATCCAATCTATTCCGTTTACGAGATCCTGCAGATTTATGACCTCCACGCCGCTGTCAACGATATCGTCGACGAGTGTACGGATATCTCCGTCCGAGTGCATATGTATCGGTATTCCCGCATCGCGCGCAGGCTTCATAAGCTTCGTATATGCGGGTTTTATGTATTTTCTGAACATTTCGGGCGAGAGCATCGGCCCCGACTGCATACCGAGATCCTCGGGATATCCCATCGTCGAGCATCCGTTATCGACAAATCTTTTAACGAGCGCAAGATTGAACTCTGTAAGCTGATCTATAAGCTCGTAAAGTAGGGGTTCCTCGTCGATCATATCAAAAAGCAGATTTTCATATCCGCGAAGGTCACAAAGCTGAAGAAAAGTGTGTCCGTGACGGAGTCCTCCGCCGAATCTTCCTCCGTTTACCTTTATTTTTTTCCAATTTTCTACCGCCGCGTTCCAATCGACATTGTAAAGTCCGTCGGTGGTATTCGGATCGGCTATCTTCCACGTAGTATTAAATGCATTCCAATCTTCAAGCGGATGTCCGAGTACAGTTCCCGTTATTCCGTTATCCGACGTATGCCAGACACAACCCATCGGATCCGTATACGGCTCATCTTTCCGTGCTACAAGCGGATAATAAGGCTTCCAATCTGCAGAAGGGCGTTTAAAATTCGGAAAAAGGAATTTATGCTCTTCCATAAGATCGAAAAGTGCTTCTTTCGGATAATTATGCCAACAAGATGCGTTTATGTGAAAGCTCATTGGAATATAATCCGGTCTTTCAAACCTTATTGCTTTGGTATAGTTATCTGACATAATAATTTATCTCCTTCAAAACAAGATTTTCACATCGTTTGCTTATACTCTGAAGCAATCCTCGTTCCATATTCTGAATTTTTTCCTGTCTATACTGTCAAGCTGATCCTTTGTGAGTCTGTACTGCCAGTTACCTTCTGCGACACCGGGAGTATTCATACGGGTATCAGAGCCATATATGAGTATGTCCTGTATCGGGAAAATGACCGTATCGGCAGGACTTGCAAGCATCGTGCGCATTATTGCCTGACAACCGAGCTCTTTATCCTCGCCGTCATAACCGCAGTATGAGAAAATAGCGCGTCTTTCCTCGGGCGTTACTTCCCACGTATAGCTGAGAAGGGTTGCGTTATCGTGCGTTCCCGTATATGCAATACAGTTTTTGTCGTAATTATGCGGCAGATGTACGGAATCTCTGTCACCGAGGAAGGCAAACTGAAATACTCTCATTCCGGGGAATTTACTGTATTTAAGAAGAGCTGCAACCTGCGGTGTGATATCTCCGAGGTCTTCTGCGATGATAAGGCGTTCGCCTGCTGTTTCTCTTATTTTATCAACGAGCGCGCGACCGGGACCTTTGACCCATTTTCCCGCCTTTGCACTATTTGCGTCTGCGGGAACGCTCCAATAAGCTTCGAAGCCTCTGAAGTGATCGATACGCACGCCGTCAAAAAGTGTGAGCATATGCTCGACGCGCTTACACCACCAAGCGTATGAGTCCTTTTTCATTTCCGACCAGTTATACAGCGGATTTCCCCAAAGCTGTCCGTCTTCGGAAAAATAATCGGGCGGTACTCCCGCAACGCATTTAGGGCGGTTATCCTTATCGAGTTGGAAAAGCTCTTTATGCGCCCACACGTCACAGCTGTCAAGTGCAACGTATATCGGCACATCACCGATAAGCTTTATTCCCTTTTCGTTTGCGTATTTCTTTATTTTGAGCCACTGTGTGAAAAATTCATACTGTATGAACTGCCACATAAAGAGTGTCTCGCTGTCGGGAATTTCATTTTCCCATTCGTACCACGGCTTCTCACCGTTTGCCTCTCTGATTGCGAGAAATCTTGCTGCCTGTTCAAGCTCGTCGTATTTTTCAAGAAACTCGGATATTTTGATTTTTTCTTCTGCCGAAACGCGCTTCGATGCTTTTTTCAGAAGCACAAGTCTTTCCTTTGCAAGACGGTCATACTCACAAAGATAGGGAGATTTTTGCTTTGCTTCTTCAAGCTCGGCTTCTGTTATAAGTTCTTTTTCGTAAAGTGTCGGAAGGTCTATGAAATAAGGATTTGCTCCGAATGCCGCAAAGGATTTATACGGTGAATTACATTCATCTGTCATACAAAAAGGCAAGGTCTGCCACCACGAAAATCCGCAGTATGCAAGAAAATCGACGAAATATCTTGCCTCGCTTCCGAAAGAGCCTATCGAATATTCTCCCGGAAGAGTTGAAACGTGCATAAGCACTCCGCTTTTTCTGTTCATAAAATTTTATTTCCTCTCGTTAAATATATTTAATTATATTACAAGGCGCGTTTTTTGTCAACATTTTATTTTACAAACACAAATACGCTTTAGATTGTGAATGTTTATGCGCATAATTAACAAAACTGTCGTAAAAAAACATTTTGCAATATGTTGACAAATACCACGAAAATATGTATAATGAAATCAGAGGATAAATTTACCTCATATGTAGACAAAATTAATTTGCTTGACTGAGGGAAGGGAAAAACCATCTCAAACGCCGAAGTTTTTTCCCTTCCCTCAGACTCCCAACCCTT
>SVSP01000057.1 GCA_015064255.1 Oscillospiraceae bacterium
TATGTATACTCGTGAACGCATTCTTCCTGTTCGGATTCAACTGTGATAACACCTGCAACACCGAGAGTGTCTCTGATGTCAACACAACCGTCTTCGTCTGCTACAGGGCTGTCGGGATCGTCACGGATAATGTTGCCGATCGCGGGCAGGATCTTTACTGTGTACTGATCCTTTGTGCTTTCGGGATCTATCTGGAACGTAACTGTGCAGATAGTACCGATTTCAGTACTGTAAACATCGTAGTCATCATGTTCGGTATATACAGTTGATATAAGAACGTCGTCTGTATTTTCGAGAGACCAGTTGGGATCGTATGTAGCATATTCAGCTAATTTCGTATCCCATTTTCTGTCCTTGTTTTTTACAGTTTCGTACGTCTGGTCAAAAGTACCGAAGTCGCCTGTCACGAACGCATCCGTAAAAATGTCACCGGCGGTTACATTCGCCTTGGATACGATAGTGAGTTCCTTATCATAGATAAGGAAATACTTCATGGCGTTAACGCCTGAATTGTACAACACGTCGATATTTACGTCAACTGTTGTGTCTGTGTCTTTGATCGTTGCGTCACTCGCTTTGAGAACGAAGTATTCACCGTCACCGTTAGGGTCATAGATGAAATCTTCTGCCGCAAACAAAGACATGGGCATAGATCCTACGAGCATCATTACTGCAAGCAGAATCGCCAAGATTTTCTTTTTCATGAGATTTCCTCCTTAAAATTTTAGCATAATAATCCTGTTATACAAGACATTACTATACAGGTAGATTATACATCACAAAATACGGTATGTCAAGATATTACCAAAAAAAATATTATAATATATAATATAATAGTTTGTTCCACCGTCAGCCGGAACATAAAAAGAACCCGACGGGCGCATGACTTCCGCCATGAACCCGAACGGGTCTTGTTATTCCGTATGCACTTTAAATTCCGCTTCCGCCGAAAACCGCTTTGAAAGTTTTCAAAAATACAGCAACGTCCATTTTGAAGCCGAAATTATTCACATATCTTATCTCGCACTTCTGTCTTTCGCCGCTTTCATATGTAAGCGCATTTCTGCCCGAGACCTGCCAAAGGCCGGTTATTCCCGGTTTTACGGAAAGAAGGGTCTCTCTTTCATCCCCGAAAAAATACGTTTCTTCAAGAGTAAGGGGTCTGGGTCCGACGAGGCTCATCTGCCCGAAAGCCACGTTGAAAAGCTGAGGAAGCTCGTCTATACTGAATTTTCTTATGAATTTTCCCACGGGAGTAATTCTCGGGTCGTCCTCTATTTTATACTCGGCTATGAACTTTTCCTTTTGTTCCCCCGTAAAATACTTATCAAGATCTTCGGCATCGTAATACATGGAACGGAACTTTATTATCTTAAAGGCGCGCCCGCCCTTCCCTATTCTCTCCTGGAGATAAAAGGGATTGTGAAAATCCGTCAAAAATATCACTATCGAAAAAACAAGTAAAACGGGAGATAGCGCCAAAACGGCAACGATGGACAGAAAAATATCCATTATTCCTTTAAACACCAAGTAACCGCTCTTTTTCTTAAGGGCAGACACGGTGTTGATTTCAGTCATTTTATTCATATTTTTCCTTTTTTACATACTTCGGGCATCAAAACGGCTGTTTTTAAAATTTCGTTTTGTACCTTCATAAATCAACAATAAATACAAATATTATTCCGTTTTCATTATAAACCACCTCTATATAAAAGTCAATACCCAAACATTAACAAAGAAGGATGCAGTCAAGCAAAGCCTTCGCTGCTCTGTCTTTCTCGCTATATACTATTATAAAGTATAAATGAAGATTTGACACACGCAAAAAATGTATTTCTGCAATTGCATAACTTGTTTTTATAATATAGCATAAGAAAAGGGGCTGTAAAAAAGCTCGTCGCTTTTTACAGCCCCATTCCTTTTTAGTTTTTCGCTTTATTTTTTCTTTCCTCTTCGATCTTATCGAGAAAATCATCTTCAAGAAGAACACTAAAGGTTCCAGAGAACCGACGGCGGATAAGGCGCTCCTTCTCAGGCGTGATGCGATTTGCTCTCTTCAATTCACGGAGCCTTAGAGCAAGGTCCACCATCTCCTTGAATTCTCCGTCGGCGGAGCCGATCGCCGCGTTTGCGGTGGGGTCTGAATAATAATTTCTCATAGTCTTTCCTCCTATTTTTGAAAGATTTCGGTTGCCTTCAGCGAAAAGAGCAGAAAAAAAGCTCATTTTCGCAAAAGGGCAGACTTCTCCCGAAGTTCTACCGAATCCAAAAATAAGCTGAAAGCTGTTTGTAATTTGTGTGACTTATTTTATCACGTTTTTTTAATTTTGTCAATTGTCCGACGCTGTCATATACATAAACGAAGGAAAGTAATATTTTCGCGGGAAATAAAATAATTAGTTAAATATCCGTCGCTTTCAAATGTTTTTTCAGCAAAATCAAATCCATCCACTCGCCGAATTTCACCCAACGGAATAAAATTGGCAATAAAATATCACCGTCAAATAAGTATGCTTGTCATACATCATTTCTACAACAGTTTCCCAAGACGGCATTGGCGGTATTTCTACCACGGCTTTCTTCTTAAACAGTTTTGTAAAGAAGTTCATTTCGTGCGTTCCTTTGCGGTATTGATGGATGCAATCAAGATGCGGCGGATTGTACCGCATTGATTATAAAGATCCACCGCCATTTCTCTATTCATAATATCGGATTTCACAAACAATTCCAGCCAGTATTCAGTCTCGTAACACTCTTTTAAGGCAATTTGCAACTTGGCAATAAAATCCGGTTTACCATGAGCATAGTTTGCTTCGTGGATATTGACGCCAATTGAGGTGGCGCTACGTTCTAATTGGTTTACAAGGGAATAATGTCCTTTGATGGTTTCGCAGAGTTTGATTATCTTAATGGCAAAATCCATAGATAAGTCGACAAGTTTATTTTCTTTCATAATCCTCACCCCTTCAAATATTATAGCATATTGAATGAAATATTGCTACGCAATATGAAATAATCCTTCGGATTATGAAATATTTAGCCTTAGCAGCAAAATGTGAAATAAAATAAATCCCTCATACGCAGCAGCGTATTTCATAGCGACAGCTATTTCATAACGCGAAGCGTTATTTCACAAATCCCGTAAGGGATTTATTTCATTGAAAAGAACCCACACTTGTCGTAGACAAATGTGGGTTCTTTTCTGGTGCCGGTGGCGGGGGTCGAACCCGCACCCTGTCGCCAGGACCGGATTTTGAGTCCGGCACGTCTGCCAATTCCATCACACCGGCAAATATCAAACGTATTTGACCTTTGACCATGTAAGTATATCACAGTTTACAAAATAATGCAATAGAATTGAAGGAAATATTTATACTCCGCTTTTCACCGTATACACTGCTTCTCCTGTTTCGGAAACGGTGCATTCAACCTCATCGCCTTTATTTATTCTTCCCGAGAGTATTTCATCGGCGAGAGTATCTTCGATTTTACGAAGCACTTCCCTTCTCAGTGCTCTGGCTCCGTATGTTTTATCGTAGCCCGTCTCGGCAAGTTTTCGTTTTACATTTGCAGAAAATTCAATTTTGACACCTGTAAGTGCCAGTCTTTCCGAAATTTCCGAAAGGAACTTCTCCGCAATTTTACCCATATCATCGGCACTCAGCCTGCGGAATATAACGATCTCATCAACTCTGTTTATAAATTCTGGGCTGAAATTGTGTCTCAGTTCCGCCATAACAACGCGCTCTGTTTCGATAACATCCGCATAGTTTTCTGCGTTTGCAAAAAATCCAAGGTTCGTCTGCTTTCCTACAAGCTCGCCCCCGACATTAGACGTGAGAATTATAATTGTGTTTCTGAAATCCACCGTTTTTCCGTTTGAGTCTGTTATTCTGCCATCATCAAGGAGCTGAAGAAGAATATTGAGAACGTCGGGATGGGCTTTTTCTGCTTCGTCGAACAAAATTATACTGTATGGATTTTTGCGGACTGCTTCAAGAAGGGGACTTCTTTCATCGTAACCGACGTAACCCGGAGGCGAGCCGATTATTTTTGAAACACTGTGCTTTTCAGCATACTCCGACATATCGAGGCGGATAACTCGCTCCTCACTTCCGAACACTGCCGCGGCAAGAGCTTTGGTAAGTCCCGTTTTTCCCACACCCGTAGGTCCGAGAAACAGAAAGGATGCGACGGGGCGGCGAGGGTCCTTCATTCCGACCCTTCCTCTCTTTACCGCTCTTGCAACAGTTTCAACGGCTTTTTTCTGTCCTATGATCTTCTCCGAAAGCTCTTCTACAAGTTTTTCAAGTTTTGCTTTTTCTCCGCCCGTTATCTTTTCCACGGGAACACCCGATGAAAGTGAGACGAGCTTTTCTATATCTGCCGACGTTATCTGTTCGTTCTCAAAAAATTCTTCCTTTCGTTCTTCTTCCTTTTTTCTGCGGTATTCTTTCGTAAGCTTCTCTTCTATCTCCTTCATTTTTGCTGCCGCCTCAAAGTCCTCGGAAAGAATGGCTTCCTTTTTCTCGGCTCCCGCATCCTTCAGCTTTTTTTCGATATTCTTTATACCGCCGTTTTCCGTATCAAGTAGGATCCTTTTGCGCGACGCCGCTTCATCTATAAGGTCTATCGCCTTGTCGGGCAGGAATCGGTCTTTTATATAGCGGACCGAAAGGCGCACTGCGGCTTCAATGGCGTCGTCTGTTATACGGAGCCTATGGTGAGCTTCATATCTGTCCCGAAGTCCTTTTAATATTAAAATACACTGCGCTTCGTCAGGCTCTTTAACCGTAACAGGCTGAAATCTTCTCTCAAGGGCAGAGTCTTTTTCTATATAGCGTCTGTACTCTTCGTCGGTGGTAGCTCCGATTATCCGAAGAGCCCCCCTTGCCAGAGCAGGTTTTATAATATTTGCCGCATCTACCGCGCCCTCGGCGGAGCCTGCTCCGATTATGGTATGAAGCTCATCCACAAAAAGAATTATGTTTGTGTTTTTACTTACTTCGTC
>SVSP01000027.1 GCA_015064255.1 Oscillospiraceae bacterium
CAGAGATATGGGATATTCTGTTGCGGTTATCGCAGACTCGACATCCCGTTGGGCAGAAGCACTTCGTGAAATGTCCGGACGTCTTGAAGAAATGCCCGGCGAAGAAGGCTATCCCGCATATCTTACCTCCCGTCTTGCACAGTTCTACGAAAGAGCCGGCGAGGTCGTTTGCATAGGCAGCGACAGAAGAGTCGGCGCTGTATCGGCTATCGGTGCGGTATCCCCTCCCGGCGGTGACCTTTCCGAGCCTGTTGCTCAGGCAACACTGCGTATAGTAAAGGTATTCTGGGGTCTTGATGCTTCACTTGCTTACAGACGTCACTTCCCTGCTATCAACTGGCTGAACTCTTATTCACTCTACCGTGACAGATTTGTTCAGTGGTTCAGAGATAACATTTCTCCCGAATGGAACGATAACACAGCTAAATTTATGAAGATACTTCAGGAAGAAAGCGAGCTTGACGAGATCGTAAAGCTTGTCGGTATGGATGCACTTTCGGCAAACGACAGACTTACTCTTGAAATTGCGCGTGCTATCCGTGAAGACTATCTGCAGCAGAATGCTTTTGAAGATATAGACTCCTACACTCCTCTTAAAAAGCAGGACAAGATGATGAAGCTTATCCTCTATTTTCACGAGAAAGCTTCCGAAGCTCTTTCAAAGGGTGCTGACATAGAAGATATTGCAGCTCTCGCAGTAAGAGAACAGATCGGCCGTGCAAAGAATATTGACAACGACTGCTACGAAGAACAGTTCGCCGCAATTATGAAGGAAATCGACAAGCAGATCGAAGATACTGTCGCAAAAGCATCGCAGATATAAAGCTCACCCATACACAAAATACAATTATAAAGTTAATATGGAGAACATATGATACGAGAATACAGAACAATAGAAGAAGTCGCCGGACCTCTGATGCTTATTAAGCAGATCGAAGGCGTAAAATATGATGAGCTCGGCGAGATCGAGCTTGAAAACGGCGAAATACGCCGTTGCAGAGTTCTTGAAGTAAATGGCTCCAACGTACTCGTTCAGCTTTTTGACAATGCTGCAGGACTCAATCTTTCCACAAGCAAGGTGCGTTTCTCGGGACACGGAGTTCAGCTCCCCGTTTCGCAGGATATGCTCGGAAGAGTATTTAACGGTATGGGCGAACCTATTGACGACGGTCCTCGCATTATTCCCGAAAAGACTCTCGACATAAACGGTACACCTATAAACCCCGCCGCACGCATGTATCCCGATGAATTTATTCAGACGGGTATATCTACTATCGACGGACTTAATACCCTCGTCCGCGGACAGAAGCTCCCGATATTCTCGGGCTCGGGTCTGCCTCACGCAAATCTCGCCGCGCAGATAGCCCGTCAGGCTAAGGTTCGCGGAAAGGACGAAAAGTTTGCGGTTGTATTTGCCGCTATCGGTATCACCTTTGAAGAAGCCGATTTCTTTATTTCCGACTTCAAAAAGACAGGCGCTATCGACAGAACAGTACTTTTCATCAATCTTGCAAGTGACTCGGCAATTGAAAGAATCACAACACCCCGTATGGCACTCACAGCCGCAGAGCATCTCGCTTTTGACTGTGATATGCACGTGCTTGTAATTCTTACTGACATTACAAACTACGCAGAAGCACTCCGTGAGGTTTCTGCGGCACGTAAAGAAGTTCCCGGACGCCGCGGATATCCCGGTTACCTTTATACCGACCTTGCGACTATGTACGAGCGCGCGGGACGCAAGAAGGGCAGCAGCGGAAGTATCACTATGATACCGATCCTTACAATGCCCGAAGACGACAAAACTCACCCTATTCCCGACCTTACAGGATATATCACAGAAGGTCAGATAATCCTTTCGCGCGACCTCTACAGAAAAGGTTTTCTCCCGCCCGTTGACGTTCTTCCTTCTCTTTCCCGTCTTAAAGACAAGGGTATAGGAAAAGGCAAGACTCGCGCAGACCACGCAAACGTTATGAACCAGCTTTTCTCCAACTATGCGCGCGGAAAAGAAGCAAAGGAGCTTATGGTCGTTCTCGGTGAAGCGGCGCTTTCGCCTATGGACAGACTTTACGCCAAGTTTGCCGACGAATTTGAAGCAAATTATATAAATCAGAGCTTCTATGAAAACAGAAGCATCGAAGAAACACTTGAGATAGGTTGGAAGCTTCTCTCTATCTTGCCGAAGAGTGAGCTTAAGAGAATCAAGCCCGAATTTATCGAACAGTATTATCAAGGTTAAATACCGCAATAAAAAAGAAACCGAGGAAAAAGCCTATGGCTGAAATTCGTGTAAATCCTACACGTATGGAAATGAAGCGCATAAATGCGAGACTTTCTACCGCAAGACGCGGTCACAAGCTTCTCAAAGACAAACAGGATGAGCTTATGAAGCTCTTCCTTGAGGTCGTGCGCCAGAACAAAGCTCTGCGTGAGGATATTGAAAAAAGAATAATGACCGTCCATAACAGCTTCACACTCGCCTCTGCGGTATCGTCGCCTAAAATGCTTGAGGAAGCTCTTATGGTTCCGAAAAGCGAATGTACGCTTGACGTTCAGTACAAAAATATGATGAGTGTAAACGTTCCCGTTTACAAGTTTGACATCACAGACAGCGCAGGCGGCGGATACAACTACGGCTTCGCGTTTACTCCGGGAGAGCTTGACGAAGCTGTCGGAGAGCTTACCGCACTTCTTCCCGATATGATAAAGCTTGCAGAAACCGAAAAAACTGCACAGATGCTTGCCGAAGAGATCGAAAAAACCCGTCGACGTGTCAATGCGCTTGAATATATTATGATACCGCAGTACGAGAAGACCATCAAAACGATAAAAATGAAGCTTGACGAAGTTGAAAGAGGCAACACAACACGCCTTATGAAGGTAAAAGACCTTATGCTTGAAGCACAGATCAAGCAAAAACGCAAAAACGACCAACTTGACGATTAAATCTGAAACCACGCCCTCTGCACAAAACAAAGTGCAGAGGGCAGACGGCGTTTTAGCTTAAATTTTCACTTATACAAGAATACGGACAAACTCTGTAAAATATACTTTATTACAGTAATTTTAACAGATTAATTTATTTTGCGGAGGTTTACCAAAATGTTCGTCTATTCTTTCAGAGCATCAAGCCTGAAGGCTTTTGCTACCATCAGTCTTGCACTTGCAATTCTCGTTACACTTATTCTTACCGTGCCGTCATACGGTGCTATCGAAACGGATGCCGACGTAATATCATACGCAGGTGTCAAAAATTCACAGGATGCCGCGAATTTTTTGAAGCAGTTCGGTTGGAGCGTTTCGGGAGACCCTGTTGAAACGGTGGAGATAAAAGTCCCTTCCGAGTTCGACAGCGTATTCACAGAATATAATGAGATTCAGAAGTACCAAGGGCTCGACCTTGGAAAATACCGTCGCAAGAACGTGACGCGCTACACCTTTGAAATAACAAATTATCCCGATGCTACGGGAACAGTCCTCGCAAGCGTTATCGTTTACAAGGGTAACGTTATCGCAGGAGATCTCTGTCAAAGCGGTGCAAACGGCTTTGTAGTCGGCTTTGACGGAAAATAAACACAAAAATTCGTTTGAAAATTCGTTTAAAAGAAAGGAAAGAAAAGAAAAAATGGAGCTTACCTACGTTGCGACCTGTCTTTTCGGACTTGAAAAATTTTTAGGAGAAGAAATCGACGCCCTCGGATATAAGCGCATATCAACTATCGACGGCCGCGTAACCTTTACGGGAGATATTTCTGCCATCGCGCGCTGTAACATCGGTATGCGCTTTGCCGAGAGGCTTTACATAAAGCTCGGAGAATTTACCGCAGATTCATTTGACTCTCTTTTTGAGGGTACAAAGGCACTTCCTTGGGAAGATTATATCGGAATAAACGATGCTTTTCCCGTTTCGGGACACTCTGTAAAGAGCAAGCTTTTCAGTATTCCCGACTGTCAGTCTATCGTGAAAAAGGCTATCGTTGAACGCCTTAAATCGAAATATCATATCTCATTTTTTGAGGAAAACCAAACTCTTTATAAGGTGGAATTTTTTATTCTGAATGACAGCGCAAGTCTTATGATAGACACATCGGGCGTTGCCCTTCACAAGAGAGGATACCGCCCCGCATCAAACGTCGCGCCCCTTCGTGAAACTCTCGCGGCGGCTCTTGTCAAAATAGCACGCCCGCGCGATGACGTTCTCTTTTGGGATCCTATGTGCGGCTCGGGTACTATCGCTATCGAAGCGGCTCTTATGCAGACAAACTGTGCGCCCGGTGTGAACCGTCACTTCGATTCCGAAAAATTCCCTCAAATCGACTCTTCCGTTTGGGAAAGAGCGCGCGAAGAAGCGCGAGATAACGTGATCAGAGATTCGCAGTTTGAGGTTTACGCTTCTGATATCGATATGAACTGTGTTGAGCTTACCCGCGACAACATTCGCCGTGCAGGTGTTGGCGGCACGGTCAAAGCATTCCAGCGCAACGCGCTCGAAATAAAAACGGGCGGCAGAAGAGGCACGGTCGTATGCAATCCGCCTTACGGTGAACGTCTTTTCTCTATGGAACAGGCAGAAGAGCTTTACAGGAATATGGGACGGGCATTCTCCTCGCTTGACAACTGGCAGATCTACGTACTCACATCTCACGAAGGCTTTGAAAGACTTTACGGCAGACGTGCTGACAAGGTGCGCAAGCTCTACAACGGTATGATAAAGTGTAACTTCTATCAGTTTTTCAAAAAGCAGGATGACTTTTCACCCAAACACAAAGGAAATTACAAGAAATGAAGAAAAACGAGCTATATATAACGGAAATAAGCGATATGAACAACCTCGGTGCGGGAATATGCAAAATTGACGGCAAGGTCGTTTTCGTGCGCGGCGGTGTCACGGGGGACAAGCTTGAGATTGGTATAATCAAAGATCTTTCCGATTACGCCGTTGCCAGAGTAAACAAAATTATCGAGCCGTCACCTATGCGCACCGAGAACACCTGTCCTTCCTTCAAGCGTTGCGGCGGATGTGCTTTTCGCCACGTAAAGTATGACAGTGAAAAGCTCTTCAAGAAAAATTACGTTGAAAACGCATTCAAAAAGGTCGGTCTTTCGGTAAATATCGAGAAAGTAATCTCAACAGGCTGTCCCGACAGATACCGCAACAAGGTACAGTACCCTGTCGGAGAAAATTGGAAGATCGGATTTTTTGCCGAGCACAGCCACGATATAGTCGAGGTTTCCGACTGTCACGCTCAGGACGAGAGCTTTAAAGAAATACTTGACGAGATAGTGCGCTTCGGCAAAGAGAAAAAAATTCCGCCCTATGATTTTGAAAGCGGAAAAGGACTTGTCCGTCACATTTATCTGCGAAAAGGCCGCGGAAGCGGAGATATTATGGTATGTCTTGTCGTAAACGGCAAAACGATGCGCGAAGCTCCCGAGCTTGCCAAAATTCTCGTGTCGCGCTTCCCGTTTGTCAAGTCTGTCATACTGAACATCAACGAAAAGCGCACGAACGTCATTCTCGGTGACAAAAATGTAACAGTTTACGGAAGCGACACTATTGAGGACGTTTTCTGCGGACTTAAAGTTAAAATATCACCAAAGTCATTCTATCAGGTCAACCGCGAATGTGCCGAGCTTATCTGCAAAAAGGCAGCCGAGCTTGCAGACCTTAAACCCGGCGAAAAGCTTGTCGACCTTTTCTGCGGAATAGGGACTATCGGACTTTCGATGATAAAGGATTTTCCCGAATCGAGCCTTGTCGGCGTTGAAATAATTCCCGATGCGGTAGAAAACGCCAAGGAAAACGCGGCGCTGAACAATATGAAGAACACGAAGTTCATTTGCGGAGATGCAAACTCACCCGAAATATCCGAAGCCGACGTTATCGTAGTCGATCCGCCCCGCAAGGGCTGTGCGAGTGAGCTTATAAAGCGCATCGCAGAGATATCGCCGTCGAGAGTAATCTACGTTTCGTGTAATCCCGATACACTCGCGCGCGATTGCAAGCTTTTCGATGCCGAGGGCTACAAGGTAACGAGGGCTTTTGCGGCTGATATGTTTTCTCGCACGGGGCATATTGAGAGTGTCGTTTGTCTGACGCGGAAATAACCGCAAAACCCGTAGGGGCTGGCGCCCACGACAGCCCGTAATGAGCATTTAAGGGGACGGGACGTCGAAGGCGCCGTCCCCTACCAAAAACGGTGTTCAAAATCAAAAAATGCCCCAATTTTGCGTTGGGACAAATGTTACTTTTGAGCAAGACTCGAAAATGCATTTTACAGCAGTACGGTATAACATATCGAAAGGAGCAAAGTAGTGAAAGACAACGAAAAACTGTATAAAGTGTATCATCGAAATTACAAAAGTATCGAAGAATTATACGATGATTTAAGCGATGTAGTTATAAATATAGGTTTTGAAAACAATAAAATCATTATTCATTACAATTCCGATATACTTGGAATCGAACCATGCCGATGGGGTTACTATACATATCTGAATGGAAAAAAAGAAGGCTACGAGTGGGAAGATCAGGATATATATTTTTATGCACTGGAGTTTGTTCACGAGCAGCGCAAAGACTTAACCGTGTTTGAAATGAATGATACAAGCATTGTTCATATCACCGATGACGGTATTACTTATTTCGACGAATTTGGTAGAAATCATTTCATTAGTTTCGCGGACTGCTCAATAAACGGTCCAACTGCATCTTGCGTAGCCGAACGAGATGCTACAAAATGGTATTTTAAATTTTATTCATCAAGCATTTCTATTAAGTTTATGTTCAGAAGCCTTTTTGTTTTCAAAAACAAAAAGAGTGTCTTGCTTGGCGGAAGATTGAAGCGATTCAAAACCTTGCAAAAATTGATTACAGATAGTGGATATACTACTTACGATTTGTCGTGATTTGAGGAGTTTTTAGTCTTATGACCCATGTCGAGTCCGTCGTGTGTCTCAAACGACGACTCAACGTCGATATGCGCCGCTAACGCGTCGCTCGGTATGCCGCTTGTTGCGGCTCGATATGTTCCCTACGGGAACTCGATATGTTTTGCCTAACGGCAAAACGAGATTTTACATCACACACAAGGTAAAACTATGAACAACGTAAACAAAACACTATACATTCCTCTATACGGCAAGGCTTTTGTGAGCAAAAAAGGCATTATCCTGAGCGACCCAAAAGCCGAAGAGATCTGGTCTGCCGAAGGTTTTAAATTAAAAGGCAAGTCAAGATCGAAATGGCTCGCATACTATATGGGAATGCGCTCCGCGGTATTTGACAGCTGGCTCAAGGAAAAAATCGGCGAAATGAACGATGCCGTGATACTTCATATCGGCTGCGGAATGGACTCAAGAATCCTGCGTATCGGCGAAACAGGGCACCTTTGCTATGACATAGACTTTCCCGAGGTCATAGAAGAGCGCAAAAAATATTACGCCGAATCAGACAAATACCGTATGCTCGCAGTCGACGTAAGAAGTACCGATTTTACTGAAAATATTCCAAAATGCGAAAGCGCAATAATCGTTATGGAAGGCGCGAGTATGTATCTCACAACCGAAGAATTAAAGAGCTTTTTCGAGAGTCTGACAAGCTATTTTTCGCGTGTACACATTCTTATGGACTGCTATTCCCTTCTCGCAGCCAAAATGTCAAAATTCAAAAATCCGATAAACGACGTGGGTGTCTCCACGGTTTACGGACTCGACGATCCGCGTATCTTAGAAGAAAACACGGGCATTGTCTTTATAAAAGAGCACGAAATGACTCCCGAAAATTTGATAAACGAGCTAAGCGCAGTGGAAAAATCCATCTTCAAGAAGCTTTTTGCAGGTAAATTTTCCAAAAAGCTGTATAAGCTTTACGAATTTGAAAACAACTGAAAATATTACTATAAACAGAGGAAAAGATATGCTTTTATACATAATACGTCACGGCGATCCAAATTACAAGACAGATTCTCTCACCGAAAGAGGCAAGCTTCAGGCAGAAGCTGTCGGCAAAAGAATGTACGACTCCAAAATAGACCGAATATTTTCTTCTCCTATGGGCAGAGCGAGAGAGACCGCAGAGCCTGCCTGCCGTATGTTAGGTCTTGACTATACTATCGAAGAATGGACGCACGAAATACTCGACGAAAGACTCACACCCTATCCCGACGGTGTAAGAAAATCCATCTCCCTTCTCCCCAACACAGTGTTCAGAGAAAACGGAAATATTGACCTCCCTTACGAGCGCACGTTTGAATGTACGGGAATAAACACGTCCGATATGAAATCGGCGCTGGAATATATCGAGAAAAACGGCAAAGATTTTCTTGAACGTCTCGGATATCGCGAAGAAAACGGAGTTTACAGAATACTTCGTCCCAATGAAGAAAAGGTAGCTCTTTTCTGTCATTCCGCCTTTGCAAGAGCGTGGCTTTCCGTCCTTCTTCACATTCCCGTGCATATGATGTGGGCGTCATTCGTTTACACGCACACCGGAGTTACCATACTTAACTTTAAAAATTACGACAGCGGCTTTACCGCACCGAGATGCCTTTGCTATTCCGATATGTCGCATCTTTATGCAGGCGGCCTTGATATGATACACGACAGATCGGTAGAGGTATAATACCGCACAGGGACACTAATATGAAAAAAAGAGCATTTATATACATAATACTTGCCGGAATTTTTTGGGGGACGTCGGGAATATTCGCAAATTACCTAACACCCTACGGTTTTACCTCTGTACAGCTTACCGCCATACGAGCTGCGGTATCATTTGTCTGTATGCTGATATACAGCCTTCTTCTGAACAGAAAAATGTTTAAAGCCAAACCCAAGCATCTTATTCTTTTCGCCGCCAGCGGTATAAGTATTTTCTTAACGGCATCCTGTTATTTTTCATCTATGCAGGCAACGTCTATCTCAACGGCTGTAATACTTATGTACACGGCACCGATATACGTTATGATATTTTCGGTTTTATTCCTCGGAGAAAAGCTCTCTCGCCTCAAGCTTGTGTCCGTCGCACTTATGCTTGTTGGATGCTGTCTTGTTTCGGGCGTGATAGGCGGTCTGAAATTCGATGCTTTCGGAATCCTTATAGGTGCATTTTCAGGAATAGCATACGGTGCTTACAATATTCTTACCAAAATATCTATGAAATGCGGATGCGCTCCCGAATCGACCACGCTTTACAGTTTCTTATTTATGACACTTTTTGCAAGTATCATATGTGAACCTGTGGAGATAGTTGATCTCATCGCACAAAAAAACGATCTTCTTATTCCTATGACTATCGGACTCGGAATAGTTACCTGCATACTGCCGTATTTTTTATACACATACGCTATGAAATATCTTCCTGCCGGCACAGCTTCCGCGCTCGGAATTGTCGAGCCTATGGCGGCAACCTTTTTCAGTATTATCATATTCCGCGAAGCGCTTGACGTATTTTCTTTCCTGGGAATAATACTTATACTTGTTTCGGTATTTATGTTAAGTAAGGCCGACGGTCCGGAAAATTAAAATTTTATATACATTACTGCTATACAGCTTATGAAAGGTCATATTATGCAAATCTCCTGCGGTACAGTTTTACATACGAAAATAAACGACGTTATACACTACGTTCTTATACGTGCCGACGATGGCTATTGCGGATTCCCCAAGGGTCATATGGAAAGCGGTGAAAGCGAAAGAGAAACCGCGCTTCGTGAGACCTGGGAAGAAACGTCCATACGAGCCGAAATAATCGACGGGTTTTGCGATAAAGAAGAATACCTTATAAAAAACGAAACAAGAAAACGAGTAATTTATTTTATCGCAACTTACTTTAGACAAACTCCTATGCACAACCCCGGATTCGAGCAACGCGAGCTTTTGGTGCTGCCGTATGAAAAAGCACACAAGGCTCTGACATTTAAAAGTGCAAAGGACATTCTGACTCGGGCTAACGATTTTTTGAACAATATTTGAAACAGACAAATAAATTCCAAGGAGAAACCAAAAATGAACGTATTCAAAAACAGCAAATGGATCTGGATATCCGACGAAGACAAAATTGACGAATACGCCGATTTTTGCGACAAAATATCGTATAGCGGCGGAAATACCGTTATGAACATATCGTGCGATTCCGATTATACGCTTTATATAAACGGCACTTTTGTTGCTTCAAATCAGTACGGTGACTTTGAGCATTACAAGATCTACGACCTGCTCGACATAACGCCTTTTCTCACCATCGGTGAAAACGAAATAAAGATACTCGTGCATCACAGCGGTTACCCCACCTCACGTTACCGTCCCGCAAAGGCAGGACTTATTTACGAGATCGTCTGCGAGGACAAGATAATTTCTTACAGCAACGAAAGAATCCTTTCAAGAAAAAATCCCGCCTACGTAAGCGGAAATAAGGTTCTTGTAAGCTCACAGCTCGGATTTACGTTTGCTTACGATGCTACGAAAGAAACCGACGAAGGTTATGCAGGCTCCGTTGCCGTCAACAAAAACTGCATTTTCTATCCGAGACCGATAAAAAAGAGTGTTTTAAAAGAAAAAAAGCCGATGACTTCCTTAAAAACCATCGATGACTGTCACTATCTTATTGATCTCGGCAGCGAAGTTGTCGGTGTGCCTACACTTGACGTTATTTCCGATACCGAGCAGAAGATCACGATAGCTTACGGCGAGCATATCGTTGACGGCGGTGTACGTATGAAGCTCGGAGGACGAAATTTCTACTACGAGTACACAGCCAAATGCGGTCAGAATGTTTTCACCGACTATATGCTCCGCCTCGGTTGCCGATACCTTGAAATTTTTACGGAAGCTCCTATAAAAATAAACTATATCGGCGTACTTCCGCAGGTCTATGAAACCGTAACTCGCCCCTGCGAATTTGAAAGCGAGCTTGACCGACGAATATACGATATTTGTATCAATACGCTGAATCTCTGTATGATGGAGCACTACGTTGACTGTCCTTGGCGTGAGCAAGCGCTTTATGCCTGCGATTCGCGCAATCAGATGCTCTGCGGTTACTATGCCTTCGAAGGTAAAAATGCCGAATATGCGCGTTCAAATCTCGCGCTGATAGGTGAAGACCGCCGCGATGACGATCTGCTTTCAATATGCTATCCTTGCGGAAGAGGACTTGCCATTCCTTCCTTCTCGCTTTATTATCTCATTGAGATGAAAGAATATCTTGAATACACGGGCGACGTTACTCTTGCAAGGAAGCTTATCCCGAAGCTTAACGCTATCTGCCGTGAATTCATAAAAAACAGTCAAAACGGCATTATACAGAAGTTTTACGACAAAGAAATGTGGAATTTCTACGACTGGTCGCCATATTCATCGGGAACTCTCGGTGCCGCCGAGGACGCTCCGCCCGATATTGCCATAAACGCACTTTTCATAGTTGCGCTTGACTGTCTTGAATTTATGTGCAACGCAGCAGACGAAAAATTCATTTTCACGGGTATCGCCGATAATATCCGCACCTGCATACGAAAAGAATTCCTTACCGACGACAACCTTTTCACTATGCACAAGGGTAATAAAGAATACACCGTCCTCGCGCACTCGCTTGTTCTTCTTGCAAACGTCGCAACCGGCGATGAAAAAGAGTTTATATGTGACAAGATAATCAGCGGCGAGCTTATAGACTGCTCACTCAGTATGAAGCTTCTTGAATACGAAGCACTTCTTGGTGTAAATACCGAAAAATATCGCGATTTTGTTCTTGACGAGATACGCACGAATTATAAAAAGATGCTCGACTTTGGTTCAAGCACCGTATGGGAAACGATAAAAGGCGAAAGCGATTTTTCAAACGCAGGAAGCCTTTGCCACGGTTGGAGCGCAGTACCCGTGTATATCTTCCACAAGCTCGGTATTGCAAAGTACTCGGAATAATTCAAAGGAGAAAAACTATGAGATTTACATTTGACCACGACTATCACATTCATTCACAGCTTTCACTTTGCTCAAACCACCCTGAGCAAACGACCGAAAACATTCTCAAATATGCCGAGAATGCAGGACTTACCGAAATATGCCTCACCGATCATTACTGGGACTCACGTGTGCCCGGTGCATCCGATTGGTATGCAAAGCAAGATTATGCTCACATAAGCAAGGCTTTGCCTCTTCCCAAATCCGATAAAGTCAAATTCTATTTCGGTTGCGAGACCGATATGGATAAATTTATGACAGTAGGTCTTTCAGACGAGGATTATGCCAATTTTGATTTCGTTATAATACCTACGACACATATGCATATGACGAATTTTACCATCACCGAAGAGGACGGACGCACCGCAGAGGGTCGTGCGCGTCTTTGGGTGGAGCGTCTTGAGAGCTTACTTAACAAGCCACTCCCCTTCGGCAAGATAGGTATTGCACACCTCGCCTGCGGACTTATAGCACCAAAATCGCGTGAGACCTTCCTTAACGTTCTGAACCTTATTCCCGAAGAAGATATGGTACGTCTTTTCACCAAAGCGGCTTCTCTCGGTGTTGGTATCGAGCTTAACAGCAGCGATATGAATTTTGCCGACAGCGAAGCGGACACCGTTCTCCGTATGTTCAAAATCGCAAAGAGCTGCGGATGCAAATTTTATCTCGGAAGTGACATTCACACTCCCGCAAAGATCGAAAAGCTTACATTTATCTTCAACCGTGCGATAGATCTGCTCGGTCTTGAAGAATCCGACAAATTCAGATTTCACAAGTAAGACACGGAGGTTTAAACCATGCAAGACGGACTTAAAAACGTATCTTCAAACATAAATTCTTTCCTTATGATAGGTCAGTCAAATATGGCGGGCAGAGGTCATTTTGACGAGGTCGAGCCTATAAAAAACAAGCTCTGCCATATGCTCCGTATGGGACGCTGGCAGGCTATGAGCGAGCCGATAAATCCCGATAGAGTTATATTTAATCCATCGTGGCACAGCGGTATCAGCCTCGGTGCAAGCTTTGCGGATGATTTTGCGAAGTACACAGGCTGTCCCGTCGGTATGATTCCCTGTGCCGACGGCGGAACATCTATCGATCAGTGGATGCCGGGCGAGATACTTTACGATCACGCCGTTATGATGACAAAACTCGCTATGCGTTCTTCAAATTTCTCGGGAATACTTTGGCATCAGGGTGAATCAGACTGCGCGGAAGCCAAACGTATTCTCTACAAAGAAAAGTTTATCACTATGATAACTGCTATGCGCCGTGACCTTGGTAACGAAAACATTCCGGTCATTATCGGAGAGCTCGGCACGAACGTGATCGGTTATAAGGAAGATGAGGATCCCGTAAAAATGAACGCCGTTTTTTACGAAATCGCAAAAACTATTCCTATGTGCGCTGTCGTTTCCTCGGAGGGCTTCACACTCAATTCCGACGGCATACATTTCGATTCAAAATCGCTCCGAATTTTCGGAAGCAGATATTTTGAAGCTTATCGCAAGCTTGTCAGCGAAAACTGAAATCACAGCGGAAGCATATCATAAACTATATCACAAATATGACACGGCTCAACCTCTTCGGATGCGATGAGGTAGAGAAAATTTTCAGCACGCTTACGGTCTCGGCAAATATCTTCGGCAATCGCAGACTCTCCTGAAGCATCGCCGACAAACTCCGCAGATATCGAAAATATTTCTTCTCCAAGGTCGTTATGACTTACAAACAGCAAGTATTTTATACTTTTGTGAGATGATAATTGTTTTATAAGTTCTACAAATATATGATTTTTCATACTTTCTTCCCAAAAGCACAATATATTGTACCTTTTCTCTTTCTGTACGCGTTTATAATACCATATTTTGATAATTAATCATACTACCGCACAAATATGTTTTTCGACATCTTTCTGCTCTGATAAGTCAAAAAACGCCATTTTTGACTTATCAGAACATTTTTGTTGTGAATTTTATCAATTAATGCGATGTGTTATATTGAAATAAAATGAAAAAACATGTATAATATACTACGTACAAAACATCAGCATCAATAAATTTATTACCACAATTTCAAAAAGGAGTATCCAAATGAAAGAAAATCAGTCACAAAACTCGGGCAAATTCAAAAATCTCTTTCCTCTTGCCTGGGTATTCTTCAAAATCGGACTTCTTACGTTCGGCGGCGGTTACGCTATGATACCGATAATTCAGTCCGAAGTGTCCGAAAAACGCAAATGGATAAGCGAAGAAGAGCTTATGCACGTCGTTACTATTGCAGAGTCCACCCCCGGACCTATCGCTATTAACGCGGCAACCTACGTAGGATATAATATCTGCGGATTTTTCGGTTCTCTTGCCGCAACCGTATCTGTCGTGCTTGCTCCCTTTACCATCATATACCTCATTTCGCTCTTCCTCGAGCAGTTTATGAAGTTTACCGTGGTCGCAAACGCATTCAAGGGAATTCAGATAGCCGTTGCTTTTCTCATTCTTTCTGCGGGCATAAAGTTCATAAAGAAGCTGAAAAAACAGGCTTTCCCTATTATAACGGTTGCTCTTACAATTACCGTTATGCTTTTACTCGACATTTTCGCACTTTCATTCTCATCGGTATATCTTATACTTATGGGTGCATTCGCAGGACTTATGCTTACCGTAGTCGCGCGTATGCAACACAAGAATAAAACAGACAAGGAGGACGAAAGCAAATGATCTATCTTGAACTCTTCCTTACATTCTTCAAAATCGGTATAGTTTCCTTCGGCGGCGGATATGCTATGCTTGCCCTTATGCGTGACGAAATAATGGCTCGCGGCTGGCTCGGTGACGAGATGATAAAGAATTTCATCGGTATATCCGAATCGACGCCCGGTCCGATTTCGGTCAATATGGCAACCTTTGTCGGAAGCTCACAGGCAGGATTTTTAGGCTCTGTTTGTGCTACCCTCGGTCTTGTTCTCCCCTCGTTTATAATTATTCTCATAATTGCATCGCTTCTTAAGTCGCTTATGAAGAACGTTTACGTAAACGGTGCACTTGGCGGCGCACAGCCCGTAGCCGTCGGTCTTATTGCGGCAACAGGTATAAGCTTTATGATCTCCATAGTTTTCCCGAATTTCGGAAACGCAAACATTCTCGAAGCTCTGAAAAACGTCGAAACCGATATAGAAACCTACGTTATAGCGACTCTTATCTTTACTTTTATGCTCATATTCAAGAAAATAAAGAAAAAACAGCCCTCGCCCGTACTTCTCATTCTTGTTGCGGCTCTTCTCGGTACTATTATCTGCCCTCTTGCCGCGCTTATAAAATAATTTATTATGAAAGATACTGTGTACGAGTTTGCCATTCCCGGTGACCACGAAAGATTCATACAAGCCTGCGAGCTTGCACGAAACAGCGCACATAACGACGAGCTTCCAAGCGAGATCGGTAGGCTTTCAGAGCGCAGACTCCATTCCGTACTGAAATTTTATTACGAAAGTGACCAAAATCTGCACGAAATAAAGGTCGGACGATTTTTTGCGGACATTGTCACAGGCAAGCAGATAATAGAAATTCAGACGGGCGACCTCGGACGGCTCGGCAAAAAATTGAACGTTTTCCTAAAGGATCACAACGTAACGGTCGTGCATCCTATGGCGAAAAATTCTGTTATAACGCGCATTGATCCCGAAACCGGAGAAGCGATCAGCCGCAGAAAAAGTCCCGTACACGCCGATATTTACAGCGCTGTGCCACAGCTTTACCGCATCAGGCCATATCTGTCGAGTCCAAATCTCGCGATCCGACTTGTCTTTCTGTCTATGGAGGAATACAGAACGCCAAACTGCAGTAAGCGCGGAAGTCACAAAGGGTCAGTACGTCTTGAACGCTTTCCCGAAGAGCTTCACTACGAAATAGACCTTTCCGTACCCGAAGATTACCGAATTTTTCTCCCGAAAGAGCTTCCCGAAGCGTTTACGTCGGCTGATCTGAAAAAGCTCACGGGCTGCAGGAATTCATCCGTACTTCTTTCTGTATTAAACACCGTCGGCACGGTCGAAAGAATCGGCAAACGCGGAAATGCTTATATTTACAAGATGAAGGCTTAGGTTTAACTTTGAAGAGGAAACTTTTCTGAAAATAATAAAAATCACTTATGAATTTTTGGTCATAAGTGATTTTTTTCTATATTTTTTTGGCGCACTCAATGAGTGCTTCGCGTTCATTTTCCACTTTTCCCTCAATAACGAGATCAAGCAGTTTCTTTAGTATTCGTCCCATTTCAGCAGATTGCGGAATTCCTGCCGCTGCAAGATCTTTTCCGCTTACGTCAAGCGATTTTATCGACAGACACGCATCTTCTCTTATGAGCTTCCCAGCATACTCGCGTATCTTTACAAGATTTTCCGTACCCACCCCGCTGTGCACACAAAACGCCTCTCTGAGAGAAATTATCTTATCCAGATCATCAAAACCGTTTTCAGCGAGAAGATGTGCAACGTCTTTTTCGAAGCGATCCGAGGCGAATTCGGGCATTTCAGCGGAAGCTGACGCAACAAGCTTTTTGACAAGTCTATGCGTTTCGTTATCCGTTTTAAGTGCGCGGATCATCCCTGCAGCATTATCTGCGCTCATATGCGAGAAAAGTGCCGCGTATCTTACGGTATGATCCTTCGGACAAAGCGCAAGAACTTCTATGTTTTCTGTAGGAATCTCCCCGAAAAGCTCGCAGACGACCGGATAAAACTGCTTTAAAATTTCGGTTGCATTATTTCCGAGAATAAGCTTGGTAAATTCCGAATAAATTCGCTCCACCGATATATTTTTAAGAAGCTTTCTGTTTCTTATAACCGATTCTGCCGTTTTTTCTTCGACCTTAAATTCAAGCACCGAAGCAAAGCGCATAGCTCTGAGTATTCGCAGACCGTCTTCGTTGAATCTTGTATCGGCATCACCGACACACTTTATAATCTTGCGCGAAATATCCTTTTCACCCTCAAAAAGGTCTATAAGCCCCTCTTCGGGGTTATATGCCATCGCATTTACGGTAAAATCCCGTCTTGAAAGGTCCTCCGATATATTTCGTACAAACGTTACGTTTGCCGGATGTCTGTTATCAAGATATTCTCCATCTGTACGGAAAGTCGTTATTTCTATATTTTCACCCTCATACACTACGGTAACCGTCCCGTGTTTAAGGCCCGTGAGTATTATATCGCAGTCGGGAAAGCTTTCAGAGGTTTCCGACGGGAAAGCATCTGTCGTAATATCAAAATCGTGAGGCACTTTACCCATCAGCATATCGCGTACGCATCCGCCTACCGCATATCCGTGATGACCGTGCTCTTTCAGACGGTCAATTACCGCACATATTCTTTCGGGCAAATTTATTTGATACATAGTTTCCCTCCTTTTTAGAAAATTATCTCTACATAATTATACTTTATGTAAGTCAGATTGTCAAGTGAAAAGATAAAATCGGAATGCGCCAATTGGCACATTCCGATTTTAATTTTAGTTTTGAGTAAGTGCTGGATATTCCACACTCATTAACCGGTGATACCGGAACGTTCAATACCCTGAATGAGGTATCTCTGGCAGAACAGGTAGATAATGATAAGCGGGAAACCAACAAGAATAGCAGCAGTATTCTTGATATTAGGCTGATAAAGTGCACCGGCAGCGCCGCTTTCCTTTATAAGATCCTTAAGTGTCTGAGGTGTATCCTGCGAGAAATATGCAAGAGTCTGTACCATCTGGTTGTTGGTATAGAATGTTTGTGAATAGAAGTTATCCGCCCATGTCCAAGAGAACGCGAAGACGAAGATCGTGATCATCATCGGGATAGATATCGGGAGAATGATCTTGAAGAATGTCTTCATCACGCTTGAACCGTCAATGTATGCCGACTCTTCAAGCTCATCGGGAACGCCGCGGTAGAACTGTCTCATCATAAATATGTAAAGACCGTTCTTAAGGCCGACACCCGTAAGAGAAAGAATTACGAAAGGCCACATTGTGTTAAGCAGAGAAATCTTTTCCATTCCGAGAAGACCAAAAATTCCCAGAATATCAAAATTCTTGAACTGAAGGAAGAGCGCATACTTGATGGTCTGAGTAGGAACCATCATTGTTACAAGTACAAATGTAAAGAGGATTCCGCTTCCCTTGAACTTGTATTTTGCAAATCCGTATCCGATCAAGCTACACATAAAGGTCTGAAGAAATGCACAGACAAGTGAAAGCAGACCTGTATTAAGAACAGCTTCAAAATATCTGTTTTCTATTATTATTGCCTTATATGTATCAATAGTAAAGTGTTTCGGAATGAGCTTTACAGTTACGTCGGCAAAGTCTTCGATACTCATAAATGACTGAGCTATTACAGAAAACCAAGGATTGAGTATTATGTAACACATACCAAGAAGGATTACATAACGGAATATCTTCCATATTACCGAAGTAACAAAGGTGGTGGACAGATACTTTACTTTAAATCTGGTCCATTTGGAGGTTCTCTCAAATTCAACGCGAATCTTATTCTTTGATTCTTTGAGAACTTTGGAATTTGTATTAGCAGAATTCATATATTTCACCTCCAATTAATCTCTTCTCTGATAGAAGACGAATGTCTTTATCAGCGCCGCTACTGCTGCAACGATTGCAACTACTATAAGGAAATATATCCACGCCATAGCAGTTGCTACTGTAGCAGATTTAGTATTATAATAAGTCTGAATGTACGACATTACAGAGTTATCAGCCTTGGTAAACGAGTCTATAACTGTGTATATCGCATTTACGAGAATCATAGGGCTTATCATCGGGAAAGTTACCTTCCAGAATGTTTCCCATGTTGTTGCACCGTCTATGCTACAAGATTCATATATTGCAGGAGATATTGACTGAAGACCTGCGAGGAATATAAGAAGCTGTACACCGGCATCGTTAACGATATTATAAATATCGTTAACGAGTGTGGTGATGTAAGTAACAAGCTCAGTACCTATTTTCATATTAGAAAACAGTCTTGTGATATCAGCCGCCGAAATAAGCTGGTCTGTAACCGATTCATCTTGCAAACCCTGGTCGATCTGACCTTCAGTACCGCCTGCTTGAGAAGATGCTCCAGTTGCTGTCATCATCTGGTCGATAAGACCTGTAGAAAGAATAACAGGAACGAAGAGGATTGCTCTGAATGCTGCACGTCCTACCATCTTTTGGTTAAGAAGAATAGCAAGGAAAAGTGAAAGGAATACTATCGCGGGAATATTAAGCACGATATCCGTAAGTCCGGTTGTAAGCAGCTGTATAAAATCCGTATCTTCAAGAAGAGCTTCCTGATAGTTTTCAAAGCCTACGAAGGACACCTTACTTCCTACGTATTCCTGGAAACTAAGGAGTATCGAATTGAAGAGAATCGGAATGTAGAGAACTGCCAAGCCGATAACGAACGGCATAACGAATATCCAACCTGCGCGAGCTTTCTTTTTGTCGAGAGAAACTGCTTTCTTTCGTTTGGGAGAAGATGCTTTTGCTGCTTTAGGGGATTCATTTTTTACAGGCTTTACAGGCTTCTGTTTTGCCGGCTTTTTTACTGCGTTATCCATTATTCATCTCTCCTTTCTTAATTTGCGGGGGTTGTAGCGGGGTAATACTTACCAAACGAGAATGCACCAACTTCGTATGTAGCGCCGTCTATAACAACAGTTACATCGAATGCATTGTAGTTAAGTATGAAGCTTACTCCGTTAGAATATGTCATATAAACGATCGATCCATCGTCTATTTCAATATCCATCGGGTTGTCGTAAACAAACTCTTCATATTCGAAGGGTTCGATTTCCTCACCTGTATATTCAATACCTGCTGCTTCAGCTTCAAGCTTCTGGCTTTCAGCAAATGCAACCTTCTTAAGATATACTGCGAGAGCTTCTTCGCGTTTTGCAGAGTACTCAGAATACTGTCTGTCATACTCAGCAAGCTGGAATTTCTGTTCGTCTTCATCAAGAACTCTTGTACCTACTACAAAGTCGTGAGACTTAATGGTTTCAGTCTGGAGATCGTGAAGAGCTTCATTAATAATACCATAAGTTTCAACTATATCAGCATACCAGTTCTTGAAGTCGATCGAATAGTAATCCGAATAGAAGGAGTCTTCCTTAAGCTCGGAAGAGTTCTGCATTACGAGGATATAGTAAGGAGATGCTCCGTTTTCTATTATCTTGAGAATCTCGTAATTGATATCACCCTGCATATTTGTAGGTGAACCTGCGAAACTTATATATCCATGGAGAACCATACCAAGGAAAGGTACCGATTCGCTCGATCTGAGATAATTGCTTCCATCAAGCGCTATATCAAGGATATGGTCAACATATTTCCAAGTATAAGCGTTACCCTGACTTACCATTACACTGTTGAAGTCATTATCAAGCTTCGAGAGGATTTCTTTTGTATATTCCTTGCTATCTTCTCTGCTGAGAGGATTATCTTCGTTGAAGTCTGTGCTCAGGTCGCTTCCGAGAGTACTTACAGAAACGTTACCCTTGCTGAACTTTGACATTGCCTTACTGAAGTAATCATACATCTTATTGTATGCAGAAGGCGATACGCAAGTAGATCCTACGTACTGGAACGACTGATATACAGAAGAGTAAGCTCTCTTACCGGTATAACGGTCGTCAACAGTCTTAAGAGAATCACTCATATGTGAATACTTGTCAAAGAACTTAGTGGAGTTGATGTTTGCGAAGTCGAACTCGGGGAATACTTCGAGAAGTCCGTCTGTCTTTTCAGCATATGCCACGAGATCGTTGTATCCGTCATTACCGCCGAGAACCTTTTCAAACTTAACGGTCGTAGGAGCAAGTGTGTACATCCATCCGCCTTCGGTAAATCCGGTGAGTTTAATCTTAATGTTATTGATTTCCGATTCGCCAAGGAGTTCATACATAGTCTTAACATCATCGAATGTTGAAAGAGGTGTATCTACCCAAGTAGGAACGGTCATTATAATTTCCTGAACTTCGATCATACCGAATGTTTCAAGATAGAGGGGAATGCTGTCTGCGGCTTCTGTAATCGCATTGATGATACCTGCGTTTACGAGGTGTGTGCGGTATGCATCTGCCATTCCGACATAAGATGCCTTATATGCCGAATTTTCGTTATCACTGAGAAGCATATATTTTACTTCAAACGAACCGGTATATTTTCTATCCGAAGTAATTGTCCACTCGGTATCACCGGCGCCTGAGATGGAGTCGCCGAGGTTATATGTGTCTGTGCTTCTGGGATAGAACGTAGCGTATGTGGAGTTGTAAGGATGTCTTACACCTGCACCGTGGTCGGAAGTGATATACGCAAGTGCTTCACCTTCGGTTATGATTGCAAACATACCTTCGGGCGCAACTGTTACGATCTCTTCGTAAACGATTATCGTTTCAGCTTCAGAAACAAGGTTTCCGTCCGGGTAGTACATCTGCTTACCGTCGGTCGAAAGGATCGGATACGGGATCGGGTTACCGAACATATCGATAACAAGGTTACCGTCCGCATCCTTTTCATAGATAACTTCTTCTGTTATGGAGATTATTTCTCCCTTTTCAACCTTTTTGTTATCACTTACAACACCAAATACAGGAGCTGTAAATACTGCGCTCTTACCGTCGTACTTACCCTTTTCAAAAGCAAGCTGATGGTAACCGTAGTCTGCGCCGTAAACCTGACCGGAAAGGGTATAAGCCGATCCGACCGCGTTTATATCTTTATTACGGATTATTGTTCCGCTTCCGTCGGGAACGAAGGTATAACCTTCATCTTCACCGGAGGATGCTCCCATATAGGGGAGAAGTGTGATGTTCTGAAGCTGATATGCTTCTTCATCGAATGCTACGCTGTTTGCAGGAATTGTTGCAACAAGACCTTCATCGGTTATCTGATATTCTACTGCTACGTAGAATACAGCGTTTGCATTAGCCAAGCCCTGATAGCCTGTGAGCTCGTGGTCGAAAGCTACCTCTTCGTAGTTATAGTGAGGAGCGTATTTCTTGATATAACCCTCAAGAGTGTTAAGAGTCTTTTCAGAAGTTTCAGCCTGCGTGTTGATTACGTATATAGCCATCTTATTCTTCGGCTGCTTTGTAACAGTTGAAGTAAGATCAGGACCAAGAGTATTCATATAAAGACCGGCTTCATCCCAAGCACCGATCGTCACTTCTTCCTTGTAGTATTCTGTGTTGGTACAAGGATAAGTTTTATAATACGATTCGATAGTAGAAAGCGCTTCGTTAGCGTTCGGGTCTATGAGTGTATAGTTTGATGAGAACTGCTTCCACGCATAGTAATTAGGGTCTTTCTTTTGGTAGTCAGGATCGGTTTTATCAATTTCCGCTTCCATAAAGGCAAGGAGCATCTGTTCAAATCTTGTTGCTTCGATCCATCTCGGAACGAGAGAACGGGAAGATTCTTTACCGAGTGTATATTCTACACGGATACCGTTTTTAATGTTCTTAACAGCGATCTGTCCATAAACAGCACTTTCTGTATAGCTGTAGAATGTTCTACCGATACCTTCATTCTCAAGATCCTTAAATCTTATAACGATCTGAGAGAGAAGTTCCTGTTTTACTGAACTTACGCTTACTTTAGAAACGTCGTGGGGGTTAGAGAGAAGGATCTGTCCTGTCGAAACGCATTCAACAGCGATTTCTCCCGAATACGAATCTATATAGAGTTTGTAGTCGCCGTTGGGACTCGACTTCTTATATGTCATCGTAGCGAGTTTTTCTTCTCTACTTTCGTATTCCGCGGTGAGGTATGTCGCAAGTATTTCACTTGTCGACATTACTACATTTTCCTCTTCTTCAACAATAGCATCTTCAGCTGAAATAGGAAGTAAAAATGTAAATGTTGTAATGAGTAAGCACACAAGTGCTATCATCGCAAAATATCTTGTATTTTTTGTTATCATCTTTTTTCCTCCTTTCATCAGCTGCGATACTGAATTTCTGTGATTATGTTACTTATGAAGCTTATCATCTTTGTAAAGAGTCCTGTAAAGAGGGCACATATGAACATAATGACAGCCATACCACCGATTGTACCAATAATTGTAGCAATATTCTTGCCGAGTGAGTAGTCGTGTGTTACCATTGTGGAGCAGAAGAGAAGGAGTCCGAGCCATACGTAGCATACCGAAATGATAAGCGAAATGAAGGTTGCTTCCGTATCTGTTACACAATATGTAAGAAGTGTTGTAATGAATATAATAAGCGGGATAGGTGCGAGTGAGTAGCAGCTTGCAATGAACACGTCCTTAAGGCTACCTTCACCGTTGAACAGTGTGGTAAGACACCAGTTTGCGATTGTCCAAAGAAGGAGGGGAACGAGAAGTGCGCTGAGCTGCATAATTACGCTCGACATTGAGCCTCTCGGGTTGAATATGAACGCTTCACCGACCGCCTGATAGGTAAATGCAAGAACTGCAAGACCGAGCCAAGCAATTGCACCGCGAACAGATCCGCGCTTTTCGTGCTTAAGATCCCAGAATCCGTCGAACGGGTGGAATATAAGGTGGAACGCATAGAAGAATTCTTCCTTGAATGTCTTTCTACGTCCGGAAATAGCTGCCTTTGCATTTATCTTAGCGGCAAACTTAAAGAGCCAGCCGATAAGGAATATTGCCGCAACGGGAACTGCTATTACCCAGATGATATTCTTTTCAACGAAGCCTTTTCTCCAAAGCTTGAACGCTGCGGAATATCCTACTGTATCGTATGCTACCTTATAGTATTCCATAGCTGTTTCATAATCGCCGTTACGGTAATATGCATCACCGAGCCCCATATATGCCGCGTCGAAGTTGTTATTTCTCTGAAGTACTGCCTTCCAGTCTTCTATTGCAAGGCTGAACTTACGGTCATTGTTATGTTCGATAGCCGTCATAAGAAGGTCGCCGTATTTTGTACGTCTGAAAACTGTAAAGGAATTTGTATGAGCATCCAGTATGATCATATCGCTTCCCTGATAGGTAATAGAGGAAACCTTATTAAATTCACCTATCTGTGCACCGTTATTACCGGGCTTATCACCGAAAGCGAAGAGGAGCTCACCCTTCTGATTGTAGGTGTAGACCTTACTTCTCTTTTCGTCGATGATAGAATACGTTCCTTCATCACCTATTGCAATAGCAACGATATCGGAAATACCTGTTGTCTGTCCATAGGAAGATGCAGACGAAGCTCTCACACGAATTGCAACTTCACCCATAGGTGCGAAGAATCCGTTTCTCTTCATTATGTCATCACCTGACGTACTGATCTTCTTAACTGTAGCATAGTCGCCTGACTTATTTGTAAGAGCAGCCTCGGCGCTTCCTGCTTCATCTGCAGGAGGAACCTTTGTTACCCAAAGGAAACCGTCATCGTCGATAATGATATTGTTAAAAGGTGAAGAAATGTTTTGTACAGAAGCTTCACGCTGTTCCTGAGTCTGGAAGTTTCTCCAGATAACATCGAAAAGACTGTAAACTGCCTTTGTTGCACCGATATATCCGCAGAATTCGCCTTCATCATTAAGAGTCATAACACCCTGATAAAGCTGTGCGGAAACAACGTAAATTCTCTTGGAGCTGCTTACTGCAACTGCTTCGGGCTTATAGATGTCGCCTTCTTCAAATACGTCAGAAGAGGGTTTATCGAGATGTCTGAGATAATTTCCGTTTTCATCGAAAATAACTATTCTCATATTTTCGGTATCTGCAACGTAGATATACTTCTCGTTAATGTAACTACCGTCATCAGCCGTTTCGATACCTTCCCATACGAACACGCCCTGACAACCCTTAAGAGAGTCGCCGGAAATACCGTTCATATTGGTGAACTTTGAAATTTCAAACTTAAAGTTGTAGTATTTGTCGAGTACTACTATTCTGTTATTGAACGGGTCTGCAATATAGATATTGCCGTCTTTATCTGCCTTAATATCTGTAGGAGAGCTAAGAGCTACTTCAAGACCTATTGTGCTCGAGTCGATAGTTCTGTATGATTCATACGCATCGGGAGATACGAGTGCTTCACCGTCTATCGAGTACGTATATGTTGCCGCGTTTACGAACATAGGACAAAGTATCATAACAAGGCAGCATATAATAGCAATTCTGGATATAATTACTTTTTTCATTTTGCTACCTCCTTAATCCTTCATACCTGATGTACCCATGGTTTCAATGATGTTACTCTGGCTGATTACGAATACGAGAATCGGAACCATCATCATTACAACCGTTGCAGCCGCGCCGGCGCCCGAACGGGTGATACCGCCGCTGACGATCTGGTTGATCGCATAGTTAAGTGTTTTAAGCTGTTCACTGTAAATATAGATTGTACTACCTGTGTTCCAAAGGTCCTTGAAGGAGTACATGATAAGAGTAAGCCAAGCGGGCTTAACCATCGGCATTGCAATAACCCAGAATGTTCTGAATTCTTTTGCACCGTCGATACGGGCACTTTCAAGTACCGCATCGGAAACCGAGCTTTCCATAAACTGCTTCATAAGGTAAAGTCCGAGAGAGGAACCCCATGCGGGAATGATGATTGCACTCATTGTATCGATCATACCGATATAAGACATGATAATGAACTTTGCAAGTGCACCAACTGTTGCGTGGAACATAAGCGAAAGAACAACTGTCTGGAAGAGCCATTCCTTACCGGGGAACTTCATCTTAGCAAGAACATACGCTGCCATAGAAGCGATAAGGAGGTGTCCGAATGTACCGCCTACCGAAATAACTACGGTGTTATATATGTATCTTGAGAAAGGAACCCAGCTCTGTCCCATAAGTCTGAACAGGTCTGTGAAGTTCTTGATTGTAGGGTTAATAACGTAGAACTTAGGCGGGAAGTACCAAAGTTCATCAAGAGGTTTAAGCGACTGCATTATAGTGTAAAGCATAGGAAGGAACATTATAGCACCCATAATTGCGAGGATAACAAATATTCCTGTGTCTCCGCCTCTTGAACGGTTGAGCACGACCTTATGCTTTCTTACTCTCATTTTCTGTAATCTTGCCATAATTACGTACCCACCTTCGATAAGAGTTTTTTAACGAGTCCGTTAGCACCTATCATAACGACAAAGAGTATCGTTGCGATAGCGGAAGCATAACCGATCTCAAAACGTGCGCCGCCGTAGTCATCAAGGTGGTGCATTATTGTCCATGCAGCATAGTCAACGGACGGGAATCCGCAAAGGTCTGTAACGACAGCACCGAAACCGAAAGCGCCTGTGATAGCAAGTACCGCACCGAAGAGAAGCTGCGGCTTCATATACGGAAGGGTGATGTACCAAAGTTCCTGCCATCTGTTGGAAATACCGTCAACTGCGCCTGCCTCGTAAAGCGAACGGTCAACAACCTGAAGTCCTGCGATAAAGTTCAGGAAGGCTGTACCGAGCGAGAGCCAAAGGGCAACTACGATACAAAGGGTCATAATATAGTCTGCGTCACCGAACCAAAGTACCGGTTTATCGATAACACCAAGTTCGAGAAGAACGCCGTTTACGTATCCGTAAGCATCACTTGAGAAAGCTGTTTTCCAAATGAGGTATACGGAACCACCGATATTCGGTGCATAGAAGATCAAAGTAACAAGTGCTCTGAGCTTCGGACCGAGCTCGTTTATAAACCATGCTACACAGAAGGAAAGCAGGTAAGAAACGGGACCGATGATTGCCGCGAATATAAGTGTATTCTTACAAGCAGTAATAAACAAGTCATCTGCAAGGAAGAGTCTGGTATAGTTTTCAATTCCTGCCCACTGTGCAGGCTCAAGCATATTAAATCTTGTGAAGCTAAGCGCCAATGAAACTAGAACCGGAACGATAGTAAAGAGAAGGAAGATTATGTAATAGGGAGCAAGCATAACGTATGCAACCCAGTTATTCTTCATTTCTTTCCAAGTCCACGCCAGTTTGGACATATCCTTTCTGGCTACCGGCTTTTTAACATCATTGGAGGGTGTTTTTGCTTTTGCTGACACTTTAAAACCACTCCTTAATATATTATTTGTTCTGCCTCGCGGAAGCCCTCCCGGCTTCCGCGGGCTGATTTAAAGACTTATGTCAGTTTAATTCTTTTCTTCGGTATAGTTAGTATCGAAAGAAACTTCGAAGTATGCCATTCCGAACTCTTGACGTTTTCTTGTAAGCTCTACGTTGATATCGTAGATATACTTAAGAAGAGCTTCTTCTGCGTCAGCACCGTCGTTATAAACTTCGTTGAATGCGAATGTGAGGTAACGGCCGATGATATAACCGCCGGGATATTCTTCAATACCTACGAGGTTATTGAACTGTCCCATAAGGTTGTTATATTCGCTTGTTGTCCAAGAGAGGGATGCGAGTGCTTCTTTGTTTGCTGTTGTGTACTTATATTCAGAACCGAAGAGTGCTGTAAGTTCATTTGCGTAATCTGCCTGAGTTGTTTCAGATACATACCACTTCATAAACTTCCATGCGAAGTTAGTGAGTTTTTCGGATCTGCTGTCATCAGCAAGCATAATGATCGCCGATGTACTTGCAACTGCCGAGTTGTTATTGGAGATTGTTCCATCTTCGTTATACGTTGTCCAAGCAGGAAGCGGAACGAACTCCCAAAGTCCCTGAATTTCTGTTGCAAAAATACTGAGGTGTGTATATGACGAGTAACCTACGATTCCTATCGGAATTTCTCCTGTACGGAAACGGTTAGCAAAGTCATAAGTGAGGGGCTGACCGAAGTCGGTAAAGAGTGATGTGATATATGCAAACGATTCGAGTGCCTTATCGCTATCATAGTTGATTCTTCTACCGTCATCTGCGTAACGCTCGCCGCCCATCTGATAGAGGAAGAGGTCGTGTCCGCCGAGGTATGTCGGGAATGCGATCTGCATGTTATTCTCGCTGAGAGTATCCATAACAGTTCTCATTTCTTCCCAAGTCTTAGGAACCGTAAGACCGAGTTCGTTAAGAACATCTGCACGGTAGAACATCATAAGGAAGTCAAGACCTTCGGGGAGTCCGTAAACCTGTTCGGAGCGAACTTCTTTACCGTTCTCTATTCTGAGATCGTAAAGTGTAAGCGGAATCCAGGAAGCAGGAGCGAACCAATCGTAGATATCATCGAATCCTTCGAATTCATCAAGCGGCTGAACTGCGCTACGAATAGCCCAGTTGATTACGTCACCGGCACCATGTCCGTGTGATACGTCAGGTCCAACGCCCGCAAGAACCGAAGGAAGAAGTGCGCCGCCGGCAACGAGCTTAAGGTCAACGTTTGCTTCTGTATAATTCTTTGCGAAGTCAGAGTTTATAAGGCTTCTGAGAACCTGTGCCTGGTCACGTCCGAGCGTTGTCCAAACTTCGATCTTGTTATCGGGGTCGGAAACAACGGTAGCACCGAGCTGGCTGTAGTCAGATGTAAAGCTCTTGAAGAACTGGCAAATTTCGAACCACATAGCCTGGAAGAAGTTTGCATTTGCCTTAGGAAGTTCTCCGCTTCCGGGGGATCTTACTACGATGTAGTCAAGTTCAAGAGGCTGCTTCGAGCAGTTCTGGATCCATGTACCGATAGAACCGAGGTTTTCCTTAAGGTTACTGAGGTTTGCAGCAACCTTGGAGTCGCTTTCACCCATACGCTCAAGAAGCTGAGCAACGGTTCTAAGTGTAGCGGTATAAGAACCACCGCTTCCAACTTCTGCCTGAAGCTTATCTGCGAGATCATACAGCTTATTAGCCTGAACGAGAAGTTCATTCATCTCGGTAGGAATAACGTTGTAGAAACCGTAGTCACGGTACTTGTCAGGTTCAGAACCTGTTATCATAAGGATCTTTACATATATATCTGTAATTGTATTAAGAGATTCTGTAACATCGAGGAGGATGCCTGCCATATCTCCGAGTCCGGCTTCAAACTCAATATAGTTTGTTCCCTTTTCGAGGTAAACCTTATATGTAATAAGTTCGCCGTTCTTATCCTTCTTAGCGCTGTTGATAATCTCAGTCTGCCAAGAATCATCAAAGTTAAATCTGAGGTAGTTTGCTTCCTTGAAAGGAACGATAGCATCCTCACCGTTGTTTATCATACTCTGTGTAGCAACACGGATGATACGTGAAGAGAACGCACCTTCGTTTACCGACTGACGGAAACGAAGAACTATCTCATAGAAGCCGCTTTCATCAACGTTAACAGTGTAGCGTGCCCACTGTCCTACGCCCTGCCACTTCTCACCGCCGTCACCGCCGATAGCGTTGAGGTACTGGATGTAAGGTGACTGAGGCTCGTTGATCGAGCTTGTTCTGTCCGCGAAAGGATAAACTGTATTTTCAGATGTTGCCGTAGGATATTCTGCCTGAATCTTCTGATAGAAATCAGCAACGTCCTTTGCTCCGCTTTCTTTCCAATAATTAATATATTCATCATACGAGAACTCATCTGTTTCGTAATCGTAGGGGAATATTTCAACTTCAAGAAGAACCATAGCTTCGCGCTGTGCTTCAAGCTGAATGGTATTTCTTCCTGCAGGGAAGTAGAACTGAAGAGCTTCGATGTAATATCCGGAAGAGTCTGTTGCAACGTATGTGGAAACTTCATCCACCATGATCTTTCCGGGCTTGGATTCGTTTCCGTCTATATCGTTAGCGAATACAGGATAAGCATAAAGTCCCTTTTTATCGGTATCGGTAAGCTTCTTTCCTGTCTTCTTGAATGTAAGAGTGTTGTTTTCAACCGTACGTTCAAGAATGTTGTCGTTTTTATCAACGTATTCGTAAACGATTTTGCCGTTGTCGCTCATATAACGGTATATTACGTTTCCGTCCGCATCCTTCTGATAGGTATCAGCATCGTCTTTCCAAACCTTTGAGAAGGTGAGGTAACGTGCTTCGTAATAAGGAACTTCCTCATTAATATAGAAGGTTCTTTCGATAGCGGTTGCCTTTGCGGCTTCCTCTGCGATCGGTACGTACTTAAACTTAACAGCGTACATACCCTCTTCCATATCGAACGGAATATCCCAACCGACTACACCGTCGGAAGGAAGGTATAGTCCCTTGTAGGTTTTTCCTGAAAGGTCGGTGAACTCGAGGGTTTTCAGTGTGTCTGTGTCGGCATTGGTGATATCCGCATTATAATTAATGATATCATCGCCGGTAAGAAGATAGTTTTTTGTGCCCTTTTCTGTTCCTTCGTGCTCGATGAGGTACTCCTTATACTTGGAAACCTGAAGCAGATCGGAAAGAGAAGCGGACTGATAGCCGTCATTTGTATCGTCTGCCATGGCAGCAGTGCCGGGCGCAACGAGTACAAGAACAGCCAACAAAAACGCTATGATCCTGTGTTTTCTTGAATAGGCCATTACTTTTTCCTCCTGATAGAAATGGTTTTGCGAATAACGCAGACTTTTTCGTGCTTTTTAACGGATGGTTCTGTTTTTTATACAGCTTCTCTCATATAAATCGCAAGAAAAAAAGAAAAAATCGTCGGCAACGCACAGTTCGCGCAGTCGTCACCGCGATTTTTAAAGGTATTTTGTCTGCGAACTGTTGGTAGAATGATAACATATTTTTTTCAAATTGTCAATAGACGACTTCCGATTTTATTATATATACAAAGCTCCCGTGTACCCTTCTCTTCCGACATTTTGGTTTTTTTTAGAAATCAGTAATTTTTGCCCGTTTTTTCGTGTCATTCACACGCTACCTTGTGTTTCAAAACATTCATTCAAACGTTCCGAAAGACTTATGGGTATTTTTCGTAAAAGTCGAGTATTTCAAGTTGTTTTTATGCTTTTTTTGCCTTAAAAAGCGGATTCACGGTAATTTGTGCACTTTTAGTCATAGTGACGAAGATTTTGTCTTTGCAGCTTTTTAGCATTTTTCGCGTTTTAATCGTTTGGTGAATATGCACAATTTTGGAGCCGATTTTTCTACATTTAAACGAAATTTAATTTTTTTCAAAAAATATTTATATTTTTTACATTTTTAAGAAAAAATTCTCCGATTTTTCTCGGATTGCGGCGCCATACTTTTTAATTTTGCTATTGACAAATCAAAATTCGGGTGATATAATTAAGAAAAAACGAACATTTGTTCTTTTATCGGAAAGGAGATTTTATCCGTAATGTCAAACTGGCTATGCAAATTTGAAAAATACCGTTCAGACAAAATGCTGCTCGAAACACACAGATCACATTTGAAAACACTTCTAAACGATTATGGATACGCGCGGGAAGACATCAGAGTTATAGCTGTAACAAACGCGATTTCCGAACTTGAAATCTCCCTTGAAGATACCGAAAGCGAGCTCGACACCTACGTAGCAAACGCGTCCACTCCGCGTGAAGCTGCCAAGCGTGCTGACGAAAAGCTATTTCTCACCTATCGGTACATTCACAATATGACTATGGAAGAAACAGCAGAGGAAATGTGTGTGAGCAGAGATACGGTATATCGCATACGAAGACGTATAGCAAATTAAATCATTTATTTTAACCCAAATTAACTCAAATATTTTCTTTTTTCTCCTAAACCCACTTGACAAAACGATTATTCGGTGCTAAAATGAACTAAACTGTTGACGAAGAGATAACGTCGGTAGCGCACTCACAGAGAGTCGGGGATGCTGTGATCCCGACAGAAAGCGAATCGGCAAATGGACTTCTGAGGGCTTTGGCGAACAGCGTGTGGGCAATTCCGTGCGAAGGTAGCCAAGGACGGGCACTCCCGTTACAGAGTACGGATGTATTTTATTTACGCATCCCGGAGGTGGGCGCACAAAAGCGTCAATCAAGGTGGCACCGCGAATCAAATGCAAGCATTTATTCGTCCTTGACAGAGAACTATCTTTCTGTCAAGGATTTTTTATTTACGGGAGTCTTAAATTATGGTACTGCTCACAAAACGATGGCGTCACTGCTTTTAACTTAGAAAATAAAGTCTGAAATATAACGTCTTAATCTTAATTTGTTAATTACGAAAGGAAATATTTATTATGGAATTTAACGGAATCAATTTTGACACATATTTTAAAAACTACCCCGACAAAGACGGCTACTTCGGAAAATACGGCGGTTGCTTTATTTCCGACGAGCTGACAAAAGCTATGCAGGAGATCACCGAAGCATACTTCACTATCTGCAAGTCGCGCAAGTTCATTGACGAGCTTCGCCGTATCCGCAGAGAATTTCAGGGCCGTCCTACTCCTATTTCTCACCTTGAACGTCTTTCCAACAAGCTCGGAAACGTTCAGCTCTACGTTAAGCGCGAAGATCTGAACCACTCGGGTGCTCACAAATTAAATCACTGTATGGGCGAAGCTCTTCTTGCGAAATATATGGGCAAGAAGAAGGTAATTGCAGAAACAGGTGCAGGACAGCACGGCGTTGCTCTTGCGACCGCTGCCGCTTATTTCGGTCTTGAATGCGACATCTATATGGGCTCTGTTGATATCAAGAAGCAGGCTCCCAACGTAGCAAGAATGAAGATACTCGGTGCAAACGTAATCGAGGTAACTCACGGTCTTGCAACCCTTAAGGAAGCTGTTGACGACGCTTTCGACGCATACGCAAAGGAATACAAGGACGCTATCTACTGCATCGGCTCTGTTCTCGGACCGCATCCCTTCCCTATGATGGTGCGCGACTTCCAGAGCGTTGTCGGTATTGAAGCAAGAGAGCAGTTCACCGAAATGACAGGCGAGCTTCCCGACGCTATCGTTGCTTGCGTAGGCGGCGGCTCCAACGCGGCAGGATTTTTCTCGGGATTCCTTAACGATCCTGTAGAAATTTACGGAATTGAGCCCCTCGGACGCGGTCCCAAGCTCGGCGACCACGCGGCAAGCCTCAAATACGGCACAGAAGGCATTATGCACGGATTCAACTCCATCATGCTCAAGGACGAAAACGGCGATCCTGCGCCCGTTTACTCGGTAGCAAGCGGTCTTGACTATCCCTCTTCGGGCCCCGAGCACGCATTCCTGCGCGATCTCGGCAGAGTTAAGTACGACGTTATCAACGACGATGAAACCATCGACGCATTCTTCGAGCTTTCGAGAATGGAAGGTATCATCCCCGCAATCGAAAGTGCGCACGCTGTTGCATACGGCATCAAGCTCGCAAAGACAATGAGCCACGGCTCTGTTCTCATCAACCTCTCGGGCAGAGGCGACAAGGATATGGACTACGTTATCGAAAATTACGGCATAAGATAATAAATCATCTTCAAAAAGAGGGCAAACACTATGAAGCTTTCGACTCAAAATCACTTTTTGTCTGACTATTTCGGATTTGAACGCTCTATCGAAATACTGAAGGACGTAGGATACGATACCGTTGATATGTCGCTATTCTGTATGTCCGATAATCCCAAATCGGTATTCCTCACTCCCGAGTACAGAAATGCCGCTGAAAAGCTAAAGGCTCACGCCGACAAGATCGGAATGGACTTTAATCAGGCGCACGCCGCATTTATGTATAACTGGAAGAAGGCGGGCGAGGTCGAGGATCGCGTCATTCCCGACAACATCCGCGCGTTCGAAATATGCTCTATCCTTAATATCAAGCACATCGTCGTTCATCCGCTTCCCTACATTCCTTACTACGGTCACGAGGACGAGGTAAAAGCGCTCAATATGAAGTATTACCGCACGCTTGAACCTTATGCAAGAGAGTACGGGGTAAAAATCGCACTTGAAAATATGGCAGCCACCGAGCCGAAATGGGGACACCTTGTTCCCGGATCGTGCGGAAGTCCCGAAATATACATCGACTGGTTTGACACGCTCGACAGCGATCAGTTCGTATGTCTGCTCGACGTCGGACACGCCGCTATCGCAGGAATAGAGCCGCAGGATTTCATTCGTGCGCTCGGTCACGACAGACTCAAAGGACTTCATATCCACGACAACGATTACCGCGGAGACCGCCACGCGCTTCCGGGTATGGGCAAGTTTGACTGGGAAGCAATTATGAAAGCTCTTTCCGACATCGACTACACGGGCGAATTCACTTTTGAAGCCGACTCATTTCTCGGAAACTTCTCGCGCGAGTTCAAGCCCGAAGCCGCCGCATTTATGGCGAAGATCGGCAGACATCTGCTCAGCCGTTACGATTATTACGAATCACTCAAGAATAAATGATGATAATATATATGAGGGAACTTTGTAACCAAAGTTCCCTCATACTATTTCAAAAGCTTTTATTGAATTTAAAAGGCTTCTGTTAGCGAAAACAGAAGCCTTTTTATATTTTAATAAAAAAATTTCATTTACCCTATTGACAACGAGAATGTTTTATGATATATTTATATCGTCATACGATATATCGGATGACGATATAAATATAGGAGGTTTATTATGCCAACAGTCAACACATCAGCCCTTACCGAAGCCGCGTATTATATTCTTTTATCACTTCAAACGCCTCTGCACGGATACGCCATTATGCAAAATATAAAATCAATAACAAACGGGCGTATTTCAATGGGAGCAGGAACCTTATACGGAGCTTTAAATGCACTTAATGAAAAAAAGTATATCGTTGAATGTAAGTGTGACGACCCTTCACGAAGAGAATATGTAATAACAGAAGAAGGGAAAGCGGTATTGAAGAAAGAAATACTGCGTCTCGAAGAAATGCTTCAAAACGCACAAACTTATTTTAAGGAGGATTAGTTATGGAAAGAATCACTAAATTTCGTATATTTGAAAATTTGGAAAAAGAAGAGGCTTTCATAAACAAAATGAATCAAGACGGTTGGAAGCTTGAATTTGTGCAGTTTGGTTGTATATTCAAATTCTTGAAAACAGATGAAGAATATTTCACCACAATCTGTGCAACCGAAAAATCTCAAACTCTTCAGATGACTTCGGGTGCGGTTTTAAGCGGATACGAAGTCATTCCACATTCGTTTGACGGAATGAGTAATTTTATATATTTAACAGGACGAAAAGACACGGCATATAAAGACTTTTTCAGTGACAATGCCAGCAAGCTTGTTCACTATAAGAACATTAAAAATTATTATCGCATACAGGCATTAATACCTTTAATATGCGGACTTATATTCTCTTTAATTGCCGCTATTCCCTATCTTCCCGCTACACTAAAAATCCTTTCAAATCTTGACCAAGTGTCTTCTGAAACTATGCAAGAAATTTTACCTGCTATCATCTTGGTTTTCACAATGCTTTTACTGGGACTTTCTCTTATATGCTATTCCGCATATATCTTCTCTCTTTACGCCAAAAACAAAATCAAATACACAAAATTACTTGACAATATGAATTTGTACGAATAATTTTATAACATACACGCAAAAAAATCACAGAGTTCAAAAAGAATTCTGTGATTTTTCATTATTACAAATCAAAAATGCGAAAGTATCATATCAAACGCGACGCGAATACCGGGAAGAAGGCTTTCTATATTCACGTATTCCTCACGGGTATGCGCTCCGCCGCCCGTCACGCATCCGACACAGGCAGACACAATTCCTCTTGACAGCGGAATATTGCAGTCTGTCGAGCCGCTTCCGAAAGAAACGTCGTACCCGTAATATTTTTTCACCGCTGCAGCCGAACGCGCGGCAAGTGCCTCATTTGTCAAAGGATCAACCTCACCCGAGCACGGACGGTCGCCGACAAGAGTGACTTTAACGTCAACGCCGTTTTCGCGGTAAAGCTCAATTATATTATCGAACTCTTTTTGCATATATTCAAGCGAATCCCTTTCATCCGAACGGAATTCATACAGCATTTCTGCGTGCTGTGCTATCGTATTTACCGACGTTCCGCCGCTTACCGTGCCGACGTTATAGGTCGTGCGTCCTTTTTCGGGCACTTGCACGTTATACAGGTCGCAAACAAGCGAGGAGAGAATGTGTATCGCGTTTCTGTTCCCGAATTTCGAATAGGAATGTCCGCCTTCTGTTTCGATCTCTACAAGGAAACGCTTTGATCCGACAGCGCGGTTTGTCACGGTATAAGCATAGCCGTCAAAGGTAATAAATTCTTTTATTCTGTCGCCGAAATCGTCGATTATCTTACGCGAACCCTTAAGATTGCCGAGCCCCTCTTCGCCCGAGTTTACAACGAGCAAAAGGGTGCAGTCCTGCGGTGTTATCTTATTTTTTGCGATATATTTTGCAGCCATCAGAAGAGCTACCACGTTTGCGGTATCGTCGCCGACTCCGGGACAGTATATTTTGCCGTCACTTACCGAAAGCGGCAGAGTATCCGTATCGGGAAATACAACGTCGCTGTGAGCCATATATACGACAGCAGGCTTGTTTTGGTCGCATCCCACCTTATAGACCACGTTCAGCGCGTCGTCGATATAAACGTCTTCTGCACCCTGCTCTTTCAGCCAACTAAGGCAAAATTCAGCGCGTTTTTCCTCGTGATTTGATGGCGCGGGGATCTGCGCGAGCGTGGTAAGAAGCTCAAAGGCTTCGTCCTTATGTGACTCTATGTAATCAAATATATCTTTTGTCAGTTCCATAATTATTCGTCCTTTCAGAATGTGGTTTTATT
>SVSP01000028.1 GCA_015064255.1 Oscillospiraceae bacterium
ATTGAAAAATGTTCGAAAATCCTTATAATACAAGGGTTTTCGACGTTTTCAGGCTGGCATCTTTTTTGTCAAAGCGTGCCAAAACAAAAAGCACTTCGTAAGAAGTGCTTTTTGTTTTGGAAATGAAGCGCACCTGCGGTGCATGAAAAATGAAGCAGGGCTTCGCCCTATGAAGCGAGCCTTCGGCTCACGGAGAAGTAACCCGCGCTTCGCTTCACGGCGGCAATGCCGCCGCTTCATGCAAGCCAACGGCTTGCGCTTCATATTCGCCAACGGCGAATGCTTCATTTCGAAAGATGGTGCTTCATTGACAAAATGTTAAATTTATGATATACTTTATTCGAAGGACGGTGATATTATGGCAAACGATAAGCTTTCGGAGCAATCAATGGATTTTGCAGTTCAAATTATTAATCTCGTTAAGCAGTTAAAGGAACAGCGAGAGAGCATTATTTCCAATCAAATAGGCAGAAGCGGCACTTCCATCGGTGCAAATATTCGTGAAGCTAAATATGCACACGGCACAGCTGATTTCGTTTCTAAAATGCAGATTGCGCTCAAGGAAGCGAACGAAACCGGTTATTGGTTAGAGCTACTTTATAAAACGAATTATATTGGCGAAGAACAGTACAATTTCCTTGAAGCAAAGTGTAAATCCTTGAGAGCTATGCTTGTTTCTTCAATCAACACCGCTAAGAATAATAACAAATAATTTTCAAATATTTATCTGGACTTATAACTTCCTTTCGGTATAATGGTGTTTAACCAAACCGAAAGGAAGTTTTTACTTGACAAACTTTTTTAGATATGCTATAATAAAATTGCTAATCGGGGATGGTACCCATAACAAAAAACTACATTGGCAAAAAGCAAATCAATACAAAGGGGGGCGACACCCATCGAAAAAAACGTAATTGTTGTTGATGAGCAAGGAAATGAATATGAAGCGACCTACCCGAAAAGGGCAAAAGGTCTTGTAAAGAACGGCAGGGCACGCTTCGTAGGTGAAAATAAAATATGCCTTGCGTGTCCTCCGGATAAAAATTTGGAGGAAGAAAATATGGCTAATAATATCAACAAAAATCAAGTATTTAATCAGATTACAGAACTTCAAAAGAGTCTTGAATCCATCGACAAATTCTTGTTTAAAATTCAATGTGTAACCGATTCTCAATCCTATGTTGAGCAGGAAGACGGCGAACCCATAACGCTCGATTATCTTCCCGACGTAGCGATGGAAAAAATCAAAGCGATTCGTGAGATCATATTGGAACGCGAAAAAACGATCAATAAAATGCTTGATTTTTACTTAAAGCTTTATCAAGATATAGAAAACGACGAAAAAGAATAAGGCATCTTTTTGGTCAACACGCGCCAGAAAAAAAGAGCAAGTCGCAAGACTTGCTCTTTTTTTCAACGAAATTCGCCTTCGGCGAGTGAAATTTGGCAACGCCCAAGTGAAATAGCTTCGCTGTGAAATATTTGCTTTGCAAATGTGAAATATTCGCTGACGCGAATGTGGGCGAATTTTATTTCACATTGCGACCCTCGGGAGCAATATTTCACAATTTTTGCAAGAAAATTATTTCACATTCGGCTGGAGCCGAATATTTCACTTTACAAACCGCCCCTTTTATGATATAATGAAACCAACAACACAAAAGGCGGTGGAATAATGAAAGCATCTTTTTATAGAAAATTGCAAGAGGATTTTGTTATGATTCGATTTTTGCAGTATCAAGATTCCTTTGACGAAGAAAAATGCGAATCTACGATTTTATCTATCAGAGAAGCAAGAAAAAAGATTAGTATGCATTCTCCACCTGCCGAGAAAAAAGTTTTGCTGTATTGCATTGATACAATATTTGAAATATTAAACGAAGGCGACAAGCAAAAGATTTTCGATTTTGCCGATGCCATACATAATATTCCCGAAATTTATATGCAAAAGCGAAATCTGTATTCGTTTCGTCAAGAATTGAAATCATTTCAAAAGAAGTATGGCAAACAATATTTTCCGTTCATTGATACAGTAAAGCCTTATTTTTCAAATAAAGCCCCAGAAAACAAATGGGAATTTTTTTCTGCTGAATCGGATGAAGACTTTAAAAAGCTGCATCCCGTTGGCTATAAAATCCTTGTCATAATTGGAATAGTTGCATTAATGATTCCGATAATTATTTACACAGCATATGTCTTCTTTATTAATCCTCCTATGGCAGTCGATGTATCAATTACCATAATGGATTTTATAATAGCTATGCTTGGTTTTGCCGGCGCGTTTGTTGTTGGTGTAGGATTGTTTAATATTGTTGCTGCATGGATACATCAATATCTTGGTCATTTGTTAACTGCCGTATGTCTGTTGGGTGGCACGGCGCTCAATTTATTCTCAATGTATTTGTTATATACATAGTCATCTTTTTTGTCAACACGTGCCAAAAACCTTCTCGCACAAAGTTCGGGAAGGTTTTTACTTTTTCACTTTTCACTAAATCCGTCCGAGAAGGTTTTTGGAAAGTAATAAGTAATAGTGAATAGTGAAAAGAATTTTTGTTTTATGGGTTGAAAAGCAAGAGGTTTTATATTATACTAAACCCAACAACACGAAAGGCGGTAGTGCTATGAAAAAAGCGTTTTATGTTCTGTTATGTTTGTTTTTAATCATTGGTACAGTATCTTGTACACAGAATAATCGAAATAACGATAACGCAAATTCGCAAGGTAACGATCCATACAAAGCTATAATTGAAAAATACAATGAATTGCTTGTTTGCAAAAAGAATAATACAACTATTCCTGAAGCAAGCGAAACAGATCCGTCTACGATTAAAACAGTATATGAGATTGTAAAAAAATGCAAAAATCCATTAGATATGGGATATGCAAAAAAGGATATTAACAACGACGGAAACGAGGAACTTATTTTCGGAAAAAGCACACTGGATATAATTGCGATATTTACTGTAAAAGACAACGAGGTAGTTACGTTAATAACGCAAGAAGATTCTAACTCTATGATCTGGCTTGACGCAAGCGGTCTGATTCGAGTAGAGCAGTTTGTTGTGGAAGGTCAGTATATGACTGGTAGAAGATATTTGGTTTATGAAATATCCGAAGGGTCGCTTAAAAGACAAGTTGCTATTGGATGCGATGCGATGAAGCAGGGTAATTGGCACAAGTTAGATAATCAGCAGCAGATTCCCGTTTCCAAGGAAGAATGGAATGAGTTATATGCGAAATATGATATTTGTCCTTTTGGATGGGATAACCGCGAGTACACAAAAAATTATGCTGATTTAACGATTCGCCCGTTGCTTGAAACACCCGTGCCAAAAAATCAGACGTATAAGCTTTCTTCGATAGTTAAAGATGATCAAGTTAAAATCACTTCTGTTTCGGCGGAAAGTATTTCTTTTACAATATCTTATAGTAAATATACAGAATCTGTTTCGGTTTATGACACGGAACTTTCCGCTACGGCAACCCTTACTGAAGGGGAATATCTGTTTGATAACGGAACGATAACGGGTAGTATTGAGGTTGGATACAATAGTGTATGGGTGAAAATCAATAAAAGCACAAATGAGCATATTGATTGCAGATCATATTTGTTTGATTATGTAATGTCCGAGTAAAACAATATATCATTTAAAACAGTTGTCAATGAAAAACGTGGCGGCATCTTTTTTGTCAACACAAGCAAAAAAACTCTTTGAGATTTTCTCAAAGAGTTTTTTAGTTATATTCGCCTATTGGCGAGTGATATTGCTTTGCATTGATATTCGCTTCGCGAGTTTGTGAGGCGAATATAATATCACTTTTGCGTCAGCAAAAATATCACGCTGACGAAGTCGGCATATCACTCAAAACTTGACATCCGACCCCGTTTGTGTTACAATACGTTCAGATTGTTATGAAAGGAATTTAAAATATGATTTTTACACCGCATATGGAAATATGCCCGAATTACGAAGAGGGTATTTTCGACGATTATAACGGAACGCAAAAAATTGCGACAAATTCATATTTTAAGGACGGCAACATTCTCTACCTGATGGGCGGAACGGTGCTTTGCAAATATGATATCAGCGACAGTCAAAATCCGAAGCTTTTAAACAGAAGAAATATTGCCGCCGATCATACGGGAGATCCCGCAACCGATTATATACGCAAGGGAAGTGCTCACTCGACCTCTATGGTTGATATCGGTGACTATCTTGTTATATCACTCAGAGGCGGTGGCGGCGGAGTTAATAATATGGCTGACGGTGTGACTGTCGGAAACCTCTCTTTTGTAAATAAGGAAACGCTTGAAAAGGTTAAAGAGCTCAATTTTGAAAACAGGATCACGTATATAACCAAATATAAGGATCTTTTGATAGTGTCTTTTCATTTTCACGGCTTTTATATTTATAAAATTACCGATGACGCCGATATTATTTCCTGCATTATTAAACACGTAGAGGTGGAAAAACCGAGAAAAGCTACTACGAGAGAATTTCAAAACAGTGCGGTTTTTGAAGTGGAAACGGGGAAAATCAATATAGCGTTCGCTTCCTATATCTACGGAATAAGCGTTTTTACGTATGATCTTAAAGAAAATCTCCTTTCTTCCTGCTGTGAGCTTGATCCTAAAGTCTTTCGCGATATGCAGGACCTTGAAAACGGTGTAAGAAATACGGTTTTCGGTCTTGCTTCAAAAGGTAACTTTGTATATGGCGGTATTTCTCCGGGAAACAACCGCTTCAGAGAAAGGTGTCAAGACGTAGATTGGAACAGATTTGATAAAAGAGGAATTATTTACGGTCCTCACAACAGACTAGAGGAAGAATATTACCATATGGAGCTTCCGAACTGCGACAAGCCCGAGTATGTCGGAGCTATAACGGGAGATCCCGCACCGTCCTTTCTTTGTACCGTGGGCGATCATCTTCTTTTCAACCTTGATAAACAGGGAATCGGTATTGCAAGCATCGAAAAAGACGGCAGACTTACCTATATCGGGCGCGTCCTGGAAGATCCCGACGGACGAATGCTGACATACAGAATACATTTTGACGGAGAATTTCTTTACACGTCTTATAAGATGGCTGTGCCGAATGCGGAAAAGCCGCCCGTATTCCGTATATACAGAGTGGAATATTGATAAAAGGCAGAAAATGTGATACAACATTCAAACAAGTATAGAAAATAATGAACGGAGAACGTTTATGAAAATCTCTTCATCTACAGGTGATTTCAGCCACTACGTGAGTACTGTTGCTCAAACGGTTGCCTGCTTCAAGCAGACGAAGTTCAAATACATCAATCTTGAACAAACGGGAAATATTCCGGAGTTTTTTTCTGATAACGATGATGATTGGAAGCGCTTTGCCCACGAGTGCGGTGAGGCTGCCGCAGATGCCGGCGTTACCTACGTGATCTCGCACGCACCCTGCCTACATAATGCGATATTGCCGGCTCTTGAAAATCACAATGACGAAACCTACCGGGCAAACGTCCGTGCCATTCGCCGTTCTGTTGAGGTTTGCCATCTCCTTAATATTCCCCGCATCGTGATCCACGCGTGTCCTGATCGATCCTTTGACGTCGATACCTTTTATAAATATAACAAAATGTTTTATGCGGATTTTCTTGATTTGGCAGAGAAATACGATATTATAATTATGACAGAAAATTGGGATAACGATGACTCAAAATTTTCAACGGGTAAGCAGATGAGTGACTTTATTGATTTCGTTGACCATCCGCTGTTTGCGGCTTGCTGGGATACCGCGCACGGAAATATCGCCAAAAATTCGCGTGAGCTTGGACAGTACCGAAACGTTATTGCCCTAGGAAATAAGCTTAAGGGACTTCATATTTCAGATAATTTCGGTGACGTTCATCATCATAGCTGGCCCTTTGCGGGAATTATCAATTTTGATGAGATTATGCAAGGGCTTCTGGACGTAAACTATGACGGATATTTCAATTTCGAAGCGTCCTATACGCTTTTGCACCACAATAATATTCCGTATCACCGTAAAGCGTGGGTGTATCAGGATAAGCCCGTAACAACTTTGCTCGATCCGTCAATAGAACTTAAGCAAAAGGCGATCGATCTTTTGTATGACGTCGGAAAATATATTCTCGAATCGTACAACTGCTTTGAAGCATAGACGATACGGCATCTTTTTTGTAAGCAAACGCCAAAAATAAACCTTTACTGCGCGTTTTTGCGTCGGGCATTGAAAACATCAGAGAATACTATATAATCGAATTAAAGAAAGGCGGTACAAAATGGAACACATTTTTACGGGAAAATGGATCACAAACAGTATTTTTTCAAATATGAAGCCGAGAAACGTTTTTCACAAGCAGCTTGAAAAGCTTCCTCTCGATTGCAGCGAGCATCGGAATCAGCACATTCTGTTCAGAAAAAAGTTCAATATAACAGATTCATTTCAAAAATCTATCATATACATAACAGCCGACGATTACTACAAGCTGTACATCAACGGAGCTTTTGTGGCGCAGGGTCCGGCTCCCTCATATCATTTTCAGTATAATTATAATGAAATAGATATCACTTCCTATCTTCATACGGGAGAAAATGTGATCGCCGTGCATACCTTGTATCAGGGACTTATCAACCGCGTATGGCAAAGCGGAGATCTTCGTCACGGAATGATCTGCGATCTTACGGTTGACGGTAATACGGTGCTTGCCTCGGACGAAGGCTTTCTTGTGTCAAACCATTCGGGATATCTTGAAACCGGTGTTTGCGGATATGAAACGCAGTTTCTCGAGCAGTATGACAGCAGGGCAGCCGAAGTGGGATTTGAGCGCCCCGATTTTGACGATTTCGGTTGGGAGAACGCATCTGTATCTTCGTATGATGACCATACGCTTGCCGAACAGAAAAGCTATATGCTCGAATTTGAAGAGATATCTCCCATACTTACAAAGTCTGACGCAAATCGCATTTTTTACGATTTCGGCTCAAACTACGTTGGATATCTGTCGGTGAGAGCAAAGGGAAAAGCAGGGGATAAAATTACGGTCCGCTGTGCGCAGGAGCTGAACGAAGACGGCTCGCTCCGCTATCAGCTAAGGGCAAACTGCCGTTATGAAGAAACCTGGATACTTGCGGACGGAGAGTGTACGCTGGAACAGTTTGATTATAAGGCGTTCAGATATGCCGAGCTTGAGATTCCAAACGGTGTTACGGTAGCTTCGACCGTGTTCTCCGCACGACATTATCCGTTTGCTCTGAAAACGGGTATGCGCTCGGAATATGAAAACGATCCCGACATAAAGCGTATTTGGGACTTGTGCGTTCATACACAAAAATACGGCGTTCAAGAGGTTATACAGGACTGTATGGAGCGCGAGAAGGGTTTCTATCTCGGCGACGGATGTTATACTGCGCTGACGAATATGGTGCTTACTAACGATGAAACTATGGTTCGTAAGCTGATAGACGATGCGTTTGCAACAAGCTTTATTACGGACACCCTCGTCACCTGTATGAACTGCTCTTTTATGCAGGAAATCGGAGAATATCCGCTTATACTTGTACTGCTTGTGCTTTGGCACTACCGCATTACAGAAGATTACGGCTATTTGAAGCTGAATTACCCGAAAGTGACCGCGCTTCTCGACGCTTACCGCCGTGAATACGAAACGGACGGGCTTCTCAGAAATCTCGATAAGTGGTGCGTTGTCGAATGGCCGAGTAATTTCAGACACGGTTATGACGTCGATATCCGCGAGGGAAAGGTCTGCGAGCCTGCTCACGTGGCAATAAACGCTTATTATATTGCTGCCGTAAAAGCTGCAAATAAGATTGCCGCTATACTTGAAACCGACGCATACAGAAACGAAGAAGAGCTTCTGGACGAGTTTTATCGCGTATTCTACGACTCAGAGCACGACCTTTTCAGAGACGGAGAAAATACAGACCATATAAGCCTTGTAGGAAACAGCTTTGTGTATGGTTTCGGTCTTTTCAGAAATGAAACCACAAGGCAAAATATTCTTGCGATGCTTGATGAACACGGAATAGATTCGCTTTCCTTCTTTTGCTCGTTCCCCATTCTTATGGGACTTGTCAGAGACGGTGACAAAAAACGTATCGCAGACGCGCTTCTGAATAAAGGGACGTGGCTGCGTATGCTTTGCGAGGATGCAACAACAACGTTCGAGGGTTGGGGCAAGGATACCAAGTGGAATACCTCGCTCTTCCATCTGACAATGAGTTATGCGGCTCTTTTCATCGCTGATATTAAGCTTAAAGAGATTTTTGAGTGATTTCTCCTGCGTATTTTCGCTGAAGGTGCCGAAAATATGCTGTAATGCTATCACGAAAGGCGGAAAGGCTTTATGAAGATACTTGCGAATGTTTTGGGACTGTGCGCTGTTGCTATGTTTGTTTTCAGCTATCAGTTGAAAAGTCGGCGCGGGATCATCTTCTTTAATGCGGCTTCACGTGTTTTATACGTACTGCAATATATTTTGCTCGGAGCGTTTGAGGGCGCTTTGCTCGATATCGTAGCCTTTTTTGTGTCGCTTTTGTGCTCAAAGAGTAACAGTGGATTTATAAAAAAACATTTTCTTCTTACGGTGATATTTTCCAACGTTTTAGTAGTTGCGGTTGGTCTTACGGTTTATGAAAATATTTTCAGCTTACTGCCGATTTTGGGCGTCATTTTTGAAACCCTGGCGCTGTGGCTCAAAAAAGAGCGCGGTATTCGCGCGGTTTCTCTGCTCGGAGCACCGTTCTGGCTGGCGTATAATCTGCTGAACTCGGCCTACGCTTCGGCTGCCGGAAACGTTTTTACCCTTGTGTCTATAACCGTAGCTATTGTGCGTTATGACTTTTTGAAAAAGGAAGTAAAAAAAGAGCAGAAATGAGAAAATCAAACGTAACGCAAGGACACCCAAACGGGTGTCTTTGTGTGTGTTTAAGAAAATAATTACCTCTTCTATTATGTGGAGATAAGCATATAAAAAATGTATAAGATTTCCATTGTAGTACTATTTTATGGTAAATGTTGTCTAAATTATTAGAAAAAAATGCTTTTTTCTATAATTATTAAATAATATTTAATAATTAGTCATATAAAAGGTTGACAAATGTAAATTAATATGGTACAATTCAAGTATTCATAAGTTCGTGTAGTCTGCTCTGCGCCGAAAGAATTTTTTTCGAGAGGGATTTTTTCTGCATAGAGTGGATTTTGCGAGTAATGAAATAAAATATTTTTATTAATTCATAATGGAGGACATATTATGAACAGAACATTTAAGTCCATGCTTACTATGGCTTTGTGTCTTGTGCTCGTTGCTATTATGATCGCAAGCTGCGGTCCTAAGAACGAGATCGTACCCGCTGTTTTCAAAAAGGCTGAGTATAACACAACCACAATCACAATGCCCAGTAACTGGAACGAACTGACCTATCAGGATGCCAATGATACTCAGATCATGAGCTACATCGGCTCTTCTTTCTTCGACTATGACTATAAGTTCAAAGACGATAAGAAGTACAATGAAGACGGTTCCATCAACAAGGCAGGTATAGTTGACGGTGCATACACAACAAACTATTCTGCAGCAACCAAACTCGAAGACGTAACTTCTTCTGTTGACGCTAAGTGGGGCTACACAGACAAGCAGAAGAAGGAAGGCGGATACGCTTGGAAGATTACTCTCCGTAACGACCTTAAGTGGGACGACGGAACAGTTATCAAGGCAGCTGACTTCGTATATTCTATGAAGCAGCAGCTCGACCCCGCGTTTATGAACTTCCGCGCTAACACCTTCTACGACACACTCCAGATCAAGAACTCCAGAGGCTACTTCTTCCAGAATCAGGAAGGTACCTATGAATCTGTTAAGTCTCTTGGCTATGCAACAAACCAGGCTGCTATTGACGCAGGTAAGGAACTTTACGTTGATATCCACAATCTCTGGGGTGCAGCAGGCTACAAGGATGAGAATGGTAACGAAGCTCCTCAGTGGGTTAAGATTACTGACGAAACAGTTTACTCCAGCGCTGACGGCACTGACGCTATCTCCGGTGCAGCTCTTTGGGGTGGATATGCTTCTATCCTCGGACCCGACGGTGACTATGCGGTTTACGTTTCTATTTACGTTAAGAACGAAATCCGCGACGTTAAGTGGGAAGACGTAGGTATCTACTCTATCGACAGTGAAAACGCTATCGTTGTATGCCTCGACATAGCATACAAGCTCCTCACAGATGACGGCGATCTCTCCTACCAGGCAGCATACTATATGTCAAGCCTTCCCCTCGTAAAGAAGGATCTCTATGAAACGTGCAAGAAGGCTCCTGTTGAAGGCGCTACACTTTACACAACAAACTACAACTCTTCTCTCGAAACAACAGCAAGCTGGGGACCCTACAAGCTCGTAGAATTCGAAGCAGGTTCTCACTATAAGCTCGCTAAGAACGAAAACTGGTACGGCTACTCTATGGAGCAGTATAAGAACCAGTATAACATCACAGCTATCAACTGCCGTAAGATCGACGAGTGGAACACCGGTTGGATGGGCTTCCTCAACGGTACTTACGACGACAGCTCTCTCCAGACAGAGAACGCAGCTGAATACATAGACTCCAAGTACGTTTACTACACATCCACAGCAACAGGTACATTCGGTATGCAGCTTTACAGCAACCTTAACGTACTTAAGGAAAGCGAAAACAACAACGGTATCCTTGCAATTCAGGAATTCAGACAGGCATTCAACCTCGCTCTTAACAGAAGCGACATCATCGAAAAGATCTGGCCCGGCTCGGCTGTTCCTTGCTTCGGTCTTCTGAACGTTGCTTACTACTATGATATCGAAAACGCTCCTACACTTGAAGACGGCGGTCAGTACCGTAACACCAAGATCGCTAAGGAAGGTATCCTCCGCGCTTACGGCTTTACACAGGGTACAGACGGCAAGTGGTCCACAGGCAACCTCAAGGGACTCTCTCTTGACGAGGCTTATGAATCTCTCACAGGTTACAACCCCACTCTTGCAAAAGAGAAGATGAAGGAAGCTATCAATATCCTTACAGCAGATGCTGCAAAGTATGGCTATGATTCTTCCAAGAACATCACACTTGTTTACGGTTCTTCCGCAGACAACGCTAAGCAGCGTTTCCGCGCTACATATCTCCAGGAAATTATCGACGATCTTACAAAGGGCACAGCTCTTGAAGACAAGATCGACATCGTATTCGACGCATCTGCAGGCGCACAGTGGGCAGAAGCATTCCGTTCGGGCGCAACACAGATCGGTTTCGGTTACGGTTTCGAGGGTAACGCATTCAACCCCTTCGATATCGTTGGTGCATTCGTTAACCCCGAAGAGAAACTCAACTACCATAAGTATTGGGATACTGCTTCCATCAACCTCACAATCAAGATGCCTAAGGGCGATTATGAGGGCGCAGGTCAGGAAATCACAATGAGCATTCAGAACTGGTACTTCTGCCTTAACGGTCTTGCAGAAAAGAACAAGCAGCCCAAGAAGTATAACTGGGGTGCAGGATTTGCTCCGGCTGAAGCAAGACTTACAATCCTCTCCGCTCTTGAAGAAATTGTAATCAAGGAAAGCCGTTCCGTAATGCTTATCGCAGACTCCGGCGGATCTTTCCTCGGCGCTAAGTTCTCCTACTTCTCTGACGTAGAAAACGTATTTATGGGCTTCGGCGGAATCAGATATATGGAAGTTAACTATACTGATGCTGAATGGGCTAAGTTCGTTAAGGATAACAACAACAACCTCGAAGCAGAGTATAAGAAGTCTGAATAATTTCTTTACTGATAAGAAGAGTAAGTTTACTTAACTAAAAGCAATCGGCGGTGAGCCAATGTGCTCACCGCTGATTTGTACGTTTATAAATAATTCGCAAAAAATCCCAAAAATGACAAATATTGCAAATTTCATCTGAAAGTCTGCAAAAGCGCACTTACGTGCAAATAAATAATAGCCGTACTAACGGCTGAATTAAAATTGAAACACAAAAAACAACTACATAACCTTGTTTGATCTATCGATCAATTCTAACAAAACGCACTGATTTGGTGTGCGTACGACCTTTTTGATGGATAAATCTTTCAGAAGGTCTGTAAACTATGAACTCGAAAACAACATAACAGAGGAGAAAAACTATGTATATGTTTAAATATGTAACGAAGCGTATCGTGCTGATGCTCTTTACGTTTGCTATCATTTTTACGATGTGCTTCGTGCTTATCAAGCTTCTTCCTATTCCGACTAACGTTCTTCCGGGACAGGACCCTGAGATAGTTATGAAAACTCTTGAAGGAAGAGGTTGGATCACCAACATTAAAGAAGGCGAAAACGGAGTCTATGATTATGAAAGAGTTCCGATACTTATTCAGTACGGCAACTATTTAAAGAGAATAATCACGCAGGGCGACTTCGGTATTGCAACGACCTACGGCGAGTATCTTAATATGAATCTGTGGGAAGTATTCGTCAGCCACCTTCCCCCGACAATACTTATAAATATCTATTCGACACTTATAGGTGTGCCGATCGGTCTCGGTCTCGGTATCCTTGCCGCACTTAAGAAGAATAAATGGCAGGACCAGCTTATCAATATTTTTATAATCCTGCTTATATCCGTTCCGTCGATCGTACTTGCACTTATGCTTCAGTACGTATTCTGCTTTAAACTCGGATGGTTCCCGCTTACTATGTCAACAAGCAACGAGTATTTCACGTGGGACGTATTTAGATCGATGATTCCCGCTGTTTTTGCTCTCTGTCTTGGCTCTATTGCAGGATATGCGCGTTATACACGTGCCGAGCTTTCCGAAGTACTTACAGGAGAATTTATGCTTCTTGCAAGAACGAAGGGTCTGACAAAGCGTCAGGCTATCTACCGTCACGCTATGCGTAACTCGATGGTAGTTATATTCCCGTCGATCCTCAGTGAATTTGTTTCGGTACTTTCCGGATCGCTTATTATTGAAAGAATGTTTGCTATCAACGGTGTTGGCGGACTTTACCTTAATTCCATCACGTTCCAGGATTACGACTTCTTTATGCTGCTCTCCGGTTTCTATACACTGGTTAGCCTCGCTGCAGGTATAGTTATTGATATAAGCTACGGTTTCATTGACCCGAGAATAAGAATGGGGGCGAAATAAAGTATGGTAACAGCAAATAGATTTGAAAATATTCCGGCTGAAAAATTCAAATTTGTTGAAAAGGGCGGTCGGATTCACGATAAAAAGTTTGATACTAAGCCCGTAAGCTATTTTCAGGGCGCGTTCCGCCGCTTCAGTAAGAATAAAGGCGCGGTCGTTGGCGGTATAGTAATTTTGTTCCTCGTGCTTTTTGCAATAATCGCTCCTTTCTTTACACCCTTTAATCCCTTGTATTACGATATGATCTTCGCGTATGCAAGTCCTAAAATATCTGCCTTTGCGGACAGTGATATTGATTTTTGGGACGGATATAAGGAGAAAAATACCAGTTATCTCGGATATCTCAAGGATCTTGCTATTATGCAGGAAACCGGTAATGACGTAATCAAGCGCGGTGAGTACGAAGTAAGCGTAGACGGCTCAAACTACACTTACCGTTACGATACTTACCACGGAGTAGGCTTCGGTAAATATAAGACTGTATCTCCGGAAAAATTCGAAGACATCCAAAGATATCAGGAGGAAACGGGCAGACAGGTTCTTTATCCCATCGTTAAGGTTTCTGACAGACCTACACTTGAAAAGAATAAGTACGATGCCAATATTTACTATAAGATGGTGGACCCCAAGGCAACTAAGGTTCGTCCTAAGCTTGATGCAGATGGTAATATCATTCCTAACTACTGGAAATACGATGTAAATGATCCTGATATGTCTCCCGTTATAGCGGAATATAATTCTCTCAGAATCGAAGGCGAAAACGGCTTTGAAGAGAACGGCGTTCAGTACCTCTATGCATACGGCAGAATAGTTGACGGCGGTATTGAAATAAGAGCCGAATACTACGAATACTATATCTACGAGCATACACAGGAGAAGAAAGACGGCATAACCGAGCCTCTCTTCGTGTTTGGCGCTACTTCAACAGGTAAGGACGTTTTCGCGTGCCTTGCATACGGTGCAAGATTCTCCTTCATTTTTGCAACTATTGTTGCGGCTGTAAACTTTATAGTCGGTGTTATCTGGGGATCTACCGCGGGATACTTTGGAGGTAAGGTCGACCTCTTTATGGAAAGATTTTCCGAAATTTTAGGTTCTGTACCTACTATAATCGTAATTACACTTCTCAAATACCATATGGGCAGTACGAGCCAAGCGCTTGTTTTGTTCATAGCGTTCTTCGCTACCGGTTGGATCGGTATGGCGGGTACGACGAGAATGCAGTTCTACCGTTTCAAAAATCAAGAATACGTTCTTGCGGCAAGAACCCTCGGTGCAAGTGATGCAAGAATAATGTTCAAGCACATTTTCCCGAACGGACTCGGAACGATAGTTACGAGCGTTGCACTTGTAATTCCCGCGATGATCTACTCGGAAACCAGCCTTACTTATCTTGGCATTATCAACCTTGAAGCAGGAAATACTACGAGTGTAGGTACACTTATCGCAGGTGGACAGCAGTCTATTACTGCAGGCGCAGGATTTGTTGCACTCTTCCCCTGTCTCTTCCTTGTGCTTATGATGCTCAGCTTCAACTTGTTCGGTAACGGACTGCGCGATGCGTTCAACCCGTCACTCAGAGGATCGGAGGATTAAGTTATGAATAATAATGAAGTTAAATTATCAGTTAATGATTTGAAAATATCCTTCCGTACAGATGCAGGTAAGGTACAGGCGGTTCGTAACATTTCGTTTGACCTTTATAAAGGCGAAACACTTGCGATCGTAGGTGAGTCGGGATCGGGTAAATCGGTTACCTCGAAGGCTGTTATGGGTATCTCGGCAGTAAACGCTATTTACGAAGGCGGAGAGATACTTTACGACGGTCAGGATCTTACACGTATTCCCGAAGAAGAAATGCACAAGCTCCGCGGAGATAAGATCGCGATGATCTTCCAGGATCCGCTTTCCTCTCTTAACCCCATTATGCGTATCGGTAAACAGATCACCGAAGCGATGCTCCTTAAAAATAAAGCTAATCGCAAGGAAGGCCGCACAACATTTAATAAAACACTTGCCGAGCTTTCCGGTGTGATGAAAAAGGCGCTTGCCGAAAATAAAAATTCAAGTGTTTCACTTGAGCAGGTTGACGAATACATCAAGACATTCGATAACTTCAATATTCAGGCAAATAAGCTTCAAAACAGCTATAACGATGCTCGTACCGCGGCAGAGGAAATGATCGCGATAATCGAAGACTTCCTCTTCCTTGCCGAAAAGAAGCAGAAGATCGACGTGCTTTCGACTCTTAACCTCGTAAGTCGTAAGATTCACGCAATCAATGATAAATATTTTACTTCGAGATATGCGGAAAAGCTGAATGCACACATTGCAGATATTGTTAACGTATCCCGTATCGAAAAGAAGAAGGTATCTGCTCTCGACTCGGCAAAAGTCATTGTTACGATGACCTCTGCGAAAAGACACGCTTCTGCCGAAACAGTTGAGGCTTTAACGGCTATTAAGGAAACCGCAACAGAAATGCTTGCACAGCCTCAGTACAACTTCTTTAGAATAGGTTACTATATCTATAAGCATCCGGGTGCAGATCTCAGCAAAATGCCTGCTGAGGAAGCTAACGAAATGGCATATAACTTCCTCAACGAAGACTTTATGGATTCGTTTATAGCTTTGGAAAAGATAGCTGTTAAGTATTCCATAAACAAAACGTTTGAGAATAAAAAGGCGGCAATCGTTGCGCTTAATAATGCTATTAACTTCTTTAATGCGGGCAATTTCAGTGCGAATGATGCGGCAGCACTTTGTAAGAGCGTAAACGCAAGCGTCAGAGCAGCAATCGATCCCCTTGCCGTCGTAAAGGATAACCTTGCTTATACGTTTGGTGATGCGTTCGAAAGAGAAGTGGAAAAGTATTTCTTCTATATTAAGAACAATCCCAAAGAAGAAGCACGTTTTGAAAAACAGACTGCAAAGAGAGAAGCTCTTATTGCAAAGGGTAAGACAGTAGATTGGCAGGTAATTCCGAAGTCTGTTATCGAACCCGAAGAACAGATAAAAACTATCGTTACCGTTCTTGCAAGAGTAATGAATAAATTTCAGTCGGATATCGAAAACGCCGAAAACGTAGACGTTGATAAGCATTGTCTTGAAATAATCGATTATCTTAAGGAAAAGGCATCACAGGTCGTTTATACACTTACCAAGCGTATTGCCAAGGAAAAGGCGATAAAGCTTATGGAAGAGGTTGGTATTCCCGAAGCAAGAATGCGTTTCAGACAGTATCCGTTTGAATTCTCGGGCGGTATGCGTCAGAGAATAGTTATCGCGATAGCACTTTCTGCTAACCCCGATATTCTGATTTGTGACGAGCCTACAACCGCGCTTGACGTTACAATTCAGGCACAGATCCTTGAGCTTATCAACAGACTCAAGAAAGAACGTAACCTTTCGATCATCTTCATTACACACGACCTCGGCGTTGTTGCGAATATGGCAGACAGAATCGCGGTTATGTATGCAGGTAAGATAGTAGAGTACGGTACGGCAAATGAGGTGTTCTATAATCCTCAGCACCCCTATACCTGGGCACTTCTTTCCTCTATGCCCGACCTTGATACCAACGAAAAGCTGGATGCTATCCCCGGAACACCTCCGAATATGATCTATCCTCCCGTTGGAGATGCGTTTGCGGAAAGAAATAAGTACGCTATGGAAATCGACTTCGAGATGCAGCCGCCTATGTATGAGGTTTCTCCTACACACTTTGCGGCAACTTGGCTGCTCCACCCGAACGCTCCGAAGGTAGAAATCCCCAAGATCATCACAGAACGTATCAAACGAATGAAAGAAAGAGGTGGCAACATTGAAGAATAATAACGAAGTACTTCTTAAAGTGGACCATCTTTGTCAGTATTTCCGTTTGGGACGCAAAGATCTCAAAGCGGTTGATGACGTAAGCTTTGAGGTTAGAAAAGGCGAAACCTTCGGTCTTGTTGGCGAATCCGGATGCGGTAAGACTACAACGGGACGCTCTATAATCAAGCTCTATAACATTACCTCGGGTAACGTATATTTTAAAGGTCAGAGAATAGGTGCGGGAACAAGATCCTACAAGGATGCTATCAAGCAGGCTAAGAAGGAACTTACTGCCGGAAAGATCACTAAGGAAGAGTGCGAAGCTATCATCGCCAAAAACAGAACGCTTATCCGCGATGCAAAATCCGATAATAAAGAAGTTGACAGACAGTATTCCGCATCTCTCGTAAAGAATTTGGAAGAAGAATACGCTGTAAAGTTTGAAAAGGCAAACGGAGAAGAAGAGCTTAAGGCGCTTAAAAAAGAATATAATAACAGACTTCGCGTTGCTAAGAAATCCAAACTGATCACACAGATCCAGATGATCTTCCAGGACCCTATTGCATCACTTGATCCCCGTATGACTGTTCGCGATATTATCGCAGAAGGTCTTATTATCAACGGTATTACCGATAAGGATTACATAAACGAAAAGGTTTATGAAATTCTTGAAACAGTCGGTCTTGTACGTGAGCACGCAGATCGCTATCCGCACGAATTCTCGGGTGGTCAGCGTCAGCGTATCGGTATAGCAAGAGCTGTCATTATGCAGCCTGAAATGATCATCGCAGACGAGCCTATCTCTGCACTTGACGTGTCGATTCAGGCACAGGTCATCAACCTTCTTAACGACCTCAGAGAACGCAATAACCTTACGGTTCTCTTCATAGCACACGACCTTTCGGTTGTTAAATACTTCTCGGACAGAATCGGTGTTATGTACTTCGGTAAGATGGTAGAGCTTGCGGATTCAGATGAACTCTTCAAGCATCCGCTTCATCCGTATACAAAATCGCTCCTTTCTGCAATTCCGCTTCCCGACCCGATATACGAAAAGCAGCGTACGAGAATTACCTATAATCCTCTTGCCGAACACGATTATTCGGTGGATATGCCTTCTTTCCGTGAGATATCTCCCGGACACTTCGTGCACTGTAACGACGCGGAAGAAGCAAAGTATAAGCAGATTGTGAATGACGAAACGGACGGTTAAAGCAAAGTGAAAGACGAAAACAAAGCGTTATTAATAAAATATGCCATTTGTTTTGGCGTTGCTTCTGCTATAACATTTATCGTTTTTTGGATAAAAGGATTCTTTACAGATACACTTTCTGTGAATATTCAGATTTTATCGGACGGATTTTTTGTTTCGGGAATTTTGCTGACAATGTTCGCCGGAATGCTGTACGTTAGCGGTGAAGGCGCGCTGATAGGTATAAGCTTTGTGCTTAGAAACATAGTGCTTGCATTTATTCCTATGGGTAGAAAACACCATGAGTTTTATGCAGAGTATCGCGAACGCAAGCTTAAAGCTATGAAAAAATCAAGCGATCACTGTATTCTTATGACAGGACTTTTCTTCCTTCTTATCGGAGTGATCCTCACGGTCATTTGGTACGCAAATTTCTATAACACAAAATAACTTTTTAATAAAATCAGAATGTAAGGCACACTTCTTCAAAGAGGTGTGCCTTAGTTTTATTTTTGTTTTTTCAAACGAGCAAGAAAAATACACAAAATACGAGCCAACATATTGATTTATTTTGTAATATGTGATATAATTTAAAAAAATACAAAATTTTTTTATTTTCGATGATGCAAAATCGAAATTTTAGCGTCTATATATATGAAAGGTAAAATAAATTTTGTGAAATTCGTTTAGGAGGAAAAAATTATGAAGAAAATTATATCCATACTGCTTCTTGTATGCTTTGCGATCGGATGTCTTACTTCGTGCAGTAATATGAAGTACGAAAAAGCGTTGGAACTTATCGAAAATGGTGAGTATGAAGAGGCGTACGCGATATTTGAAGAGCTTGGCGATTATAAGGATTCCAAAGAACAAATTAAGCAATTGAATTATAATCAGGCTATTGATTTTATTGAAGAAGGAAAATACGAAGAAGCGTATTCTATCTTCAAAAATCTTGGTAATTCTGATATGTGCGATAAATTTTATTACGTTCCTGTTCATATAGAATATACATCAGGAAACAATAAGATTTCTCATGATTTTTATTATAATGAAAACAACATTTTAAGTCAGTCACTTGAATTTGAAGATTTTGAAACTGATTCGTACAATCGAAATACGGTTAATGATTACGAGTATGATGCGAACGGTAACTTGATAAAATGGATTATAACGAACTATAAAGAAGAAAAGAGTGTATATGAATACTCGTATGATACTAAAGGTAATTTGCTGAATAAAACATTTACAAGCGGGGATGGCTATAGGCGGACCGTAGAGTATACATACGATGAAAACGGAAGGTTAATCAAAGAATATAATGTACCTGGCAGTACTTTAGAATATGCCTACGATTCAAACAATAATTTAATAAAGAAAATCTATACATATCTTCCGGAGGGTGACCAACAAATTAATGACTATACTTATGATAAAAATGGAAATCTGATCAAAGACATTCATACCTCTTACGGCATTAATAAACATATCATTGATTATACTTATGATGCAAATGACAATTTGATTAAAAAAGTCTTTATTCATCCCGACGGAATGGAATATATCAACGAATATATTTACGATGCAAAAGGAAATTTGATTAAGGAAGTTTATTATGAGTCAAGCAGGAGTAACAATAGATATGTTACTGACTATACCTACGATGAAAATAATAACCTGATTAAGTTAATTTACAAGTGGAATGTTACCCGTATAGAGGAATGGACATACGATGAAAACGGTAATATTACAAATTACGTTAATACTGCCAACGATAAAATAGTAGAGTCAACCGAATACTCATACAAACTCGTTTATATCCCGTACGATTGGGAAGAAATCTCCGATGCAACAAAGGATATACTTGCCGAAAAACTTGGTACAAGATTAGAAAATCTCGGTTGATCTCGTATCAACATAAAATAACGTTATAAAATACAAAAATAACACTCGGGAGGTAAAAATTATGAAGAAAATTATATCCATACTGCTTCTTGCGACTGTGCTAATCGGATGTCTTGCGTCTTGCAGTGATATAAAATATAACAGAGCCCTTAGTCTCATCGAAAAGGGCGAATACGAAAAAGCGTACGCGATATTTGAAGAGCTTGGCGATGATGAAATGTGCGCGAAATTCCATTACGTGCCCGTAAGTGTAAAAAATAGCACAGCAGGCGGTACGAAATATTCATATGAATATTTTGAATACAACGAAAACGGTCTTTTGAGTAAAATCACTTACGGCGATTCGGGTATCTGTGTCGAATTTCTCTATGACGAAAACGGAAATTTCGTTAGAGAGATCACAAACAATAACGGCGTAAAATCTTTCGAGAGTTACTTTTATGATGAAAACGGAAATATGATAAAAACAGTTTCCATAGGTGCAAGTGATGAAGTGCGCTACTCCGAATATACATATAACTCTGACAACAATAAGACAAAAAGCCAGTCTTTTGACAGCGAGGGAAATCCCGGCGGAAAAATCGAATGGCTGTACGACGATAAAGGAAATATGGTCAAGAGAATTTATGACGCAAATAATAATTACAGCGTTATGGATTTCACCTACGACGAAAAGGGTAATATGACCGGCAGATTTGACACGAGTGATACCTCGAATTCTTCGTATGAATATGTTTACGATGATGATGGTAAAAAGATCAAGGAGATATTTGTAATTGAAGAGGGAAAAGAAACGGTTACTGAATATCTGTATGATGATAACGGCAATCTGATCAAGACTTTCGAAGATGCGTATCACGCAATGCTAAATGATAGTGTGGAATATTATTATGACGATAATAACAGACTTGTTAAACGAGTTTGCAAAGATCATATCGGAAAACCGTACGGAACAGACGTGTGGACTTACGATGAAAAGGGAAATATGATAAAACACAGCAACGACAACGGACAAATCGTTGAATATGAATACAAGCTTGTCTATATTCCGTACGATCTCGAAGATCTTTACTCTGCCACAAGAGAAATGCTTTCTCAAAATCTTGGCAAAAATTTCGAATATCTTTATCAAAAGAAACTGTATATGTAAAAATGATCGGTAAAAATGTGATCTGAATAAAAAACAGCGAAGTAGTAATCCACTTCGCTGTTTTGCGTTATAAGCCTTGAATCAGTATTTGCGGTTTCTGTGTGAGAAAGGGGTTTTGCCTTTTAAGGTTTTATATACCATTATGAAATAGGAAATATTATTGTAACCGCATTCGAGTGCAATTTCCGTAACGCTTAAGTCTGTCGTCATAAGAAGACGCTCGGCGTTGTTTATACGGACCTCGTTGAGGTATTCCTTGAAGCTTTTCTGCGTTATACGCTTGAAGCTTCGTGAAAAATAACTGTAACTCATATTTACATTCTCTGCACAGCTTTGCGCGGTGATCGGCTCGGAATATCTGCGGTTTACCTCTTTTATTGCCTTGTATATCTGTTCGGCTGCGCTGTCGTTTGCATATAAAGACTCGCCCGTCTGCTGCTCACGGTAAATAATATCGCGAAGTACGGCAAGAATGACTTCCGCCGCAGAAAGCTTGAGCGCAAGGTCAAGACATACTCCCGTGCTTTCAAGTGTTTTTGTCATTCTTTCAAATGACAAATATATGTCACTTTTACAAAGCTCATCCGAGCTCCAATGAGTTTTTGAATTTTCGCCCGACAACACAAAACGCATAACGTAACCGAGAGCGCTGTCCTTTGAAGCAAGATCGAATATAAGCGAGGGCTTGACCTTTAGCACGTAGTATCGGTTGTGTTCGCTTTCGCACGCGATGATACTGTGTATCGTGTTTGATCTGAATAGCATCATATCACCTTCACGGACAAAATATTCTCGGTCACCCGCAAACATACGAAAGCTTCCGCTTTCGACGAAAATTATCTCAATTGCTTCGTGTATGTGAGCTCTTGTTCCAAAGGCGTGCGGCTCAATATCGAGAGGAAAAAACTCCATTCCGTCTTCTGTCAGCGCTTTTGGTTCGACTTCTATTGAATAATTTCTCATTTTATTTATCCCTTTTGATTTTATAAAAAATAAGCTAAGACAAATTTTTGATATTTTTGAACAAAACTATTATAGCATAAGATTCTGAAAAATGCTACTATTATTTTAGAAAAATATTTTATAAAGATATATAATTTTGTTTGTGTGAAACGAAAGGTTGGGTAAATCGTATTATGAAAAAGTTTTTGAAAATTCTTCTTGTTTCCGTTATGATGCTTGCCGCTGTATTACCGCTTGGATCGTGCGGAGAAAAGGATAAAACGACTCCGATGAGTGTTAAATTTGAAACACTTCTTACATCCACGATAATGGAAGCACCTAAAAATACTTGGGGTCTTGGAATAGGATACCCTACCGTGATAGAGCTTCAGCACAGTAGTGAAAATAACGGAAAGCTTATCGCTTCCTTTGAGATCGCAGACAGCGGACTTCGTACAGGCAAGCCTACAAGCTTTCGTATTATGGAAAGCGTTGACGGCGGCGAGAACTGGACTCAGATAAGCGAAGCTACCGAATCCTTTGATAAGAGCATAGAAGCCTGCTGGAATCCGAATCTTTTTGAGCTTCCCGAAGCGTTTGGCGGTATGCCCGAAGGTACGCTTCTTCTTGCGGGTTGCTCGATAGATCCGGGACAAAAGGAAAAATCTCATATATCCATTTGGAAAAGCCTTGACTGCGGTAAAACTTGGGAACAGTTTACTGTGATCGATGAAGGCGGCGGAGTTGGAGAAGGTGTTTGGGAGCCTTATCTTTATTACGAAGACGGATATCTCTACTGCTTCTATTCTGATGACTCGGGAAAGGATCACGACCAGACAGTAGTTTATAAAAGATCGAGTGACTGCGTAAACTGGGAAGATCAGGTAGAGGTTGTCGCGGCAGATAAGTTTGCTTACCGTCCCGGAATGGGTGTTATAACCAAGATGGGTAACGGAAAATATTTCATTGTTTACGAAATTTTCGGTGATTGGGAAGGATGCCCGATATATTACAAAATAACAGACGATATAACGAAATGGGATGCTTCCGACGTAGGTGAGCCGCTTACGGCAGGCACATATACGATGGGCTCTGCGCCGTGGTGCGCTTGGTCGCCTGTCGGAGGTGAATGCGGTACGCTTATAGTGACGGCAAAATACGGCAGTGAAACACCTAACAAGATACTTGTGAGCAACGATTACGGAAAATCGTTTAACGTTATTGAAAATCCGCTTCCTCACTCTGCAGACAACGGACTCGGATATAGCGCGTCACTCTTCTTCTCGTCCGACGGAGCAACGCTTTTCTATGCAAACAACGTAGATGGCAAGGGCGGAAAGTCAAAGATAGCATTTGCTAAGATAAAATTATACGAGTAAATTATATGTGGCTTTAATTTCAGCTACATAAAATATAAAATGTTCAGATGAAAGGAAATATTATTATGGACAGAATTGTTAACATTGGTATTATCGGATGCGGAGGTATTGCAAACGGAAAGCATATGCCTGCACTCAGCTCGCTCCCCAACGTAAAGATGGTTGCTTTCTGCGACCTTATCGAAGAAAGAGCAGTGGCAGCTGCTAAGAAGTACGGCACAGCCGATGCAAAGGTTTATACTGACTACAAGGAACTTCTTAAAGACGAAAACATAGAAGTTGTTCACGTTCTTACACCTAACCGTTCGCACGCTGATATCACAGTAGATGCTCTTTACGCAGGTAAGCACGTAATGTGCGAAAAGCCTATGGCAAAGACGGCTGCAGATGCAAAGAGAATGCTCGACGCCGCAAAGGAAACGGGCAAGAAGCTTACAATAGGCTATCAGCACCGTAAGAAGCCCTCCGCAATGTACGCAAAAGAATACATCGAAAAGGGCGAACTCGGCGAAATATACAGCGCAAACTGCTACGCAGTACGCCGTCGCGGAACACCTAACTGGGGCGTATTCCTCAACGAGTATGAACAGGGCGGCGGTCCTCTTATCGATATTGCTACTCACTCTCTCGACCTTACACTTTATCTTATGAATAACTATGAGCCCAAGATGGTAGTAGGTAAGACTCATAAGAAGATCGAGCATCCCGAAGCAGGAAACATTTGGGGCGATAACGGCGTAAGCACGACACCTCTTGAAGAAGCTGCATATGCATTCATTCTTATGAAGAACGGCGCTACGATTATGCTTGAAACAAGCTGGGCGCTCAATACTGCAGAGCCTATCGAAGAGGGAAGCTGTGTTCTTTACGGAAGCCGCGCAGGTCTTTCTCTTAAGAACAACCACCTCACAATAAACAAGGTAGAACTTAACCGTCCCGTTATCACAAACGTTGATACCTCTGTCGGCGGAGTTGCATTCTACTCGGGCGCATCCTCCAATCCTCCTGTAGTTGAAGCACAGAACTGGATCTATTCTATCATTCACGACGAAACTCCGATAGTTAAGCCCGAAGAAGCATACGTTGTTTCTCAGATCCTCGAAGCAATTTACGAATCGAGCAAGTCCGGAAAGCCGGTGTATTTTGAATGAGAAAGATAGCTGTATGCGGCGTTTGGCACGTTCACGCTCCTGATTATACAAGAGTGGCTATTGAGAGAGGCGAGGTCGTAGGCGTTTGGGATGAAAATGCTGACAGAAAGAACGAGTTTTGCGAAAAATTCGGACTCAAAGCGTTTGATACTCTAAACGATCTTCTCGCTTCCGATGCAGACGGTGTCATCGTGTGCGCATCTACCGATACACACGCCGATGTTATGGTAAAGATTGCGGACGCGAAGAAGGACATTTTCACGGAAAAGGTTCTTGCGCTCACCGATGAAGACTGTGATCGCGTTGCCGAAGCAGTTGAGAGAAATCAGGTAAAATTCGTGATTTCACTCGTTCAGAAGTCTTGCCCCGGTCCGCTCACCGTAAAAAGCATCGTTGACAGCGGCGAGCTTGGCAAGATTGCTTACGTTCGCTTCAGAAACTGTCATAGCGGAAGCAGTGCAAATTGGCTTCCCAAGCATTTCTATGACGCAAAGGAATGCGGCGGCGGTGCGATGATCGATCTCGGTGCTCACGGAATGTATCTTATCGATTGGATACTCGGTATGCCGAGCAGTTATAAGTCGATATTTACAAATGCGTGCATAAACGAAGATGCAAATAAGCTCAACAGCGATAAAGTTGAGGATAATGCAACTACTGTTATGGGTTACGATAACGGTGCGATCGCCGTCAACGAAACGGGATTCGTTTCGGGTGCTTCTCCTATGATCCTTGAAATAGACGGAGAAAAGGGTTATGTACGATTCTCCGAAAACAAGGTTATAAAGCGTGTCGGCGGACAGCTTTGTGAAGTACCGATGATTCAGGGAAAACCTTCGCCTATCGTGCAGTTCGTTACCGAAAATTATCTCGGCGGATGCGGTATTGAAGAAGCCAAAAATCTCACGCATATGATGGTCGAAGCGTATAAATAATAACAAAAAACTTGCAAAACCGAAGGCGTTGTGTTCCTAAGGATAGTTTTTTGAGATCCCATACAATACGTTGAAGAATAATATGAAAAGGGCGAAGATTTGTCAGAAATCTCCGTCCTTTTTTTTGACAAGCAATGCTTTTTTTGACAAGCAATGCTTTTTGTGGACACAATACTTTGTTGTAGACTAATTCATGAATTTATGATATAATATTCTTAATTCCACCTAACATTCCAACAAACGCACGGACTATATAAGTGAAAGCATTGATCAATCGCTTGGAGAAAGAAATGAAAAAACAAGACTTGCTAAAATATTTTGACGACAACTTGCTTGATAAGCTATTTGGCTTTTGTTATGCAAGAACAAATGACAGCCACGAGGCAGAGGAGCTGTGCTCGGATATCATCTATGCCCTCGTTAAAGCTGCCCATAGCGACGGAGAGATCAACAGCGTATATCCGTTTATTTGGAGAGTGGCTCGTAACGTTTATGCCGATTTTTCAAATTATCGAAGAAAACGCGCGGAAAACATCTATGAAGGCGATTCGGAAGAAATTTTGCTCGGTGCTTTGGAAGAAGATACTTCCGATGATACCGCAGAGCTATTAACATCCGTATATCGCAGAATTGCTTTTTTGACCAAAGCATACCGCGAAGTTATGATAATGTTCTACATAGACGGTCTTTCCACGGCTCAGATAGCAAAAGCACAAGGAACAAGCGAGGGGGCGGTTCGTCAAAGACTCTTTTCAGCAAGACAAAAGATCAAAAGTGAGGTAGAAGAAATGGCAGAAACTTATAACAAGCCGGTAGCGCTTGATAAAATCGATTTTGTGATTTGGGGAACGGGAAATCCCGGATGGGGTGATCCTCGCAGTATATGCACGAGAATGTTCTCAAATCATATCGTGTGGCTTTGCCACAAGAAGCCGATGAGTGCTTCTGAAATTGCAGAGGAACTGAACGTTCCTACCGTTTACGTTGAAGAAGAGCTTGAAATCCTTCGCAAAGGCGAAAATGGAAAATACGGTTTCCTTCGCCGTTTGGATAACGGCAAATACGCTCTCAATTTCATTTTGCTTGATAAAGATGTATTCGAAAAAGCAAATGCAATTTATACAGAGCAGTTGCCAAAGATCTGCGAAACCATATCGAACTATATCGAAGAACATAAAGCGCAGTATCTTGCTTTCCCGTATCTTAACAAGAAAGTTGATATGAATCTTATTCTGTGGCAGCAGGTATACCATATTGCCCATGCTTTCTCGTTCTGTGTTGAGTCTGCTTTGAAGAAAAATCATTTTGCTGACGCCGCAAAAACAGACCGCCCGTTCAGCGTGTATGGATATGTAGATAACGGCAAGTATTATGGCGGCGGTTGGGATGGCGTTGACGCACAAAACGTGTGCGGATTCTCTAACGTCCATCTCGATAATATCTACATCACAAGAATTAAGCCTCATTTTCACTGCGGACTGAATGTGTCTAAAGACCCTCAGATTCAGCTTGCACTCCGTGCCATTGATGGTCTTGATGTTACGTTACTTTCCGAAGAAGAAAAAGAGCACGCTGCAAAAGCTATCGAGTGCGGATATTTGTATCGCGATGGAGATATGCTTTATACTAAGATCCTTGTAAACGCGCTTTCTGACAGAGATCGACTTTTTGATATCAGTAATGCTTTGCAGAATGGATATTTCGACGCCGATGCCGAAATTGTTGCGGCAAAGGTTGCAGAGCTTATCAGAAAATCTCTTCCCGATTATCTTCTCGGAGAATGGAGATTGGCAAACAATCTTGCAAGTCTGCCCATTCTCGATGCGGTCGTTGAATGTCTTATAGAAAAAGGCGTATTAACACCTCCCGAGGACGGAATCGGTGCGGAAGGTTGTTGGATGAGCGTAGAAAAGTAAAATTAATACCGCCGAGGTTTTTATTATTCTCGGCGGTATGTTATTTCATACAGCACTTACTCAGCAGAGAAAGTAGTGATACAATATAAAAAGCCGATACGGAAATGAATCTATTTGGGCTTTTTCACTGTGCTTTAGAATCCGATGCATAGTCTTTGTGATTTTTTACGGGAGGTATAGATAAAATTAAAAATATTTTTCGTAAATACTTGAACGGCAGAATAAAATATGATATAATAAAACGGACATAGATAATACGGAGAGTAATCGGATGAAAGAAAAGAATAATAAAAAAATATGGTTTCGCGTGCTGTTTGCTTTTGCGCTCTTTCTTTATATTGCAGTAGAAGTTATCATCGTGCACGTATTCAACTGGAAGTTTATGGAGAATCCTCTGACGGTTGCGGCTCCTGCTGTTTTGTTTATTTTCTCGATTTTGTGCGAGAAAGTGGAAAAAGGAAAGAAAAAGGACGAATAATTTTTGTGCCGGTAACATATATTTTTTTGCTTTGCAGTGCATATGTTTTGAGTTTTAATATTTGAAAAGGACAGAGAAATTTTGCGTTTCTCTGTCCTATGTTTTTATATTCAGTTGCCGTAAATTGTTTTTTGTCGATACAAATATATCGACTATCACACTTCTACCCAGCGGCGTTCCTCAGCAGATGTGATGATAGCATCAACGACCTTTTGACCCTGCGAGCCGTCGCAATTTCCGCTTCGGAGAATAAATCTTTTACCGAAACCGATTATGCAAAGATCCGCGCAGAGCTCGTGCGCCAAAACGTGTATGATGAATAAACAGCCGATGTTATCATATCGAGCCGAGAAAAGTAAGGCAAATCGACACTTTACGGCACAAATAAAAAGACGGAGAACTTTTACAGTTCTCAGTCTTATTTTTTTTTGCAAATTTCAAAAGAAATTTTTAAAACCCCTTGACAGCGTAACATTGTTATGCTATCATATGTTCGTAACAATGTTACGAAAGAGAGGCGAAACAGCGAAACAATGGATAATTTGATTTCAAAGAAAGAAGTGCTGGAAAAATACGAAATCTCATACGGGGCGCTATATCGGTGGAAGAGAATGGGTCTTATCCCGGAAGAATGGTTCGTGAAAAAATCTGCGGTGACGGGACAGGAAACCTTTTTTGAAAGGGAACAGATTTGCCGACGAATAGAGATGATACTCGGTCTTAAAGATAGTTTTTCTCTCGAAGAAATAGCGAAACAGCTTGAAGAGGAAGACTCAGCAAAAGGCGAGCGAGTGCTGAAAGCCGTGTGGCAGGGCGGAAGCGCGAGTGTTCCGCTTGAAAGCATTATTTCGCTTTGTATAGTTGATTCAAACGGCGAAGAGTGTATAGACGATACCGAAAAACTGCGAAGCGTGATAAATCAGATAATAAAAAAATAAAACGAGTGAAAATATAAGAAAAGGAGAAAATATGATGGATAATAATTTGAGCAGCACACATATTGCGGGTGCGGGAACTGTCGCGGGCGGCAGTTATAACGAGGTAACTTGCAGCGGAAGCGCGAGTATCGCGGCAGACATTAAGTGTAAATATCTTTCGGGAAGCGGTTCAGTATCGGCTCACGGTAACATAGACTGCGAGGGCAGTGTAAAGATTTCGGGAGCGTTTTCATCTCACGGCGATGTAAAAGCCGAGGTCTTTAAAAGCGCGGGAGCTGTCAAAATCAAGAAATCTCTTACTGCCAAGGAAATAGAGATTGCGGGAGCTTTGAAGGTGCTCGGAGATATGTCAGCCGAGGAAGCGGAGCTTCACGGTGCGGTACATATCGAGGGACTTTTGAACGTTGATAAGCTTTACATCAGGCTTGATGAAGGCTCTTTTTCAAGCAGTAAGGTGGGTACTATCGGCGGAAGCTGTGTAACTGTCAAGGCAAGCAGAAAAATGTGGAAGCTTTTCGGAAAGAAATACAGTATTCTTGAAACAGAACTTATAGAAGCTGATAAAGTAGATATCGAAAATACACACGCAGATACAGTCCGCACGGTAGACGCTTTTATCGGCGATGGCTGTAAGATAGGAACTCTCGAATACAGCGGAGAAGCAAAGATCAGCGAAAAAGCCGAGGTTGAGAATCTTGTGAGAATATAAAACCGATACCGACAGGGAAATATACCTGTCGGTGTTTTGTCAGTAGAAAATAAATCTGCGAAAATCTATTGAAAAAACATATAAAAAGTGATAAAATTATCATTAAGATACAGTATAGAAATTTTTAGCAAGGAGAAAAAACGATGGACGAAAAAAGAAAAGCACTTGCCGAAAGCTATCTCGGAAAAACGGTAGATATAGTAATAGACAGACCGCTTGGAAGCTCTCATCCGAAATACAGCAATATGATATATCCTGTAAACTACGGATATATTCCGAACGTTATCGGCGGTGACGGCGAAGAGCTTGACGTCTATCTTCTCGGAGTGAATGAAGCCGTAAAAGAGTATAGAGCAAGGCTTATAGCCGTTATTTGCCGAAATAACGACGTTGAAGATAAGCTTGTTGCTTCTCCTGAAAGTGTAGATTTTTCTGCATCTGAAATAAAAGAAGCCGTGGATTTTCAGGAAAAGTATTTTGACAGCGAGATCGTGATATTGTAAAACACACGAGGATATGATAATGGAAAAACTTGAATTCGTAACAAAAACACCGATCGAAAAAGGCTGGTCGGGAGATAAAAAATACTGTGCGGTGACATCGGACGGGACAAAATATCTTCTGAGAATAACACCCGAAAATAAAAGCGCGAAATGTTTTGATATGTTTCGTATGCAGCAAACTATTGCATCACTCGGAGTGCCGATGTGCAGACCGATAGAGATCGGCGAGTGCGACGGCGGGGTTTATACCGTTCAGACTTGGATAGACGGAAAAGATGCAGAAGAGGTTGTTGCAGGGCTTTCGGAAGGTGAGCAGTATAATTACGGACTTGATGCCGGCAGGATACTTAAAATTATACACTCTGTCCCCGCGCCGCCCGATGCGCCCGACTGGGAAGAGCGTTTTAACGCCAAAATCGACAGAAAGATAAAAATGTACAGCGAATGTCCGATAAAATATGAAAACGGCAGAGCTTTTTTAGACTATATAAGCCAAAACAGATATCTGCTCAAAAACAGACCGCAGACCTTTCAGCACGGAGATTATCATATCGGAAATATGATGATAGAAAACGGAAAACTTGTGATAATCGATTTCGACCGTTACGATTTCGGCGATCCGTGGGAAGAATTCAACCGCATCGTGTGGTGTGCGCAAGCGGCACCCTGTTTCGCTTCGGGAATGGTGGACGGATATTTCGACGGTAACGTGCCCGAGGAATTCTGGAGGCTCCTCGCGCTCTATATTTCAAGCAATACGCTTTCCTCTGTACCGTGGGCAATTCCCTTTGGACAGGGCGAGATAAATACTATGATAAATCAGGCAAAGGACGTTCTTTCTTGGTATGGCGGTATGAAAAATCCCGTTCCGAAGTGGTACAAAAGAATAGTATAAACGGCATATTTTAAAATAAACATACAGAAGGAGAAAACAAAAATGAAATTCTATATCAAACAAAAGGTGTTTTCATGGGGAGATAAATTTTCTGTGTACGATGCAAACGGCAACGAGCGTTACTTTGTAAAGGGTGATGTATTTTCTTTCGGAAAAAAACTTCATCTGCTCGACCTCGGCGGAAATGAGATAGCACTTATAGCGCAGAAGGTATTTTCCTTCCTGCCTACGTACAAAATAAGCAGATACGGAAACGAAATTGCAGAAGTAGTGCGTAATTTCACCTTCTTTAAGCAGGAATACAGCGTAAAAGGACCCGATTGGCACGTTCAGGGAGATTTCTTCTCACACGAATTTGCAATCTACAATAACGAGCGACAGATAGCTGCCGTTTCAAAAGATTGGTTTTCGTGGGGTGACGCTTATCTCATTGATATAGATGATGAGGTGGATGCTGTAACCGCGCTCTCTGTCGTTCTTATAATCGATGCGGTAATGGCGCAGGACGATAATGACTGATAGCACTTAAGGTACTCCGCCCCTTAAGAAACCCCGCCAAGAAACTTTTTGAAAAAAGTTTCTTGGATCTTCAAAAACTTTTCTTGAAGTAAAAAATATGTTTACCGAGCGCAACCGATTTTAAAAAAAGTTGTCTTATATAGTGAACAGGTAAATTTTAAATAACACGTGAAAGGATAATGATATGTCACTTCTGACTTTAAAGGATATCGGAAAAATATACGTTTCGGAAGGCAACGTTTCGGTCGGAATAAGAGGTGTAAATCTCTCGTTTGACAAAGGTGAGTTCGTTGCCGTGACCGGTAAATCGGGCTCGGGTAAATCAACGCTTCTGAACGTTATAAGCGGTATGGATTCATACGAGGAGGGCGAGCTTTTTATAGAAGGTCAGCCAACCTCGCATTATCTGCAAAAAGAGTGGGAAGAGTACCGCGAAAAGTATATTTCATTCATTTTTCAGGACTATAACATAATCGAGAGCTTTACGGTTCTTCAAAACGTCGAGCTTTCGCTTATGCACATTGAAGATAAAAAAGAGCGCAGACGCCGCGCGCTTGAGCTTCTCGACCGCGTGGGAATGACCTCACACATAAAACAAAAGGGAAGTAAGCTTTCGGGAGGTCAGAAGCAGAGAACGGTAATAGCACGCGCACTCGCAAAGGATAGCCCGATAATACTTGCAGACGAGCCTACGGGAAATCTTGACTCGGCAACGTCGGAAGAAATAATCGAGCTTCTGCACGAGGTGTCAAGGGATAAGCTTCTTATAGTTGTTACGCATAACTTCGAGCAGGTCGAAAAGTGCGCTACACGCCACATACGTGTTTTTGACGGAGCCGTCGAATCCGATCACGTAATTTCCCGCAGCGAAATTTCGTGCAAAGAAACGGAAGTTAAGGAAAATACGGCAAATAAAAAGAAAAACAGCGATTTCAAAAAGGGACTCACTCTCGGACGCGCAATATTTACGTCAAAGCCGAAGCTGTCGTTTTTCCTTTGCCTGCTTATGCTGATAGGAACGCTCGGTATTTTTATGGTGACCACTCTCTGCGGGGACGCTTCGATCCTCTTTGAGAAAAACTATATGTTTGAGCATATAGACGGCAGAGTAGTTATAACGACTCAGAACGGAGCCGTTATCAGCGAAGAGGAGCTTGAAAATATTGTAAATAAATACGGAGCAAAGGATTATCTTCACTACGATATACTGCTTGACTCGTATTCGTATTATATGAATTTCAAGTACCAAGGAGAAGATAAATACGTTGAGTTTGCCTATACTTACGGTGAGGATTTCGGTGACGATATTATAGGAAGATATCCCGAAAAGAACAACGAAGTTTTGCTCTATATGCCGATATCCTATCAGCCGATGTTCGGAAAGAATTCGATCGAGATAAAGAATATATCATACAGCGGAATGGAGCTTAACGTAACGGGAATAAAGTATTATTACGATAATAATATAACTCCGAGATGCCTTTTCACAAGCGAAGGTTTCCGCACCGTAACCGCACTTCACTATATTTTTACCAGATCAAGTACGAATATTTCGGTAAGGATTTTTGCTTCTGAGGGGTATCTCATAAACGAAATACAGCTGTATAACGTTATCCCGTCATTTGATATGGAAGACGGAACTGCTTATATAAATTCGGGAGAATATACAAAATTTGTAAATACTCTTTACGATAAGAACTGTAAAACACAGATAAACTTTACCGCACAATATTATAACTATGATTATAATAACTACGAAACCTCCCAGAAAGCATTCTCGTTTGTAAGGCTTATAGAAGATGAAAATATCGTAGATAATGGACCTGTGATAAACGGTTACGCAGGTGAGTATGACGGCTCTGTTTTTATGAGTGTTTCACTTCTTCGTGAAATATCGGAGGAAGTTCTTGAGCGTGCGTACAGACAGGCGTCGATATTCTTTGAAAACGATAAAGAGGCGCGTATCGCCGCAGAAAAGCTGAAAAATGACGGATATATTGCGGTCACGTCGGATACGACCTACACTCCCGACGCTACTACAGTTATAATAGGTCTTATAGCAGGACTGATGGTAGCATTTATGTGGTTCATAGCGATAGTTTTCCTTGCTTTCTTTATAGGACTTTGCTCAAACAGAACTATAGGCGCGTTCAAGGGCGATATGGCTATAATGCGCTCGATGGGAATACCCGTAAAGGTAATTAAGACCGGAATGTACGTGCGTATGCTTATAGCACTTATTCCCGCGTATATTCTTGTTATTGCAACTGCGGTGCTGATATTCACTACTCCGAAATTCAATGAGTTCTTTACTTATCTGTATGCTTGGGAATATGCCGTGATATTTGTCGGAATGCTTATTCTTACTTTGCGTATAACACGCGGTCAGGTAAAGAGGCTCTTTGGCGAAAGCGTGAAGAAATCTCTGAAAGGGGGTGCGGCTGAATGATAAAGATCGATGGACTTAATAAGTTTTTCAACAAGGGAAGACAAAACGAGATACACGTTATAAACGACATAAGTCTTGACCTTCCCGAGCGCGGAATGATCGCTATATTCGGTAAAAGCGGCTGCGGCAAGACCACACTTCTCAACATTATCGGCGGTCTTGATAAATATGCGGGCGGAAGCCTTACCATCGAAGGCAAGGATATCCGCAAAAATAC
>SVSP01000058.1 GCA_015064255.1 Oscillospiraceae bacterium
CAAGCTTCAGTTCGGGCTTCACGCCTGCTCTGTAAACAAAAGGCTTGATGAAATATCCAAGGTCGATCCACGCGTAGAGATACTTTGGGAGGACTGCGGAGCGTTCCCCTACGATTACCTATCTTACGTGGACAGCGAGGAGCGTTATAATGAAACTCTCGAGTTTACGAAAAAGCTGATCACGCTGCGCGGCGGAGTAGGCGTGGGGCTTGTATTCAAGGGAGTTATGATGCTTGATTGGACGAAGTTTGTAAATCAGCGCGGCCCTTACATAATGGGGGAAAACAGCCGTGATATTGCCGAAAATGACCGCCGTCTCAGAAAAAAGGCTTGGAGAAAATATTCTGCCGACTGGATGCAAAGCGGCGCGCGTGCGCTGGAGATGTTCAATTTCATCAAGGATAATAAAAAGAGCGACGTGAGCGTTTGCCTTGCGGGTACGTTTGACGGCGGTGTTTATCTCCCCTTTGCGCTTTCGGCTCAAATGTTCAGAAATTGCAGCGAGGGCTTTGACGAGATACTTGCCAAAACAAGCAGAAGACCTTACGTAAATATAGATTGACCGTTTAGAGAGGTTAAAAACGAAAAGAGATTTTGGACTTTATTCAAAAGAGTTCAGAGAGGTGTTGCTTGAAAATTTCGCACCCTTCCGGACAAATTTCTCACCAGACAAGGAATACGGCACTTATCTTTGCGGGAAAGCGCCTCGGTACTATTGGAGAGGCAGGCGCGCTCAACTTCAATTATTATAAAATAATCACGGCAGGAGAGGGCGGAGCGCTTCTTACCGACGACAAAACTATATTTGAAAGAGCGCTTATATATCACGACAGTAGCGCAGTTGCATATTTCGGAGATCATCTTTCGGGAGTGGAGACCGAGCTTTTCTGCGGTAACGAATACAGAACGAACGGTATCTCTGCCGCTATCCTTCGTGAACAGCTCAAGAGAATGGACGGTATTCTGAGCGACCTCAGAACGAATAAAAAATACGTAATGGACGCTATTTGCGACGTGTGTGAATTCGTTCCTTCAAATGATATCGAAGGAGATTACGGAACGACTATAGCCATTAGCTTTGACTCTGCGGACAAGGCGGCAAAATTTGCCGTTGCAGTTGCTATTGAAGAAGCAAGCAAGTAAAAAGGACGCGTGTTACTTTTCTTTTGAAAAAGAAAAGTAACCAAAAGAAAACAAAACAAAGATATATCGCGTTTTTTGCGGTATACCCTTTTTTATCTCGAGAAACAGCCTTCATTCTACTTGTGAGAGAAACTATGTGTCTGAGCGAGCATAACAAAATCTTACAACCCCTTGACTTTGGTATACTTTTGTGCTACAATTAACGTATAATATTATGTGTCAGGAGGCATATATGAAAAAGAAATACAAAATATTAAGTGTAGTATTATGCTTACTATTTATAATGGCAATGTTTGCTGCTTGCGGTCAAAATCAAGAGGATATTGAGAATAGTACCAATTCTTCAACCTCCTCAACCGACCCCATTACAGAGTCGCCCACCGAACCAAGCGATGACAAAAACGATGAAAATCAAACAGAAAATGAGCCAAGTGAGGAAGTATTGATCGAAAGAACAAGCATATCATGCTTCCGTTCGGAGATAACTACGGTAAGACAGTTTTACAATGACTTGGGTCAATTAAAAAGAGAAGAGTATATTTACCCTTATTATTTTGCCAAAGATGAGATCCTTGTAAAAGAATATTCATACGATGCATCCGGAAGGCTTGACAGGCTTAAATTCGTACTTTATGAAGAAGATATATTCGGATATGATTGGGTAGATGTATCTATCAACTATGCTGATGACGGCAGTATAATCGGATATAAAAGTCATATAGAGCAGGACTTCGAGGATCTGCGTATAGAAAATCATTCCAATGGTTCTCTAAAAAATATTACTGTTGTTGCCGAATCATATAAAGACTATGAAGAGCTTTGGAGTTGGTCTTATGACGAGAAGGGTCGACTTGTCGAAAGTGAATACAATGACGGTATAACTGTCAAAGCCATTCCAATTTATGAGGGCGACAGTACACTGCCGCAATCCATAACGTTTTCCATCAGCTACATAGATGATGAGCAAGGTAGTATCAACAGCGAAGAAACATATCAATTGACTTATACCGACGGCAGAATTACAAAGATATCTGCATCCAATGAAGAATTTAGCTATTCTTTAACCTATAAATACAACGATAACGGCAATGTGCTTGAGCAAAAAATTCTTTCTACGGACAACGACGGAAATGTTAACTATAGCGCTGATGTCATAAATACTTTTGACGATAACGGAAATAAAGTTAAAGCAGAATTAAAGACTACATATGGCGACAGTACACTGTACAGAGAATGGATTGTAACAGAATTTGCCTATGATTCTCGTAAAAATATCGTAAAAGAATCTATCGTGTACTATGATGAAAATGATACAGTTCAAAGAAAAGATGTTTGCGAATATGTGTATAATGATGACGATTTTGTAATTTCCGTGAAAAATATGTACTATGGTTATGATGAAACGTATGATGGTAAGGATGAAACAACCATAGGATATGATTCACGAGGTAATAAAATCAAATATGTATGCGTTTCCTATGACGAAAACAACAATAAAGTATGGCATTCGGAAAACAAAATAGAGTACGATGATAAAAATCGCAAGATCAAAGACGAGTACAAGAATGTGAATCTTGACGGAGACTATTACGAACATTATATCGAAACAAATGAGTATGATACCGACGGAAAGCTTTCGGTGTTTACTAAAGAATGTTTTGACATAGACGGAGCAAGTAAGACCAAGGATGTATATAAATATGATCGCGATGGAAACGTTACAGAGAGAAAGAACACATATCGCCGAAAACACGAGAGCATAGACTCCGACACCGCAGTGGGATATGTTATAGTTGAGTGCACGTATAACGAAAAAGATCTGCTGTTAAGGGAAGTAAGTGAATGGTATAATTCTAATGGATCATATAGCTTTAAGGATGTGTCAGAATATAGTTATGACAGTCACGGTAATAAATTGCAATCTAAATCTACAACATATAATGCCGACGGAGTTGTTACGGGCAACAGTGTAAATGATTTCGAATATGATAGCCAAGATAGATTAATAAAAGATATATTCGAGAACTATCACAACGGGAAAATAGTTCAATATTGGATGCGAACAATTACATATACAGCCACGGGATATAAAGACGAATATATCACTAAAAGTTATTCCGACGGCGAGTTGGTAAGACACGATGCCGATATTAGAGACTATGATCTTAATGATAACGAATTGAAATATACTTCTTGCCATTATGACATTGATGGAGCGCTTGCGGCAAAAATCGAGTGCGAGTATAAGTATGATGAATACGGAAATCGTGTGGGTCATACGAGCACGCAGTGGGAATACGAGGTGCTCATATCGGTAAATGAGGCAGAATACAATTCTAACGGAGACTATATTAAAGAATCCGAAATCTTCTATGATACCGAAGGAAATATATCTGAAGAAAATACTGTTTTGTATGAATATGACGCAAACGGTGTTCCCACAAAAAAGACATCTATAAGTAAGGATATTTATGGTTGGAGTTATCGAGAAGAATTAGAATTTGATGAAAACGGCAACGAAACAAAGGAAACGCGTTGGGACTATTATTTAGAAGAACTTTCGGGATATAGTATTCGACTTTCCACTTATGACAGTGAACATAGATGTATAGCTTACGTTTATACAGAGTATGATGAGAACGGTCAAGTCAGTCATTCTTCAGAATATGAGTGTAAATACAACAGTGAATTTGAGTACGAATGCAAAACAACATATTACGACGAACACGGTGTAATGATGTCTTCTGTGGAAGAAGTGTATTATTTTATTACCAACGGTAGCGTTACGGATACAACATACTATGATAAGAACGGTGAGATGACACATAGAATAGTTTTTACCCTTACTGACGATGTTGAAAATTACACAATTATCGAAGAGACTGTTTGGTATGATAAGAATGGCGAAGAGACCGACAGAGAGACCGAAATCTATCCAATGTATTGATAAATAAAAGCAAGGATCTCAGTTAGAACAGCAAACATAGTTAGAAATAACTGCTATGATATTGTGATCGAACGAAATGGAACTTAGCGAATTACTTATCCTTTAAAAAACCTTTGCAGTAAAATCGGACACGTCATTTTGGAAGCTTTCCTCAGTGATGTGTCCAATTTTTTATGCAAAAATTTTTTCCGTTGCACGTATCTCCCCATTAACCTACGCAGATGCAAAGCGGCGTGCGTGCGCTGGAGATGTTCAATTTCATCAAGGATAATAAAAAGAGCGACGTGAGCGTTTGCCTTGCGGGTACGTTTGACGGCGGTGTTTATCTCCCCTTTGCGCTTTCGGCTCAAATGTTCAGAAAT
>SVSP01000003.1 GCA_015064255.1 Oscillospiraceae bacterium
TCAATTCCGCAGATATGAAAGCAATCCCTTTGTATGAAAGAGTGGGTTTCCATACTTCATCAACAATTATGTACATAGACCTTTAAATTCAAATTGATTTGACAATAAGACAAATTCCAATTTATCGAACAGAATAGATCGAACGCCGACAGATCGTAAAAATCTGTCGGCGTTTATTATTTGTTTACTGCGAATCAAATAAAGCAAATTTATTCGTGATTTCCCCGCTAAGTGTGCACGACCTTTCGGACGCTGTTCTTTTTTATATATCAGACTTCTTTTTATCCTCTTTTTCGCTCTTCTTCCGTTTGCGAAGCTCGGCAAAAAAATCGCTCAGCAGCTTTGAGCATTCATCTGCGCACACTCCGCCCACGACGTTCGGGTGATGGTTAAGAGCTTCCTTGTTCATATCAAAAAGCCCGCCGAATGCGCCCGCTTTATTATCGCTCGCTCCGAAATAAACGTTTTTTATTCTCGAATTGATTATTGCTCCCGCACACATCGGGCAGGGCTCGAGAGTTACGTAGAGGTCACACCTATGAAGCCGCCAGCCGCCGAGCTTTTTGCACGCGCCGTTTATTGCTTCGATCTCGGCGTGGCAAAGTGCGTTTTTTTCACCTTCCCTGCGGTTATAGCCGTATGACACGATCTCTCCGTCGCATACCACAACAGCTCCTACCGGAACGTCAAGCGTTTCCTCGGCAAAAGATGCATATTCCAGAGCTTTTTTCATAAAGTTAATATGAAGTTCCGTAAATTCCCCGTCAGACTCATTACCTTCGGGCAGTTGCACAGCAACGTTTCTTATCTCATCCATAAAATTCTCCGTGAGTAAAATCAGATCACCGTTATTTTATCACACTTTTATATCAATTTCAAGTCTTTTTCTTTTTTACAAGATGATCGGTTGCACAGAGCAAATATTCAGGATTATTAGGTATTATTCATAATCGGGTCAAAGATTCTCTTTTGAAGACAAAAAACGAGCGTTTTTTCTCAAAGAAAGCAAATTGTTTCAAAAAATCACTTGACATTACAAGTAAAAAATGTTATACTTATTAGGCTTGTGATTTTATATAGACCTCTGACAAGAATTATTTGCATCGCGAGATCATAGGCTAAAGATCAAAGAGAGGTATTATTATGCTGAAAAAGCAAAGCACGATCGGAATATTACTTGCGATACTGCTTCTTGTTGTTGCAGTATCGGTTATTTCAGTTGTAGCAAAGTTTAACACAGATAAAGATGCAGACGTTTCGGAAACACCCGCAGATATAGTACCGGAGAAAAACGATTCCGAGCTTCTGTACGAAGTATATATTGACGGACGCTTTACCTGTATGGTAAACGATGTGCGCGATGTGTTCAGTGCTTCTGACAAAATTGAAAGCTCAATGTCCGAAAAGCTCGGACATGCGTATTCGATCTCCAATGACCTTGTCGTTGAAATGATCGCGGTAAGAAAAACAGGCGACACGGTATCGTCAAACGAAGTGGAAAGCCTTATTTCACGTGAGATATCAAAGCTTTACAGCAAGTGCTACGCGTTCTACGTAGGAGATAGCATTATAGGTTACTCTCCCGTTTCCGAAAAGGAAGAGCTTGAAAGTCTTGCAGTCGATATAATCAAATACATTTCCGCTTCGGACAAAACACACGCCGCTGCTTCCAACGTATATATAACGCTCGATTATACATATAAAAGCAATATCGTTACAGACACAAGTGAAATAAGCGCAGCACTTTCCGCACAGAACGCTTTTGAAAGTACGGAAAATCTTGATGAGAATATCGCAAATCTCATTGAAAGTATAGATCAGGCAATTATGTTCGGAACCACAGCAGAAGAAGTTCCCGACAGTATTACGCCCGAAATCGTTGTAACGTCTATCCGCAGAATATCTACCGAAGTTGTACCGTACGAAAAGATAAAAGTTGCAGACACCGAATGTGTTTGCGCAAAGTGCAAGACAGCCATTAAGCTGCTTGCTGATGACAAGGTAGAAGAAGGTCATCAAAAAGGCAAGAACGGTAAATGTACCGTCGAATATGAAGACATCTATATCGGCGATGAGTTCTCACATTCCGTAAGAATTGAAGAAAGCAAAATTATAACCACAGAGCCTGTGGACGAAATAACACTTGTTGGAACACAGTCCACCAAAGCAAGCGGTAAGATGGTCTGGCCGACCGTCGGATGGATAACATCCTACTACGGATACAGAGATGCCGAATTTTCGGGAATGTCCACCTATCACAGAGGTCTTGATATTTCAACGCGAAGCGGAACTGCTATAGTTGCAGCCGATGCCGGTGTCGTTGTAGAAGCAGGATGGCACAGCGGCGGTTACGGATACTACGTAATAATCGACCACGAAAACGGACAGAAAACACTATATGCCCATATGAAGAAAGGCACTTTGTGTGTCAAAGAAGGCGAAAGAGTTTTCCAGGGTCAGAAGCTCGGAGGTCAGGGAATGACCGGAAGTGCCAACGGAGTACATCTCCACTTTGAGGTTTACGTAAACGATAAAAGAGTAAATCCCATTAAGTATATGCCCACCAAGCGTCCTAACACAGCTTGGTAAAACCAAAGCAGCATTAAGCACACACCCCGATGAAAATTTCGTCGGGGTGTTTTCTACGGATTAGATCCGACACAAACAGCGGACAGGCATCGCCTATCCGCTGTTTGTTATGCCGGTGACCGGGCTCCAACCGAAATCGACGCCTATGTATCTTTTTATCGTACATTCTCCTTGCGTCGATCAGCAAATCTGCGATTTGCGCGGTTCCGCGCCTGCTTGAACTGATATAAACAAACAGCGGACAGGCATCGCCTATCCGCTGTTTGTTATGCCGGTGACCGGGCTCGAACCGGTACGGTGTCGCCACCGAGGGATTTTAAGTCCCTTGCGTCTGCCAATTTCGCCACACCGGCGTATTAACCGACTTTGTTAAGTATATCACAAGTAAATCTGATTGTCAACAAAAATCGGTCATTTTGTTAAAATTATTCTGCTATGGTTATAAAGTCTGGGAGAACCTTTATCATTTTCTCGAACATATATACAACTTCAAGCTCATCCCTGCCGAGAGTTTCAACTACCTCTTCCTTGCTTTTTGCGCCGTAACTTTGTTCATACTGCAATTTATTTTCTTCCCAGTCCTTATCAAGCATTTCCTCGAATTCTTTATCGCTGAGTGTTATCTTGCAGTTTTCAAAGAGATATTTGAGGATAATACGCTCTTCGCTTACAGATACCGCCCACTGACGTGCGGAATCATAATTGGAAGAATAAAGATCCTCGTACGCTTCGTCGTATTCCTTTTGAGTAAGCTCTTTTCCGTAGATATATATTATATTGTCGTGTATATATTTATCAATGTAAACGTCGATAAGCTCCTTACACTCGTCGATGATTTCACACGCATTATATACAGCGTCATAGGCATAAGCACCCGAATAATATTCTTCAAGGTATTCTCTATAAGATTCTACCGTTTCAAATCCCGTGAATGACTTACAAACGTCATCGGTAAGCTCGCCGAGTGTCGGTCTGTCGATAGAGTTTACAGTTACCGTAAACTTAACCGCAAGTCCGCAAAGATCGGAAACGCTGTACGCATCGGGAAAAGTAACGAGAATGTCAACAGTGGAGCCGACCTTGATTCCTATAAGCTGTTCCTCGAAGCCCTTGTTATTTTTAGCGGGATCATCGCTGCGGTATTCGCCTATAAAGCTACCCGAGCCTATGACAAGATTCGTACCGCTGCTGCTTGACGCATTACTCATCGAGGCAAGGATATTTTCATCGAGCTTTACACTCGTATCGGCAGGTACGCCCGTAAATGTAATATTTACGGTATCATACAGCGCGACATCTGCGCTGTCAGCCTCTGTATAAGAGGTGCGCTCAGCATCGTGAAGCAAAATGCTTACGAGCGCGTAGTTTACAGCATTGTCTATCTGATTTTTATAAAGCACAACGTCCGAAAGCTTGGGGGCTTTAAGATATTTTGCAGTATCGTATTCTATTTCGTTTACGTTGGGAAATGTCTTTTCGTAGGTCTTGTTTTTATCGCTCTTACACGCGGCAAACATTGATACCGCCATCACCAAAACCAAAACAAAAGCCACAATTTTTACTGTTTTTCTGAAGAAATTCATCATTTAAATCCTTTACAATAATATTACTCTGCAATTATATTATATAAATATGAATTTTTTGCAAACGTAATGCGATTTTCAGGTAAATATTACTTATTATACGGTAACTCTGCCCGAGTAATCCGCCGCCGTCAAATGATTTTACATTTTTTAACTGCATTTATATTGATTTTTGAGCTTTTTATGATATAATAAAGAAAATACGGTATATAAATACCGATAGAAGAAAAGTTTGATTTTATCTTTTATTTAAGAAAGGAAACGTACATCTATGAACAATTTGGACAACTACAAGAAGCCGTTTATAGGCGCAGCTTACTATCCCGAGGATTGGGACGAATCCGAAATCGATTACGACATTTCGAAAATGAATGAAGCAGGCGTTACCTGTGCAAGAATTGCAGAATTTGCTTGGTCAAGACTTGAGCCTACTCCCGGAAATTACGATTTCGCTTGGGTACACAAGGTTATCGATAAGCTTTCCGCGGCAGGCATCGGTGTACTTCTCTGCACTCCCACCGCAACTCCTCCTATCTGGCTTTCGCAGATGTATCCCGACGTTACCGTTCTCGGCAGCAACGGAATACAGACAAGACACGGCGGACGCCGTCACTGTTGTTCAAACAACACTCATTATATAGAATACAGCCGCCGCATCGTTGAAAAGATGGCGCAGGAATTCGGAAGCGACGAGCGCATTATCGGATGGCAGATAGACAACGAAATTTATCTTCAGGGATGTAACTGCCCCGAATGTGAAACCCTCTTCCGCGAACACTTAAAGAAGAAGTACGGCACCGTTGAAAACCTCAACAAATCCTGGAATCTCACTCTTTGGAGTCAGGAATATTCGAGCTTCAGCGAAATAAGAATTCCCGCAAACGCTTGGCACAATCCTCATCTCAGATTCGAATATCTCCTTTTCCAGAGCGATTCTCATTCGAACTATATCGGTATGCAGGCTGACATACTCAGAAAGTACACAAAAGCTCCCATCGGCACGGATACTATGCCCGTTGACGGAGTTGACTACGAAACTCTTACCGAAAAGTGCGATATTATTCAGTACAATCACTACGACCATCCGCACGAGCTTCACAGACAGCGCTTCTGGTATGACTTCATCCGTCCTTTCAAGGACCGTCCTTTCTGGAACACAGAAACATCTACCTGCTGGAACGGCTCCGAAGCTACCGGTCAGAATCTCAAGCCCTACGGCTTCTGCCGCGTGAACTCCTGGATGCCCGTTATCCTCGGCGGTGAAAGTGCTATGTACTGGCTGTGGCGTACACACTGGGCGGGTCACGAGCTTATGCACGGCTCTGTTCTCGCGCCTTCGGGAAGACCTCTCCACATTTTTGAAGAGGTCGCACGCACAGCATCCGAATTTGACAAGTGCGCAGACTTTATCAACGGAACAAAGGTAGATACGCAGGTTGCTATCCACTTTACCTCTCTTAACTGGAATATGTTTGACACACAGAGCGTTATCACGGGAGTACATTATCATCCCCTCGTTTACTCCAACGTATATACACCCGTAGTAAACGCAGGTCTTCGTCCCGACGTTATCGGTGCAAAGAAAGATCTTTCCGGATATAAGCTTCTCTTCTCTCCCTTTATGCTTTCTCTCGACCAGGGTGACCTCACAGAGCGCATTCAGAAGTGGGTAGAAGACGGCGGCGTTTGGGTAGTAGGTCCTATGAGTGATATCAGAAATTCTGTCGGCACTCGCTTCACAAACCGTCCCTACAATATGCTCGAAAGCTTTGCGGGAGTCCGTCAGGCTTACGAAGCGCCCGACAGAGAAGGTCTTATCAAGACCGAGTGGAAGGGCGGCGAAGGATTTACAGGCAAGGATTGGTACGAGCTTTTTGAAGCAGACGAGGACGCTCTCGTAACAGTTACCGAAGGCTATCCCACTCTCATCGGCAAGGCAACCGTAATTTGCAAGAAGGTCGGCAAGGGTAAGGTTTATATTCTCGGTACTATTCCCTCTGCTGAAGATATGGCAAAGATAATCGCTCTCGCATCCGCCGATGCAGGTGTTTCGGGTTATGAGATCGAAGGTACTCTTATCGTTTCTCCCCGCGCAGGCGAGGCAGGCGAAGGTCTTATCGTTGCTGAATGTAACAACGCGGCAGGCTCTATCCTTCTGAAAGAGGAAATGACCGATATAATCACAGGAAACAAGTACTCCGGCAAGGTAGAGCTCGCGCCCTACGACGTTCTTGTACTTAAAAAATAACGAAAATGGCAGATAATATAATAATTCGCAGATCGCGTCCCGAAGATTTCGAGCAGATATGCGCTCTTTATGCAGACGCACGCGAGTTTATGAAAGAAAACGGAAATCCCGATCAATGGAAGGATACACATCCTTCCGTTGATCTTATCTCCGAGGACATCTCCGAAAATGGTAACGGGTACGTTGCCGCAGATGGAGATACCGTTCTCGCCGCCTTCTATTTCGAAGAAAATGCAGATGATCCCACCTACCGCGTAATATACGACGGGAAGTGGCTTAATTCTCTTCCCTACGCTGTCGTTCACAGAATAGGCGTTTCAAAAGCCGCGCGCGGACGCAAGGTAGGAAAGCTTTGTGTAAAGTGGGCAACAGAGCGTGCCGGAAACGTCAAGATCGACACGCACCGTGACAATCAGCCGATGCAAAGACTTCTTACTTCGCTCGGTTTTGTTCACTGCGGAACGATATACGTAAACGTTGACGGAGACAGACACAGAATGGCTTATCAATACTCATCAAAGTGATTTTATGGCAAATATTTTTGATTATCTGAAATGGCGCGGAGATATAAGCGTTTATCACTCACCTTTTTGCGAGATAGACGCACTTATACTCAGCGAAATATCTTATCTCGATTTTTCGGGAATAGTCACAAACGATTTTTCGAGCACGATAACCTTAAAAGAAGCCTCTCACTGCTTCTTTTCAGACCCGAGCCGTGCCGACAAAAGCCTTGGGCTTATAATTCCCGATCTCATACTTGACGTTTTGAAAACAGCCGCAAATACCCGACGTTTTGCCGATATGAAGCTTATTTCCTTTGTATCGGACACAAACGAAAAAGAAGAAAAACAGTTTTCCGCTATGGCTGTCGATACCGGCGACCGACACCTTTTCGTCGCTTTCCGCGGGACCGATGACTCTATCGTCGGTTGGCGGGAGGACTTCAATATGAGCTACTGCTATACCGTCCCGTCACAAATAGAAGCAAAAAAATATCTGGACGGTATCGCAGAAAAATTTCCCTCGCCCATACGCATCGGCGGTCATTCCAAGGGCGGAAATCTCGCGCTCTACGCGGCGCTTAATTCGGAGTATTCGGTAAGACAGCGAATATGCGCGGTATATAATTTCGACGGTCCGGGATTTGCCGAAGAAATAACCGACAGCGAAAATTACTCTTTACTGCGAGAACGAATACACACGTTCGTTCCCGAAAACTCAATAGTCGGTATGCTGCTGAGCCACGACAACGAGTACGTCACGGTAAGATCATCCGCGTCGGGCGTATATCAGCACGACGGATTTACTTGGTATATCGACGTAAACAGATTTGTAGTACTGCCCGACGGCTCAGAAAACAATCTGCGCAACGACAGAATGCTGAAAAATTGGCTTTCCTCGTTTGACTACGACAAGCGTCGCGAATTCACCGAGTCGCTTTTCGAGCTTCTTGAAGCAACCGGCGCAAAAACGCTTACTGACTTATCCATAGACCGTCTTGACAAGGCAAAAGACATATTATCTACCCTCGGCAAGTTTGACAAGGAGAAAAGAAAGACTCTTTCAGAGATACTTTCATTCCTCGTGAAAGAAACTCTTCGAAACAAGCTGAAAAAAGACGACAAATAAACTAAAAAAGCAAGTAACGCATACACGTTACTTGCTTTTTTTATATCTTATGATTCGTACCCTCGGTCGCGTTTATTTCGTCAAGACATTCGCGCATCATATCTTTTCTGCCTCGCTCGGAAAGCACCTGAACAAGGTCAAATCCCGGTCTGCGGTTGCCTTCTATAAAGGTTGCTCCCTCTTCTGTAACGGCAACGTCCCAGCCGACGAAATGTATCTTATCGCTGACAAGCGCCGCGCTGAGAACTATTTCCTTTACCTTATCCCAGTTCGGTATCTGAAATCCGTCGAATTTCACACCCGTAAGCGGATGTGTTTCAAATTCGTTAAGGTCTTTATCGACCGCATTTCCTACAAGCACGCCCGTTTCGAAGTCGATAGAGCATCCCATACCGCCTTGATGGAAGTTATCCACAGCGGCAACACCGTTGCCTATACGAAGCGCCGCATATACAATGCGCGACTTCCCGTTATATCCGAAGGACATTATTCTGACCGTGTTTACACTTGCGGGACAAAGTCTGTTCATTTCACTGTGCTGTTTTACACATTCTTCGATAAAAAGACGCTCGTTTATCAGCTTTGCGTGGAATTCTTCAACGTCCTTGACGTCATCGCGGCTCATCTTTTCGACTTTATGACCGCCGTTACCGTCGTAAGGCTTTATCATAAACTCGCTGTTTTTTGCAAGGAATTCCCGAAGCTCCTCGACAGTACCGTCAACGAAATATTCTCTGCTGATATAGTCCTTGAAATTCTTAAGGAAGTTTGGCTTTACGGTAAAAGCTGTTTTATATGCCGAAGGACAAACTATCTCATAAAATTTATCCTGATGCTTTATCGTAACGTACTCGTCTATTTCAGCCCAGCTTCTCTTGTAAAGCTTGTAGTTCATATAGTCGCTGTAACCGCATCCTGTACGTGCAAAACAGAGCAAAAATTTGTTAAAAACAACAAATCCACTCATATTTTCTTTTTTAGCGACCTCTTTAACGTTTCCGAGAAAGCGTTTCAAATTTCCAACCATAGCATAACGCAGTAAACTCATAATCAAACTCCTTTAATATACTGTCAAAAAATTATTATCAGCCCAGCTCTTTGCCTGCCTGTGCAAGCTTTTCTATAATAGCAAGCTGCTGAGGGCAAGCCGCTTCACAGGCACCGCACTGTACGCACTTCGATGCGTCGTGACCTTCTCGCACAAGACGAGCATAGCGGTCATTACCCGCAATATCGCTTGAATACTGGAAAGCATCGTTCCATATGCGGAAGATACGGGGAATATTTACTTCCGAAGGGCAAGGCATACAGTATTCACAGCCCGTGCAGCCTATCTTCGTTCTGTTTATATATTCCTCGCGCACCTTGTCGATTATGTCAAGCTCTTCCTTTGACATAGCATTAACGTCTGCTTCGGAGAATATTCTCATATTATCGTAAAGCTGCCTGAGGCTTGTAACGCCCGAAAGAACGGTAGACACCTGCGGGAAATTGCAGAGCCATCTGAAGCTCCACTCGGCAGGCGAACGCTTTTCGCTGTAAGAATCATAAAGCTTCAGCACGCTTTCGGGAGCCGATGCGAGCTTTCCGCCGAGAAGTCCTTCCATAATTACAACCGGAATATTTTTACTTCCCGCAAGCTCAAGTCCCTTAAGACCCGCCTGATTGTTTATATCCATAAAGTTGAACTGAATCTGGCACATATCCCAGTCATATTCATTTATTATCTTTTCAAAAGCCTCATAATTATCGTGGAAAGAGAATGCCGCATACTTTATTCTGCCCTCTTTTTTGAGCTTGTCGAGGAATTCGCGAATTCCCCAAGCCTTTGCATCTTCCCATCGTTTTGCGCTGAGTGCGTGAACGAGATAGAAGTCTATATAGTCCGTGCCGAGAAATTTAAGCTGTTCTTCGAATATCTTTTCCATATCCTCAGGGCAGGAGCATTCCCACAGAGGAAGCTTTGTAGCTACGTAAACCTTTTCGCGGTATCCGCCCTCAAGTGCGCATCCGAGAACACCCTCGTTCTGTTTATCCGAATACACGTATGCAGTATCGAAATAGTTGATGCCGTTATCCACAGCCGTTCTTACAATTTTCTTTGCAAGGTCGAGGTCAACTACTCTTTTACCGTCCTCATCTTTCATAGGGAATCTCATACATCCGAGACCGAATGCCGAGACTTCTATGCCGAGTTTTCCGAAAACTCTTCTTTTTACGTTAAATTCCGCCATTTGAAAATCTCCTTTAATTATGATCTTTAAATATTAACATTCAGGACAAACCAACGCAGCACATAAATATCTATTTTATATTTTAGCATATTTTCAAACAGGTGTCAAGTGCCTGCCTGCCAAAGATGAAGATAAAAAATCCCCGCGCGGTGGCGCGGGGGTTATTAACCTACTGGATGTTTAAATACGTATAATTGCTTGCAGTGCCGCCGCTTTCGGTATCGTACTGTGTAGGAATCCTGATGAACGCTTCACCAAAGATAGTCGTCACAATACGTGAAATTCCCATAGACAAATTTTTCAAATTCATTTCTTCTATTTTTGTTCTGAGCTTTTCGTTAGTTACATCAAGCTTCTCTTTTGTGAGTTTGGCTTCAAGAGCATCGTATTTACCAAAATAACGTGCAGTATATGAGCAAATTTCTTTCGTTTCCGGATGTATGCTTACGACAATAGTTTCATCTGTTGCATATCCACCAATATAGCGTGTGTAACAAACAGCGTACAGACCGCTGCCGGCATACGGTGAAAATACTCCTTCATCAAATTTGGAAAACTCTTCTTCTGTTATTATCTTTAAGATAAAGTCTTCTGCTACTTGTTTAGCAGTTATTTCATCAATAGGAGTGTCAGTCCTCGGTCTTTCCACATGGCCTTTGAAATAACTGGTTAAAATATTAGTTCCGTGTAAATACTCAACACGATCGCTACCTTCTTCTGCAACATATCTGTCATAGGTACTGTAAAAATCACCGTATTCTTTTGTTCCGCTTAAAGTCGTAAACTCACTTTGACTACGCTGATAAACAAAAGTTTGGGAGTTTCCAAACGGAGTTTTTTCTTTATTCTTTAGTTCATCAAATACTTGATCTTCTGATTGTGCCGAATCACATATACCGTAATCTTTTGCCGACATGGAACCTATCACTTTGCCCGGTGATGACTGCCCGAGGCTGTAAAGGAAAACATCTTCTTTGGGTTTGTTTTCTTCCACATCAGGTGTTTTATCCTTTCCGACCATCATAAAACCGCCTATGGACAGCGCAACGACAAGAATTACGGCTGTTGCTGAAAAAATCGCCTTTAAAAGTATTTTTCCGGGTCTGTCCGCGGCTTTTTCACTTAGCGCAGCGGAAAGTATAAATTTTTCATCAACGTTTCGTATCGCATCAAAAATATTTTTGTTCGTCATCTTAATTCCTCCCTGTCTAAGAATTTTTTTAGCCTTTTCCGTGTCCGGAGCATAAGCATTCCTACGCTGCTTTCATTCATCGCATATGCCTTTGCAATATCGGAAATTGAAGCGAGATAAAAATAACGCATAAGAAATATATTTCTCGTTTTTTCCGGCAAAGATGCTATGAATCTGTTAAGCGCATCCCGAAGGGCAAGATCATCACCTATGTCTTCGCCAAAGTTTCTGTCGGGAATACACTCGTACAGTTCGTCAAGAGCTGTGGAAACACGTTCGCCTCTGCGTTTGAGCGCAGATATGGATTCATAACGGTCGAGCGCGGTCTGTGAACTTATCATACCTATATACGGCTTCAACATTTCGGGTCTTTTCGGCGGAATCGTGTTCCAAAGCTTCATATAAACGTCATTCACTACCTCTTTTGAGTCCTCATCGCTCTCGAGTATATTGTTAGCAACACAGAAACAGTAACGCCCGTATTTTTTATCTGTTTCTGATATGGCATCTTCTCGGCGCGCCCAGTACAGATCAACTATTTGCTTATCGTCCATTATTTTTCACTCTCCTATAATATTTTAAAAGGCCTTTCACCATAATTAACGGGAAACATATAACAAATATCACTCATAATAAAATTATTTTTTATTTTTTTATCTTTACTGTTGTATAAATCACCATAATTTACAAAAAATTCTTGAATATAGCTCGTTTTCGTGATAAAATAAGTATAAAGTTGATAAGAAGAAGGTAATTTACATATGAAGCCTTTCGAAAAGATCCTTACAGCGCATACAAAAAAATATCCCAAAATCCAACCGAGAGATATCGTAAAGCTCGCACTTCAATCCGAATACGGAAACGCTCATATGGTATCGGACGAGGGAGCTATGCTTGCGCGTCTGAAAAATGAGCTTGACGAAATTCCCGTACAGCAGGATGCTGAAATGTTCGAGGAGATCGGCGACAAATACGTGCGCCTTAATCTCGCTTCTCCCGAAACGAGAGAATTTTCTCCCGAAATTATAAACAGAATATTCATTATATCCTCAAGAGAAACAAAGAAAAATTCCTATTCGTTTGAGTCCAAGCTTTTTACCGCATCAAGTATGGCAAACAGAGGGCTTTTCCCCTTCTCTGCCAAAGAGTTTAACGAATATCTCGATTATTACACAAAGCGCCATATGGGAGAGGCTATGTCGCACAGCTCTGCTTACAAAGATGCTTACAAGCCCTCTTACCGAGTTATCCTTTCGGTATGGAAAAAGCTTTTCCCGATAATCAAGGCTGTTCAGGATGCATCAAAAGAAAACAGCCGCGTAATTCTCACTATCGACGGTATGGCAGCTTCGGGAAAATCGACTGCCGCGAAATACCTTTCTCAGCTCTTTAACGCTCCCGTGATACATACCGACCACTTTTTCCTGCCGCCCGAAATGAGAACAAAAATCCGTATGGATGAGCCGGGCGGAAATCTCCACCGCGAGAGATTTTTCACCGACGTTGTCGAAAAGCTTTCGGCAAACGAGGATTTCAGTTACCGTATCTTCGACTGTTCAAAAAACGTTTTGGGCGAAACTGTAAGTGTTCCCTATTCAAAAGTGCTGATAGTCGAAGGAGCGTATTCACTTCACCCGTATTTCGGCGACTATGCAACGGTAAAGGTCTGTATGACGATCGGACCGAAAACGCAGTCCACCCGAATTATGAAGCGCAACGGTGCTATTATGCACAAGAGGTTCCTTACGGAATGGATACCGCTTGAAAACACATATCTCAAGCACTTCTCAATAAGCGAGAAATGCGACCTTACCGTAGACACCGTATAAAAATAATCAAAGCTCTTCACGCTGATGTGAAGAGCTTTTAATTTTGTACGTTTAATTACATACGAGACATAATATGATTTCTTCTGTGAATAACGGTTTCGGGGAAGCTTTCGCTGTCGTAGTCGCTTACCTTAACGTATGCTTCGAGAAGTGTTCTGTCCTTGTCCTTGATAAGGATCTTGTTTGTTGTGATATCGGAAGTAAGTTCCTTTGTGATGTATTCGGCACTTTCTATTGCGCTGTAATGTACGTCGTATTCCTTATCTTCACAGAATTCTTCAGTAAGAGAGAATGTACGTGTGAAAGCGTAGAACTTTTCCTTACGTGAATATACAAAGCAAACTCTTGCCATAGGTCCAACGCATACGCTTCCGAACTTTCTTACCGACTTAACGTCTTCGTCGTTGATAACAAAGCCTTCAAACATTACGGCATTCTTAAGATCGTCCGCATATCCGAACTTGGATTCGCACTTTTCTTTCACATCTCGCGATACTCTGTAAAAAATATCGTCAAATTCAAAATCTTTTACAACTCTTCCGCTTCCGAAGCCCCAAAGAACGATACCTGCAATAGCTACGATAAGGAAGTAGAATCTGAGATCATAAAATCCGTTAACATAGAAAAAGCCGAGAAGCGCGGGAATACCGCCAAGTACCGTGCATATAATTCCGGCGATAATCATAATCTTGGTTATTTTGTTGTAGTTTTCCTTAAAAAAGGCGGCAAATCGTTTGTATTCGATAAAATCCATTTTTTCCTCCACATTTACCACAGAGAATACCTCTGCATTATTTACTTATTTGATTATACTATATTTGTTTCACTTTTGCAATATCTTTTTTCGTTTTTTTTGAATTTAAATTTATTTTTGTGCTTTTTATCAAAAATTGCATCCGTTTACTGTACTATTTGCCGATACTCGGATGATTTTTTTGTGTTAAACTCTTGACAAACTGACTTTTCGGATATATAATATAAGATAAGAGATTCTGCTTTTGTGGAAATCCCGTCAGAGAATCCGTGTCGCAGGCTGAAAGCACGGTCGGGAAAGTAGTAAGTATGGGAACACTCTTTGCCGCTACAGTGAACGGTATTCTAAACTACAAAGTGGATGCACTTTTGCATCAATGCGGGTGGCACCGCGGACTAAGCACAAAATTTAGTTCGTCCCGGATATGTTGTACGACATTTCCGGGCGTTTTTATTTTGTCGGAAGGCTTTGCACCGTCAGTGCATCGCTGTGAGTGCTATTATCTTTTTTATACTGTCCGGTTGTACGTCGGCATCGTGAGCCGCACGGTTTCTGTGTATCTCTCCGCATTTTGTGCATTTGTATATTATTATATACCCTTTCTTCGGATCGGGCACGGCGGAAACAGGCTCCATAAGTCCAAGACATTCGTTTGCTCTGTCACCTGGATTTATATCTATATGAATCGACCAAAGACAAAAAGGACAGTGATCGCGTGAGCTTTTACCGAGAGGCTTTACCTCCTTGCCGCAGTTCAGACAAACGAAGCCGCTGTCGTTTTTGGTAAATCTTTTTACTTCCATAGCTTCGGCACTCCAAAACGTTTATATTATCTTTTATAATGATACCACACATTTTTTGAAAATACAAGTCATTTCGAAAGGAAAAATTATGTCATCCAAATTTGCAAACAACTGCACATATTTTATAAAGCTGCTTACTCTGATGCTTGCGATAATCGTTGTTCTTCCGACGTTTGCCTGCTTTGCGGAAACGTCATCGGGAAGCCGATACGCTCCCGCCGAAAACGAGGATTTCGATTCTTATCTCAGCGACTCTATCCCCGTTATCAGAATCAACACAGCGGATAAGCGTCCTATAACCTCTAAAACCGATTACAAAGCCGCAAATATGACCATTGAAAATAACGAATACTATTCGGACTGTGAAAACTCCTACACTCTCGGAGAGGCTGAGTCAATCGAAGTACGCGGCAGAGGTAACTCGACCTGGAACGTCAGAGAAACAAAGATCTCACTTAAAGTCAAGCTCCCTCAAAAAGAATCTCTCTTCGGAATGGATGCAAGCCGCCACTGGTATCTGCTTGCCAACTATTACGACGTTACTCACCTCAGAAACAAGCTTGCATACGACCTTTCTGCTACAATGGGACTTTACTACACAGAGTCGACCTGGGCGGTGCTTTATCTTAACGGAAAATATCTCGGACTTTATCAAGTGTGCGAGGCAATCCGTGTGAGCGAAGGCTGTGTGGATATTTTCGATTGGGATGAAGCTGCCGAGGACGTTGCCTATGCTATCGCCATTCGCGAAGGTCTTGACAAAGAAAAAGCAGAGGCTCTTGTGACAGAAATGAAAAACGATCTTTCGTGGATAACATCCGGAAAGTACAAGAATTATACGATATCCGATTACTACGACACGTCGAATTTCGATATAACGTCGGGATATCTTATAGAATACGATAATCGAAACGACGATGACCGCACGCTGATAACAACCGAGCGCTACGGTATCCCTCTGCATCTCGACAATCCCGAGCGTCTTGATACCAACCCCGAAATGTACGCATTCGTTTCGGAGCTTTTCAAAGACTTCGAAGATGCTCTCGCTTCCCCAACCTTTTATAACGAAAAGGGCAAGCATTACAGCGAATATATCGATATGGATTCATTTATTGACTTTTGGCTGATCTTCAATATATTCAAGAACATCGAATTCGGATGGCTCAGTATTTTCCTTTATATCGATGACGGAAAGATATATTTCGCTCCCGTTTGGGACTTTGACAACGGTTCTGGCAACCAGGTAACGCTCAAAGAAGAGTGGATGGACCCCGATTCTTGGTTTAATATCGGCGGCAGAGCGCGCTGGTGGAAGATGCTCTCTTATGATCCGAATTTCATTTCGCTAGCACAGACACGCTATTTTGAGCTCCGTGAAGCTATCGACGATATGCTTGTGTCAATGGACATATATTACAGATACATTAAAGAAGAGGCTTTAAAAGATTACGAAAGACTCGGTTCAAGAAACAACTGGTATATAAAGGACTCAAAAACACAGGGATTTGATGAAGAATTCCAAGTTATGCGCACCTGGATGTACGACCGCATAGAATGGCTTGACAAACAAATGTCACTCCGTGAGCCTTGGATAGAAAACAGAGGGCTTGAAGCGGACGGTAATATCATTTTTGAGATCACCGACGCAAATTCCAAAAAGCTTCCTGCCGACAGGATCACTCTTTACGGAGCAAAGTCCGACTGTCTGTTTACTTGCGAAAAAACGGGGGACATCACAGTAAAGATATCGCTCGAAGACGCTGTTGACCGCAATATTTCTTTCCATATAAACGGAATTCGTTATGCACTTAAAACGACACATAACGGATCGGTCGAATTCAAGATTCCCGCAGAGGATATAGAAAAATCAGCAGAGTCCGTGATTGTATTTACCGCATTTTATGAAAGCGGCGAAGAAGGCACCTCCGCCAACTTCACCACGATGCGCGTTTCAAAATATGCAAACGCCGACGGAGAACACGCGCTTGTTCAGCTCGGAAACAATAAATACTACGTAAGATACGGCGAAACCTTAAAAGCACCCGAGGCTCCTGTAGAAAAATCCGAAATGATCTTCCTCGGTTGGACATCGGACTATAAAACGGTGTATGCGCCCGGCGAAGAAATACCCGCACCGAGAAAAAATATAGCCTACCACCCCGTATGGCAAAGAAAAGATCCTTTCGTGTTTATGAAGAGTATCTCCTACGACCTTCCCGAAGGATCTGTAAATGATGCACCGATCTACGGAAACACACCCGACAATAATTACACGGTATATATCGTGATCTCGGCTATTGTAATAATAGTAGCTGCGCTTTCCGCATCTGCTGCGGTAATTATCAAAAAAACGAAGAATTCAAAGAAAACTTAACATAACAAACGTTAAACCGTACATTTACCCGACTTAAGAAAGGAAAAAATAAAATGAAAAGAACAGAAATATCCAAAATATTCAACGATCCGTCCGCATTTGACGGTCAGACAATAACTGTTGCGGGATGGTGCAGAACTATCCGCGCAAGCAACGCATTCGGCTTTATCGAGCTTAACGACGGCTCTTGCTTCCCCAACCTTCAGGTCGTATTCGAGGATGCAAAGCTCGAAAACTACAAGACTATCGCAAAGCAGAACGTAGGCGCGGCACTCGTGATCAAAGGAACGCTCGAGCTTACTCCCGGCGCAAAGCAGCCCTTTGAGCTGAAAGCCGATGCAATCGAGATCGAAGGCACATCAACACCCGACTTTCCTATGCAGAAGAAGGGTCAGTCGCTCGAATTCCTCCGCACCAAGCCTCATCTCCGTCCCCGTACCAACCTCTTCTCCGCAGTATTCCGAGTAAGAAGCGTTGCGGCACAGATTCTCCACCGTTTCTTCCACGAAAACGGCTTCGTTTACGTACACACACCTCTCATCACAACGTCTGACTGCGAGGGCGCAGGCGATATGTTCCGTGTTACAACTCTCGATATGGAAAATCCTCCCCGCAATCCCGACGGCACAATCGACTATACGCAGGATTTCTTCTGCAAGGAAGCATCGCTCACAGTTTCCGGTCAGCTTAACGTAGAATCCTACGCTATGGCATTCGGTAAGGTCTATACCTTCGGTCCTACCTTCCGTGCAGAGCGTTCAAACACCCCTCGTCACGCGGCTGAGTTCTGGATGCTTGAGCCCGAGATCGCATTTGCCGATCTTAAAGACGATATGGAGCTTGCAGAGGCTATGCTTAAGTACGTTATCCGCGGGCTTCTGACCGAATGCAGAGCAGAGCTTGAATTCTTCAATCTCCGAGTAGACAAGGGTCTTATCGCACGTCTTGAAAATATTGTAAACAACGATTTTGCAGAGATCACATATACTGATGCAGTAAAGCTCCTCTCCGAATGCGGCGAAAAGTTTGAATATCCCGTCGGCTGGGGCTATGACCTTCAGACAGAGCACGAAAGATACCTCACCGAAAAGGTATTCGGCAAGCCCGTATTCGTTACAAACTGGCCCAAAGAGATCAAAGCCTTCTATATGCGCCTCAACGATGACAACAAGACAGTTGCCGCAGTTGACCTTCTCGTTCCCGGTGTAGGCGAGCTTATCGGCGGCTCTCAGCGTGAAGAGCGTGTCGATTATCTTGACCGTGCATTCGAAACATTCGGTCTTGACAAGGAAACCTACGGCTGGTACGCAGAGCTTCGCAAATACGGCGGCACACGTCACGCAGGTTTCGGACTCGGATTTGAGCGTCTTATTATGTACGTTACAGGTATGTCCAACATCCGCGACGTTGAAAGCTTCCCGAGAACAACCGGAAACGCCGAATTCTGATAATTTTCAAGCAAATCTTACCCCCACATTACGACATGGAGATCAAAATGAATTATTCTCAAATGACAAAATCGCAAATTTCCGCAGAGCTTGAAAAAGAACTGCAAGTATATAAAAGCTTTCTTGATATGAAGCTTAGTCTGAATATGGCAAGAGGCAAGCCCGACGACGATCAGCTTGCTTTGTCCGAGGAAATGTATTCGGGTATGCCCTCCCCCTATTCGGAAGACGGAACAGACTGCCGTAACTACGGCGGTCTTGACGGTATCGCAGAAGCAAGACGCCTTTTCGGTACCATTCTTGAGGCTCCCGCAGAAAACGTTATAGTCTGCGGAAACTCAAGCCTTAACCTTATGTATGACGCTATCGCACGTGCTATGATATACGGTTCATATAAGGGTGCTACTCCTTGGGTAAAGCAGGAAAATATAAAATTTCTCTGTCCCGTTCCCGGATACGACCGTCACTTCGCTATTACAGAGTCTTTCGGCATCGAAATGATCAACGTTCCTATGCTCCCCGACGGTCCCGATATGGATATAGTAGAAAAGCACGTTGAAAACGATCCTACCGTAAAGGGAATCTGGTGCGTTCCGAAATATTCAAACCCCGACGGATATACCTATTCGGACGAAACGGTACGCCGTTTTGCAAACCTTAAGCCCGCAGCAGACGATTTCAGAATCTTCTGGGACAACGCATATATCGTTCACGATCTTTACGATGAAGGCGACAAGCTTCTCAGTATATATAACGAGGCAAAGAAGGCAGGAAACGAAAATATCTTCCTTATGTTTGCTTCCACGTCCAAGGTGACATTTCCCGGTTCGGGAATCTCGGCGGTGGTTTCGGGAAAAGAAAACATTGATTTTATAAACTCGATACTTACCGTGCAGACCATCGGTTTTGACAAGATGAATATGCTGCGCCACGTCGAATTTCTCAAGGACTTTGACAGCCTTAAAGCGCATATGAAGCGTCACGCCGATATACTCCGTCCGAAATTCGAAGCGGTTCTTTCTGCTTTCGAAAGCGAGCTTTCGGGACTTCCGAATACCCACTGGACAAATCCCCGCGGCGGATATTTTATCACGCTTTATCTCGATAGCGGCTGTGCAAAAAGAACGTTTACACTCTGCAAGGAAGCAGGCGTTACCCTCACAAACGCGGGTGCAACATTCCCCTACGGAAAAGACCCCGACGACTCTGTTCTCCGTATCGCGCCCACCTTCCCGCCCGTAGAAGAGCTGAAAATCGCTGTAAAGGTTCTCACCTGTGCGGCAAAGATCGCAACACTTGAAAAAATGGTTTAACAAAGCTTATCTGTCCTTGAATGTGTTTTAGCCATAATCAAGGGCAGATGCTTTAAGAAAGGTAATTATGATAACATACAAAGCGGGAAAAGCGGATATCGCCGTCATCGGTGCAGGTCACGCGGGTGTCGAAGCCGCCCTTGCGTCGGCACGCCTCGGTATGTCGGTACTGCTTTTCACGATAAACCTTGATGCTGTCGGAAATATGCCCTGCAATCCGTCAATCGGGGGCACGGGCAAAGGTCATCTCGTTTACGAGATAGATGCGCTCGGCGGCGAAATGGGGCGTGCGGCTGATATCGTCACTCTTCAAAGCCGTACTCTCAACCTCGGAAAAGGCGCGGCAGTCCACTCAAAAAGAGTTCAGGCTGACAGAATCCTCTACCGCAGTACGATAAAAAAGGTCCTCGAAAATACCGAAAATCTCTCCCTTATACAAGCTGAAATAATCTCCGTAGAAACCGAAAAAGACTCTGACGGCAAAGACCGCGTAGTGTCTGTTACGACGTCGATGGGAGCTGTTTGGGAGGTTTCTGCCGCTATAATTTGCAGCGGAACATTCCTCGATTCACGCACGATAACGGGTGAAGCGGTATGCAGATCGGGTCCCGACGGACTCCTTCCCGCACTCGGACTCTCGGACTGCCTCAGAGATCTCGGTGTGACTCTTATGAGATTCAAGACGGGTACACCTCCGAGAATTCATGCGGACAGCATAGATTACAGCGTGCTTGAGGTGCAAAACGGCGAGTACGGCGATGAGTGCATACCTTTTTCCGTACTTACAGACCCCGACGATTATGCAAATATGAAGCAGATTCCCTGCCATATTGCCTACACAAACGAAGAAACGCACCGTATAATAAAAGAAAATCTCCATCGCTCGCCCCTTTATTCGGGAGTCATCGAAGGCACGGGTCCGAGATACTGCCCGAGTATTGAAGACAAGGTCGTTCGTTTTTCCGACAAGAACAGGCACCAGCTTTTCGTTGAGCCGTGCGGTGCGGACACGAAAGAAATATATCTGCAAGGATTTTCCTCTTCTCTTCCCGAAGAGGTGCAGATGCGTATGCTTCACAGCATAAAAGGCTTTGAAAACGCACGCGTTATGAGAACGGCTTATGCTATCGAATACGACTGCATAGACCCTACACAGCTTTTTGCAACACTTGAATTCAAGGATATACACGGACTTTACGGCGCAGGTCAGTTCAACGGAAGCTCAGGCTACGAGGAAGCCGCGGCACAAGGTCTTATCGCGGGTATAAACGCTTCCCTTTCGATAAAGGGCGAAAAGCCACTTGTTCTTTCGCGCGACTCTTCGTACATCGGAACGCTTATCGACGATCTCGTAACAAAGGGTACAAACGAGCCTTACCGTATGATGACCTCGCGAAGCGAATACCGTCTGCTTCTGCGCCAGGACAACGCCGACAGCCGTCTTACACCCGAAGGCCGACGCGTAGGACTTATAAATGACGAGCGTTTTGCACGTTTCGAAGAAAAACGCGATCTTATCGAAAACGAGGTCTATCGGCTTGAGCATACCTTCCTTTCGCCCGAAAAGGTCAACGGTTTTCTTACCGAGCACGGACTTGCAAATGCGCTTTCGGGAATATCACTCGCCGAGCTTATAAGACGCCCACAGCTTACTTATGCAGACATAGCACCGCTTGACGCGGACAGACCTCAGAATATCAGCCGCGCGGCTATACTCAGTATTCAGAACGCGGTAAAATACGAGGGATATATCAAAAAGCAGCTTGCCGAGGTTGCGCGCAAAGCAAAGCTTGAATCTATGGAGATACCGTCTGATATAAATTACGCCGACGTTTCTGGAATACGCATCGAAGCGCGTCAGAAGCTCGAAAAATTCAGACCGCTTACCATCGGACAGGCTTCGCGTATTTCGGGAATATCCCCTGCCGATATTTCGGTGCTCCTTATCTATCTTTCAACTAAAAAATAAAACAAACTCACGGAGGACGATTTTATGATTATCGATACACTTAACCGTTCGCATATTTACAGTGGCACACACCCCTATTTCGAAGGTGCTTTTGCGCTTGCAGAACAGCTTATAAAGGAAAATGCTGAAGTCGGCAAGTATTACGGAGAAAACGGAGTTTACGCGTCTGTTTCCGAATATGATTCCAAAGCCGAAGCAGATCCGAAATTCGAAAACCACCACGATTATATCGACATTCAGATCGTAGTATCGGGAAAAGAGCTTGAGCTTGTAGGCGACACCGCAGATGCAAAGCTTACCGTAGAATACATACCCGATATAGAATTTTACTCCACGCCCGAATGTGCCGTGCAGACTGTAACCCTTTGCAACGGCAAATTTGCAATCTTTTTCCCCGGCGACCTTCACGCGCCCGGACTTGCTTTCGGCGGAGTTTCCTCTCCCATACGCAAGATAGTTGTAAAAGTTCCGGTAGATTTTGAATAAAATACAAATTTCGGCAGAGGATACAGTATTCCCTGCCGATTTCTTGTATTAACAGAAGATTTCACCCGATAGTCATTGTGAGTGCGTTTGGTACGTCGTTTCGCATTATCTCCTGATCTGCCACTCTCGTTATATTAAGCGAATCGGGCGAAATCACCTCGGATGCGGACACAGAGCAGTTTTCTCCGACCACGGCACCGTGCGCCACACCCGCGCCGTTGCCGATATGTGCATCCTTGCATATGACCGCATCGCATATACAAGCATTTGCTTCTACCGTTACTCCGTCAAATATTATACTTCCGCTTATTTTGGCATCGGGTGAAATATTGCAGTTTTTTCCTATGATATTTTTTCCTTTTGAATATCTCATATTACATTCGAGATATGAGGAAAGCGTGCCCATATCGCACCAATAGGCATCACTTTTCCAAGCCATCATCTTTTTATTTTTGATAAGCCTCGGGAAAACGTCAAGTGAAAAATCAAGCTTTGTGTTTTCGGGCAGCTTTTCTATGATCTCTCTCGAAATTATATATATTCCTATATTTACAAGCTTTGAGTCACACTCGCCCTCGGATGGCTTTTCGCAAAAGCCGACTATTCTTCCGCTTTTATCGGTCACAAGCACACCGAAGCGCGAGGTATCTTCCATTTCTGTACAAGCAATAGTCAGATCAGCGGAATTTTCATAGTGACTCTTTATCATATCGGACAGATCACCCTCGAACACCGCATCTCCGCTTATTATAAGAAGATCTCCCGACGTAAATTTTGATGCGTTTTTCACTCCGCCCGCACTGCCGAGAGGTCTTTCCTCGTGGGCATATTTTATTTCAACGTCATAAATATTATTTCCGATGTTTTTCTTCAGCTCGTCACCCAGATATCCTGTCGTTATGACCGCTTTTTTTATTTTACATCTGTTTATCTCGGCGAGAATCTTTACTATATTCGGTATATTGTTTACGGGAAGCAAGGGCTTCGGTGTATTTTGTGTCAAGGGATACAGACGGCTCCCCTTACCTCCTGCCATTATAATACAATCAAGTTTCATATTTATCTCCATTCTTTGTCTTTATACTTTTAAGCTTTGTGCGAAATATTTATTCATACACAAATATTTTATACTTGAAAAAGAATTTTATGTATGATATAATTTTATAAAGCAGATAAGATATATATGAAAGTTGAAAATACAAAATATGAAAAAAATCGAAATATACACGGACGGCGCCTGCCGAGGCAATCCCGGTCCCGGCGGTTGGGGCGCAATCCTTGTCTTTGGCGCTCACGAAAAAGTACTTTCGGGCGGCGAAGCTAACACAACCAACAACCGAATGGAGCTTCTCGGTGCAATTTCCGCCTTTGAAGCTCTCAAAGAGCCTTGCGAGGTCACCTTCTGCTCTGATTCAAAATACGTTATAGACGGTCTTTCAAAAGGATGGGCGATCTCGTGGCGCAAAAAGGGTTGGAAAAAATCGGACGGCAAGCCCGCACTCAATCCCGAGCTTTGGGAAAGACTTTTAAACGCAATTTCACCTCACAGCATAAATTACGTTTGGGTAAAAGGTCACGTCGGCCACGTTTACAACGAGCGTTGCGATGCCCTTGCAACAGCAGAAGCGGATAAACTTAAATAATTCACGCAAAATGCCATAGATAAAGGCTTAAATTCACGAAAAATACATTGATTTCGGCAAAGTATTGTGTTATGCTTAATATACAGGCACAAATATCGTCTGTTTATAAAATAAATTTTATAAAACTCTGTATTTGGGCGTATAATCATTATTGGCAATTATCTTTTAAGGTAAATATAAACAAGGAGGCGTCTTATGGCAGAAACTTCTCAAAACACAAAAAATATTCATAGACACAATCCAAGCGGAATAATTTTTGCTTCTGTAATCCTTCTTTGCATAGTTATCGTTTCTCTTATCATCACTTTTACCGCGCTCGGTAATGACGAGCCGCCCGTAAAAGACCCCGATACCGACGAAAGCGGCAACAAGGACGAAAACAAAAATCCCGACAACAACCAAGACCCCGACAACAACAAGGATCCAAACGGAAACGAAAATCAGGATCCCGGCGGAAATGAAAATCAAAACCATCCATCGGGAAACCAAACCGTAACGGTTGAAAGTGACAAGATATTCAGCGGTCCGCTTATCTTACTCGGCGAAGCTTCTCCCTACAACCGCCCGGTAGAAGAGCTTATAACCCGCAGCGCTATGGGAAATCTTGCCGCAAACAAGGTGCTTTCCGATTATAATTTCATAAATCTCAGCAGCGGTCACACCGGAGATTTCATACTCAAGGACAGAAATCTCTTCCTTGACGTAGAAACAGCCGAAGCCTTCCGCAAAATGATGGCTGCCTACGCTACGGAAACAGGTCACAAAAACATCTGGCTCAGAAACGCATATTATTATGACAGCAGCGAAGACATAAAAACCACGGAAGACATCAACGAAGCACTTCTCAATCCGCACGCGGCAGGTCTTGCGGTCGACCTTCAAATATCCACAGCAAACGGTCAGATCCCTCTTAAAAACGCCTATACGGGATATCCCTCTGCCGAGTATTACGATTGGTTCGTTACAAACTGCCACAAATACGGATTTATCCACACGGGTAACACGACCAATTATTCCACCTTCAGATACGTAGGCGTTGCTCACGCGACCTATATGGCAAAAAACGGCATTTCTCTTGATGAATACCTAAATACAATAAAAGCTAACACCGCACAGGAAAGACTTGTAATAAGCGACGATTTCGGCAAGGAATGGTGGGTATATTACGTATATGCATCCGAGGACAGCGACTCAACCGATATAACCGTATTCGGAGAACTTTACTCTATAAGCGGAAACAACACAGACGGATTTGTAGTTACAATAGATACGTCGGGACTTTAAAAAACGACATAAAAATACGGCGGAGAAAATCTCCGCCGTTTATTTTTTATTATTCCGGAACGATACATCCGTAATTTCCGTCTTTTTTAACGTACACCACGTTTATTTCTTCGGTTACGTCATTTCTGAATACGAAGAACTGATGATCGAGAAGAAGCATCTGAAGTATCGCCTCGTCAACCGACATAGGCTTCACGCTAAAATATTTCATTCTGACCTTGAAATCTCCTATCTGTTCATCGGCGTCTTCAACTTCGCTCGGCACAAAGCTTTCCGAGCCTTTTACAAAAACTCCTTCGCGAAGTCTCTTTTCAAGTCTGGTTTTGTTTTTTCTTATCTGACGCTCAATAGAATAGACCACGTCATCTAAGGCGTTCTGGTAAGTTTTGTCAGACTTTTCGCTTCTGTAAATCGTTCCGCCGCTTACTATTGTAAGTTCAAGCGTTTCAACGTTATGCTTTTTCTGTATCGATATAAACGCTTCAACGTCATCCCGAAAGAACTTGTCAAATTTGGCAAGCTTCTTTTCTACCACAGAGTAAAGTCCGCCGGGCACTTCTGTCTTTTTTCCGACAATGTTAAATTTCATATCAAAACCACCTTTGCTTTTTATTACGAAGTTTTCTTCTCCGCATATATACTATATCATATTTTTTGTCTGTTGTCAACATATTATTTATAAATTCCAAATGTTTTTTGTTGGTTTGGACAATATACACAATTCAAAAACATATTTTGTATTTTTTAACAAAATCAAGTTTTGCGCACAAAAACGCCGCGGTTGAAATCAAGCCGCGGCGTAAAGTATAATATTTATTTAAGTTCGTTATCCTCTTTTTGCACATTGATTCGGCTTATAGGCACGATACCGTTCTTTCTCGGAAATACCGAGCGTGCCGTAATATGAACTATCGCAACTGCTATTGCAATAGAACCCGAAATAAAGAGGGTAGTTACCGCTTTTGCGGTGAACATTTCGTAATCGCGCTGTACAAGATACAGCATACTGTTATAAAGCCCTACACCCGGAACAAGAGGAAGTATTCCGGGGAATATGAATACCGTCGAGGGATTTTTATAAACACGTGCGAGTATCTCGGAAAGTATTGATATAACGAGCGATGCGACAAAATAAGCAAATATTTCTTTCCCGGCATTTATGTGAATAAACCTATATATCACGTAAGCTATAGCACTTACAAGCGATGACGCCAAAATAGTATTTCGCGGAGCAGAGGTAATTACCGAAAAAGATGCTACAGAGAACGCACATATAACAAACTCAAACAAATAATGCCAAACGGTCATATCAGAGTGCACCTCCCATAGAAAGATAGAAGCTGAGTACTATACCGACTCCGCCCGCAATAGCGACCGCTATAAGAAGTGCTTCAACAAGTCTTGCAGTACCTGCAACGAGGTCGCCCATAACGGTATCTCTTATAGCGCTGGTCAGCATAAGACCGGGAAGAATAGGCATTATCGCTCCTGTGATTATATGCTCGATAGTTCCCATTTTAAAAAGCTCTACCGAAAGAACGGCTATAACAGCTATAACGGCTCCGCTGACAAAGCTGAAGGAAAAGCCGTGTATGCTTGTTTTTTTGAAGGAAAAGGCTATAAGCTGGATCAAAAATCCCGCAACAAGTGCTGCAACACCGTCGAAAAGTCCGCCGCCCAAAAGAATTGCAAAAAGTGCAGAGGCAAGTGCCGACGCCGCAATAACGACCGACTTTTTTTCTTCGGGAAGCTTCGAGAGCTTTTTCAGCTCGCCGTAAGTTTCCTCGAGCGAAACGTTTCCGCCTATAAATTTACGTACAAGACTATTAACACCGCTCAGCTTCGCGAGATTTATTCCGCGCTTTTTGATACGTTTAAGCGAGCTTACCGTGTCGTTTTCATAGTTTACGGTAATCATTATTCCCGTTGGGAAAGCTATAGCCGAAACGCTTTTACAGCCGCCCGCATAGCAAAAATTCACAACAGTTTCTTCTGCTCTGAAGGTTTCGCCGCCGCTTTCGAGGACTATAGTTCCCGCAAGCAGCGCGGCATTCACAAGAAGCGATTTCTCGTGTTCACGCTTTATAACTTCATTATCTTCCATTTCGTTTTTCCGTTTCAAATAATTATTTATATCACTATCCGACGAAATATTATACACTATTTTTCCAAAAAATCAACAGGCACTCATAAATTGATTCCGAGTTTTCCGAAAATTATAAAGTATTTAGCAATTACGCGTGATTTTTTTGAGCATTTTCACAATTTTTCATTATCAAACTTGACAAAATCGAATAAATGTAGTATTATAAATATGTATGTTGTTTTATTGTACAGTTAAATTGTTTAAATTGATTGGAAGAGACTTTTATGGCAAGAAGTATGACCGCTTACGGCAGAGCTGTCGGAAGCACGGAAACAAAAAACATAACGGTAGAGATAAAGAGTGTAAACAGCAGATACTTTGACCCTCAGATAAAAATATCACGCTCTTTCTCGTATCTCGAAGAAAAAGTAAAGAATTTTATACAAAGTTACATTTCCCGCGGCAAGGTAGACGTTTGGGTCGGTGTTGAGGTTACGGAAAATCAGAGCACCGAGATCAGAATCGACAAGGCTTATGCCGAAACCTACATAAACGCACTTCGCGCTCTTCGCGATGAATTTGACCTTCACGACGATATTTCGGTAATGCGTGTGGCTCAGAATAAGGATATTTTCATCGTCACCGCTTCGGAAGAGGATGAAGAAGCCGCTTGGAATGAGATCCTTCCATTCCTTCAGCAGGCTATCGACGTGTTTATGAAAGCGCGCGAGGCTGAGGGCGAAAAGCTTATCGCCGATATTCTCAAGAAAAAGGAGCATATCGCAGAGCTTTCCGAAAAGGTAGCCTCTCACAGCGCCGAAGCCACGTCCGGTTACCGCGACAAGCTTGAAGCAAGAATAAGAGCTTTTCTTGAGGACCATACTATTTCTATTGACGAGTCCAGAATACTTACTGAATGTGCGATATATGCAGACAAGATAGCGGTAGACGAAGAGCTTGTGCGTCTTTCCAGCCACTTTACCGCTTTCGACGATATTCTTAAATCGAGCGAGCCTATCGGAAAGCGTCTTGACTTCCTCATTCAGGAAATGAACAGAGAAACGAACACGATCGGTTCAAAGTGCAGCGACTCAAAGATCGCTCATATCGTTGTGGAAATGAAGAACGAGCTTGAAAAGATCCGCGAACAGATACAGAATATTGAATAAAGGCGGTTTCGTAAAATGACGCTACTAAACATCGGCTTCGGAAATATGGTTTCTTCCGAACGTATAGTTTCAATAGTTTCTCCAGAAGCCGCACCTGTCAAGCGACTTGTTCAGGATGCACGCGATGCAGGAATGGTAATCGATGCATCTTGCGGAAAAAAGACTCTTTCCGTAATAATTTGCGACAGCAGACACGTAGTGCTTTCATCTCTGCCGACCGAGATCATAGCTTCGCGTATGGAAAACGCACTTTCACAAAATTCCGATATTTCGGATATTTAATTATCACACAAGTTATTAATATTACACTTATATATAATCACAAGGAGTAGAAAAATGTTAATTTCCCCATCTATCGTAGATCTTACAAAAGGTAAATACAATGCTTACACAATAGTTATCGCAGCGGCAAAGGGTGCCCGTATGGTAACTGACGAGTACGTTGCACAGCGCGAGCGTGCAGACCGTATGATTGCAAACAAGGAAACGGATAAGTCTATCTGTGCTCTTATCGGAAGCGAATACCGCGACGAAAAATCGGTAAAGGTTGCCGTAAGACGTCTTAACGAGGGCGATTTTGAAATAGTAGGCGCTCCCAGACTCGACGGAACAATCGAAGAGAGCGAAACGCCGGACACAGCAGAAACTGCTTCGGACAACTGAAAACTATCGGCGGATAAATTCTGATTTATTCGCCATTAATTTTATCCGATAATTATTATTTATACGAAAGGAAGAGCCGATATGGCATATCAAGTAGTAGGAGTACACATTATGTCGCTCCCGTATCATATTGACAAAGAGTACGAATATTATCTGCCCGCCGATTTTTACAAAAACGTATCGCGAGGCTCTTTCGTTATCGTACCCTTTGGAGGCGGAAATAAAAAAATGAGTGCTGTCGTCGTTTCTACGCGAAAAGACGACGATATCTCAAATTTCAAGCCCGTTCTTTCACTTATACCCAATATTTCCCTTTCTTCCGAACAGATAGGCATATGCTATTTTCTTAAAGAGCAGGTGTTCTGCTCTGTCGGCGACGCTGTAAAAGCTATGATACCGTCGGCTGCACTCTCAAAGATCAACGAGATATACCGCGCTCTTCCCCACTCTGACGAAAGCACAGAGCTCAGCCAAAAAGCTCTGCTTGTATGGGATTTTATCCGTCAAAGCGAAGGCGGCGTAAGCGTTGAACGGCTTGTAGCACGCTTCGGAAAAGAAGTGGTTGCCATTCTCCCGAAGCTCGTTGAATATTCATACGCTGAAAAAACAAGTGAAATAAAAGACGGCGGACATAAAAAAGAAATAGAGATCGTACATCCAAAACTGTCAAGCGAAGAAGCCGAGGAATATATATCGGGCACAAAAAAGCTTCGTTCGGGAAAACGAATACTTATCCTATCCTATCTCAGCGAAAACGGCTCTTGCCAAGCAGATGAGCTTTGCGAGCGCATAGGTGTAACCAAACAGCAGATAAAAGCATTAAATGAGATGGGGCTTATCGAGATCGAGCGCCGCGAAATACTGCGCACGCCTTACAACATCGAAGTAGATGAGGACAGGGTTTCCCTTCTTTCCGAGCATCAGAGCAAGGCTTTTGAAAAAATAAGCACTCTTATCGATTCGGGCACAGCCAAAGCGGCACTTCTCCACGGAGTGACCGGAAGCGGAAAAACGCACGTTATAAAAGCGGCAATAGACAAGGTGATCTCCTTGGGTAAACAGGTCATAGTGCTTGTTCCCGAAATTGCGCTCACTCCCCAAACGGTCGGAACCTTTTGTTCGTTCTACGGCGATCGGGTCGCAGTTTGGCATTCGGGTCTTTCCGCAGGTGAGAAATACGACACTTGGCGAAAAATAACAAGCGGAGGCGCTGATATTTGTATCGGTACACGCTCGGCAGTATTTGCGCCCTTTAACAATCTCGGTATGATAGTCATCGACGAGGAGCACGAGCACACCTACAAATCAGAGCAGTCGCCAAAATATCACGCGCGCGACGTTGCAAGATACAGATGTACGAAAAACAACGCTCTGATGCTTCTTTCGTCGGCAACACCGTCGGTCGAAAGCTATTACAAGGCAAAGCAAGGAAACTATACCTTAATTGAGCTTACCGAGCGTTACAATAAGGCAAAGCTTCCCGAAACGATAATTTCCGACCTGCGTGCCGATGCGGAGAACGGAAATATCTCACCCATAGGTGCCGTCCTGTCCGATGCACTTAAAAGAAATACGGAAGAAAAATCACAAAGCATTCTTTTTATAAACAGACGCGGCTACAATAATTTTCTGTCCTGTACTACGTGCGGAGAGGTAATAAAATGTCCGCGATGCAGCGTATCTTTGACCTATCACGCAAAAAGCAGCCGCGACAAATACGGATATCTTATCTGTCATTACTGCGGACACCGCGAGGAAATTCCGACTCGCTGTCCCGAATGTGCATCGGATACTCTGAATTTTCTCGGATTCGGCACTCAAAAAGCCGAAGAGATCCTCAACGAAGAATTTAACGGTATGACGGTAATGCGTATGGACGCTGATACAACGACGGCAAAATTCTCGTTTGACAAAATGCTTTCAGATTTCAGACGCGGAGAAGCAGACGTTCTTATCGGCACACAGATGGTAACGAAGGGACACGATTTCCCAAACGTTGCTCTTGTCGGAGTGCTTCTTGCAGACACTTCGCTCTATCTTGACGATTATAGGGCAAACGAGCGCACGTTCGCACTTATAACGCAGGTTATAGGCCGCGCGGGACGCGGTGAAAAAAAAGGGATCGCGGTAATTCAGACCTACGTACCCGACCATCCCGTACTCCTTCTTGCCGCCGCACAGGACTACAAAGCTTTTTACGAAAACGATATTGCGCTCAGACGAAGCCTTATCTTCCCGCCGTTTTGCGATATTGCACTATTCTCGATATCGTCGGCTGACGAAAAAATGCTTCTCAACGTATCGGGAATGTTTGCAAAAGAGCTTCGCAGACTTATGGACAGCGACTACTCTGACGTAAAGCTTTCTGTTTTCGGTCCGTTTGAAGCGCCTGTCTATAAAGTAAACGACGTATATCATATGCGTTTTATAATAAAATGCCGTTCGACCAAACGCACAAGAGAACTGTTTTCAAGGCTTCTCTGCGATTTCCAGAAAAAGACAAGTAAAAAAGTAACTTTTTCAATAGATATAAACCCCGCAAGCCTGTAAAACAAACAGCGAAAAAAAGAGGTAAATAAGAAAGGAATATAAAAATGGCTAAACTTACAATAAGAACAGACGATGACCCGATACTCGGGAAAGTATGCAAACCGATAGACAAAATAACTCCGCGAATACTCACTCTTCTTGACGATATGGTAGAAACTATGAGACACGCTTCGGGCGTTGGTCTTGCCGGACCGCAGGTCGGTGTTCTTCGCCGTATAGTCGTAGTTGAATGTGAGCCCGGCGTTGTTTACGAGCTTATAAATCCGGTCATTACCCACCGCGAAGGCACACAGATCGGCAGAGAGGGTTGTCTTTCTCTTCCCGGTCAGTGCGGAATAGTTCCACGCCCTATGACAGTTACGCTTGAAGCAACAAACCGCAAGGGAGAGCGTTTCACGGTTACGGGAAGCGGACTTTTAGCGCGTGCTTTCTGCCACGAGCTCGACCATCTCGACGGAGTACTTTACCCCGCAGTAGCGCAGAGAATGATGACTCCCGAGGAAATTGAAAAACTTTATGCAGAGGAAAACGACGATGATTAAGGTTCTTTTTATGGGCACTCCCGATTTTGCCGTAAACAGCTTTCTCGCGCTTTGCCGTGAATTTTCGGTAGTCGGAGTACTGACACAACCCGACAAACCCAAGGGCAGAGGCTATACTCTCACTCCTCCGCCGATAAAAGTCGAAGCAGAAAAGCTCGGTGTTCCCGTTTATCAGCCCGAAACACTCAAGGATTTCGCTATAAAAGAGCTTCTTGAGGAGCTTTCTCCCGACGTTATAGCAGTTGTTGCATACGGAAAGATTCTTCCCTCTTATGTGCTTGATTTTCCGAAATACGGATGCGTAAATCTTCACGGCTCTATTCTTCCGAAATACCGCGGTGCTGCTCCCATGCAAAGAGCAATAATTGACGGCGAAAAGGTTACGGGCGTAACAACACAGCTTATGGCACAGGGTATAGACACGGGCGATATGCTTGAAAAAGCATACGTAGAAATAAACGAAAACGATAATTTCGAAGATATTCACGACAGACTTTCTGCTGTTGGTGCCGAACTTATCGTATCTACAATCAAAAAGCTTTCCGAGGGACAGATAACCCCCGAGGCACAGGATCATTCTCTTGCGACACACGCCGCAAAGATTGAAAAAGAAGACTGCCTTATAGATTTTTACTGCGATGCACCCATAATCCACAATCTTATAAGAGGTCTTTCTCCCATTCCCCTTTCTTTCACGTATTTGAAGGGAAAAATGATAAAAATAAAAACTTCCCGCATAGCAGAAGCCGACGGTATCTTCGGAAAAGCAGGCGAAGTTCTTTCAGCCGATTCCAAGGGCATCACGGTTGCCTGCGGCAAGGGCAAGCTTGTTATAACAGAGCTTGTTCCCGAGGGCAAAAAGGCTATGAGCGCTGTCTCTTTCGTCAACGGAAGAGGAGTCGCCGCAGGCGATATTTTTACAAACATTAAGGAATAACCCATGAACATACGTGAATGTGCATACAAGCTCCTTTGCGAAAGCGAAAAATCAAGCAAATATATTTCTCTTGCGCTCGACGCTTATATTTCTTCTCACGAGCTTAAAGGCGACGACCGTTCATTTTTATCCGTCCTCGTTTACGGTGTAACAGAGCGAAAACTCTCGCTTGATTATATCATCTCCGCCTTTTCGGGAAAGAAAATATCATCGCTTGACAAAGAAGTAGTAATGCTTCTTCGTCTCGGAATGTATCAGATACTTTATCTTGACAAAATTCCCGACAGTGCGGCAGTAAACGAAAGTGTAAGGCTCGCTTCGCGTTACTGCGCACGCTCGAAGAACTTTATAAACGCGATTCTGCGGCGTCTTTGCAGAGAAAAGGATGCTCTTCCCTATCCGAGTGATAACCTTGAGCGACTTTCTGTAATACATTCTTTACCGTTAGAGCTTTGTTTACATTTTAAAAAGGATTATCCCGAGCGATATGAGGAAATAATAAGTCTTGCAAATGCTCGTCCGAGGCTCACTTTGACCGTAAACACGCTGAAAACGACTCGCGAGGCTCTTGCCGAGGAGATCGGTGAGTCCTGCGAATTTTGCGAAAATTCGGACAAAGGTCTTCGCCTTACCTCAAATTTTGCTATATCGCAGTTTGAAGCTCTTGCCGACGGACGGTGCTACGTTCAGGACGAGGCTTCGCAGATAGCGGCATCCGCGCTCGATGCAAGAGAGGGCGACACGGTAATAGACGTCTGCTCCTGTCCCGGCGGAAAAGCATTTTTCGCGGCAATATCTATGAATAACCAAGGCAGGATATACTGCTTCGACCTTCACAAGTCCAAGCTTTCGCTTATTGAAAACGAAGCAAAGAAGCTCGGCATAGATATTCTTGATATTTCCTGTCACGACTCGACCTGTGCGCGAGAGGATCTTATCGGAAAAGCCGACAAGGTGATCTGCGACGTTCCCTGCTCGGGACTCGGCGTTATCGCGAAAAAGCCCGAAATTCGTTACAAATCGCTTTCCGATTTTTCAGAGCTTGACAGCATACAGAAAAACATTCTCGAAGCTTCTGCAAAGTACGTAAATCTCGGCGGAACGCTTGTCTATTCGACCTGCACGCTTCGAAAAGCGGAAAATGAAGAAAGAGTTCTCGAATTCATTAAAAACAACACAAATTTTGAGCTTACACCCTTCAAAGTCGGAAATATCTCTGCCGAAAAGGGATTTACAACCCTCTTTCCCTCGGAAAAAGGCTCTGACGGCTTCTTTGTCGCAAAGCTTAAAAGAATTCTGTAAAAAAATAGCCGAAAGGAAAATAAAATGTTTTATATCGACTGGACCTACATCATCCTCGTTATGCCTGCCCTTCTTTTTGCGGCTTGGGCAAGCTCGAGAGTGAATACGACATTTGAAAAATATTCAAAGCAGATCTCATCACGGCGTATGACGGGCGCGGAGGCTGCACGCAGGGTGCTTTCCGCAAACGGAATATACGACGTACAGATTCAAAAAATCAAAGGAAATCTCACCGACCACTATGACCCGAAAGCAAACGTAATCAGACTTTCCGAGGCTGTTCACGACGGAATTTCGACAGCCGCTATCGGAGTTGCCGCACACGAAGCGGGACACGCAGTACAGCACGCGCAAAACTATGCTCCCGTAAAAATCCGCACGGCAATAGTTCCCATAACAAATATCGGCTCAAAGCTCTCCATTCCGCTTATTCTCATCGGAATACTTCTCTCTTATCTCGGAGCTATATTCTCCTATATCGCATACGCAGGCGTTGCCGCATTCGGTCTTTGCGTAATTTTCCAGCTCGTTACTCTGCCTACCGAGTTTAACGCGAGCAGCCGCGCGCTTGCCGCTATCGAGCAGTGCGGAATACTGAGCTCACAGGAGCTTCAAGGTTCAAAGAAGGTTCTTTCTGCCGCGGCACTCACATACGTTGCCGCGCTCGCAGTAACCTTTATGCAGTTTTTGCGGCTCTTTCTTATGGTCGCGGGATCAAGTAACAGAAGAAGATAATTTATTACAGAAAAAACAGCTTACGTTTCGCTCTGCATTCTTAGCGGAGAAATGATGGGCACAAAAATTTCGGCAGAGAACTTGTTTTCTCTGCCGATTTGTGTTATAATGGGGCTAACGAGAAGCCTCCCTCCGAGAGGGAGGTGGCACGGCGTAGCCGTGACGGAAGGAGCCTGCGTGACTTGGGGCTTGTGCTAACTATATTGTAACGAACTCTCCCTCACCCGACTTCGTCGGGAGCTCCCTCCCGGAGGGAGCCTATGGACGCGCTTGTGCAACTTTATGGGTATGGGCATTGCCCGATGCCCGCGTTGCTTGCAACGCTGTAATACAAATGCGAAACTGGCGAAATAACAGAACGATAAATAAGAATTTAAGGAACAGTTAAACTATGGGGGACTACATGAATAAAGAAAAAGATTTAGTTGTAGTATGTGATGAATGTGGAAGCGAATATTTAAAATCAAGGTCAATGATTATGGCACTTTGTCCTGAATGCTCACATATTCTATATGGATATGAAAATTGCAATCATAAGTTCAAAGACGGTAGATGCATATTTTGTTTCTGGGATGGAAGTAGAAGCAAATTTATAAAATCGTTGATTGATAGTGATAAGAAGGTTTAAAAGCCATCCTTTCATAGCCGCTTAATCAATTCAATAAATTCCAATTTATAGAACAGCACAAGCAAACCCCGACAGACCTAAAAATCTGTCGGGGTTAATTATTTGTTTTCTGCGGAGCATTTTTATCCGTAGGGGAGACCTGCGGTCTCCCGCGGGCGAACATAGTTCGCCCCTACCGTGTATTGATGAAAGAAGTAGAAAGTCAAATTGGTTCCATTACTCAAGACGTTGCCGAAAAAAAGGTAGATTACGCAGTTGATAAAAAGATGATTGAAGTTTCTAAAACTGTTTCAGAAACAAGCGTGACGATACTTGGAATTTTTGCAGGTATTGTATTACCAGTTGTTGATTGTAACGTGATACCATCCATCACCGATTGATTTGACTCTTATTTTATTATCTTCATCAGGCGAATTGACCCACTTAGGTTTATTGTTGGGAGAAAACACAAGCGCATATTGACCGTTTTCAATGCCAAAAGAGATCCTGCCTTTGTGAATCCTTATTATATCAAAATTTGAATCTTTATCGGGGAATCCATTTCTGTTAATTACGTAAAGTGCCGACTTCACATCGTCGGGAAACTGCAAATATTCTTTAGTGTCGGGGTCGTATACTTTTAATCTGCCACCATAAGAATTAATAGACAAGTATTTATTGGTTTCATTTGGGAATTCCGCTTCAATATAATCTTTTACGAGATTAAACTCGTCTGCATATTCTTCGTAATTTGCGCAATATTTCCATATATGATTATAATTGACAATCATTAATTGTCCAACAAATATGCAAATAGGCATTAAAATAACGACTATAATAATAATACACAACATACGTTTTTTCATAACATTGATTCTCCTTATGACTTTTAATTGTGACACAGAGTTAAGCTGTTTTTAATTCAAGTCTTATTGAACATAACGTTTCTTCCGCCGTCTGCAAGAATCGTAGTTCCGTTGATAAACGCACCCTTTTCAGAAGCGACGTACATAATGAGGTCAACTATCTCCTGCGGGTCCGCGGCACGTCCTGCCATAGTTTTCATATTCGCCATAGCCGCGCGCGTAAGCACGGGTCCGGGTGCTACGCAGACACATCTGATATTGTACGGTGCGCCTGCCTGCGCTATCGACTTTGTAACCCCGTACATAAGCGCACTCTTCGATGCCGCATACGCTACGTTATTCGACGAGCCCTCTTCGCCCGTTATTGAGCCGAGGTGGATTATAACTCCGCTGTTCTGCTTTACCATCTGCGCCATTACCGCGTGATCGAAATATATTGCGCCTTTGAGGTTTAAATCTATTCCGAAATCATAGGTTTCTATCGGAATCTCCCAGAAATTGCCCTTTTGTCCGAGAAGACGCAGCTCCGCGCCGCCTGCACAGCATATGAGTATATCTATTCTTCCGAAAATTCCGACAGCCTTATCTCTTGCCATAACGGCGTCGCTATACTTTGTGGCGTCCGCGCAAACGGTAAGCACTCTGTCACCGTACTCCGCAAGCTCTTCCTTTGCTTTTGCAAGTCCATCCTCGTTTATATCAACAAGAACGACGTTACAGCCTTCTTTTGCATAACATTTTCCCGCAAGAAGCGCCATTCCCGAGGCTCCTCCTGTCAGCATAACAGTTTTTATACTCATTTATGTATTTCTCCTTTTGATATTTAATATCTTTTTTCTGTATTTTATCATAATTCATCAAATATGAAAAGAAAATATCATATCAAAAAGAGAAACTATTCTATACTTACCCGTATTTATTTCGCTTTACTTCTGAACACAAATGCCGCTGCAAGTGCGACAGTCAGCGAAACGGTTATACCTGCCGCAGAGGCAGTAAGTCCTCCCGTAAAAGCTCCCAAAAGTCCGTCTTTTGTTATCGCTTCCTTTACACCTCTTGCAAGAACGTTACCAAAACCGGTCAGAGGCACGGACGCTCCGCAGCCGGCAAACTCCACAAGAGGCTGATATATGCCGAACGCACCGAGAACTGTTCCCGCGACAACGTAGATAACCAGTATTCTTGCAGGCGTCAGCTTGGTTATATCAATCAGTATCTGTGCTGGAATACAAAGTGCTCCGCCTATTAAAAAAGCCCATAAAAACTGCATATTACTTTTCTCCTTTTAAATGCGAAAATCTTACAAGATGCGCGACCGCGGGAATTGACAACCCTTGCTGAAGACTCGACGGACTCATAAGCGCGCCCGTTCCTATAAAGAGAACTTCCCTCAGCTTTCCCGCCTCGATTTCGGGCAGAATTTTTGCCGCAAGCACGAGCGCACTGCAGCCGCAACCCGAGCCGCCGGCGTGCATATCCTGATTTTCGCGGTCATACACGATAAGACCGCAGTCGTTATAATTGTCGCCGAGCTTCATTCCGCGCTTTGCCATAAGCTCTTTTACGATAGAATATCCCTCGTATCCGAGGTCGCCCGTTACTATAAGGTCAAACTCTGACGGTTTTGTGCAACTTTTTTCAAAATATCTGCAAAGAGTATCTATCGCAGCAGGTGCCATAGCCGCGCCCATATTGTTTATATCCTTTATTCCGCCGTCGCGAACTGTACCGAACATTACCTCGGATATTTGCGCCGCGCACTCCTTATCTGATATTACAAACGCACCCGACGCGGTCACGGTTCTCTGTGACGTCGGAGTTCTCTGACCGCCGTATTCAAGCGGAAAGCGGAACTGTCTTTCGGCAGAGCAAAAGTGTGAAGATGTCACCGCACCCGCCGATTTTGCGTATCCCGAGGAAACGGCAAGCGATGCAAGAACTATCGATTCCGCGCAGGTCGAACAAGCTCCGTAAAGACCTACGTATGGTATCTCAAAACCCATAAGCCCGTAATTTGAAGAGGTGCACTGATTCATAAGATCGCCCGCAAAAACACATTCGGGAGCGTTTTTCACGCCCGTTTTGGAAAGCGCACCCGAAAAGGCAAGACGCTGCATTTCGCTCTCGGCTTTTTCCCACGTGTCCTTAAAAAAGCGGTCGTCATCGGAAAATTCTTCTATAAGATGTCCTATAGGTCCTTCCTTTTCTTTTCTGCCCGCGACGGCATAATAAGAAAGCACCGACGGTCTGTTTTCAAATTTTATATACATTTCTTCTTTTACCTTTTTATTTTTATTGTTTGTAATATGAGTAAAAATATTCTTTAAGGAATTATTTACATCGGGGTTCAAGTGTGATATAATAAACCAACCGAAATTGAAAGGACTTTTATTTTGCAGTACGTTTTTCCGAATTATTATAAAAAATTCAAATGTATAAACAAAAAATGCCGTCACAACTGCTGTATCGGCTGGGAAATAGACATTGACGATGATGCTTTGAAGCTTTACGATTCGGCATCGGGCGATATGGGCACGCGTTTTAAAGAAAGTATTTCACGCGAGGGTGTTCCTCATTTTATATTATCGGACGGTGAGCGCTGTCCCTTTCTGAACTCTGAAAATCTGTGCGATATAATCCTTGCTTCAAGTGAAGAGTCGCTTTGCACGATATGCAGGGAGCATCCGAGATTTCACAACAGTCTTCCCGGACGTATTGAAAGCGGTCTTGGGTTATGCTGTGAAGAAGCCGCGCGCATTGTCATCGGTCAAAGCGATCCTGTCCTCTTTGAAATCAGCGGAGAATTAGAATGTGACGATGAGATAATATCCCTGCGCAACGGTATTATTATGCTTTTGCAAAACAGAGCTATTCCCGTTTCAAAGCGCATTGACACTATGCTTGAAACGCTTCATACATTTCTTCCCGACAAAAGTATGCGGGAATGGATAAAGATTTTCCTTTCGCTCGAAAATCTTGACGCCAAGTGGAGAGAGCTTCTTGAGCTTTTACAAAGTGAATACGAAAAGATCGATTTTTCCGACTTTGATTCCCATATGAAAGATCGAGAGAGTGAATACGAGCAGTTTGCCGTTTATCTTATTTACAGATATTTTGCAAACTCGTTTGATATTTCCGAAGCCTCCGTTGTGGCTTTGTTTACCGCGCTCTGCTACACTCTTATACACGCTCTCGGTGCGCTTATCTTCAGCCAAACAAAAAAATTCGATCTCGAAGATCACACAGAGCTGATTCGTCTGTTCTCATCGGAAATCGAATATTCGACCGAAAATATTGATGCTTTGTTTGATATACTCTCATAACAAAATATGGACCGCCGAAAATCGTCAGCGATCCATATTTTTATACAATTTTTATACGTTAGCTGGCAGGCGGCTGACACAGTCACCGAGGTGAAGATCATATCCCACTCTGACGACAGTAAACTCGCCGTTATCGTATTCAAGCTCCGTAACGGAAGCGTTTGACACCCACGGTACGTTTTTCATTTCGTCAAGAGTTTTCTTCTCACAGAAGCACTGCAAAGATCTGATCGGTATTGCGTGCGTGGTTATCACGACCGTTTTGCCGCGGTTTGCCTCTGCGATCTCTTTGACTGCTTCGACAAAACGCTTTTGAAGCTGTGCGACCGTTTCGCCTCCGTCGCAAGAGGCATTTCCTATATCGTTCAGCCACGCGCCGCGAAAGCTTTCAAATTCCACACACAGCTCGCTAAACTTGCGTCCTTCCCAAAGTCCTGCGCTTATCTCCCTCAGATTTTTTTGAGAGGTAACGTTAGTTCCGAATTTATCAGCCACAGCTTTTCCCACAGCAAGTGCTCTTTTCAGATCACTGCTGTAAATGCTGTCGACCGTGAAATGCGAAGCGATATATTCTGCCGTCTGCTCTGCCTGACGCATACCGAGCTCGGAAAGCGGGCTGTCAAAATTTCCCGCAAAGATACCTTCCACGTTAGCCATACTTTGCCCATGGCGTATTAATAATAGTTTTGTCATTTTAATTTTATCACCTTATCTGCCGTTAGAGCGTACACTGATAGCTTCTTCTGTTTTTATAGTAAAAAATATTTTTAAATCCCATTTCACGGAGCATTTCGGCAGTTTCGGCAAAACGGTTACCTGCTTTTTTCGGAGAATGTGCGTCGCTGCTCATAGTAACGAGATATCCTCCCATTTCGCGATACATCTTTATTATCCACTCATCGGGATAATAAAGTCCGGTATCGGCATACGGAGAAGTGCTTACTTCCATAGCTATGCCGCGTTTTATTATGACTTCAAATATTTTTCTTATTTTATCCTCATACGGATGCAGATCCACGTTAAGAGCTTTCTTTCGTACGATATAACCCTTTGTGCATCCGAGATGTGCCATAATATCTATATCCTGTGTCTGAACGCAGGTAAGAACGTCATCAAAATAGCGATCGAAAAAGTCGGCTATCTCTTCCTCGGATACGTTTTCCCACGCAATTTGAGAAAACGCGATCTTCGTTCCCGTTTTTCCTTCGACAAGAGGACACATAACGGCATGAACAGAGCCTATAACAACGTCGTACGGCATAAGTCCGAGAACCTTTTTCGTATATGCGGGATACCAGAAGCCTTCACCCAGCTCAATACCGGTAAGAACCTCGCATTTATCACCCGCTTCTTCATTTGCCGCAAGTGCTTCCTTGTAAGAGGCTACGATATTGCTGTACATATCAAATCCGGCATTATCTCTGCACAAAAAGCTGTCACAATGGTCGGTAACCGCCATTATTTTCACACCTGCTTCTATTTCCGCCTTGCATATATCCATCACCGGAAATTTTGCATCGTGCGAATTACGTGAATGAGTGTGCATATCGGCAAAAACGCCCTTGTTTTTAACAGGCTTTATCTGACCGTGAGTTTCGATAATATCGGCTCCGAGCATTTTTGCTTTTTCAAGCTCATCGTACTCGCTGAGTATCCAAACTCCGACCTTTGCACCCCTGTCTTTTATAAGTCTGACATTTTCTTTGTTTGCAAAATCGACCTTTACCCACTGCGTATGCTTATTCTGATAGGGCAGCCATACGGTAAGACGCTCGGGAGAGATGATCTGAGTAATTTCATCAAGTATTTCCTTCGAAACGAGCCCGTCGTAGTGGATATCCATATCTTTAAAGGCTTCTGCGGCTTCTTTTACCATATCGGTATCAAATGCGGTAAGCTCTGCCACATCCTGCCATTCACGAAGCATTGTGAAAAAGATATCCTTCTGCTCTTTCGTGAATCTGCGGTATTTGTTATCTATTTTCACCTTAACGCCCGCATTTCTTGCCGCGCTGAGAGCTTCAACGAGAAGGCAGACCGGTGTTCCTTTAAATTTCGGAGCAAACCATACACCGAAATCGTATCCGAGAAGTTCTTCGTACGTAACGTCGGAAAGCTCGGTCTTTTCCGCTATCTGACTGCCGTCGGCATAGCGTACCGTACGGTTAAGCGTATCGTCGTGAAGCAAAACGAAAACGTTATCCTTTGTGACACCGACGTCAAGCTCTATAACGTCATAACCCTGCTCTATTGCACCGAAAACTGCAGGAAAAGTGTTTTCGGGGTATTCTGTGCTCACGCCTCTATGTGCCTGAAGCTTCATAAACAATCACTCTGCCCTTCATAAGCGAACAAATTTGGTCTTAATATACTGTAATTATATTATTTGATTGCTCTTTTGTCAACACATTTTTATTTTTCTTATTGCCTTTTTGAAAACATTTACATTTAATACATTGTTTGCTGTGAGATATGTTGTATAATCAAATAAAGAGAACTTTATACGCAAATAACCTTAAAAGGATCTGTAATTAATGAAAATAGTAAATACAAAATATACGTTTCACGCAGATATCCCTGAAGATATTAAATTCGTATTTATATCCGACCTTCACGGGTGCAAAAACGAACCTATTATTGCTCTTTTGGAAAATGAAAAGCCTTGCGGAGTGCTTATCGGCGGAGATCTTATCCACGACAGCAGTATATGTGCAAACGGATTTGATCTTCTTGAATATTCGTCAAAGCATTTTCCGATCTTCGTTTCCCTCGGCAATCACGAGTTTGAATACGGGGGAGATGTACGCGCAGAAATCAAAAAAAGAGGAGCAATTCTCCTCGACAACAGCCACGTAGTCTTTAAAGGATTAAATATCGGCGGATTTTCCTCTTATAAATCCTGCGGTCTGAGCGTGCCCGACACAAAATGGCTCGGGAATTTTGCAAATCTTGACGGCTTTAAAATTCTTTTGTGCCATCATCCCGAATACTATGAGAAGCATATAAAGGATCTTCCGATAGATCTGACCGTTTCGGGACACGCACACGGCGGACAATGGAGATTTTTCGGCAGGGGTATGTATGCACCCGGTCAGGGAATATTACCGAAATACACGTCGGGACTTCACGACGGACGCTTTATAGTATGCAGAGGCCTCGGTAATCCGCATTTGATTCCCAAAATCAACAACAAACCTGAAATTATAATACTTGAGATAAAAAAGCAAGCCAAAAAGGAGAACTGATATGAAAGAGCTTTACAAAGAAAATTCGGCAAATTATCCGAGACTTGAAACAGATACTTTTTTTGCAAATTACGGTAACACTTACAAATACGGCAAATATTTCGACGATACCTTCAAATTTATCGAAGAGTTTCAGCTTATCCGCCCCGACCTTTGGGCAAGATTTGTAAATCAGTTCAGAGAAAACACCGATACCGATCTCGGTTGGCGCGGCGAGTATTGGGGCAAAATGATGCGCGGTGCCTGCTTCGTTTATTCTTATACAAAAAATCCCAAGCTCTATGAAACTCTGTGCAGCACGGTCAGGGAAATGATAAGTGTTGCAGAATGTGACGGACGTATCAGCAGTTACCCGAAAGATATCGAATTTGATGCGTGGGACATCTGGTGCAGAAAATACGTTTTGCTCGGTATGCAGTATTTTCTTGAAATTTGCACCGACGAAGCGCTTGCCAAGGAAGCACTCGAGTCTATGTGCCGTCAGCTTGACTATATAATAAGCAAGATAGGAGATCGCACAGAGGGCAAAAAGCCTATAACCGCGGCAACACGCAACTGGAGAGGTCTTAACTCTTCTTCCCTTTTAGAGCCTGTCGTACGCCTTTACAGCCTTACCAAAAAGGCAAAATATCTTAACTTCGCGCACTACATTGTGGACTGCGGCGGAATTGACGTGGCAAATATATTCGAGCTTGCATATCAGGATGACTTCAAACCCTATCAGTACCCCGTGACCAAGGCTTACGAAATGATGTCCTGCTTTGAAGGACTTCTTGAATATTACCGAATTGTCGGAAACGAGAAAAACAAGATCGCCGTCATAAATTTTGCGAACAGAATACTTGAAAGCGATTTCACGGTTATCGGAAGCTGCGGCTGTACTCACGAGCTTTTCGACCATTCCACGGTAAGACAGGCAAACACCGCAAACGGAAACATAATGCAAGAGACCTGCGTTACCGTTACGCTTATGAAGTTTCTGTATCAGGTGCATCTTATCACGGGCGACCCGAAATACGTCGATGCTTTTGAAATATCTCTTTACAACGCTTATCTCGGTGCAGTAAATACCGAAAAGGTAATCGAACCCATGATAAAAACATATCATCCGGATTGGAATATCGAGGCACTTCCCTTTGACAGCTACAGCCCGCTGACGGCAGGCACGCGCGGAAACGGTATCGGCGGTCTGAAGCTTATGCCCGATAAGCATTATTACGGATGCTGTGCCTGCATAGGCTCTGCCGGTATCGGTCTTGTACCCAAGATGCAGCTTCTTACAGCCGAAAATTCTTTAGTTCTCAACCTTTTCATCGACGGTGAGATACACTCAAAGACACCGTCGGGACAAAATATCACCCTTACAATAAGCGGCGGATATCCGAAAAACGGCAAGGTAAATATTACCGTATCTCTTGAAAAAGAGGAAGAATTTTCTCTGCTTATTCGAAATCCCTCTTGGAGCAAAAACACAGGCATTTCTGTAAACGGTGAGCCTGTCGCCGCTTGCGAAGGATATATTTCTATATGCAAACTGTGGAAAAACGGCGACACTGTAGAGATCGATCTTGATATGCGTACCGAGGCTATACGCCCCATACCTTACGGAAGCGATATTATTATGAATCAAGTCGTGTGGGGAGCAGACTATATGGTATCGACCTTTGATAAGGAAGATCCTACTGCAAAAAAACACCTTGCCTTGCGCAGAGGACCGATAATGCTCGCGCAGGAAAACAGACTCGGTTACAGCGTTGACGATCCCGCAGATATTCTCGTAAACAGCGACGGATACGTTGACACAGTGATTCCGTCCTCGCCCGCTGCGCCTTACGACAGCATCGTTGAACTGCAGATACCGCTTAAAAACGGCAGTATGATGACAGTAACAGACTACGCATCTGCCGGAAAGCTCTGGACCGCCGAGAGTAAGATGGCGGTTTGGATGATGACAGAATAAATGTTGAAGCTTCTATATACAATAAACCACCGCCCGTACTACCGATTTTACGATAGTACGGGCGGTAATTTATTATATTTATATTTTACTTCCCGTCTGCGCTATTATCATATCCTGCCACTCTTTATTCAGAGTCACAAAGCGCGCGTTCCAACCCGAAACGCGTACAGAAAGATTCTGATAATCCTCGGGATGCTTTTGCGCTTCCTTCAGAAGCTCCGTGTCGGCAATATCAAGCTGCATAAAGTGTCCGCCGAGAGCAACAAAGCCTTCGAAGAGAGTCACAAGCACGTCAACTCCGTTTTCGGCGTTCACAATTCCCGGAAGCAGCTTGATATCAAGCGCCGCGCCCGAAACCGTACGTCCGAGATTTGCCTTGCAGTAAGACTTTATGATCGCGGTAGCACCGTCTTTATCTGTGCCGGGTGTCGGAGAAAAGTTTCCCGACAGTATTTCGTGCGCCTTTTTGCCACTTGGTGTCGAAAGGCGGTAAGGTGCCCATTCGAGCTGTCTGCCGAACGTGCTTATTCCCGCGGGGGTCATATATCCGCTGTTATATCTGATGCTGTCGCACGCATCGGCAAAGTCCTCAACTATTCTTACGGCGATAGAGTCAACCTCGTCGTTATCGTTTCCGAAATAGCTGTATCTGTCAAGTACATATCTGCGCAGAGGCTCATATCCTTCCCAATTGTTTTTAAGAACGTCCATAAATTCCGCAAAAGTAAGCTTTTTTTCATCAAAAACGAGCTTCTTTATAGCATACAGACTGTTCACCGTATCGGGCAGACCGCCTATATGCGGAGATATCATATTGTATATCGGACCGCCCTCAAAATATGAAAGTCCTTTTTCTATACAGCCCTGTTCAAAAACAGAAACGACCGTGCAAGGCATAGAGGGCTTCCATTTCCAATCCTTCGTAGGCACTCCCGTGTGTATAAAATGGTGCAGATGATCTCTTCCGAGAGCTTTTACTCTCTCTTTAAGGTCTTTGGCGAATTTTTGGTAAAGCTCCTCAAAGCTTGCAAATTCGCAGTCCTCGTATTTATTCAGCGTACTGTACTGAAGTATCTGCAAGGAGTCGAACGGCTGATAAATAAAGTAAGTTTTGCCCGGTATCTGAACCTCCCAGCAACCGTCGTTGGCGAATTTTCTCGCTTCTTTAAGCTCGTAGCCGTAGTTTACCAAAGAATCTATTATAAGATCCTCATTATACACAGCGACAATTCCGCCTCCGAGACGGACAACGTCAGCTACTCGTGAAAGAAGCTTCTTATCGCTGTTTTTATTAAGTCGCACAGTCGTCGGGAAATCGCTTATTCCAAATTCTTCAAGAATATCGAGCACGAGGTAGGTAACGTTATTTGTAACCTCATTTCCCTTTTCATCGACTCCGCCGAGAACGATATTCTGATAGTGCTGTGCGTCACCGCTTCCGTAATTTCCGCCGCACACCCATTCACAGCCTTTTATGAAAAAATGCGCAAGTATTTCTCTCGCTTCTTCAAGCGTTATTTTGCCGTTTGCAAGATCCTTTTCAAGATAATTGCCGAGAAGACAGTCTATTCTTCCGATTCCCGGCCAGTTTCCGCAAAGACGGACAAATGCAAAGGTAAACCACAAGCTCTGTACAGCCTCGTAAAAGCTTTCGGCAGGCTCAAACGGAACTTTTTTCAGATTGTTGTAATTATCTTTGTATTCATCGCGGCACTCAAGCTCTTTCAGATATCTGCCATGCCAATCGCGCATAGCATCTATACAGTTCACACAGCTTTCGGCAAACGGCTGTCTGTCGCTTCCTTTATATTTTTCAAGTGACTGCTCTGCAAGAGCTGCTATATAGTTTACACCCTTTTTCAGTACAGTTTCAAAATCTATCGTCAGATGGCTGACAGAGCCGCAAACCGCTTTGTCCTGAAAACTTGCAGGAATGATGTGATATATTGCATTTCCGAGAGTAGCCGCGCCGCTTATCTTTTCACCCTCGCATATGCGTATCGGCGATTCTTCGGCGATCTTTCTTATTGCAATATCGTATTTTTGAAGCGGTGTAAGATCCGCAAACCCTTCATATCCATCGAGCAGGACAGATGGCGTTTCTTTGGTAAGCAATCCGTACTTATGGCCGAGCGATTCGTATGCAAATTTACGTGTCGCCTCGCTAAGACGCACGGGTCTTTTCCCGTTAACTGCAAAAAATTCCATAACTTAATCACCTCGTTTTTATTTTATTACACAAAACTATTAAATACTATAGACATTTCTATTGTTTTTTAGTATAATCCTATTGAGGTGACTGGAATGGATATAAAGTGCATAGATATCGAATACGTCAGCAAGGACTGTATGAATTCACTCTTAATGGACAAAATCCGTCATATAAAAGCTCTGCCCTATCTTTCGGTAGTACAATCTGTCGAAGGAAGCTATGACATACGTCTTGGTGACGGCAAGACTTACAGCACGGGAAAGAGGGGATTCTTTATCGCCCCGTCAAATATTCGTCAGACGATCACACATAACGCCGACAGATCAAGCGGAAGAATGGTCTGCCGTTGGGTCTTTATAAAAATAAGGCTCGACAATCTGTATATTATGGACGATATTTACGATCTGCCCGTGATTTTACCCGAAAATTATTCCCGTGAAATGGACACAGCCTTCGAAAAACTCTTTTCCGCCGAGAATATCTTTGAGGAGTATGCCTGCTATTACGAGATCGTAAGGATACTATCTTCCGTTGCGCTTAAGAAAAAGGACAAAGTGCCGTCATACATTGATGCCGCGTTAAGCTATATAAAGGGAAATTACGAAAAAAAGATCACAGTAGGTGATATCGCCCAAAGCGTTAATCTGTCCGAATCGCATTTTTTCTCGGTTTTCAAGAAGCAGACGGGAGTTTCGCCTATGGCTTATCTGAACGGATACAGACTTTCACTTGCCGCCGAGCTTATGATAAAAACGAGTAAAACAATATCCGAAATAAGTGATCTTACGGGAATACGCGACTCGGTATATTTTAACAAGCTCTTCCGCAAGGCTTATCAGATGTCGCCGAGCGAATATCGGAAAATATTCAAGGCTTGACCGTTTGGCCAAGCCTTTTTTCGTCAGAACAGAGTCGTTATAAAGTAGATCACTCCGCACACCACACTTGCAAATGTGCCGTAAAGTATTACAGGTCCTGCAATAATAAATATTTTCGTTCCGAGTCCCGTTATCCACCCCTCTGCCTTGTTGTCAATAGCAGGCGCGACTACAGAATTTGCAAATCCGCTTATCGGAACAAGAGTGCCCGCCCCTGCGTGCTTCGCTATATCGTCGAATATTCCAAAGCCCGTAAGAAGTGCCGTCACAAGCACGATAGTTATCGAAGCAAGCGTTCTCGAGGTGTCAACGTCCGCGTCGAGGCGGTGATATATTTCAAAAAACAACTGCCCGAGCGTGCATATCGTGCCGCCTACGAGAAAAGCATTCACGATATTTTGCAGCATCTTCGATTTTTCCGCGCGGTGTGCGGCATACTTGGGATAAAAGCGCTTATCAATATCTTTTGCGTTCATAATATTCACCTTTTAAAATATCTTTTGATTTATATATTTGCAAAAAATATGATAATATTCTCTTTTTTCTATTGCCTTATTTTTGATTTTATGATAAAATAAGCTAAATAATTATGTAAGGATATATTTTACAATGTCAATTCTAACACCGAAAAGCTTTTTTTCGAGCATATACGAAATAACACCCGAATTTCTGAAGGGAAACGGGATAAAAGCTATCGTCAGCGACATCGACAACACGCTTGTCACCTACGACGATCCCGAGCCTACCGAAAAGCTTATGGCTTGGTTCAAAAGTCTTGAGGACGCGGGAATAAAGCTCGCTTTTATATCAAACAACGACGCCGAAAGAGTAAATCTCTTTAACAGCTCGCTCGGATATCACGCATTTCCGAATGCACACAAGCCGCTTATAGGCACGATGATCAAGGCTATCGACACTCTCGGAGAGGGCAAAGAGCATACTGCGGCTCTCGGAGATCAGATCCTCACCGATATCGTCGCAGGAAACCGTGCAGGAATATTCACGATTCTCGTTCCTCCGATAAAGGACAAAACCAATTTATTCTTCAAATCAAAGCGTCTGCTTGAAAGAAGCACGGTAAAAAAATACTTAAAAGAACATCCGGAGGCAAATATAGATTATGAGCACACAGTTTGGTCCAAGTGGTAACAGCAAGGCGTTTTACGATGCAGGTCTGAAGCACACATATCAGGCTCCGAAATGGGTCAGCGAGATGGGGCTTGATGCATACGAATACTCTGCGGGAAACGGAGTTACGGGAAGCCTTGAAACCTTTGCGAAAATAGGTGCAGAAGCAAAAAAATATAATATTGCGATGTCATTTCACACCCCTTATTTCATATCGCTTTCGGGTGCAGACCCCGAAAAGCGTCTTAAGAGCCTTTCGTACATCGGACAAAGTCTTGACGCATCCGAAGCTCTCGGCGCAGATATTATCGTAATTCATATGGGCGGTGCGACTAAAATGACACGCGAGGAAGGTATAAATCTTTCCAAGGATACCGTTTTCAAGGCGCTTGAGGCCTTTCCCGATACAAAAATCAGATTCGGTCTTGAAACTATGGGCAAGCTCGGACAGCTCGGCACTCTCGAAGAGGTGCTTGACATCTGCTCTCTCGACAAAAGGCTCTGCCCCGTTGTCGATTTCGGACATCTGAACGCACGAAATATAGGAAATTATTTCGTAACAGAGGACGATTACCGCAGAGTTTTCGACACGATAGGAAAAACGCTCGGTTACGAATACGCAGACACCCTGCACTGCCATTTCTCCAAGATAGAATATACCGAAAAGGGCGAAAAAAGGCATCTGACGCTTGAGGATACCGTGTACGGTCCCAATTTTGAGCCTCTTATGAACGCTCTTGCAAAGGACGGATATTCTCCGAGGATAATCTGCGAATCTGACGGAACACAGGCTCAGGATGCACTTATTATGAAAAACTATTATATGAGTCAAATCAAAGAATAACTGACATACCGAAAGGAAAAAATTATGACAAGAAGAGAAAAACTCGTTGCATCATTTCCCGAAAATATTGATGCCATCATCGTGACCAATACCAAAAATCAGCGCTACCTCACAGGCTTTGACTACACCGACGGATACGTTATCGTAACACGCGAAAAAGCCGCTTGCTTCACCGATTTCAGATATATCGAAGCCGCAAAGAAGGAAGTAAATAAGGAATACGGGGTAATTATGTTCGCAGGAAAGAACACTTCCTCTCTTATATGCGATTTTCTTTCGGACAATCACGTTAAAAACATCGGATTTGAGAGCGTATCGCTTGCTTACGACAGACTTTCTTCTCTTCAGAAGCTTATGCCCGGGTTTGAGCTTATTCCCGTCGGAAATCTTATAGAAAAGCTCAGAATTTTCAAAGATCCTGAAGAGGTTGAAAACATCATCACCGCACAGCGTATAGCAGAAAAGGCGTTTGAGCATATTCTCGGATACATTTCTCCCGACGTTACCGAAATCGACGTTGCGCTTGAGCTTGAGTTCTTTATGCGCAAAAACGGAGCTGAAGCAACTTCATTCAGCACTATTGCCGTTTCGGGAAGTGCATCCTCAATGCCCCACGGTGTACCGAGAAACGTAAAGCTCGAAAAAGGCTTCTTCACTATGGATTACGGCGCACTTTACAACGGTTACTGCTCGGATATGACAAGAACTGTCGTTATCGGAAAAGCTGATGCCGATATTAAAAAGGTATATAACACGGTTCTTCGCGCACAGACCGAGTCGCTCGCCGCTTTCCGCGCAGGTATGACCGGAGGTGAAGCTGACAAGGTTGCACGCGATATAATCTATGGCGAAGGCTACGAGGGCTGCTTCGGTCACTCTCTCGGTCACGGCGTCGGAATGGATATTCACGAATCTCCGAGAGTTTCGGGTGACGATATCCTTAAGACAGGACACGTTATCACCTGCGAGCCGGGTATTTACATTGAAGGAAAATACGGTTGCCGTATCGAAGATATGGTCTATCTCTCGGAAAACGGCCCCGTAAATCTTACAAATTGCCCGAAAGAGCTTATTGAACTGTAAAAAAACATAAAAATATTTGCTTTTTTAGTAAAAAAGACTTGAAATTAAGCAAATAATGCTGTATAATAAAATGTATTTTAATATTATCATAAATTTTGGAGGTACTTTACAATGGTAGTAGCCGGAGATTTTAAAAACGGTCTTACATTTGAAATGGACGGAAAGGTTATGCAGGTAATCGAATTCCAGCACGTTAAGCCCGGTAAGGGAGCTGCTTTCGTAAGAACAAAGCTTCGTAACGTAGTAACAGGTGCTGTTATCGAAACATCCTTCAGCCCTACAGACAAATTTGAAAATGCATACGTAGAAAGAAAAGATATGCAGTATCTTTACAGCGACGGAGATCTTTATTACTTTATGGATCTTGAATCATACGAGCAGATTCCGATCAACGGAGATACTCTCGATGACAACTTCAAGTTCGTAAAAGAAGAAATGGTATGCAAGGTTGTTTCCTACAAGGGCAACGTATTTGCAGTTGAAGCTCCTATGTTCGTTGAACTCGAGGTTACCGATACAGAGCCCGGTTTCGCAGGTAACACAGCTCAGGGTGCTCTTAAGCCCGCAACTCTCGAAACAGGCGCAGAGATCAAGGTTCCGCTCTTCATCAACATCGGCGACGTTCTTAAGATCGATACAAGAACCGGAGAATATCTCTCCAGAGCGTAAGCTTAGTTTTATAACACAATTACAGGAAACGAGGTAAAGAAAATGACACTTACCGAAAAGACCGCTTATATCAAGGGCCTTATGGAAGGTCTTGATTTCAAAGCTGATACACCCGAAAAGAAGATCCTTGCAGCTGTTATCGATCTTCTCGACGATATTGCTATCGCAGTTACAGAAGCTGAAGAAGATATCGAATATCTCAACGACTACGTTGAAGAGCTCGATTCCGATCTCGGCGACGTTGAAAGCGAAATCTACGAATGTGATGACGACGAAGACGAAGATTTCGACGACGAGGATGACGACGATGAAGACTACTATGAGGCAGTTTGCCCCAAGTGCGGCGAAGTGATCTATCTTGACGAAGATCTTCTCGAATGCGACGACATTCTCTGCCCCCAGTGCGGCGAAAAGCTCATCTGCGAGCTTGATGAATGTGACTGCTGCGATTGTTGCGACAAGAACGACTGATTTCACGTTCAAGTAATCTTTTATTATGTTTTTTAGGTAAAACGCCCGGTTTCCGGAAATGACCCGGACATCGGGCGCTTTATTCACATTACAAGCAAAGGATGTTTTCTTTAATGCCGAATACTAAAAAAAAGGTACGTGCTGCGATATACACCCTCGGATGCAAGGTGAACAGCTATGAAAGTATAGCAATATCCGAAAAGCTCTCCGAAAACGGGATAGAGATATGCGATCCGAGCGAAAAGGTCGATATTTGTATAATAAATACCTGTGCGGTTACTGCCGAAGCCGAGCGCAAATCTCGTCAGATAATACGCAGAATGTCTGCTGTTTCTCCCGACGTGTACGTTATAGTTACGGGTTGCTCGGCACAGCTCGATCCCGAAAAGATACTGAAAATCGAGGGCGTTTCGGCTGTCTGCGGAAACCGCGAAAAAATGAAAGCGGCAGAGCTTGCTGTTGCTCACGCACAAAAGCTTCGTACAGTATCCGAAAACGTACATAAAGACAGCGAAAACGGCATAATATGCTCTTGTGAGCTTGAAAACGCAGCCTTTGAAAAAATGAGCATAAGCTCAAGCGAGCGCACACGCGCGGTACTCAAAATCGAGGACGGCTGTGAAAGCAAGTGCGCTTACTGCATAATTCCTGCGCTTCGCGGAAAAATACGCTCGAAAGCACCCGAAGAGGTAATAGCTGAAGCAAAAACTCTTTCGGAAAACGGATACCGCGAGATAGTTCTCACGGGTATCGAGGTTTCTGCATACGGAAAGGACCTCAGTCAAAAGGGCGGTCTTGCAACGCTTATCGAAGAGCTCGGAAAGATCGAAAAGATCAAAAGAATTCGTCTCGGCTCGCTCGACCCGTCGGCAATAAATGAGGATTTTATCGACCGTGTATCGAAGATCAGATCGTTTGCACCGCATTTTCACCTTTCGCTTCAAAGCGGGTGCAATAACACTCTCTTTTCGATGAAAAGACGCTACAACGTCGATACGGTAAAAAAAAGAGTTGATTACATCAGAAGCAAAATTCCCGATGCGATGTTTACAGCCGATATTATAGTCGGCTTTCCAGGCGAAACAGACGCCGATTTTGAAGAAACAAGAAGCTTTCTCGCTTCTCTCGGTCTTCTTTCCTTCCATATCTTCGCATATTCAAAGCGTCCGGGTACGCCTGCCGCAGATATGCCTTGCCAGATATCCTCGGATATAAAATCAGCGCGTCTTAAAAGTCTTGAGGCTCTTCGCGCAGATATGACCGAGTCAATACTTGAAAAAGAGATCGGCAAAAAGCACGAGGTCATCATCGAAGAATACAAGGATTCTGTCGGGGCTGTCGGTCATACGGCGAATTTCATAGAGGTCGCTGTAAAGGATATTGACCGCAGTACGGAAGATATTCACGGAAAAATCGTCACCGTTACCGCCGAGTCGCAAAAAGACGGTATTATTTTCGCAAGCGTTATTTAATTTTGAACACAACACATTTTTCGGAAAGGTATTATCCGACGTGATTAGTATAGACGATAAATTTTACCGTGGCGTGGCAGAAATAAATCTGTCAGCCATAAGAAAAAACACAATGTATCTTTCTTCCCTGCTTCCCGAGGGACGCGAGGCTGTTGCCGTGATTAAAGCGGATGCCTACGGACACGGTGCGCGGGAGGTCTGCCGCGAAATCAAGGACGTGGTATCGGCTTTCGCTGTTGCAACTCCCGAAGAAGCGCACGAGATACTTGAAATAGCGGGCGATACCGATATATATATTCTCGGCTACGTCAGACACGAAGAATTTTATTTCTGTGCAGGGAAAAATGTTATTCCCGCGATATTCTCGTATGAGGATGCTCTTGCCTGCTCAAACGCCGCCGAAGCGATCGGCAAAAAAATCAAAATAAACATAAAAGTCGATACGGGAATGGGACGCATAGGCTTCCCCGCAAGTGAAGAATCCGCCGACACCGTCGCGCAGATAGCAAAGCTTCCCGGAATTGAAATATACGGTCTTTTCACACATTTTGCAACATCCGACTGCGAAGACAAGAGCGAAACAGAGATTCAAACCGATATTTTCAGAAAATTTGAGCTTTCCTGCAGAGAACGCGGTGTAAACTTCAAAAAAACACACTCTGCCAACAGCGCTGCTGTAATTGATTTTCCCGAAAGCTTCGGAAATCAGTGCCGTTTCGGCATTTCAATGTACGGATACGCTCCATCGGACGAGGTAAAGACAAGAGAAAAGTTAATTCCCGCAATGACCTTTAAAAGCCACACGGTATTCGTCAAAAAGATCAAAAAAGGTGACGCCGTCGGCTACGGGCGCACCTTTATTGCGGAAAATGACACCGAAATTGCCACCGTACCGATCGGATACGCAGATGGATATCCGCGCGCGCTTTCGAATATCGGTAAGGTGATAGTAAACGGACATTATGCTCCCATTGTCGGACGCGTATGTATGGATATGTTTATGATAGACGTCACGGGTATGAACGTTTCTGTCGGCGACGAGATCATTCTTATAGGAAGCGACGGTGATCTTTCCATAGATGCCGACGATATCGCAAAGCTGACCGGAACAATATCGTATGAGATCCTCTGCGGCATAGGAAAAAGAATACCGAGAAAGTATATATGATACGTATTACCCATAGGTTTCGCGCCTATGGGTAAATTTGCGAGGATTTTTGTCTTTTTTTATTAAAATATCATATTTTCAAAAAACTCCCCTGCTCTTTCGCGCTTTTCACTTGACATTTTTATACACTTGGTTTATAATTATCTTAATGTAAAATGTTGTAATTTTATAAATTCGTTTACGAAATGAGGATAATAAAATGGCTAACAAACTCAGAATCGGTATAATCGGTTGCGGCGGTATCGCTAACGGAAAACATATGCCCGCCCTTTCAAAGCAGAAGGACAGAGCTGAAATGGTTGCTTTCTGCGACATAATCGAAGAAAGAGCTATCGCTGCACGTGCAAAATACGGAACTCCCGAATGCAAGGTTTATACAGATTACAAAGAACTCCTTGCTGATCCTACTATTGACGTAGTTCACGTTCTTACTCCTAACCGTTCGCACAGCTTTATTACTGTTGACGCTCTCGAAGCAGGCAAGCACGTTATGTGCGAAAAGCCTATGGCTATAAACTCTGTTGAAGCACAGAAAATGTTTGACGCCGCAAAGCGCACAGGCAAAAAACTCACTATCGGCTATCAGACACGTAACCGTGCTGACGCCGTTTATCTCAAGAAGCTTGTAGATGACGGAATGTTCGGTGATATTTACTACGCAAAGGCAACAGCACTCCGCCGCCGCGCAGTTCCTACCTGGGGCGTTTTCCTTAACGAATATGAGCAGGGCGGCGGTCCTCTTATTGATATCGGAACACACGCTCTCGACCTTACCCTCTATATGCTGAACAACTACAAGCCGAAGTACTGCGTTGGTACAACATACCACAAGCTCTCCGGCGGAGATAAAGAGCTGCAGGGCAACGACTGGGGTCCTTGGGATCCCGACAAGTTCACCGTTGAAGATTCTGCTTTCGGTTTCGTCGTAATGGAAAACGGTGCTACTATCAACCTTGAATCCTCTTGGGCTATCAATATGCTTGATCCTCGCGAAGCTATCACAGCTTTCTGCGGAACCCTCGCAGGTGCCGATATGTACGGACCCGGAAACTCTCTCCGTATCAACGGCGTAAAGCATAACGCAAAATACTCGTTTACACCCGACCTCAAATCCGCAGGCGCCGCTTTCTACGAAGGCGTAGGAAACGAATCTCCCGCAGACCGCGAAGCACGTCTTTGGATCGACGCTATAATCAACGATACCGATCCTCTCGTTCTTCCCGAACAGGCTCTCTGCGTAACAAAGATCCTTGAAGGTATCTATACATCCGCAAAGACAGGCGAGATATTTAAATTCTGATTCAAACACTAAACAAAAGGAAATACGTTTAAAATGGAAACAACTGAAACAAAAAAGGTGATATTTTCGGGAGTTCAGCCGAGCGGAAATCTCACCATCGGCAACTATCTCGGAGCAATTAAAAACTGGGTCAGCCTTGCAGACGATTATGACTGCATCTACTGTGCGGTCGATATGCACGCAATTACCGTACGTCAGGATCCCGCAGAGCTTCGCAAACGCACTCGTGAGCTTCTTGCTATATATATTGCGGCAGGTATAGACCCTGAAAAATGTACTCTCTTCGTTCAATCTCACGTTCCCGCACACGCCGAACTTTCTTGGATACTCGGCTGCTATACCCAGTTTGGCGAGCTTTCGCGTATGACACAGTTTAAAGATAAGTCGGCAAAGCACGCTGACAACATTAACTCGGGTCTTTTCACATATCCCGTCCTTATGGCTTCCGATATTCTTCTTTACCAAGCAGATCTCGTTCCCGTAGGGCAGGATCAAAGACAGCACATTGAGCTAACCCGCGATATTGCAACACGCTTTAACGGTATCTACGGCGACGTATTCACAGTTCCCGAAGGATTTATCCCGCCCAGCGGCGCAAAGATAATGTCCCTGCAGGAACCCACAAAGAAGATGAGCAAATCGGACACAAACGTAAACGCTTTCATCACTCTTATGGACAGCCGCGACGATATCGTAAGAAAGTTCAAGAGAGCAGTTACCGACTCCGACACCTCTGTACGCTTTGCAGAAGGCAAGGACGGAATAAACAACCTTATGAATATCTACTCCTGCTTCACAGGCAAGTCTCACGCAGAGATCGAAAAAGAGTTTGAAGGCCGCGGATACGGCGACTTTAAGCTTGCTGTCGGTGAAGTAGTTGCAGACGGACTTGCTCCTCTTCAGGCTCGCTACGCACAGATAATAAACGACAAGGCATACCTTGAAGACGTTATGAAGAACGGTGCGCGCGCTGCCGCTTACCGTGCTGAAAAAACTATCCGCAAGGTCGCTAAAAAAGTCGGATTCATCGCAAGATAATCTTTCGGTAAAGCCGTGGAAACATTTATAACCATCATATCTTCTATTGCCGATTTTTTTCTTGAGGTACCCGAGCTTTTCTGGGGTTATACTCTTATTCTCACGTTTGTCACCTTTCTGACTTATGTCGGTGACAAGCGAAAGGCAAGAAAAAATTTATGGAGAACACCCGAAAGCACTCTCCTGCTCCTCGCCTTTATCGGCGGAGCTATAGGTGCATTTTTCGGTATGATTCTTTGCAGGCACAAGATACGAAAAGCAAAATTTTACCTTACAGTCCCACTTCTTGCACTCTTACAGATTGCTTTTATAGTTTTTATGTACAGAAACAATTTGCCGCTGTTAAAGTAAAATTTCCAGTTCAAAAAGGCATAAAAACGGTCTTGCCTACAAAAGCAAGACCGTTTTTTGTGTAAAATAAAAGGTTATTTCCCCATTTTGAATATACTTCTCAGTATCGGGCGCATAAATTTAGGGGCTTTAACGGTAACGACTTTCATATTATATAACCGTTCCTTTCCGTGAAATTTGTTTTCGGAGCTTCACTGTTATAATATGCGAAAGTTCAAAATGCCGTTACTGCTTATTATCCCATTTGTGCTTTTCTTTAAGTATATTAAAAAGATCCACGTAGCTTTCGTGGCGGCTTCTCGGCACTTTGCCTTTCCTCAACGCATCAAGAACGGCACAGCCCTCTTCCTTCGTATGAGTACATTTTGTGTATTTGCAGTTTCCTATGTATTCGGAAAACTCTCTGAAGGTACTCGGCAGGTCTTCTTTGTCAAAGAAATCGAAGCGCACGAAGTCGAGCATTGTAAAGCCCGGTGTATCAGCGAAAAATCCGTTTCCCTCGCCTACAAGCTCGCTCATCGGGAAAAGCTCAACGTGGCGCGTTGTGTGACGTCCTCTGCCTATTTTTCTGCTCACGTCACCTGTTGCAATTACGAGCGATTTGAACAGCGAATTCATAAGCGTCGATTTTCCCGCGCCTGAGGCTCCCGCAAATGCTGATATCTTATCCGAAAGATTTTCTTTTATAAAATCGTATATTCCTCTGCATTCCACGCTGTTTTCAGTGCAAAGCTCGGAATCAAATACGGTAAATCCGCATTTTTCATATATCTCTTTTATTTTATCGGCGTTTTTGCTGTCGAGATCGCGCTTGCTTATAACTATTATCGGCTCGATGCCGTTATGCTCTGCTATCGCGATAAGCTTGTCCGCAGTAAGCAAATCTGCCGTCGGATTTTTTGCCGAAAGCACGACGAAGATAACATCAAGATTGGCAAGCGGCGGTCTTATAAGAGAATTCTTTCTCTCCTTTATCTCTGATATAACAGGATTTCCAGCGTCGTCGTAGCCGATATTGACAACGTCACCGACGTACGGTTTTATATCATCGTGGCGAAAAGCACCTTTCGCTCGGCAGCTTACCCGTTCTCCGCTTTCAAGTGCTGTTTCATAGAGTCCCCCGACTCCTTTTACTATTCTTCCCATTATTATTTCGGGCATATTTTATTCTCCAAATTTCTTAATTTATTGCAAATTTATTATAATTTTATTATAAAGGAATTACCATGAACGAAAAAGACAAGATAATTTCAGTATTCTCTCTCGTTTTAGAAAACGGTTGTCTGAAAAAAACGGTATTCAGCAAAGCCACAGACAAAAACATCGTCCGCGCAGTAGCACGTATCTTTGCAAAAAAGAACGGCGAAAGCTTTGTTCAGCTCGAAACATTTACCTCGGACAACAAGGCACGTCACAAAAATCTCTCGCTCAGCGAAGCTCCCGAATATCTCGCCGAGCTCTCGCTTTCGCAGTTTTTGCAGACTAATATCGTATGCGCAAAGGGCGAATGCGAAATAAAAATCTCCAAAAAAGGGAAAATCTTTATCTCTGACCGAATAGTATATTCGGACAAGGCAGAGCTGTCCGGTCACAACCGTGAAAAGAATTACATTCTCGACAAGGCACCATTCCTTGAATTTCTCGGAATTTGCAATCAAAACGGCAAGATAATCGACAAAAAACAGTCAAAATTCAGACAGATAAACCGTTTTGTCGAGCTTCTTGACGACGTATACGACAGCCTTCCGAGTGACAAAGAGCTTCTTGTATGCGATCTTTGCTGCGGAAAAAGCTATCTCACATTCGCTGTATATTACTATCTGACCGAGATCAAAAAACGCAAGATAAAAATGTACGGTGTTGATCTGAAGCGCGACGTTATTGAATATTGTTCGGACGTTACAAAGAATCTCGGCTACACAGATCTTGAATTTATCTGCGATGACATTTCAAACTTTGACCGCGGCACTCCCGACCTTGTTATCTCGCTCCACGCCTGCGATATTGCGACCGACATCGTTCTCGGATATGCAATAAATCACGGTGCAAAAGTCATTCTTTCGACTCCCTGCTGTCACCACGAAATGATGAAGCAGCTTAGCTGCGACACGCTTTCCTTTATTTCGGACTACTCTATGTTAAAGCAAAAGCTGTGCGATGCCGCCACCGATTCGCTGCGTTGTCTTATGCTTTCGGCAAACGGTTATTCGGTCGAAGCGCTTGAGCTCATCGACCCCGACGACACTCCGAAGAATCTGCTTATCCGCGCTGTCCTTGACAGCAAAATGAGCATTGAAAAGAAAGAAGAATACCGCGCGCAGTATAAAAATGCGGTGGATTTTCTCGGCGTAAACCCATTTCTCTCAAACATAGTAACCAAGGAGGAGTAATATGAAATATTCTCACGTTCTTTTTGACCTTGACGGAACTATCACCGAGCCCTTTGAAGGCATAACAAAAGCTGTGCAATATGCGCTGAAAAAATTCGGCATCAAGGTCGAAGACTTAAACGAGCTCCGTCACTTCATCGGACCGCCTCTTTTTGAGTCATTCAGAAATTCTTACGGTATGACTCAGGAAGAATCTATAACAGCGGTTGAGTATTACCGCGAGTACTACGTACCTACGGGAATTTATGAATGCAGCCTTTATCCCGGTATCGAAGAAATGCTCAAAAAACTGCACGAGAGTCCTTGCAAGGTGATTCTCGCAACGTCAAAGCCCGAGCCTATGGCAATAAAGGTGCTTGAGCATTTCGGTCTTGACAAATATTTTGATCTTATCTGCGGTGCAAGCCTTGACGAATCGCGCGCAAAGAAAGAGCTCGTCGTCGCTTACGCACTTGAAAGCGCAAACATAACCGACAAAAATACCGCCATTATGATCGGTGACCGCAAGTTTGACGTCGAAGGAGCCGCCGCAAACGGAATTTCGGCTATAGGCGTAACATTCGGTCACGGTGGGCGCGATGAGCTTGAAGAAGCGGGGGCGATAATGACGTTCGACGATGCTTACTCGCTGACCGACTATCTTCTCTCCTGAAAAACAAGCTCAGAAACAAAGAGCAGCATCTTAACGCGGATGCTGCCTTTTTTGTTATCAAATAGATTTACTTTTCTATACGAAGATTGAACTGACGGCTCGAGAGCTTGATATTATTTGCATTAAATACAAGTCTTGCGCCTTCATTCATAGCAAAGAAAGCAGACCAATAGTTTTCGTTTTCTGTCCACGTTCTGAAATTGATATTCAGTCCGTCTTCTTCATATCCACAAACCTTTACTGTAGGAGTATGGTCATCATCAACAAAGATAAGCGAATTCGATCTTGCCATATCCGCAAGGAGATGATCGATCTTGCTTACGTCGGTTCCGTGGGGAACAACGAAAGAAATGTCTATTCTTCTGTACTTTTCTACAGAATAGTTTACTATCTTTCCGCCGGCTGCTATACCGTTGGGAATATCAACACGCTTTCCATCTGCTGTTGTAAGTACGGTGTAAAATATATTCATATCGGTTACAGTACCGTCCGCACCGTCTATAGTAACGAAATCACCGATATTAAAAGGCTTTATGATGAGAAGGATAATACCGCCTGCGATATTGGAAAGACCGCCCTGAAGCGCAAGACCTATTGCAAGGCTTGCCGCCGTGATTATCGCGATAAATGTAGTCATCGGTACTCCGAAGATAGATGCTACAACTATGATAAGGAGTGTTTTAAGTACGATATTAAGTGCGCTCTTTGTAAATGCACGAACCGTTTTGTCAAGCTTCTGTATCTTTTTGGTCTTTTCGAAAACCTTAACGACCCTGTTAATAACTATCCAACCTACGATAAGAACAACGATTCCGCAAAGTACGCGCATACCTGCCGATGCAAGGTATTCAAGGATTTTGTTTAAAAATGCTTCCATAATAGACTTCCTTTCAGTTTCCTACGTTAAATTTTTACACAAAACGATGATACTAATATTATTTTAGCACATCAAAAAATCAAAGTCAACCACTTTTTGTCGAAAAAAGCACAATATTACGCCAAAAATATATAATCCGAGTTTTCTTTTGCGGTATTACTGTTTTCAACGACAACAACCAGAGCATCCTTACTTACGACGATATGATGCCATTCTCCCTTACCGACGTTGTAAAGAGTTCCCTGCTCCATTTTGTACTCTGTTATTTTTATATCCTTATCTGCCGTGTACAAGGTTGCTTCGCCTTTTACAAGCACAAAGGCTTCTTCTGTCTGATTGTGTCTTTCAAGCATTGAAAGGCGTGAGAATTTTTCTCCGTACGCGAGAAGTCCGACAAGCCAGCCTTCAAACTGTGCGCCAACCTTCCACGCTTCACCCTCGTTTCTGACTATTTCCATAATAATAACATTCCTCCTATTTATTTAGTAAAGATGCGAAGTCTTCCGGCGTAAATATCAGATGCCGTATAGCTTTCGGGAAGAGATTTACTTGCCTTATATATCGCGTTTACTATTCTTTCATTCGTATCTGTGAATTTAAGCTCGGGGTCAAAAGCTTCCTCGCTCACGTCATTTTTGTAAATATTCAGAAAAGAATTTATCTGCTCAAGCGCACGGTTTCTGTGCATAACCTCAAAATCTCCGTCTGCAACAGATGCGGGAGTGGTGCAGAGATTAGCTATACTCCAATTTTCGGCAGCTACAGAGATAAGCTTACGAAGGAAGAAAATATCGTATCCATCTTCAGACGGAACGTCGGTAACAAACAGAGGCTTACCGAGAATCATATGGATAGAGATGGTTTCTGATGAAAGTGTATCCGAAATTTTTGCGTGTATACCCGCAAGCACTGTTCTTGCGGCATTTATCTGCGACTCGGTATCTCTGAAAAAGTCGTATTCAACAAAGTCGAACGCAGCGTCGCCCGTGACGTTGCGTATTCCCGAAGAATAGGTTATACCTGCACTTGAGGAAAAGGTAAACGGGAAATTTATTTCTATTCCGCCGATAAGGTCTATATATTCAGCCATAGCCGTACTGCTTACAACAATATGATAATCGATCGGAACAGCCATATTTTCAGAGATAAACGTGCTGACCGCTTTAGCGGCATTCATAGAGCTTTCGCTGTTTGAAAGTCCCGAAACAGAAGCGCTGTCATAACTTGCATCGTAGAGCTGCTTGAGCGAGGTCGCCTTGCTGTCGTTTATGAAAAGATTTGCCGGGATCTGAAAAAACGAAATCGACGGAACCGAAACGTCCATTTCGCATATAACGAATGATGCCGCTGTGCCGAGCTTTTTCTCCTCGCGCACGAGAAGGAAATTATATACACCCGCATTTCTCGGATTGCTTTCGTCAACGTTCGGGTTTTCTACATCCGTTTTTTCATCATCCTCCTCGTCACCGAAAAACTCATCGAGCTTTTCGCATCCCGAAAAGGATATCAGCATCGAAACCAGAAGAATGCCGATCAAAATTTTTATAAATATCTTCATATATGCAAAACTCCTTAAGTCAGAGAAAAATATCCGCTTTCAGTCAAAATTAAATATTAACATAAAAATACATGCTGATTTTAGCACAAAAAGGATTTACTGTCAAGTGATATGCATTTCCTTTTACAATTTGTATTTATTTTCACTGATTTTACTCATTTCAACAAGCGTGCTAAGTGCATCCGAGAGTCCGCCGATCTCGTCTATTATTCCCTCTTCTACCGCCTGCCGACCGTCTATTATACTTCCCACGTCTGTCGCTATCTCGTCGGTTTTCATCATAAGATCCCTCAGTCTTTCGGTAGTTATCTTTGAATGAGCTGCCACAAAATCGAGTATTCTGTCCTGCATACGGTTAAAATAATAAAAGGTCTGCGGTGCGCCCACTACAGTGCCGCTTATTCGCACGGGGTGGACGGTCATCGTTGCAGAAGGAACTATAAAGGATTTCTTTGCCGATACGGCAAGCGGTACTCCTATCGAGTGTCCGCCGCCCAACACGAGAGAAACGGTCGGCTTATCCATTGACGCTATCATTTCGGCTATCGCAAGTCCCGCTTCGACGTCACCGCCGACCGTATTCAGCAAAACGAGAAGCCCCGATATGCTTTTGTCCGTATTTATTTCAACAAGCTCGGGCAGAATATTTTCGTATTTGGTAGTCTTCTGCGTTTCATTCATAATATAATGCCCCTCAATATGCCCGACGAGCGTTATGCACCTGAAGCCGCGCGTAAGCTTTTTTTCGTCCGAAAGCTCGTTTTTTCTGCCTTCTTGTGTATTTTCGCTATTATTTTCTATATAATTTGTCATATTTTTTTGTATCTCCTTATTTACTTTTACAAAAGAGTATGTTATAATAAAGTGTTAGTAGTAAGCTTAAAGTTTATTCACTGAAACAGTCGGAAATACCGATAAAAGTATTTAAAACAAAAACAATTTAAAATATCTTAATTTGGTCGAAGCGATCTTCGGCCGTACAGCCACGCTGTACAGAAAGGAACGGTTATAAAATGAAAACATTTATCGTTGAAACATCTGCAAGACACATTCACCTTTCTCAGAAGGACCTCGAAACACTCTTCGGTGCAGGCGCAAAGCTTACATTCAAGAAGGATCTCAGCCAGCCCGGTCAGTTCGCTTGCGAAGAAAGACTCACTATCGAAGGACCCAAGAAGTCCATTCCCAACGTAATAGTTCTCGGCCCTACACGTGGTGCTACACAGGTTGAGCTTTCCTTCACAGACGCAAGAACCCTCGGTCTCACAGCTCCCGTAAGAGAAAGCGGCGATATCGCAGGAACACCCGGATGCAAGCTCATCGGACCTGCAGGCGAAGTTGAAATCACAGAAGGCGTTATCATCGCAAAGCGTCACATCCATATGACACCCGCAGATGCAGAAGAGTTCGGCGTAGCAGACAAGCAGGTTGTTTCGGTTGCTATCGATTCTGCTGACCGTAAGACAGTTTACGGCGACGTTGTTGTAAGAGTTAACCCCTCTTTCGCCCTCGCTATGCACATCGACACAGACGAAGCAAACGCAGCTTGCGCATTCGGAAACTGCACGGGTACTATCGTAAAGTAAGATAAGGTTATATTATTACCGTTTAAGGAGAGTATATTACCGTAATGTCCGAAAACAAAAGATTTGTATATGCCGATAATGCCGCTACAACACCGATAGACTCACGCGTACTTGAAGCTATGCTTCCCTACCTCACCGACAAGTGGGGAAATCCTTCGAGCGCTTACTCAAAGGGACGCGAAGCAGCTTCTCCGCTTACAGAGTCACGCGCGAAGATCGCATCTCTTCTCGGTTGCAAGCCGAGCGAACTGTTCTTCACAGCATCGGGGTCGGAAGCAGACAACTGGGCAATAAAGGGTGCGGCTTCCGCGGCAAAAAACAAGGGACGCCACATAATTACCACAAAATTTGAGCATCACGCTGTTCTGAACGCTATGAAAAGTCTTGAGCGCGACGGCTACGAGGTGACCTATCTCGACGTTGAAAAAAACGGTCTGATAACACCCGAAGCAGTTGAGGCTGCTATGCGCGACGATACTGTTCTTGTTGCCGTTATGTATGCAAATAACGAGATCGGCACTGTTCTTCCCATAAAGGAGATCTCAGAAGTCGTTCATAGACACGGTGCTGTAATGTTTACCGATGCTGTACAGGCTGTCGGTCATATTGACATAAACGTAAAGGATCTCGGCGTTGATATGCTTGCATTTTCCGGACACAAGATAAATGCACCTAAAGGAATCGGCGCACTCTATATCAAAACAGGTACGAGAGTTCATACTCTTATAGACGGCGGCGGTCAGGAGCGTGGCAGACGCGGCGGTACCGAGAACGTACCCTATATCGCAGGACTTGCCAAGGCGCTTGAGCTTGCTTACGAGCGTCTTGACGACGAAAAAAGAGTTCTCGCACTTCGCGAAAGACTTGTAAGCGGTATTCTTGACAAAATTCCTTACAGTTTCCTTAACGGTGACAGAGAAAAGCGGCTTGCGGGTAACGCCAACATCACCTTTGAATACGTTGAGGGTGAAAGCCTTCTTATGTTTATGGATTTAAACGGCATATGCTGCTCAACAGGCTCTGCGTGCAATTCTGCGTCGCTTGAGCCCTCGCACGTGCTTCTTTCAATAGGGGTTCCTGCCGAAAAGGCTCACGGCTCACTCCGTTTCACTCTTTCACACGAAAATACCGATGAGGACGTTGATTATATCCTCGAAAAGCTCCCCGCTATCGTTCAGAGGCTCCGAGATATGAGTCCCCTCTACAACAGCACTATGGAGCGCGTAAAATAATTACTTCGGAGAATTAATATGTACAGCGAAAAAGTAATGGACCATTTCACAAATCCCCGCAACTGCGGCGAAATTCCCGATGCTGACGGAGTCGGCGAGGTTGGAAACGCCAAATGCGGAGATATTATGAGAATGTATCTCAAAATAGAAAACAATATTATTGTTGACGTAAAATTCAAGACTTTCGGCTGCGGTGCGGCTATTGCAACGTCTTCTATTGCTACTGAAATGATCAAAGGTCAGAGCATTGACGATGCACTGAAGCTCACAAACAAGGCTGTTGTCGAAGCTCTTGACGGACTTCCGCCCGTAAAGATCCACTGCTCGGTTCTTGCAGAACAGGCTGTAAAGGCGGCTGTTGCCGATTACTACCGTAAAAACGGAATTGACAGCCCTATTCTTCACGAAGACTGTGACGGTTGCTGCGAAGCGTGCGACCATCACCACGATCACGTGATCGGAGACGATCAGTAATGAAAACCTCCGTTCTGGTCGGTCTGAGCGGAGGACTTGACAGCACCTTTGCCGCCCTCTCTCTTATTGAGAAAGGATACGCAGTCGAGGGTGCTGTTCTTAAATTTTCCGACCATACCGACGTAAAATCAGCAGAAAGATCGGCATCAGAGCTTGGAATTCCCCTGCACGTTATAGATTGCAGCGGAGATTTCGAAAAATACGTAAAAGAATATTTCACAAACGAATATTTATCGGGACGCACCCCGAATCCGTGTGTAGTTTGCAACCGCTACGTGAAGGTGAAAAAGCTTCACGACAGCGCAAAGGAACTCGGATTTGACAAGTTTGCAACCGGACATTACTGCGGTGTAGAGTACGAAAACGGAAGATATTTCATCCGACGCGCCGCAGACCTCAAAAAAGACCAGTCATATATGCTTTGGGGACTCTCCCAAGAACAGCTTGCAGATTTTCTGACTCCGCTTAACGGAATTGAAAAAACGTATATCCGTGAATATATGGCAGAACGCGGTTTCACATCGGCATCAGCGAAGGAAAGTCAGGACATCTGCTTCATTCCCGACGGCGACTATGCGCGATATATCACCGAAAAGCGCGGAGAATCCGACAAAGGCTCTTTTATTGACGAAAACGGAAAGATTCTCGGTGAACACCGCGGAATAATTCACTACACGATCGGTCAGAAAAAGCACCTCGGTATCGCGCTTGGCGAAAAAATGACGGTAAGCGAGATAGACGCCTCCAAAAACACGGTCACACTTATAAAGTCTGCCGATTATTCACCAGCCTGCGGCATAATCTTTTCGGGAGTGAATTTTCAGTGCCTTACCTCGCTTGACACTCTAAAAAGTGAAGAGCTTACCGTAAAGGTGCGATACTCGGCAGTTCCGAGAATCACGACGGTAAAAGTCGAAAACGGCATAATGACAGCCTCTTTCGAGCGCGCGTTTCCCGAACCCGCGCCCGGTCAGTCCGCCGTTTTTTACATCGGGGACAAGCTCGTATTCGGAGCGTTTATTGATAAGGTTATAAGATAGCAAAAATCCGATGGAACTTTCAAATTCCATCGGATTTTTATTTAGGGAACTTTTTGAAAAAAGTTCCCTAAAACCTTCAAAAACTTTTCTGAAAAGAAATTACTTCTTCATCCATCTTTCACGCAGGAAGTGAGCCACAAGCTTAGGCTGTCTGTCCTTTGTAAAGACGCCCTTGCGGTTTCCTCTTATACGTGTAAGTCCCTGCTTGGTCTTGAAATCGGCAAAGTTCCATACGTGCTCGCCGATACAGCCCTCGGCACTGTCAAACGCTTCGCAATTTTCCCGTACGTATTCGATCTGGAATTCTTCGGAGAAGGATTCGCTCGGGAGCGCGTGAAGTCCCTCGATAGTATCCGCACCGAATTCAGCAACGAATACGGGTTTGCCGCACTTTGCGCGCCATTTTCCGATTTCGGTTATCATTTGATCCTTTATTACCGACATATCGCCGTGTTCATAGTACCATCCGTAATAACGGTTTATACCGATAACGTCAACAAGGTCGCCGACAAGCGAAACGTCGGCGGTAGAGAATTCTATTATCGTTATCGGAAGATCGGTGGATTTTCTTGCCATATCAATAACGTCGGCAAAATATTCTCTCGCTCTTTCCTCGTGTGTTGCCGCTTCGTTTGCAACAGAGTACATAATTACCGCAGGATGGTTTTTATCTCTTGCCACAAGCTGTCTTACAAGCTCCTTGTGAAGCTCCTTCGTCTCGTCGTTTGCTCTCTCATCGGAGAAGGTCGGATTCCACCATCCCATACCGACAGCAGGTACCTCGTCGATAACCATAATGCCGTACTCGTCTGCAAGTGACATCACCTCTTCGCTGTACGGATAGTGGCTCGTTCTTATCGAGTTTGCGCCTATCCATTTGAGAAGCTCAAAGTTGCGGATATTAACAGCCGCATTATTTCCCTTTCCAAGAATAAACGAATCATCGTGCATACCGAATCCCTTGAGATACACAGGCTTATCATTGAGAAGAAGTGCGTCGCGAGTAGCTTCCACCTTGCGTATTCCGAATTTTTCCTCGTATTTATCGGTGTCCGTTTCTACACACAGAGTATAGAGATAAGGGTTTTCTGTGTCCCACAGAATAGGATCTTCTATGCTGAACGTGCTTTCTCTGCTCTCGATAACGGTATTTCCAAGCTTATCGAAAACTGTATAGAGTGCGTTTTCAGCATCGGTAATTACAGAAATTTTCGAATAATCGTCGTCAACGACAGTTTTTATCTCGATATCGTGAATATATTTTTTCGGAGTCGAATATACGATCACGTCGCGGTGAATGCCCGTAAAGTTATAAAAATCGTGATTTATTACCTGCTTACCGTTTACTATGCGTCCCACGGGAAGTGTCTGAAAGGTGAGTCTGTTATCTATCACAACGGACAAACGGTTCTTTTCTTCAAGGTCGGAAAGCTCTGTATCTATCGGGAAAAATCCGTTTATGCCGTAGGATATAAGCTTTCCGTTAAGATAAACGTCGCACTTATGGCTTGTAGCACCTATACGCAGATGATAGATTCGGTCATCACGCACGGGGAGAGAAAAGGTTGTTTCGTAAAGTACCTTACCTACGTGATCCTTTACCTCTTTCGAAGTAACTATATCGTTATAGCTTGCGGGTACTGCCATAAGAAAAGCGTCGTGCGCTTCATTTTCAGGAATATAATCGTCACCGACAGTTTTAAATTTCCATATTCCGTTTAAGTTATACAGATCTCTGTACTTATTTGATTTTGGATATAACATTTTATTCTCCTGACTTATTTTTCTTACGTGTCTGTTAAACACGGTACTACGTTAATTATATCTTCGACACCAAAAAATGTCAAGTCCTTTTTTATCCATTAGTTTTCGGTAGCAAATATCGCAATCTTTATCAAATATTTATAAATAATTTATCAAAAAATATTGCTTTTCCAAATTGTGTATGATAAACTGTGAATATAAAAACGCAAAACATTCAGAGGAAAAAATGGCAGAAAAAAACATCTACGCAGATTCCGAAAACACAGGAAAAGAATTGCCCAAAGCTTGTGTCTTTATCGTAAGCACCGAAAATATTGATCTCGAAAAAGCTCTTGACGATTACGCAAATTTAATAAGCCCGGCAAGAATGAAAAAAATAAACCGACTTGCTCATCTTGATGATAAAAAGCGTTCTCTTTGTGCAGAGCTTGCGCTTTGCTTTGCACTTAAAAGCTTTTCGCTTCCCTTTACTCCTCCCGCATACTCATATTCGCTTCTCGGAAAGCCTCAGCTTAGCGAGGATAACCTCCATATAAACATTTCACATTCGGGAACATTTGCCGTGTGCGCCATATCGAGCGTTCCTATCGGCGTGGATATTCTCGAAAGCGATGCCTATACCGTCAACAGAGTATATAAAAGAATAGTTTCATCATCAGACGCGACACCCTTCACAAAGCACGATCTTCTCTCTCTTTGGACAAAAAAAGAAAGCTACGTCAAGCTTATCGGAAGCGGCTTACGCACGCCGATGACCTCGTTTTACGTTGCAGGTGACCGCGTAACTTCCAAAATAGGATGTCCGCCCGCATACATCACCTTTGCGGAAATCAAGGATTACTTTCTTTCAATTGCTTCATACGAAGAAATTTCCGCCGAATATTTCCTGTTCACGGCAGACGATTTCGGAAAGCTGTGTGAGTGAAGATCATAGAGAAGGATATTATCCGACCGATACGATACACAATAATTCAAAACAAATGGTGTCCTACGGACGTACCTGCAAATTCCGGCAGAAATATTGTTTTTTCTGCCGATTTTTGTTATTTCGGACAGCCGGGGACGTCGACCCCTACAAGAATCGCCTTTGCACTTTTTCAGTCGAAAATTCTGATTTTGAAAAATTATTGTAAACTATACCGTAACTGCTTGACAAATGCGTAAAATATAGATATTATTAATATGTATCATATTTTTAATTTTCTTAAGAGAGGTTTCCGTATGTCAAAAAAGATACTGAATATTTTTATAATATCGGTCATTTCTCTTATAATCGTTTCTGCGGCGGCATCACTTCTCGCTCTTGCCGCTTCATCATATACAGAGCACAAAAAGCTCTCCTCACCCGAAAACAATAATCCCGCGCCTGCCGCTTCATACGTCGAAATGATAGTGTGCGTAAGCCGAGTCGAATACTACAAGGACAATACTCTGAGCGGGAATCCCATCGGATTCAAGGTTTTCGGCGACAAGGTCTACGCAGAGCAAAATTCAACGGGCATTTCGAGAATATACAACCAAACCGGTGCTCTTCTCGGCTACTGCAAATCTGTTTCGCTTATGAACAGCAGCGTGAAACTATTTGTCGAAGTTCCTTACGCGTGGAATTCCGAAGGACAGATCTCCCGCCTCGTTGATGTCCGTAAATATGCGGAAATATTTGATGCACGGATAATTTACAGCGATGACGAGCCTATACTGATACAGTATGACACTATGATAAAGCTTTTCGAGGTTGCCGACAAGTTCTATTCTGAGCTTGGATATACTCTTGTGATAGAAAAGGCTTACATCCCGCAGTCAAAGATCTCGGAAGAATGCTGCTTAGTATGCTCTCACGCAAGCGGTGCTTCACTCACCTTGAAAATGCTCAAAAAAGGAGCTTCAAAAACAGAAGCGATTCCTTATTATGAGCACGAGGGACTTGATTCATCACCTGTCAGCGCTTTCACAAAGCTTCTTGAAGACTATTCTCTTATACACGACGAGTCTTCGGACTGCTTTTACGATGCCGATTATACGGCGTATATGATAACCGATTACGATCTCTCTTCTCCTGTGTATTACATCCGGAAATAACCACTCTTTTCTCTTTGAAAGGTTTTTATGATGGCAAAGAAAAAAAACACTGTTATAAGTCAGCACGGTAAACGAATAGCTCTTCGCTCTCCGCTTGCGATAGAAAGCTTTGAGCTTATTCTCGATGCCGAAACCGACGAACTTGTGCTTAATATGTTAATATCCAATATTTCCTCGGAAGAAAGTCCTTCAAAGGTAGAATCTGCAGGTCTTGTTATACGTTGTCTTGACTCCGAAGGAAATCTGATAGTTTCAAGCGGACGCGAAATAATATCCAAAACGCTGAAATTCCCCGAAGAAGGTCTTCTTCCCGGCGCTTCTGTCGGAATAAAGACCAAGGTTGACCTTGATCCCGAGCTTGTTTCGGACGTTGACATTTACATAGGCTGTATCCGCACACTCGATCTTATGGTTACAGATTTCGTCAGAGGCGACTTTTTCGACGAGCCGAGCGATCCTATTCCCCTTTCCGAAGGTATGTCTGACAGCGAAATCTACGAGGTCTGCGAGAAAGTAGGCGATTTTGCCGCTTATTATCCTATTGAGCTTTCATCTCTCGTATGGAGATGCACCTGCGGTCAGATGTCCGACTCTGAAAACTGTCCGATGTGCGGCACGGGAAGAAAGCAGCTTTTTGATTATTTTTCAAAATTCAAATATCCCGAAATAAATACGTCCCGCACCGAAAAGGCACGCAAGCGTACACGCCTGTTTATCGCCCTCTTTTCGGGGATATTCCTTGCAGCAACTATTGCTCTCGTTATCAGTCTTGTCTTCTTTTTGCCGAAGCTTTTAAAGACCGATGACAATAAAATCGACAAACCCGATGACAGTATAACCGAAGTTATCCCCGAGGAAACACTTGAAGAAAAAGAAGCCAGAATAAACACGCTTCTTGAAGAAAACGAATTTACAGCCGCACTTGAAGTTGCAACGTCACACGATTCACTCTCGAAGTATGTGACCGCCATATCCGAAAGTGCGGTTGAATACTATCTTAAAGCAAAAGAATACGACATAGCTTACGCATTCGCCGCCACCTGCAAGAATACGGAAAATACCGAAAAAGCCGTTCTTTCGGCAGGATACGACTATTTTTTCGAAAACAGTATGCTTGACAAGGCTATGTCATATGCAAAGCTTTTAGGCGACCGCGAAAAAATAAATACCATTCACATTATTAACATAAACGCTCTTGTTAGTGAAAAAAAGTTTTCCGATGCTGTAAAGCTGGCGATCGACGCCGAGCTTGATGCAAAAAAAGAAGAGGTAGTCGTTTTGGCTATTAAACAGTATAGTTCTGTAAACGACTATATGACCTCACTTGATTTTGCGTTTCTTTCAAATGACGAAAAGGTGCTGACCGATCTCGCACTCGAAGCATCTTACTATTATCTCGGCAAGCAGGATATTGAAAACACCTTAAAATTCTCAAAATATGCAACCGACGAAAATCTTATGATCGATATTGCAACAGGAATTTCGGACAAGCATCTTCTTGAAAATCTCGGAACGTTTTTCAAGTATCTTCCTTTCTCAAAAAAGCAGGAAATACACGCAACCAAAGTTTCCCTTAACAAGCAAGTAGCGATAATTTCTTCGGACGGGACCGTTTTCTACGGTCTTGGTCAAAAATACACACCCGAAAAGGATGTAAAAGCAATTTCCGTAAAGAGCAGCGCACATCACACGGTAATACTTTTATCAGACGGAAGCGTTATCGCGTTTGGCGACAATTCATTCGGACAGTGTAACGTAGATCTTTGGAGTGACGTCGTCGCAATAGACGTCGGTGAATACCATACGGTCGCGCTTCTCGCTGACGGAAGCGTAAAGGCGTGCGGAAACCGCAAATACAGTCAATGCTCGGTATCAAGCTACAAAAACGTTATAATGATCTCGGCAGGTGATTATCACACTATGGTACTTCTCGAAAACGGAAGTGTTCTTGCCACAGGACTTAACACTGACGGTCAGTGCAACACGTCGACGTGGAGTGATATAGTTATGATCGCGGCAGGCTCCATGCACAGCGTCGGTGTGAAATCGGACGGCAGTGCGGTAGCAGTCGGAAGCAACATTCTCGACTGCTGTGACATAACATCCTGGAAAAACGTTGCTATGATATCAGCAGGAAGCACTCACACGGTAGCAATAACAAACAACGGAAACATTCTTTCCGCCGGCGGAGTTGTCGGCAAAGGAAGCTACGGTGATATTTCTTTCGATGAAAAGATCACGTTTATTCAGGCATCGAACTCCTGTATCGTTGCCGTAACGAATAAAGGAAAGCTTATCTTCACGGGCGACGGACTGCCCTATACCGATCACATAAAAAATCAGACTGTGGATCCGTACTGCTTTTTTACAAGCGGAGAATAAAATGATTAAACCCGACAGAATAAATCCTGTCGGGTTACGAAGTGCCGCCAAAGCCATAAAGATTAGCTGAGGAAAGGGGAAAACCATCTCAAACGCCGAAGTTTTTCCCCAACCGAACGTTTTTCCATCAGCCTCCTATCCTTTTTTTCTTGGCTAAAAGCTTTTCTCTTATTATTTTGTCTTCAGTCTGAATCGGCGGAGAATTCTCTGCCGATTTCTTGTTGATCTAAATTTCAAATACGCTGACTCTTCTCTGATATTCCTCTATAAGACAGGGCTGAATCAGTGGATACGTCCAACTTGTCGGAAGTTCGTCGAAACACTTTACATATTCGATCTCGCTGTCTATTTCATCGGAAAACAATTTTATTTCCGCGAAAAACAACATTCCGAAGGTTTCCTCGCCGGTCATATTAACTCTGTTCTTTCCCGTGACCGAATAAACACAAATCGGACTCAAAGAAAACTTCAAAGCACCCGTTTCTTCGGTCAGCTCCCTTTTGGCTGTATCAAAAATATCTTCATTTTCTTCTCTGTGTCCGCCGGGAATTTCATACGTATCTCTTTCTTTGTGCTTACAAAACACCCATTTGCCATTATATTTCGATATAATAACAGCAAATTTGAGAAGCCCGTCTTTGATAGAATCATAAAATTTGACTTCCAAGGTTGCCTCCTGTAACGGTAAAGTGATTTACTCACTTCCAAATAAGCGGGTAAATATCAAATCCACCCGCATTATGTAAATGTTCTGAAATAATTTGCCGAAAATCTTTATTTTTCTATAAACGCAAGTGTCTTTTCTGCCATTTCCCGTATATCGACGGTTCCTACGCCAAATATGGAGGTCTGGAGCATAAAGCAGGTCGGAGCCGTCCATTCATTTCCGACAGCGGCACTTCCCTTCATAATACCGATAACAGATCCGACCGTTGCGCCGTTACAGTCTGTATCAAAGCCCTGCTGTACTGCCATACAAACAGACTTTCCGTAGTCACCTTCTCCGTAAAGCACGGATGCCGCTACTATTTCCGCATTCGATATCGTATGACACCAATCGTGTGCCGAGAATTCGTTATATCTCTTTGCAAAGTCTGCAAAGAACTCGTCTGCTGTGCCGCCGGAAGTATAGAAGTCAAGAAGCGCGCCTATTTTTTCATAAAGTCTTGACGTTTTCGGTATCTGCGATATTCCTGCGCGTACAACGTCTTCAAGGTTATCTGTAACAGCCGCGGCGGCTATCATAGCCGAAGCAAACATTTCACCGTATATTCCGTTCTTTACGTGCGATATACTCGCATCTCTCCAAGCCATATCGGCAGCAGTTTCAAGATCACCCGGATTTATGTAACCAAAGAAATCTCCGCGTATCTGTGCACCTATCCATTCGCGGTAAGGATTCTTATATACCGCAGAATCGGGCGGGAAATATCCTGCAACGAAGTTTCTGTATGCAACACGCTCTGCTGTGCAGTAAGCGTTCTTTCCCTGGAAGTTTACCCAGTAATCTATAACGTTAAGCGGAGTGAAGTTTCTTCCGAAGCGTTTTAACAGCTCGTATCCGATAGTAACGTAGTTTGTATCATCGTCAACGGGTGCGGAGCCGTTAAGAGTATCTGCAAAGCATCTGCCTTTCAGCGGGAAGCTGCTTTCCTTTATAATTTCATCTGTGAGCTCGGACGCGAGAATATATCTCTTCATCGGGAAATTGTCCGTCTTTTTGAGGATCATATGAAGGTCAGGAGTTCTGATTCCTTCTATCGGCTTGCCGAGAAGGCATCCGCACACTCTTCCGAGCCACGCGCCGAGCACCTTGTCTTTTATTTCTTCATCGCTTATTTCTTTCTTATTCAGTTCAAAGCCGTCGCGAAGAGCAAATATCCCTTCGAGGTCCGATGGCTCGTCGTACTTATAGCCTTCGACCTGAGGAGCTTCCATAATTTTTCTGTATATAATATCTGCAGCATCTTCTCTTTCTTTGGAATAATCCATATTGAAGACCGCGTCAAAAAGGGGCTTCAGCGACTCTACGTCCTTACCCTCTTCAACACACTGTGTGTATTCTGTCATAAGGTCTTTGGAATATATATCCCAGCTATGAAGCTTTTCATAGCTCGGCTGCGGAAATTTGGTTGCCATACTTTTCTCCCTCTGCTAAAAAGCGTTTTAATTAAACATTATCACAAATGTTTTTCACATTATAACATACATAAAGCAAGTTTTCAATACAAAAAGTTAATTTCCCGTATTTTTTTAACTGGCAAAAATCTCAGGCGGTAAGTTATATAAAAAAGATAAAAAACTGCTTATTATAATTTATAGTTTTAACATTGACAATAATTTTACTGTGTGCTAAAATTAAGATAGTGTTTATTTATGAAAGGATCATATATTATGCAACGCTATGATATCGCTATAATCGGTGCGGGAGTTGTCGGTGCTATGATCGCGCGTACTCTCTCTGCTTATAAACTCAAAATATGCATACTTGAAAAAGAAAACGACGTTTCTATGGGCGCAAGCAAAGCAAACAGCGCAATCGTTCACGCCGGATTTGATGCGGCGGTCGGCTCTCTCAAAGCCAAGCTGAACGTTCGCGGCTCTGAAATGATGGAGGACGTTGCACGCGAGCTCGGAGTAAAGTATAAAAGAGTGGGCTCTCTCGTCGTCGGATTTTCCGAGGACGACAGGAAAGTCCTTGAAAAGCTTCTCGAAAGAGGTATCGAAAACGGAGTAAAAGACCTCAGAATAATCGGCAAAGAAGAGCTTCACGAAATAGAGCCGAACCTTTCTGACGAGGCATCGTCCGCGCTCGTTGCTCCGACAGGCGCAATAATCTGCCCTTACGGTCTTACCATCGCCGCTATCGGCAACGCTATGGACAACGGTGCAGAGCTTATGTGTGATTTTGAAGTCTCTGACATTACCGACGTCGGAGATGCTTACGAAATAAAATCAAGCGACGGTCAGACGGTATCAGCGTCAAAGGTTATAAACTGTGCGGGAATCTATTCCGACAAGATCGCCGCTATGGTGGGTGACAACTCTATCAGCATCACTCCAAGACGCGGTGAATATATTCTTCTCGACAGAGATTGCGGCACTTTCTTTAATCATACGGTATTCACAGTACCTACACCTCTCGGAAAGGGCATTCTCATTTCGCCTACCGCAGACGGAAATCTTATTCTCGGACCCACCGCCGAAAACATCGACGAAAAAGACGACCGTTCAACAACGTCAAGCGGTCTTGCCGCTGTAACTGCCGCGGCAAAAAAGGACGCACCCAATGTTCCGCTTAATAAGGCTATAACCTCATTTACCGGACTCCGTGCAGTAGGAAATACGGGCGACTTCATAATCCGTCCCTTCGGTGACAAATTTATAAACGTTGCGGGAATCGAAAGTCCCGGACTTTCAGCTGCCCCCGCTATCGCACTTTACGTAAAAGACATACTTGCAGAACTCGGAGTTAAATTTACAGAAAATGAAAGCTTCAACCCGATAAGAAAATCCTATCACTTCTTCAAAGAGCTTTCCGAGGACGATAAGCGCGAATATATTAAGGCTCACCCCGCATTCGGAAAGATAGTATGCAGATGCGAGACGATCAGCGAAGGCGAAATAATAGATGCACTCACAAGAAATCCGCGCGCTACCGACATTGATGGCGTAAAACGCCGCACAAGAAGCGGTATGGGAAGATGTCAGGGCGGATTCTGTATGCCGAGCGTAACCGAAATAATTGCACGCGAGTACGGTTGTCCCTTCACTACCGTCACAAAAAACGGTGGTGATTCTGTTATAAATATCTCCAAAACAAAATAAATCGTTCGGAAGGTTTTGGAACTGATTTTTCACAGAAAGGTTTTAATTATCGTTATGAGTACAAATAATAAAAAAGTTCAGCTCGCAATAATCGGAGGCGGTCCTGCAGGTATGAGTGCCGCAGTTGCCGCGCACGAAGCAGGCGTTCGTGATATCCTTATTCTTGAAAGAGACCAGCGTCTCGGCGGTATCCTTCCGCAGTGCATACACAACGGATTCGGTCTGCACCGCTTCGGAGAAGAGCTTACAGGTCCTGAATACGCACGTAGATATTCCGAGCTCGTAAGAAAGTACGAGATCCCTTATATGCTTAACACAACCGTGCTTTCACTTACACGCGACAGAAAAATAACTGCCGTAAGCGAAAGCGAAGGCCTTTTCAATATCGAAGCAGATGCGGTTATACTCGCTATGGGTTGCCGCGAGCGTCCGAGAGGAGCGCTCAACATCGCAGGCAGCCGTCCCGCAGGAATATATTCCGCAGGAACTGCGCAGAAGTTTGTAAATATGAAGGGCTATCTCCCCGGCAAGTCGGTAGTTATACTCGGTTCGGGTGACATCGGTCTTATTATGGCAAGACGTATGACTCTTGAAGGCGCCGAGGTCAAAGCCGTATGTGAGCTTATGCCTTATTCGGGCGGTCTTGCAAGAAATATAGAGCAGTGTCTTAACGACTTCTCCATTCCGCTGAAATTTTCACACACCGTCGTTAAAATTCACGGTGAAAAAAGACTTTCGGGCGTTACTATTGCCGCAGTTGACGAAAACCGCAGACCTATTGAGGGAAGCGAAGAGTTTATCGAGTGTGACACACTTCTCCTCTCTGTCGGACTTATCCCCGAAAACGAGCTCACACGCGGTGCTGACATTGAGCTTGACAGCGTAACGGGCGGTGCAAAGGTTGACCAAAACCGTCAGACAGATGCCGAAGGAATATTTGCCTGCGGCAACGTCCTACACGTCCACGACCTCGTCGACTACGTATCCGAAGAGGCCGCGATTGCGGGAAAAGCAGCCGCCGACTTCATTTTCGGCAAAAAATCCGAAAAGATTTCGATAAAGCTCAACTGCGACGGAAAAGTAAGATATACAGTTCCCCGCGTCATCACCGAAGCAAAGGACGTAAACGTATATTTCCGCGTATCAAACGTATTCCGCGACAGCTATATCGTCGTAAAAGACGGCGAAAATGAAATATTCAGACGCAAAAAGATAAAATTTGCGCCCGGCGAAATGGAAACAGTCAAGATCACCGAAGCTATGATAAAGAATGCAAAGGGCGATACCCTTTCCCTTTCTATAGAATAAATCGGGAGGTAAGTAAAGATGACAAGAAAGATCACGTGCATAATTTGTCCGCGCGGCTGTGAAATGACAGTCGATTACGAAGGCAAAAAAGTAAATTCGGTTAAAGGCAACGCCTGTCCGAGAGGTTCTGTATATGCAGAAAACGAGATACTATCTCCTGTAAGAACACTCACCTCAACAGTACTCTGCGAAGACGGAAGCGTTATTGCCGTCAAGACAGACAAACCTATTCCAAAAGAGCTTATTTTCGAATGTATGAAGGAAATAAACAAGGTACGTGTTCAAAAATCCGTATCTGCGCCCGACATTGTAATAGAAAACATTCTCGGCACCGGTGCAAACGTGATAATAACAGGCGGAGAGATATAAACTCACAAACAATTATTTTAAAGGAGAATGATTCCAATGATGCCTAACAAATCCAAAGTACGCTCCCTATTGTTGGTTGTATTACTTTTATTACTTTGTTTAACAATTCTACTATCAATATTAATAATAATTAAGCAAAATGAAAATCTTACTGGTCCAGATTATATGATTGAGGAAAATTACGCCACAGAGTTCGATAAAAAAATAGGAGAATTAAAAAAGAAAATTTTATCAGACAAAAATATAGTACCATTTGACGGTGTATATGCAGTATATATTTCCTTAAGTAACACTATAGAACAGGCTCGTGTCTTTGTAGGTTCCGCACACTCTCTTTCATCAGCTTGGAACGATGCAGAAACAAAACTCAGGAATTATGTAAAAGAAAATTCGTACGACGCCGTTTGGTTAAAAGCAGAATCTATTTCACGAGCCACTTGGATGAGTACAGAAGAATTATTTGTACGATATTCAAAAAATTACAATCTTATGTACAGAAAATGTCTGGCATTTGACAACAGCTTTGAGAATTTTATTCTTGAGGGAGAACTTATGTCAAATAATATAATTGATGTTGATAAAAATATCATTATGCTTGACAAACTTAACTCTTACTTTGAATCTGTTGAACGTTCTACTGTTATAAAAACTTATCCTGCAGCTATAATCGCGTTTAACTGTAACGGATATTTTGCTGACGAAAATGCGGAAATTTATACACTTTATTCAGATTCGTTAAACACAGGACGCCGTGTGTCTGATACGCCAGATGCTGACCAAACACTTGAAATGGTTTCATCCGCATCATCTTTTCTCGTCAATTTACTTGACGGAAAAGGACGATTTATATACGGATATTATCCGACATCTGATTCTGAAATAGAAGATTATAACATACTTCGCCACGCAGGAACGATTTGGAGTATGATCTGTCAGTACAAAATCAATAAAAATCCTGATCTACCCGCAAAAATACGTCTTGCAATAGATTATATGCTTGCAGAATATACTGGAAAGACTGGCGGATACTACATCGAAATGAACGATACCACGTCCTTTATTGTAGAGCGTAAGGTGCCCGAAATAAAGCTCGGAGGAAACGCTGTCGCTATCGTTGCTCTTACTGAATATATCAATACCTTCGGTAAGGATGATGAATATTACGATCACTATGCAAATATTGTAACCCAACTTGCCAACGGAATTTTGTATGCACAGAATGACGACGGAAGTTATAACCACATATTCAACATCAGTTTCGACAGAACCTCCGCTTACCGTACAGTTTACTACGACGGAGAAGCCACATTTGCATTATCACGTGCATATTCCCTCACCAAAGATGCGAGATATCTTGCGGCTGCCGAAAAAGCTATTGAAATGTTTATTCGTGAGGACTATACCCAGTATCGAGATCACTGGGTAGCTTATGCACTCAACGAGGTAACCAAATATTCGCCCAAAGAGGAGTACTTTAATTTTGCACTTCGCAATGCATCTAACAGTCTTGATGTAATTTACAATCAGAAAACAAGTTACCACACATATATGGAGCTTCTTATGGCTTCATTTGAACTTTATGATCGCATAATAACAGAAAACATCAAGGTAAGCGGTCTAAAGAATTTTGACATTCAGGCACTTATCGACACCATCTTTAAACGTGCGAACTATATGCTCAACTCGTATACTTATCCTGAACTTATTATGTATATGAAAAATCCACAATCGATTTACGGAGCATTTTTTGTACGTCATGACGAGTTCCGTGTCCGTATAGATGATGTTCAACATTTCGTCGGTGGATATTATACTTATTATGTAAACTACGAAAAGATCCTGTATTACAGAAATCTTGAAAAGTAAAGTACAACAAATATAAACAAACAACTTTGGGATATCCAAGTTGTTTGTTTATTCTGTTTTTCTTCGGTAGATTATGAACATTTTTGCAAACAGCAAACTTTTTCAAAATCATCTGCGATAATTAAGCAAAAAATATCATCTTCATATGCAAAAAGATATAACAAGGTATATTATGGCAATCTCAAATTTTCGAAAGGTATAAACATATGAAAAAAACTTTCGCTCTATGTATAATACTAACACTCATATTAACTGCTTTTATAGTTTTTGCACTTCCCGCAAATGCTAAAACATACAGTGGTACTTGCGGAGATAGTATAACGTGGACGCTGGATATGCAGACATACCATCTTGCTATTAATGGAAGCGGTAATATGTACGATTACAGTTACGGTACTGCACCGTGGTACAAATGGAAAAAATACATTAAAAGCGCATCCGTTTCAGAGAATATAACACGAATCGGAGAATTTGCTTTTTATGAATGTAGCAAGCTTAATACAATCACCATGCCGTCTACTTTAACTTACATTGGTTACAAAGCCTTCTATGACTGTGACAAGTTATCAACGCTCAATATTGCCAATGTTGATTCGTGGTTTAATATAAAATTTCAAGACCGAAGTTCCAACCCGCTTTATTACACAAACTATTTTTATGTCAACGGTAAAAAAATAACTGATATACTTGTTCCCGATCAAGTTACCGCCATCAATGACTATGCTTTTACAAAATGCTACGCAAATATAACTCTTAATTCAAATATAACCAGTTTCGGTATGTACTGTTTCGATCAATGCAAAAATCTAACGTCAGTTTCTTTTAACAAAAAACTTACTACGATTGCTTGCGGTGCTTTTTCCTACTGCACTAATCTTTCTGAGGTAACTATTCCGGACAGCGTAACAACTATTGAATCCGATGCATTCAGAAACTGCACCAAAATCAGCAAAATAATTCTTCCGAGCGAAATAAGAGCCATAGAAGAACAAGCGTTTTCAGGATGCACGTCGCTTGCTGGCATAGACCTACCTGAAGGATTAGAATATATTGGAGTTTCAGCATTTAGCGGGTGCGTAGCTTTAAAGGAAATTACAATACCGAGTAGCGTATCATATATCTCGAGCTACGCATTTTACGGCTGTTCACGACTAAAAAGTGTTGAAATAAAGGAAGGCGCAACAAAGATCGGAGAATTTGCTTTTTCTCACTGCACCAAGCTCGAAACTATCGCCATACCTTCAAGTGTAATTCAAATATATGATTCTGCTTTTTCCGATTGCTCGATGCTAAAAAAAATAGTATTTCCAGACAGTATTGAACTATTGGGCAGAGCTACTTTAGCACGCTGTTCTTCATTAAAAAGCGTTACACTTCCGAAAAATCTCATACAAATAGAATACAATCTCTTTGCAGACTGTACATCCCTTTCGGAAATAATCATTCCCGAACAGATCAAATCTATTGGCGAAACCGCATTTAAAAATTGCAAATCACTCAAAAATATAACTATTCCTAACAAAGTAACGCGAATAGGTAAAAACGCTTTTGAAAATTGCTATTCACTCGCTACTCTGATTATTCCCGACAGTGTGGAAGAGTTAGGAAACAGCTTTATACTAAACTGCGATTCGCTGAAAACTATATATATAGGAAAAAAAGTTGAAACTATATCAAGTTATACTTTCTGCGGTTCTTACGTCATTGACGAAGTGTATTTAAGGTCTCCTCACGTTGCCGAGCTTTTAGGTAAAACGGATTATGACTTTGAAATAATACTTTCAGCTAAAATACTTCTTACAGATATAGCAAAGTCGGAATTTGATGAAACAGTTATCAAAGAATATCCTTACAGTCACAGCGTAGTTATAGACAATATAAGCTATACCGAGTACACACGCGTTACAGAATACTCATACAGACATAGGTATACCGAAAAGTTTGTCTTTGATGAAAACATTCACTGGCTTGAATGTGACGAGTGTGGCACAAAAAAAGATACAGGAAATCACGCTTGGAACAAAGAATTTTCAGATAGCTTTTTCGTAATCATACAAACAAGAAAATGCGAGGTATGTTCCGCATCCGAAGTAAATTACGGTTCTACGTTCTACATACTATCTTCGCTTGTTTTCATGATTATCGTTGCCGCAATTATTTTCTCGATAGTTTCCGAGCATAAGAAAAAGAAAAAAGAAGATTTTTAGGGACTTATTTTAATGTATTCTTTCTAAAACAAAAAAGAGCAGAGCTTTTTAGCTCTGCTCTTACTTTATTAAAAGTCAATAAGAATTACTTCGCCTTTGTTCTGATTTCTTCAAGTGCCATATTTACGAAATCGTCTATCGGCATAGCGCCCATATCGAGCGCCTTACGAGAACGAACGGCAACCGTTCCCTCTTCGACTTCCTTTGCGCCGAGAACGAGCATATAAGGGATCTTTGCAAGCTGTGCTTCGCGGATCTTGTATCCTATCTTTTCGTTTCTTTCGTCAAGCTCTACGCGCATACCGAGCGATGTGAGCTTATCGTAAAGTGCTTCTGCAGCTTCGTGCTGTTCGCCGCCTATGGGAAGGATCTTCGCCTGTACGGGGGCGAGCCAAAGCGGGAATGCTCCTGCATATTTTTCGATAAGAAGTGCAAGTGTACGCTCGTAGCATCCGATAGAAGTTCTGTGAATGATATAGGGATGCTTCTTTGTACCATCACGGTCAACGTATTCCATACCGAACTTTTCTGCGAGCATCTGGTCGATCTGAATTGTGATAAGTGTATCTTCCTTACCGTGAACGTTCTTTATCTGAATGTCGAGCTTCGGTCCGTAGAATGCCGCTTCGCCGATACCGATCTTATAGGGAATTTCAAGGTGATCGAGAATTCTCGCCATCATACCCTGTGCTTCTTCCCACTGTTCTGTTGTACCTATATACTTTTCGCGGTCAGAAGGATCCCACTGCGAGAATCTGTAAGAAACGTCCTCATAAAGTCCGAGAGTCTTAAGCATAAATATCGCGAGCTCAAGACAGCCCTTGAATTCGTCCTCAAGCTGTTCAGGAGTACACATAAGGTGTCCTTCGGAAATTGTGAACTGACGTACGCGGATAAGACCGTGCATTTCGCCCGATGCTTCATTTCTGAAGAGTGTAGATGTTTCGTTATAGCGGAGGGGGAGATCGCGGTAAGATCTACCCTTGTTAAGATATGCCTGATACTGGAAGGGGCAGGTCATAGGACGAAGCGCCATACATTCCTTGTCTTCGGGATCGCCGAGCACGAACATTCCGTCAAGATAGTGATCCCAGTGTCCCGAAACCTTATACAGGTCGGACTTTGCCATATACGGAGTCTTTGTGAGAAGCCATCCGCGCTTCTGCTCTTCGTCTTCAACGAATCTCTGAAGAGTCTGTATCATTCTTGCGCCCTTAGGAAGCATTATCGGGAGTCCCTGACCGATAAGATCTGACGTTGTGAAGAGTTCGAGTTCTCTGCCAAGCTTATTATGGTCGCGCTTCTTTGCATCTTCAACGCGTGCAATATATTCTTCCATATCAGCCTTATTCGGATATGCTATACCGTAAATTCTCTGAAGCATCTTGTTTTCAGACTTTCCTTCCCAGTACGCGCCCGTGCACTGTGTAAGCTTGAACGCTTTTACCGCACCTGTGCTGAAAAGGTGAGGGCCTGCGCAAAGGTCAACAAATTCGCCCTGACGGTAGAAGGAGATATCTTCGCCTTCGGGAATTCTTGCGATAAGAAGCACCTTGTACGGTTCGTTCTTCTCTTCCATAAGCTTTATTGCTTCATCTCTGGGGAGCAAAAATCTTTCGATCTTAAGGTTTTCCTTAACGATCTTCTTCATTTCACCTTCGATCTTTGCAAGAATTTCGGGAGTGAAGGAAATATCGCTGTCAAAGTCATAATAAAATCCGTCGTCAACTGCCGGACCTATCGTGAGCTTTGCTTCGGGATAGAGTCTTTTTACTGCCTGTGCCATAATGTGTGACGCTGTGTGACGGAATACTGTCTTTCCTTCCGCATCGTCAAACGTAAGCGGAACGATTTCGGCATCGGCGTTAAGAGGTGCTGTAAGCTCACAAACCTCACCGTTTACCTTTGCCGCAAGCACCTTATTATTTGATGCTTCCGCAGCTCTAAGCGCCTCATAAACTGTTACGGGAGCTTCAAGTTCGATTTCTTTGTCTAAAATCTTGAATTTCATTTTTTTCTCCTAAATATATAATCTTTATTTTATTTAAAACAAAACACACCTCGGACAAAAATTTGTCCGGGGTGTGGATAAAACATAATGATCCGCACGGTTCCACCCGAGCTTTAACTCAAAAATATTAAGTTTCAAACACACGGTGGTAGCGCAAAGCTTTCGACATCGTCTTTTCAGCTTCCGACGACTCTCTGTGGACGGCAAGGGTTTTGCGTGTTTGTCCGTATGCTTTTCTGCACTTGCAGAAATATTGTATCTATTATACGCCCAAAATTCTCTTTTGTCAAGAGGAAAGTGAGGGTGATTATAAAAAGTTTTTGTGCGATGAGAAGGTTAGGACATACGACACCCACGGTAGGGGATGAGCTTGCTCCTCCCGACTTCGATATATTTATATTTGTTGGATGAGGGAATTTGTACCGTGCAAACACACAAAAAACGCGTTTGTGAGTTTTTTGGTTCATTTCTGTGTCGACAGAAATGAACCAAAGAACGACTTAAGGACAGGAAGGGAGATTGCGATTTCTCCCTTCCTATCCTTAAGAATCCAACCAACCCTTTAAAGCGCTTTGGTGCTATGCGTAACTTTTATTATCTTATAAATTTTTATAACCTCAAACTGCACCCTTCGAATTAAGTTTTCCCCTTTATCAAAGTTTTTGAAGTTCTTAGAAACTTTTTTCAAAAAGTTCTTTGGCAGGTTCCAAGGACGGCGTCCTTGGCTAAGTTCTGTTAAATCTTTTTTCGAGTTCATTTTCGGAAAGCTCGAAAGTACACGGACGACCGTGAGGGCAGTATTTAATATCGGGAATTTGGAAGAGTCGCTCGACTATCCAAGCATTGTTCGTCTCGTTATCTTCGATTCCCGCCTTCATAGCCGCCTTGCAGGACGCTTGATAAAGTGCTTTTTCAAAGACGATATCGCGTGTTACGACCTCGTTGCCTGTGCCCGATGCAAGCTGATCGGCTATAACTATCAGCATATCGCGGGCATCCTGAACGTCGATAATAGACGGAACACGGCTGATTGATATCTCTTTTCCGTTGTCACTCGCTTCGAAATCAAATCCGAATGCCTTTATATCGTCACCGTATTCGATAATTGCGGCAAATTCTTCACTTCCGAAGGTCACGCTTTCGGGAATTATGAGCATCTGAGAATGGCTCTCGCTGCTTCTGAGTATTCTCCTCATATCCTCGAAAAGTATTCTTTCGTGCGCGGCGTGCTTGTCGACAACCATAACTTTGCCGTCAAGCTCAACAAATATATATGCGTGGAATGCAGTTCCAATTATTCTGTAAGATTTTTCTGCACTCCTTCTGCTTATCTGCTCTGCAGTCATATCCGACAGACTGAAAAGATATTTTTCTTCGGATTCTTCGTCGTTTTTTTCGGACACATTCGTATTTTCGGCAGTTTCTACGTACCGTACATTTTCTTCCGAAGGTGCGACTTTTTCACTCTCTTCGGTAATTATTTTGTCTATATCAATAAATGTATTTCCGAACGTAGAGAAGTCAGACGCCGTACCGAATGAAATATCAAGAATTCCCTTTGCAGGTGTGTCATACGTCTTTTCTTCTGCACCTTGCTCTTCTTTTTCGGGTACAAATGCCTTTACTTCTTCTTTTTCCTTTTCGAAAGCCTCGCTTCCGAGATTCTCGAAAATAGATTTCTGCTCGGTCTTCGGCTTGCCGTCTGACGCTATTCTGTCGTATATCGGCACGAAAGCATTTACCGCGTCGTATTTTTCTGCCGTCACGTGCTTTGGCTGAAGCTGAATGTCGCTGTCGGGATTCATTCTGTGATTCATAAGCGCATTTTTCACAGCGCAGTAAACCGCATCGAATATAGACCTGTCATTTGAGAATTTAACCTCAAGCTTTGTAGGATGTACGTTCACGTCGACAAACGCGGGGTGAATGTATATATACAGTATTCCGCAGGGAAATTTCGAGCTTTCAAGATAAGAATCAAACGCCTGCTCAAGCGCCGCAGACACGGTTTTGCTTCTTATATATCTACCGTTGATAAAAAATATCTGGAAATTTCGGTTAGGACGCACGTTTTCGGGGAGTCCTATATATCCGTTCACCTCGACGCCCTCGGTCATAGAGCGAACCTCTGCGAGCTTTGACGTAAATTCTTTTCCGAAAACAGCGCGAAGCACGCTCATTATATTTCCGTCGCCCGGTGTTCTGAATTTCTGCACCGAGTCGGATATCACGCTTATTGATATATCGGGGCGGGAAAGTGCCTGTTTTTCAACGGCGGCAATTATTGCCATCGCTTCGGTAGCATCCTTTTTAAGGAATTTTCTTCTTGCGGGAACGTTAGAGAAAAGCTCTTCGACGATTATAGTAGTGCCGTTTCGACCTCCGCTTTCCGCAACATCGGTCACCTTTCCGAATTCGGACGTAAGCATAGTACCGAAATCATCCTCGGGACGCTTTGTCATAATTCTGACCTTTGACACAGAGGATATTGCGGCAAGTGCTTCTCCTCGGAAGCCGAGCGTCATTATCGAATCAAGGTCTGACGCCTTCGATATTTTACTCGTGGCGTGACGCTTCAGTGCAATCGGGATATCCTCGCGCGCGATTCCGCATCCGTTGTCGGTAACACGTATAAAGGTTATGCCGCCGTGCTTTATTTCTACTATTATTTCGGTCGCGCCCGCGTCTATCGAGTTTTCTACAAGCTCTTTTACCGCAGATGCAGGACGGTCTACTACTTCTCCGGCGGCAATAAGGTTTGCCACCTGAAAGTCAAGCTGATTTATTATTCCCATTTTTATGACAAATCCTTTCTTTTCCGTCGGTTATTTTTACTGTTTCACATTATTGAAGCATCTTTTTTAGTTCGTACACAAAATTAAGTGCTTCTATCGGAGTAAGAGTTTCGACGTCGGTCTTTCTCAGCTTTTCGGCTATATCCTTTTCGATATAATCGTCTATTGAGAAGGACGCGATTCCTCTGTCTGTATTTTTCTTATGAGTTTCCACTCTCGCGCTTTCCGACTCGATTTTTGCAAGTATTTCCTTTGCGTGCTTAACGATTTCGCTTGGTACACCCGCAAGCTGTGCAACCTCTATACCGTAGCTGTCATCAGCCGCGCCTCTTACTATCTTGCGAAGGAATACTATACCTTTATCTTTTTTACGCGCGGTTATAGAGTAGTTTACTATACCGTCGCTTGTAGCTTCAAGCTCTGTAAGCTCGTGATAGTGTGTTGCAAAAAGTGTACGCGCGCCTATCTTTTTGCCTGCGGTATATTCTGCAACCGCACGCGCTATGCTCATTCCGTCAAAGGTAGATGTACCTCTGCCTATTTCATCGTATATTATAAGACTTCTTCGTGTTGCATTTTTCAGTATATAAGCTACCTCGCTCATTTCAAGCATAAAGGTAGACTGACCGCGCGCAAGGTCGTCCGATGCTCCTATACGCGTAAAGAGCTTATCTACGATACCGATTCTTGCGTCTCTTGCGGGAACGAAAGAGCCTATCTGCGCCATTACGCAAATGATCGCGACCTGACGCATATATGTCGATTTACCCGCCATATTCGGACCTGTTATCATAAGAAGGCGCGAAGAGCCCGTATCCGTATAGGTATCGTTCGGAACGAAGATTTCTCCGTCCGAAAGGAATTTTTCGACAACCGGATGTCTACCGTCTTTTATATCTATGACTTCACTTACGTCGACCTCGGGGCAAATATATCCGTTTTCATAGGCAACCTGTGCGAGCGAGCGATAAACGTCTGTTTCGGCGATAATATCCGCCGCATCCTGTATTCTCTTTACGTTTTCGGTAAGAAGCTCGCGAAGCTTTGTGAAAAGCTCAAATTCGATAGCGTTTATCTTATCGGTCGCGCCGAGAATAGTTGCTTCAAGTTGTTTCAGCTCGTCGGTTATATATCTTTCTCCTGTCGTAAGCGTCTGTTTTCTTATATAAGTTTCGGGAACGTCGGGAATATTTGATTTTGATACCTCGATATAATAACCGAACACGCGATTATATCCTATCTTCATATTCTTTATGCCCGTTTTTTCCTTTTCCTCTGCTTCAAGCTTATCGAGATATTTCTTACTGTTTTTAAGAATGTCTCTCAGCTTATCAAGCTCGGAGTTTACTCCGTCAGATATAAATCCGCCCTCTCTTACCGAAAACGGCGGGTTTTCGACAATAGAGCCGTCTATCACGCGGAATATATCGTCAAGCACGTCAAGCTTTGAATATATCTTACCAAGCTTTGCCGACTTACAAAGAGAAAGTGTCTTCTTTATTTCGGGAAGATGTCCTATCGTATTTGCGATAGCGCGCATATCCTTGGCGTTGGCACTTCCGTAAACGACCTTTGTCATAAGTCTTTCAAGGTCAAGCATACCTTTAAGATTTTCGTAAAGGTCATCTCTTATTATAAACTCGTCAAAAAGCTCTCGGACCGCGCTCTGACGCTCAAGTATCGCATTGGAATTAACAAGCGGCTGTTCTATCCACTTACGAAGCATTCTCGCCCCAAGTGAAGTACAGGTCTTATCAAGCACCCAAAGAAGAGTTCCCTTCTTTTCTTTTGTGCGCAGCGTTTCGCAAAGCTCAAGATTACGGCGTGTAGAAGCATCTATTTCAAGATACTGTCCGCACGAATATATTTCGGGTTTTCTGAAATAGGATATATCTATTTTCTGTGTTTCGGATATATAAGCACAAAGAGCTCCTATTGCCGATACGATAAGTACGTCGCAGTCTGCGATTTCTTCCGAAGTCATCTGAAGTCCCGTCATAAGCATTTTACGGCAGATCGCAGGCTCAAAGGACTCTTTATCACTTGCGCTGAAGAAGATATTTATTTTATTTTTTACAAGCGAGTAAAGCTCTGAGCCTTCTTCGAGAGGAACATTTGCGATAAGCTCTCTCGGCATATAGACCGAAAGCTCACTTATGAGTGCGCTCTTATAGTTTTTTACTATTGTTGCGCGGATTTCACCCGTAGAAACGTCAGCAAAGCAAAGCGAAGCATCGTTCCCGTTTATGCAAACCGATGCAAGATAGTTATTCTTACCCTCGGTAAGCTGATTTGTATCTGTCACCGTACCCGGAGTAATAGTTCTTACCACCTCACGCTTTACAAGTCCCTTTGTCGTCGCGGGGTCTTCTGTCTGCTCACAAATTACTACCTTATAGCCTCTCTCGACCAGCTTTCCTATGTAAATGTCCGCGCTGTGATAGGGTACCCCGCACATCGGAGCGCGTTCAACGTCCCCGCACAGCTTACCCGTAAGCGTAAGGTCAAGCTCACGCGAAACAAGCTTTGCGTCGTCATAAAACATTTCATAGAAGTCGCCAAGACGGAAGAAAAGTATCGCATCTTCATTCTGACTTTTTATTTGCAGATATTGCTGCATCATCGGCGAAAGTGCCATAATTTTAAATCCTTTTCTTTTGGGAAACTTTTTGAAAAAAGTTTCCCAAACCCTTCAAAAACTTTACTAAAAAATAATACTTAAATCGAAGGCGCAGTTTGCGGTTTTGCGTCAGCAAAATGCACACGGCTGTGTGCAAGCGAAACTGCCAAGCGACGGCGTTGCCGTCGGTTTAACCCTATCAAAAACTTTCTGCGAGACAACTTTTTGAAAAAAGTTTTCTCGCACTCTTTCAAAAACTTTACTAAAAAATATTACTTAAATCGGAGGGGGTGAAACTGCCAAATCACGCCGTACGCGATTTTTTAATGGCAGCCGCCGCAGGTAGAGCAGTCGTGTGTGCATCCGCCCTCTTCTTCTCCGCCGTTAGCCTGTCTTACTACCTCGCTGATAAGGTTGGAAATAAGGTTATTATACGCTTCCTGCGCCGCCTCGTATTCCTTATAAATTTCGTGATTAATGATCTGATCGTATATCTCGTTAAGACGCTTGTCTATCGCGGAAATAAGTGCCTCGTCCTTTACTTCAAGCGCACCGTGCTCTTCAAGCACCTTCTGCTGTACCTGATATTCTGTAAATGCAGAGCGAAGCTCGGGATTTTCCGCATATGCCTTCGCTGCGTTTTCAAGTCTTTGTCCTGCCTCGGATGATCTGATTCTCTGTCCGAGTATTGCTGCCATTTCGATAAGTTCCATTTTATTTTTCTCCTTTAATATAACTTTATTTTATAAGTTCACCCGAAAGCGAAAACGTTTCCGCCTCGGTTATTTTTATATTTGCAAAATTTCCGATAAGGCTGTCATCGCCCGTGAAATGCACGAGGCGGTTCTTTTCGTTTCTGCCTGTCAGCTTATCGGGATTTGTCTTACTTCTGCCCTCTACAAGCACCTTTTGTACTGTGCCGAGGTAGATATTATTTTTTCCGTTTGATATTGCATTCTGCTTTTCGAGCATCCTTGCAAAGCGTTCTTTTTTAACCTTTTCGGGAATCTGGCTTGCCATTACCGCCGCTTTCGTACCCTTTCGCTTTGAATATATAAACGAATAGATATTATCGTATCCGACCTTTTCGAGCATATCGAGAGTTCCTTCGAAATCCTCTTCGCTCTCACCGGGGAAACCGACGATTATATCGGTGGTTATCGCAATATCGGGCATCTTTTCGCGCATATAATTTACAAGTCCGAGATATGTTTCTCTGTCGTAATGACGGTTCATTTCACTGAGAATCCTATCGCTTCCCGACTGAAGGGGCAAATGGAATGCTTTTGCTATTTTCGGATTTTTCGCCATCGTATCTATTAACTTATGAGAGGCATCCTTCGGGTGGCTCGTCATAAAGCGCACGATGAAATTGCCCTCTATCTTGCAAATATCATCGAGAAGATCTGCAAAATCGTAAGATTCTTCGAAATCCTTGCCGTAAGAGTTTACGTTCTGACCGAGCAGAGTTATTTCGCGGCAACCGCTGTCGGAAAGCTCTTTTATCTCCGCAAGTACCTCGTTTTTATCGCGACTTCTCTCGCGTCCTCTTACGTAAGGCACAACGCAGTAGGTACAGAAATTATTACAGCCGTACATTATCGACACCCACGCCTTGAAGCTTGATTCTCTCTTAACGGGAAGTCCTTCGGCAATATTTCCGATGTCGCCGCAGTCAAGATAATACTGTCTTTTCTGTTTTATCATACAGTTATAGAGTATTTCGGGGAAACGCCAATTCATACTCGTTCCGAAAAGGAAGTTTATATAGGGATATTTATTTTTTATATCCTCTTTTCTGTGCTCCTGTGACACCATACAGCCGCCTACACCGATTATAAGATGCTTTTTCTTTTCTTTAAGGTGCTTGAACTGACCCGTGATAGAGAGTGCGCGAAGCTCCGCGTGCTCTCTTACCGCGCAGGTATTTACGATTATTATATCGGCAAGAGCAGGATCGTAAGTCTGAACATATCCCATACGGACGAGCATACCCATTATTCTTTCGCTGTCCGCTTCATTCTGCTGACAGCCGAAGGTTTCTACGTACGCGTAGTGAGTTTCCTGCATCCTGTCTGCAAGAAGTGCCTTCACCTTGTCCATATATTCATACTGTTCTTTAATTTTTTCAGGGGATATTACTATATTTTTTCTTTCCATTTTGTCTTTTTATTTTCCGTTTTTCAGTAGTTGTATATCTTATTTATTATATCAGAAAATTTATCATTTTACAAGTGAAATCGACCGAAAAAGTGCAAATTTATTTATTTTTCAGCCGAGAAGCTCGGAAAGACTTCTGCCGTCTGCGCAAAGGTCGATATTCTTTCTCTTCGACTCCTCAAAAATCGGCATAAGTACCTCGGCGAGCTTCGCCGCGTCGCAAACTATTGTATCGGCAAGACCTATTTTTGAAATATGCGTAGCTCCTGCGTCAGCAAGAAGCTCGGTAAATTTAACGAAGTTTGCCGAAACGTCGGGAGTACCGGGAGTGTAATGACTTCTCGACGGATGGCTTCTTGAAACTCCGTTTTTATCTACTACGACAAAAGGAATTTCCTGCGCTGTAAGACGATTCGGAATATCGACCCTCTCGTCTATCGAATGGATATACGTATTTCTGTTGTGTCCTACGCCGATGAGAAGGATTTTTGCCTTTTCGTCGTAAAGTCTGCCCCAACAGCCCTTTGGCGGCGTGGGAGTATGGCTGTCGCTCTCGTTTGCGATATATTCCTCTGCTCTTTTTCCGAATGCCGCAAGCGAATGTGTCGGATGAAGAGAGCGTGCAGCATCTTTATGAAAGGCTGCGACGGTAGGAAGCGTACCGATACAAGGTAATGTTGTTCTTACGTCAAATACAGGAGAATCTTTATGCACGTTTGCCCACGTGTGTGTGGGAATAAGAAGCAGTCCGTCAGAGAGATATTCGCGAAACGCCGCGATAAGCCCATCCGCCCTTCCATCGACCTCACCAAGCGCATGAAGTGAGGAATGTATCATAACGGTATCGCTCGGAGCGATGCCCGATTTTTCTATCTGCTCAAGTAAGGTTTTGTAATTTGTCATAACAAATTTTCCTTTCAAAATGTCGTATTACGTATAAACATACCGAGTAAAATTATATCATTACTCATCACCTTTGTCAACATTGAAAGTCAACACTATATGTTAATATTTTCACATCCGAAACAAGAAGACCAACCAAATATGTTTTGTGTTTTAATTTATTTTATAAAAGCGTATGCGGTAGCTTAATATTTAAAATATATCATCACAACGGCTAACAAAAATATATCTGAAATATTGACATAGCGGTATATTTATGTTATAATACACAAAATCGATCAATAAAATTAGATAATAATTGACAAAAATATAACAATCATTAAAAAGGAGACTAGATAATATGTTTTCTTTGAAACTTAAAAAAACGTTGATGCCGGGCGGAACGTTACTGCCGCACTTCAAGGGCACGTCGGGAATCAAGCCGGTCCGTATGCCCGCGCCCGCTTCGGTTATAATCCCAATGTCGATGCATATAGGAGCGCCCGCACAGCTTGCAGTAAAACTCGGCGACCACGTGGACGTCGGACAGCTTATCGCATCTGCACCAAGCTTTGTCAGCGCACCGATATATGCAAGTATTTCAGGTACGGTCAAAAAAATAGATACAGTTTTATCAAGCACTGGAAGCTCAGTCCAGTCGGTACAGATCGAATCTGACGGTCTTATGACTCCTTATGCAGGACTTAAAGCTCCCGAGGTGACAGACTATACTTCCTTTATCGCCGCTGTCCGCGAAAGCGGTGCGGTCGGTCTCGGAGGAGCAGGCTTCCCTACCGCCGTCAAGCTCGACGTAAAGGACACGAGCAGAATTTCCGAGATCGTAATCAACGGTGCGGAATGTGAACCTTACATAACAAGCGACACACGCACTATGCTCGACCGTGTTGACGATATAAAATACGGTATCGAGCTGCTTGAAAAATATCTCGATGCAAAAAAGATAATCTTCGGTATAGAGTCAAACAAGCCCGAATGTATCGCCGAGATGAAAAAGCTTGCCGACGAGGATCCGAAGATCGAAGTTGTTTCTCTTCCTTCAAGATACCCTCAGGGCGGTGAAAAGGTGCTCGTATATAACACAACGGGAAAGCTCATTCCCGAAGGAAAGCTTCCGATAGACGTAGGCTCTGTCGTTCTCAACTGCACCACCCTCGCATTTATCGCATCCTACATCAAAACAGGTATGCCTCTCGTTGAAAAATGCGTTACGGTTGCAGGCGGTGCCGTGAAAAATCCTCAGAACGTCATAGTACCTATCGGAACAAGACTTCGCGACGTATTCGATTTCTGCGGCGGTCTTGTATGCGAGCCGAAGAAAGTTCTTTGGGGCGGCCCTATGATGGGTATAAGCGTACCCGATCTCGATGAAACGATACTGAAAAACACAAATGCAATACTTGCACTCACCGACAAAGAATCCCCGAGTGTCAAAACGACCTCCTGTATCCGTTGCGGAAGCTGTATAAACGCTTGTCCTCTCCATCTTGATCCGACAGCTTTCACAAGAGCTTACAATAACAAAGACGGTGCACAGCTTGAAGCTCTTCACATCGGTATGTGTATGGAATGCGGATGCTGTTCGTTTGTATGCCCAGCAAAACAGCCTCTCGTTCAGCGCAACAGACTTGCCAAGGCTGTTATGAAGCAGTATCAGGCATCAAAGCCCAAGAATTAACGTCGTATGATTAAATCAGGAAAGGACAACAAGATTATGAATCAGTTTACGGTATCATCATCTCCGCATATTACCGCAAGGAAAACAACGCATACTGTAATGCGTGATGTGCTTATTTCGCTTGCACCCGCTTCAATAGCTGCAATAGTTATTTTCGGTTGGTACAGCCTCGCACTTATCACAGTATGTATCGCCGCCGCTGTTTTATCGGAGTTTTTATTCAATATTGTCTGCAAAAAGGAACAAACGATATGCGACCTCTCTGCAGCTGTTACGGGACTTATCCTTGCACTCAACCTGCCGACCTCAGTAGCTCTATGGCAGGCGGCAATCGGCTCTGTCGTTGCAATCGTTGTAGTTAAGTGCCTTTTCGGAGGTATTGGACAGAATTTTGCCAATCCCGCGATCGTGGCACGAATAGTTCTCTTCCTTTCGTTCAGCGATTCTATGGCAAAGAACCCGACCCCCACGTTCACTCTCGTGGACAGCGTTTCGGGTGCTACTCCGCTTGCGGTGCTCAGCGGACTTGAAGGTGAGCTTCCCTCTATGACACAGCTCATTTTCGGTCTTTACGGCGGTGCTATCGGCGAGACCTGCTCGATAGCTCTTATCATCGGACTTATTTATCTCCTTTGCAGAAAGGTAATAACCTGGCACATACCGATAACCTTTATCGCAACCGTAGCGATTCTCACACTCGGAGCAAATCCGATATACCAGGTACTCTCGGGCGGACTTCTTATCGGTGCAATATTTATGGCAACAGACTACGTAACCTCTCCCGCAACGCCTTGGGGAAAAGTCATATTCGGTATAGGCTGCGGACTTATCACCGTGCTTATCCGTGTGTTCGGTAACTATCCCGAGGGCGTATCATTCGGAATACTCCTTATGAACATACTTACTCCTTACATAGAAAAATGGACTGTAAGAAGACCTCTCGGTTCATTCTCCGCAAAAAAGAACGTAAAGAAGGAAGGTGAGGCAAAATGAAAGACTCGGTTAAAAGTGTAGTAGTTATCACGTCTATCTGTCTTATTATTGCCGCACTCCTCGGTGTTACAAATTACTTTACAGCTCCCGATATTGAAAAAGGCGAAAAACAGCGTGCAGCCGACCTCTGTATGCAGCTTCTGCCGGGCGCAAGTGATTTCGTTGAATTCCAAACAGACGCGCTCTATAACCTTCCCGAAACAATAACTGCAATTTACCAGGAAACACACGGTGCAGGATACGTTTTCCAGATAACAACCAAAGGATATGAGCCCGGACTTGTAATTATGTGCGGAATATCCTCGGACGGTAAAATAGTTCAAACCAAAACGCTTTCAAGCAGTGAAACAAAAACAATAGGCGGAAAAACCGAAAGCGAGGCTTACACGTCACAGTACGTAGGTCTTGACGCTGATTTTGCCGACAAGGTTGATGCTGTTTCCGGTGCGACGATAACTTCAACGGCATACGAAAAGGCTATTGCAGATGCTTTCGTCGCTTTTAAAGTAGTTTCTGGTAATTAACGGAAAGGAGCAAAAGAAATGTCTGATAAAAAAAGTAAACTTTCGGTTCTTATAAACGGTATAATACGTGAAAATCCCGTACTCGTACTCGTTCTCGGAACCTGCCCCACACTTGCCGTCACAACAAGTGTCACAGCCGCTATCGGTATGGGCATCGCGGCAACGGTAGTACTTATATGCTCCAATATGGTTATTTCGGCACTCAGAAATATAATTCCCGACAAAGTACGAATTCCCTGCTACATAGTTCTTATCGCGGGATTCGTTACGATTGTACAGCTTGTTATGCAGGCTTACCTCTATTCGCTGTACAAAATGCTCGGCGTATATCTTTCTCTTATAGTTGTAAACTGTATCATCCTAGGAAGAGCCGAGATGTTCGCAAGAAACAATACCGTCGGTGCATCATTCCTCGATGCGCTCGGAATGGGTATCGGATTTACCCTCGCGCTCATCGCTATGTCGAGTATCCGTGAAATTCTCGGTGCGGGAACTATCTGCGGTATCGCTATTCCCTTTATCAAGAATTACTCGGTCGGAATACTCACTATGGCGCCCGGCGGATTCTTCGTATTCGGCTGTCTTATAGCACTTGTCAACAAGCTGACAAAGGGCAAGGGCGTGAAACGCAAGGAATTCTCCTGCGACGTTTGTCCCTCTGCCGCTTTCTGTAAAAAGAAGGCTTTCGGAAATCCCGACAAAGCTTGCACAGGTACTCCCGAAAACAATTCGTCCGAAAACTGAGAAAGATCGTTTTCTCTTATATTTTTTAGAAAGGTATGGTAAAAATTGATGTTTACACCGGAAATGCTAAAATCACTCGCTGTAATACTCGTCAGCAGTGTTCTTGTAAACAACTACGTACTTAATAAATTTCTCGGTATATGTCCCTTTCTCGGAGTTTCCAAAAAGCTCGATCAGGCAACCGGCATGGGACTCGCCGTAATATTCGTAATGCTTGCCGCTACCGCCGCTACATGGCCGATATATACATACATTCTTCTTCCCAACAAGCTTGCATATATGCAGACCATCGTATTTATTCTCGTTATCGCGGCTCTCGTTCAGTTCGTTGAGATCGTTCTGAAAAAATATATTCCTTCGCTTCATAAGTCTCTCGGTGTTTATCTCCCCCTTATCACAACAAACTGTGCCGTTCTCGGCGTTGCGATAAACAACATAAACGACGGATATACGTTTATTGAATCTATGGTAAGCTCGCTCGGCTGCGGTCTCGGATTTTTGCTCGCTATGGTAATTTTCTCGGGTGTTCGTTCCCGTCTTGAAAATTCCAATCCGCCCGAATCATTCAAGGGACTTCCCATAACCCTCGTAGCCGCTGCGATCGTATCTCTTGCCTTCTTCGGTTTTGCCGGAGTTGCAGAAAATCTTTTCGCGTAAGGGAGGAAAAATGTAATGACAGAAATCATTTTTGCCATCGTTGTCGTAGCCGCGATAGGACTTATCTGCGGACTTATCCTCGTTATTGCTTCGAAATTTATGGAAGTCAAGGAGGATTCGCGTATTTCCGAAGTTCGTGAATGTCTTCCCGGTGCTAACTGCGGTGCCTGCGGCTTTACAGGCTGCGACGGCTACGCAAAAGCGCTTATAGAAACCGAAGGTACACCAACAAATCTCTGTACTCCCGGCGGCTCCGATACCGCAAAGAAGATCGCAGAAAAGCTCGGTGTTGAATTTGCCGATACCGAAAAAGCTGTTGCTTACGTTCATTGTCACGGCGACTGCTCGGCAACCAAAGTCAAATTCAATTATGAAGGTATCTCGACCTGTGCAGGAGCAAAAATGCTCTTTTCGGGCAACTGGGCTTGTCCTCACAGCTGTATCGGACTCGGCGACTGCGCACTTGCCTGCCCGAGCAATGCAATACTCATACGCGACGGTATTGCGCACGTAGATCCTCATAAATGTACGGGTTGCGGTCTTTGCTCAAAGACTTGTCCCAACTCTCTTATCACACTTTATTCTGCAAGCAAGCATATCGTCGTTGCCTGCAACAGCACAGACAAGGGTGCAGTTACACGAAACGTCTGCACAAACGGCTGTATCGGCTGCAAAAAATGTGAAAAGACCTGTCCTTCGGGCGCGATAAGCGTTCAGGACAATCTCGCAAGAATAGACAGTGAAAAATGTACAGCCTGCGAGCTTTGCGTTGAGGCTTGTCCTATCGGATGTATAAAAATCGCTGATTTTGCAGTAATAAATTCTTAAAAAGCACAAACAAGGGCGTGATGAAGTATGAAACAGTCAAATAAAACGGTAATACGAAACGATATTATCGTAATTGTGACTGCTCTCGTCATCGCCCTTGTTTTTTTCGTTTTTTCGCTGATATTCAGTCCGAAGGCTGACGGAGAAACTGCCGTAATATCACTCGAAGGCGAAATCATCGGAGAATATTCTCTTTCCGAAGATATTTCTCTGCCTATTTATGACAAAAGCGGCGAATTTCTGCTTACGTTTAACGTAAAAGACGGCAAAGCTTACGTCACAGATTCTGTTTGCAACGACCACAGCTGTGAGCGTATGGGTCCTATCTCGCGTTCGGGAGAAAGCATAATCTGTCTTGTTTCAAGGCTCACGGTCACAATTGAGGGAAAATCTCAGGATATAGACGCCGTAGCGCACATTTCTTGGGAGGTGAAAAAGCGTAAATGAAATTCAGCAAAACCAAACAGATCTCATATCTTGCTATGTTCACCCTCGTGGCGCTCGGACTTTCCTATCTTGAAAGTCTGATTCCGCCGCTTACCGCGGTTCCCGGAATAAAGATCGGACTTGCCAATCTTGCCGTGATATTTGTACTTTACAAATTCGGAGTGAAAAGTTCATTTATCGTATCACTTACCCGTGTTTTTATCTCTTTTTTGTTATTCGGAAGTGTTCTTTCGCTCGCGTACAGCTTTTCGGGTGCGATTTTCAGTATCACCGTGATGTCGGTAATGAAAAAAAGCGAAAAGTTTTCCGAAATCGGCGTGAGCGTCGCGGGTGCTACTGCGCATAATATTGCGCAAATACTCGTTGCCTTGCTTATCTTCTCTGTTTCCGAGATACTTCTTTATCTTCCCGTACTTATGATATCCGCTGTGATATCGGGGATATTTATCGGTGTCGTCGGGGCCGTGACCGTGAGAAGAATAAAGATAAAATAGCTCAAAAAGCATAACACCCATCGATTATTGATCGATGGGTGTTTTGTGTTCTGAAATTATCACTTCTCGTCCTTTTTTTCAAAATAACGCTTATAAAGCGGAGTTTCCTCGTTAGGAAGATTTGCAAGACGGTAAGTGTCGGATCTGCGCTGACTAAAGCGAGTCTTTCGCATCGAATGTGACGGATAAAAATGAGCCGAGCCATACTGCGGTGCGGGCTCTTTTCTTATGTCAATATCTGCCGTAACCACGCAAGCCTTATCTCTCGGTGCAAGTGCAACGATATTTCCCATATTGTCAACAATACAGCTCGGATCGCAGAAGGATATTACTCCTTCGGGGTGCATTCCCATTGCCGCCGCGATAGTTACGCTATTTTCATACGCTCTCGAAAGACCGTATATATTTTCCCATCCCCAAGTCGGGCAGGCTATGAGGTCAGCACCGCCAAGTGCAAGCTCACGCGCCGCCTCGGGAAATTGAAGATCCCAACAAACAAGCATACCGATATTTCCGATATCGGTCTCAAAAACCTCAAATCGGTCACCCGGAGTAACGTTAAGCTCCTCGCCCGCGGGCAGATGTACCTTTTTATGTATGCCGACGATCTCTCCGTTTCTGCCAAAAAGCACCGCCGCGTTATACGTCTTTCCGTCTATCGTAAGAAAGATTCCCGCAACGATATACATATTATATTTCTTCGCGGTATCCGAGAAACGCTTAACAAGCGGTCCGTCAAGACCTTCGTATATTTCGGGATACGGGAAACGCGTATCTCCGAATCTCGTTATGCCGTTCACAGTTTCTATTGTTACCGCAATATCAGCACCTTCTTTTCCCGCTTTTTCAAGCAGTTCAAAGCAGTCTTCAAGCGTTTCAGACGCCTTTTCCTTAAGAAAGTCAAGATCGTTTCGCGTGCTCAACATATTACGCTGACCCTGCTGTAAAACCGAGATTTTCATATTAAACCACTCCTGTAAGATCGTTATTAAATCGGATTTTTCTTTATCTTAGCGTAGGCACGCGGATATTTTTGCGGAGTATTTCCGGCTTTTCTTACAACTATAAGTGCTCTTGCGCCAAGCTCGTCTATATTTAGCTTATCGAAAGCCACAAGCTCACCGCCGAGGGTCTTTATTCCCTTTTCCGCCTCGCTGTATTCAAGCTCTGCGTCTGCGCCCTTCATAGCGACGAATGTACCGCCTTTTTTAACGAAAGGCAGACAAATCTCATCAAGCACGTTAAGTCTTGCCACGGCTCTTGACACGCATACGTCAAAAGTTTCGCGGTATTCGGGCATTTTCGAAGCGTCCTCTGCACGCATCGGAAGTGTTTTTACATCAAGTCCGAGCCTGTCCGCCATAGCTGACACAAAAGTGAGCTTCTTTGCCGTAGAATCAAGCGCTGTGATCGAAATATCGGGACGCGCGATAGCAAGCGGCAGAGTCGGAAATCCTCCGCCACAGCCGACATCAATGACCTGTGCGCCCTCTTTTATCTTATCTGCCGCCATAAGGCTATCGGCAAAATGTCCTAAAATGACTTGTCTTTGCTCGGTCAGAGCCGTGAGATTCATAACCTTATTGGTTTCGACAAGGCTCTCATAAAGTATCTCAAAGCGCTCTGCAGATTCCGACACCGCATATTTTTCAAGTCCAAGAGATTTGAATATTTCTGTAAATTCTTCTCTGAAAGAAATCATTTATTACCACCTGTATTAAAATACCAAAATCGACATAACCGTGAAAAGAAGAGCGCATACCAAGAATACCGGCGAAAGAAACACCTCGGTTATGGCGTATATTCCGTGTGTTCTTCCCTTTTGTGCCTTGTCATTTTTCTTCATAACAGCATCACCGACCGCATATTCCCAATATATTATCGACGCTTCTCTGAGCGAAAGAATAAGCGTAAGCAGAAAGAGCGAAATGAGTATAAACAGAGAAAGCACAGTACTTCCCGAACCCATTATCATCTGCGAAACAAGCGTTATCGCATATATACTGAACAAATTATTGGCAAGGTGTAAAATCATCGTTATAAACAGATTTTGAGTTATATAATACGCACTTCCGAGTACGATTCCGCAAAAGAAATAGGAAAGAAATCCGTTTATATCAAAGTGAAGCATTGCAAAGGCAAGCGAAGAGAGGGTTATCGCGCAGAATTTGCCGTATCCGCTGTATTCATACAAAAGTATGCCTCTGAAAACGAATTCCTCGCATATTGCGGGAATAAGACAAAGCGCAAGAAAAACGTACGAAAATCCGCTTTTCTCGCTTATTGCCGAAAGCTCCTGTCCCGTTGTCGAAACAGAATACTCTGCACCGCCTATCGCATAGACTATAAACTGTATAAGCATACTTCCTATTACAAGAACTCCGAGAGTGTATATACAAAACAAAGTCTTGGACGGGATCATAGCACTTGCGTTTATATTTGAAAAATATTTATCGCCGCGCGTACGTATATAAAAGAGTGCCGGAAGCGCAAATATCACGACCTGCGCAACTATCGTCTTCATAAATATTTCGTCAACGCTTTTACCAGAAGTCAGGTTAAAAAGTCTTACGGTAAGCGTCATTATGAAAACAAAAAGTATAAGCAGAGGCGCAATACCCGAGCTTTTAAACTTCTTTGCCAACGATCCTCACCTCTTTTTCGCTCACAAGAAGATCTACCGCTATATCGTATCTTCCGTGCGGAAGCTTGTCCGCAAGAAAATCCGAATATATAAGTCCTACTGTTGAAATTCCGGACGTACTGAAATATCTGTCATAAAATCCTTTGCCGTATCCCAGTCTGTAGCCCGATTTATCGTAAGCAAGCGCCGGAATAATTACCGCAGTCGGACCGCAAAGATTCTGTCGCTCGAAGAGCTCGGCATCTTCTTTCGGCTCCATTATACCAAAGCGACCTTCTATAAGATCGTCAAGAGAGTTTATGTAATGAAAATACATTATTGCCCCATTTGCCTCGCATCGCGGAAGAGCGACTCTTTTACCGTCCTCGAGTGCTTTTTTTATAAGCGGCACTATGTTTATTTCACCCTTGACAGGATAATAAAGAAGCAGAGTGTGCGCGTAACGGTAAGTAGCAAGCGACATAAATTTATTTAATATTTTTTCGTCAATTTTTTTCTTTTTTTCAGGGTCTATATTTGCTCTGCGCTCAGCATAAAGAGTCCGCAAAGCGTTTTTTTCTTCTTTTATTTGATACATTACTCACTACTCCGAGTTAATTTTGTCGGTTTTATTTAAATCTTATTGCCTTTGCTATCTTTACGGCAGCTTCCTTTGAGCGAAGCTTTTCAACTATTGCAAGTCCGAATTCGGTAGCAACACCCATTCCCGCCGCGGTTATTATATTCTCGCTGACAGCCACCTTTGCTCTTTTCGGTATTTTAGCACCGATAAGCTCGCCCTCAAATCCGGGATAGCAAACCGCATTTTTATCTGCAAGAAGTCCGAGTCTTCCGAGAATCATAGGTGCCGCGCATATTGCCGCGAGTGTGATACCCTTGTTTGCCGCAAGAACGAGCATATCGCGAAGCGGACGGCAATCAAAAAGATTTGTCGTGCCGGGCATACCGCCGGGGAGCATTATAAGCTCAAGATCTTCGCGCGCAATCGAAATTTCTTTTATTTTTTTATCGGCTCTGAGCGTTATTCCGTGCGCGCCCTTTACTATAAGGTCCTCTGACACCGAAACAAGCTCGACGTCGATTCCTGCACGGATCATAATATCTATCGGGCATATAGCCTCGGTTTCCTCAAAACCGTTTGCAAGAAAAACGTAAACCATTTTTAATTCCTCCAAATTTCAAGCCAAAGGTGTTTTCAGATGAAAAAGTCAGACTTTTTTCCTTCAACGCCTTTAGACCTGTTATACTTTATTTTTACAAGCGCAGACACTTTTTTGCCGCTTTTTTTCTCTGTAAAGAAGAGCGCAGGATCGACAAAACGCTCGTCAACGTCCACTTTTTCATTATATCCGAATTTCTCGTACATAACAAAAAGATCGGGAGTTTCGGGCACGAGAAGAACAAAGCTCTCCGCTTCGCATTCGGAAGCTTCAAGAAGATTTCTTGCTATGCCTCGTCCTCTGAACGCTTCTTCGACCGCAAGTGCGTATATATATTTACCGCAAAGCTGCTCACCCTCGCAAAGAAGCTTGCAGTCAACAGCGTTCACCATACCTACGACCTTTCCGCCGACTTTTGCCACGAAAGTGTTATCCTTCATCGGAAAAGCATCGTAGAAGCCGTCGATAAATTTCTCTTCATCTCCGAATATTTTCTGCCAAAGCATTTTGACAGAGTACTCGTCCTGCTTTTCAGCCCTCTTGATTACAAAATCACACACAGTCTTTTCATTCATCATCCGAATATCCCGAAGAAGTACTTACCATATTGTATCTTATGCGCATTTCGTAATAATCCTGCTGTGAAATAAGCACCGTTCTCGGCTTCTGACCGTCGGGAGCGCTTACTATTCCGCGCTGCTCCATTTCGTCAATGATCTTTGCGGCACGTCCGTAACCGAGTGAAAGCTTTCTCTGAATAAGTGAAGTCGATATTTTTCCTTCATCTACTGCAAGCTCAACTGCCTCGAAGAATTTAGGATCAAGCTCAACGTCGTCAGAGCCTCCGTCTGAAGAGGAAGATGAGCCGAATCCGCCGCCCTTCTTTTTCTTTTCTCCGCAAAGAGCTGCCTGCTCTTCGATCTCCTCTATAATATCGGCATCGAAGGAAGCCTCGCACTGATCTTTTATAAATTCAACGACTCTCTCAACCTCATCGTCGCTTACAAACGCACCCTGAAGTCTGAGTGCCTTCATTTCCTGAACGGGAGCGTACAGCATATCACCGCGTCCGATGAGTTTTTCGGCTCCTGCGACGTCAATTATAGTTCTTGAGTCTGCATTTGATGCAACGGTAAATGCAATTCTGGACGGAATATTAGCCTTGATAAGACCTGTAATAACATCAACCGAAGGACGCTGTGTACCAAGTATCATATGCATACCCGCCGCACGCGCCTTAGCGGCAAGACGGCAGATCGAATCTTCGACTTCGTCGCCTGCCTGCATCATAAGATCGGCAAGCTCGTCTATTACAATAATGATGTGTGGTAGATATTCCATATCGCCATCGTCACTTTGAGCAACTATCGCATTATATCCCGCAAGATTTCTTACTCCGTACTGTTCTATAAGCGTAAAGCGGCGCTCCATTTCGATTACCGCCCACGCAAGTGCGCCCGCCGCTTTCTGCGGTGCGTTAAGCACGGGAACAAGAAGGTGCGGAAGCTTATTGTAAACGTTAAGCTCAACCTTTTTAGGGTCAACGAGTATGAGTTTGACTTCGTCCGGCTTTGCTCTGTAAAGAAGGCTGACGAGAAGGCTGTTTATACATACCGACTTACCCATACCGGTAGCACCCGCGATAAGAAGGTGGGGCATCTTTGCTATGTCAAGAAGCACCGGCTCGCCTGCAATATTCACGCCGAGTGCGCAAGCAACCTTACTTTTGGCATTTCTGAACTGATCTGTATCTATAAGATTTCTGAGGAAAACGGTTGCTCTGCATCTGTTGGGAACTTCAATTCCGACAGCGACCTTGCCCGGAATAGGCTCGATACGAACACCGCTTGTCTTCATATTAAGCGCAATATCGTCAACAAGTCCCGAAATAGAGCGCACTTTTACGCCCGCCTTGGGAGCAACCTCGTATCTTGTGATCGTAGGTCCGTGAGAGATATGAACTATCTCAACGTCAACCTTGAAGCTCTTAAGAACCTCTACAAGACGTTTTGCGTTAGCCTCAAGCTCCTCCTGAGAGTCACCCTCATTCGCCGCCTCGCCCACGCTGAGAAGATCGATCGGCGGAAGCCGATAGGGATGTGTTTCGGGAATATCAAGCTCGGGCAGAGAGCTTTCGCGCTCAACCTCCATTATTTCCACGGGAAGGTCATCAAATTCATTCGGCGTTATAGACGAAGCCTCGGGAACGATAATTTCGGTTTTAACCGTCTTTTCGGCTTTTTCTGCTCGGAGTTCATTTCCGTCGATATCATATTCCTTTTCACTCGGCGGAATAAATTCACCCGAAGGAAGCTCGTCCGGATCATCGGAGAATATTTTCTTTACATCTTCTTCGCTGATCTCTTCGCCGAGAATTTCCTTATCCTCGACTTCCACGTCTTCCGCGGTCTTGTAGTTTTCTATCTCCTCCATATCAACGGGAGTTATTTCTATGGTCTTTTTATTGTTTGCGTTATGCTTTTCCGTATTTTCAGAGGGAATAACACTCTCGTCCTCATCGGAGTCGTCCTCTTCGAATACGGCATTTTCCTTTTCGCGTCTTTCTTTTTCGAGGCGTTCCTTTTCTTCTCTTTCGAGTCTTTCGCGCTCTGCTCTTTCTTTAGCGCGCTTTATTTCCTCTTCCTTTTCTCGCTTTTCGGCAGCAACACGCTCTTCTTCAAGTCTTGCAGCTTCAAGTGCCGCGGCTTCCTTTGCCGCTATACGTCTTTCCTTTGCGCGGGTATAAGATATTACTATTTTCTTATGTACCCATCTCACAAATCTTAGAAGCACTCTTCCAAGACGTGCGGGAGTTATCTCAAACATAAACATAATTGCGGTAAGGAGAATAAAGGTCATAACGACAAGCGAAACCGTTTTAAATCCCGAATAAAGAAGTCCTCCGAAAAATCCTCCTATTATTCCTCCGCCGCTTCTGCCCGAAATAAAATTCCAATAAACCTTAAGATCCCAGAATTTTACAACCCTGTCAAACACGCCAAAGGTCAGTCCCACGACCTGAATATAAGTTGAAAACGATGCAAGTGTAAGCGCGCCTATAACGATTTTGGGAACGAGAATATTTCTTACGACGCTCTTCTTCCAAAAAATTGCATAAGCTATGAAAATAAGCGGAACAAACCAGGCACCGTAACCGAAAAGTCCGTAAAGCATTTGGCAGGTATAATATCCTATCGGTCCAGAGATTCCGTCAACGCCCTTTTTCATATTCGTAAGCAGGATGCAAAATGCAAAAAACACCGCCAAAACGACCATCACAAAGATCATCGCCTGATTTCCGAGGCTATCGGGATTAGGTCTGCCCACACTCTCCTGCACAGTCGGTTCCTGCGGTACAGTTTTTGCTTTTTGCACAGCCTTTTCTCGATTTTCCTGTATTTTTACCTCGCTCTGATTACCGGGAGTTTTCTTTCTCTCTATTATATCAGGCTGCGTTTCTTTATTTTTCTTAGTAGCCATAACAAACGGCATTCCTTTCTTTTCAAATCTTTTATTATATATTTCCAAGTATTTTCAGACTGATTTATGCGAAAAAGCTCCAAACAACAGCAAATGCTCCCACTGCGAAGCAGTAATATGAAAACATTCTGAAATTGGATTTTTTAGATATGTAAGAGAGAAGCTTTATCGCGCATATTCCAACGACAGCCGAAACTGCCGCACCCGCGATATAAATCCCAAGCGTACCCAAATCCGGAATTTCGGCAAAAAAATCGGGAAGCTTCAAAATCGATGCACCGAGTATTGCGGGAATCGAAAGCAAAAACGAAAATCTTACCGCATCGGGTCTTTCAAGTCCGTTAAGAAGACCGCCTGTTATAGTCGAGCCCGAGCGCGATATTCCCGGCAGAAGTGCTACCGCCTGACAAAGTCCTATCAGAAGTGCGTTTTTCGGCTTTATTTCATCAAGAGTTCTGTTTCCTCTTGAAAGTTTATCCGAGATCATAAGAACAAGTCCGTTGAAAATAAGAAGCGCTCCGATTATTACAAGATATGATGAAACCATATCGAGATAATCTTCTATCAAAATCATAGGAACAAGCGGAAGTGTTCCGATTATTATGTAAATAACGAGCTTTTCGTGCAAGGTATATTCACTAAGCTTGAAATTCTTATGAAAAAGTTTTCCGCAAAGCGAAAAAAACGATTTTACAAGTCCGAAAATATCTTTATAGTAAACGGCAAATACCGCGATAAGAGTTCCGAGATGGAGAAGCACGTTAAAAGCCACCGCATCCATTTCCTCGCCAAATCCAAGTATATTCTGAAGCATAGCAAGATGTCCCGAGCTTGACACAGGTAAGAACTCTGTAAGCCCCTGTATTATACCGTAAAAAATCGCTTCCCAAATGCTCATCTGTCTGTTTTCTCCTTTGCCGTCATATTTTTAAATCTTACTGTATGACATAACTATACATATTAATATTACCATATTATCTTAAAAATTACAATAGTAAGTGCAAATAAATTTAATTATGTTTTCTGCAAAATACGACAATTTTAATATTTTTCCCATATATTTCGATTTATTTTAAGACCAAAGACCGCCTCATACCCAAAACAAAGGCAAGAAGCGGTCTTTATTGATTTTTTCTTTTACGATCAGCCTTCATTATCTCCGCCGTAGAGTCCCTGATCCACCCTCAAAAGCTCTTCGGGAGTCATCGAAACGTACTTCAAATGCTGGGCATACGTAGTTGCGTAAACGTTATATCCGTTTGTCTTATTAATGAAATAATAGAAATTACGGTCACTCGGATAAAGTGCAGCCTTTATCGCCGTAAGCGACGGATTACATATCGGTCCTGGTGTGAAGAAATGATTTCCTTTACGCGTATTATACAGAGAGTCAACAAGGAGGTCCTCTGCCGTAAGCTCGGGATGTCTTTCTCCCTCAAAATGTCTGAAATAGTACTGAAGAGTCGCGTCACAGTCGAAGCGCACGAAATCTCTGCTCTTAAGTCTGTTATGCAGGACCGCCGAAACGAACTCATAATCTGCGGCATACTTTGCTTCGCACTGAATTATCGATGCAAGTATGAGTGCCTCGTCTATTGTGATACCGAGCTCCCTGCATCTGTCTGCATATGCCTCATTGAACTTTTTACCGAAGTTGTTGAGTATCTTCTTCAGCACCGAAACCTCGCTGCTCGTCGTATAGAAATAGTAGGTATCGGGGTAGAGATACCCGTCAAGACGGTAAAATCTTTCTTCACTGACAGTATCTTCAAGCGGTTCAAGGAACCAGTAATTAAGCTCTGCATTATTTATGGCATCAACAAAGCCTTCCCTTGTTCCTATTCCCTTAGACAGGAAAAGATCGATCACGTCGTCCGTCGTAAAGCCTTCGGGAATCGTTATTACTACCGTTTCTCTCGGAGGCACAGGATTAAGATTTGACAGTATTACGTCATAGTTATTATTCGACGAAAAGGTATGCGTTCCCTCTTTCAGAACAAATTCTCCTTCATTTTTGAGCTTAACGTAAAGCTGGAAAAATCCCGGATAATTTATCGCTCCTTTTTCATAAAGCAGGTCTGCAAGTGCTTCAAGCGACATATTCGTATCGTCGATCGTAATTTCTACCGTTACGTCGTCTTTTACAAATGCAAACGCATCGTTTGCACGTGTAATGATATAATGCGCAAGAACCATAGCAAGAATTAAGACAACAACAAGATAACTTACCGTAAACAAAAGACTTCTTACGCCCGAGCCGCGGTCATAACGCACCTTATGCTTTACGACTTCTTTTACCCGAACTTCCTCGCCGTCTTTCTGCAAAGACAGCTTATCGACCGGTATATCAAATCCGAGCGAATTATCACTTCCCTGCGAGTTATACGCCGACAATGAAGTTTCATCGCTTCCGAAGGATACCTTTTCGATAACGTTATCCTTACGTGTAAATATTTCTTTTTTGTCTTCTGAAATCGAAGCTTTTTTCTTTGGCACGGGAGCTTTATTTACAAGATCGTCGCTACCGTTTACCGTCTTCTTTTTTGGCATAATTCTCTATCCTTTCGGGATTTTATTCCCGGAAATATTCTATGTTACCTTACCGATTTTATACCGTACGGTAAATGTAAATAATTACTTTGCGGCTTTTTTGTATTCTTCGATCTTATCTACAACACGTTTTGCCACTCTGTACATATATTTTGCCATTTCGGGCATAAATTCTTTCTGAATACCCGAAAAAGCGTTATCCGATTCAAGCGTGAAAACACCCTTGTAATCGATATCGGCAAAAGCCTTTGCTACTGCATCCCAATCTATGCTTCCCATACCGATAGCAATATGCTTATCCGAAATAAAATCGTTATCGTGTACGTGAAGCGCGCCGAGACGGTCGTGACCGAGAATTCTTATAGCATCCTGAGGGTCTGTTCCCACAAGACCGCAATGACCGATATCAAGGCAGCAAGTGAAAACGTCGCTGTTAAGCTCGTCGAAATATTCGGTAAATCCGCCGTCGAAGCAGCAGACCGAAGGAATGATCTTCTTTGTTCTCGGATAACACTGGAACATATTTTCAAGACATATTCTTACGCCTGCTTTTTCTGCGTAAGGACGAAGAATATTATAGTATTCCATATTGATATCGTGAAGCTTTTCTTTATTATCCCTATACGGAATATAGTGAAGAGGATGTACAATAAGTGTATCAACGCCGAGAATTTCGCATAATTCTATTGTTTTTATAATTATCGGAACGATCTCTGTTTTGTAGTTTGCGCTCTTATCGGAAGAGAAAACGAAAGGTGCGTGAGCCTGATTGTATGTCATTCCGATAGAATCGGCATAAGCTCTGAGGTCCTTTGCAAACTCAACGGCGTTTTCTCCGAGTCTTACCGTATCCATAGTATCGAAAAAGCTGAAATCGGCGCAGTCAAAGCCCGCTTCCTTAATAATTCTGAGTGCTTCTTTAGGTCCGAAAACCGAAGTAAGTCTATGTGTCTGAGTTGAAATAAGCATATTTATACCTTCTTTCCGCATACTCGAGTACGCTTTTTATTTTTCGAGAGTCTTAAGGTATTCAAAGCATATACGAGCTTCTTCGCTTCCCGAAGGAGTGAGAGTTTCGCTCTCAACTACCATCATAAAGCCAAGCTCCTGCGCTTTTGCGTAAACAGCATCAACGGGAGCAGTTCCCATACCGAGAGGCTTACCCTCGCCGTTACTGAGACCGTCCTTGATGTGTATGCAGTTCATTCTGTCCTTGTACTTTTCAAGAAGCTCCACCGGATCTCTCTTAGCGTTATACGCCCAGTAAGTATCGATCTCGAACATAAGAGTCGTACGGCTTGCAAGCTCGTCGTGGATTATCTTGCCGTAAGACGTAGGAATAAACTCGTGAGAATGGTTATGATATCCGAGTGTAATGCCTTCTTTGGCAAGCTTTACCTGTGCTTCATTCATAACCGTTATAAATTCATCAAGCTTTTCCTGTGTGGAAAGGTCTGCACCGGGAACGATATAGTTTTTATTTCCGATCGCCTTATGGTACGCAAGAGTTTCTTCAAAGTTATCTCTGAGGTCTGTCCACGAAGAATGTGTTCCCGAAATTTTAAGTCCGTACTTATCGAGCATAGCGTTTATCTCATCTGCGCTGTGACCGAAAAATCCTGCGAACTCAACGTACTTATATCCGATCTTAGCAACTGTTGCAAGTGCCAAATCCATATCTTTAGCAGTTATATCTCTGAGTGAGTACATCTGTATTGAATATTCCATAAAATTTTCCGCCTTTCTTTTTACAGTTATGTAAAATATATAAGTTTAGTCGTTCTGCTGTGCTTTAAGATATTTTTCCATATCTCTCTGTCTTATCTCGGCACGGCGAACCTTTCCGCTTGTGGTTTTCGGAAGCGCCTCGACAAATTCGATAACTCTCGGATACTTATAGGGAGCTGTGTTCTTCTTAACGTAGTTCTGAAGCTCTCGTACAAGCTCGTCTGTGCCTTCGTAACCCTTCTGAAGAACGATAGTAGCCTTTACGTTAAAGCCTCTTACCGGATCGGGAACGCCTGTTACAGCGACCTCAAGTACCGCAGGGTGTTCGATAAGCACGCTTTCAATTTCAAACGGACCGATTCTGTATCCCGAAGATTTGATAATATCGTCATTTCTTCCGACGTAATGGATATATCCTGTTTCGTCCTTATATGCCGTATCTCCCGTATGGAAGAATCCACCGTAATAAACTGCCTCTGTATCCTCTACGCTTCTGTTATAGCTATGGCAAACACCGACGGGACGCGTTTCATACTCTGTCTTTATACAGATCTCGCCGACCTGACCAACTGAACAATCCTCTCCGTCAAGGTCGATAATATGAACGTCTATATGAGGTGCAGATCTACCGATAGCACCAAGCATCGGCTTCATATACGGATAGAAGGTACCTATTGCTACCGTAGTTTCTGTCTGACCGAATCCTTCGTATATATCAAGTCCTGTCTGTTCTTTCCAAGAGTTGTATATTTCGGGGTTAAGCGCCTCACCTGCCGTACAGCAGTGTACGATAGAAGAAAGATCATACTTCGTTACGTCATTCTGAAGAATAAATCTGTACATTGTTGGCGGAACACAGAATGTTGTAACTTTATATTTTTCAATAACCGCGAGGATATCCGCGCCGTTGAACTTATCAAAGTCATATACCATTATTGCGCTTTCGCCAAACCACTGACCGTACATCTTACCCCAAAGCGATTTAAGCCAGCCCGTATCCGAAACGGTAAAATGAAGTCCGCCGTCTACAACTCTGTGCCAGAAAACGCCTGTCATAATGTGTCCGAGAGGGTATCTGAAATCGTGAGCTACCATCTTCGGATAGCTTGTTGTTCCTGACGAGAATGAGTAAAGCATAACGTCGGTTGCCTTTACAGCGTCCTCGCCCGTAGGGCGTGTCCAGCCCGTAGGATCGGTTGCTTCAAACTCTTTTTCAAAGTCTATCCAGCCTTCGCCTGCGTCCTTATGGCCGATAACGAGCTTATGCTCTACAGTATTATACTGACCTTCACCCTCATCATAATATTTTGTGCAGTCGCCGTGGTCTGTGATAACGGCAGCCTTTATCTCGGCTTTATTGCAGCGGTAAATATAGTCCTTTGCCATAAGCATATCGGTTGCCTGAACTGTTATTGCGCCGATCTTATGCAGACCGAGTATGCAGAACCAGAACAGATAGTGGCGGCGGAGTATCAGAAGCACGCTGTCGCCCTTTTTTATCCCGAGCGAGGTGAAATACTTTGCTGCTCTATCAGATTCTCTTGCAACGTCGGCAAAGGTGAATACCTTTTCGCGTCCGTCAGCTCCGAGCCATACAAGTGCTGTCTTATCGGGATGCTCCTTTGCAAGAACATCGATAACGTCATACGCAAAGTTGAAGTCATCGTTATATATAAATTTTATCGAAGAGCGAAGCTCCTCAAACGTTTTGTAATCGTCTCTGTGTTTTCCTATAAATCTTTCGTATATTGGCATTGCTAATTTAGATCCTTTCAAATTACGGTTTTAGGACCTTATTTCATAACTATCGCGAGAAAACGCGCAGGCTTTCCGTCGAGAGCATTTTGAGCGTGAGGCACTCCCGAATCAAAATAAACGCTGTCGCCTTCTTCAAGCTCATAGGTGATTTCACCTATCTTAAAGAGCATTCTTCCCTCGATAATATAATTAAATTCCTGTCCCTCGTGTGCATTGAGTGCAGGAAGCTCATCTCTGGGTTCTACTGTTACGAGAAAAGGTTCTGCTTTTTTATTTCTGAATGTAAAGGCAAGGTGCTTATAGTCATACGCTTTATTTCTCGTGACCGCAAAGCCCTGTCCTTTTTTGACCATAGAGCAAACCGAAAGCTTAGGCGATTCGCCGCTCATAAGGTCAAGTATATCGACACCGAGTACTTCGGCGCAGTTATACAAAAAACTGAATGAAAAATCAAGTTCTCCGTTCTCATACGCAATATACTTTTCAACCGGAACTCCGAGCCGCTCTGCCATTGTGGCGGGCGTCATATCGCAAACGTCGCGAAGTGTCGCAAGTCGAAGACCGATTTCTTTGATTTGTTCAGTCATAGTATTATGGCCGTCCTTTCTGTTTTTATTTTACAAAGCCGTAGCGTTGCTGCTTCTGCCGTTTAATCTCCGTCAAGGAATTTGATTGCACGCTCGGGTGAATCCTTCGCGTTGCCCCACGGCTCTTCTTCATAGCGGTAATCGTATTTTTTGCAGAACCAGCTAACGTCCGCGCAAAGCTCCTCGAGGTTCTTGTTCACGATGTTGCCGGCAGACTCTGCAAATTCCTTAAAGGTTTTCTTTACCATTTCTTTTTTTCCGCAGGCAAGCATATCGGCATAGTGATTCAGACAGAAATATTTCTGTGCTTCAAATTTTTCTCTGAAAGCCGAATCCGTTTCCCACATATACACCACGTTTGAAACGAGTCTTGCGAAATTTCCGCCCACTCTTTCGCAAACGTAGCAGGTCTCCTTGAGCGAGCTTATACGGGCAACCGTCTTTTCGGGAGCAGAGCGTCTGCCCGCAACGTCCTCATAAAGCTCATTCAGATGGCTTTCGAGCATAAGTGCAAGAGGAAGACGCTTGCCGTTCGTAAGCATTTTTTCAAAATGCGTCGGGCAAAATCCGAGTCGGTTAGTTTTGATTCTTACATCAGGCTCCATCATCGAAGCTCCAAGTATAAGAGAAAGCTCGTCGTTCTCAAGCTTTTTATAAAGATTACATAGAGGGCAACAGGTATCGCCCTTCTCCATACGCTTTTCAAATTCTTCGTTTATCGGTATCGTATAAATGGTTTCAGCCATTTTTCAGACCACCCTTTCGCACAAATTCCGCTTAAAGCAGGTCAAGCTGCGCTTTTACAGCCTTATTTTAACTTTGCCGGACATTTCACACAAAAAACGAAATGTCCGACAAAATCATTATTCAGTATAAGTTTATCAGAGCTCTACTCCGTTAAGCTTCAGAAGCTCTCTTGCGCTTTCAACAGAGTCAACGCCTTCTTTATTCTTGATAGGAGCGAACTCCTTCTTTCTGTCAACCTCAAAGGAGAGGCAGGAGTCAACCATATGAACCATATCAAGGATAAGTGTTTCGAACTTATATCCGTTAGGAGCCTCGGGCTTTACGAGCTCAGCGTTTTCATCGATATAAGGGATCTTCTTTTCAACGATATGGAGAGGCATTCTCTTATTCATATTCGCCTTAAGGATCTCTATATTGAACATATAGTTAAGAATTACACCGAAGCTGTAAAGAAGCTCGCCGCGCTCATCGCGGAGATTGATCATATCATCGGTAATTTCGTAGTATTCAACGATAGAGGGCTTGTTATCTTCAAGGCAAAGAACACCGATCTTTTCCATCGGCTCAGCCTTACGTACTACCTTTGCGCCACTCTGACGTCCGGATGCGATAGTTGCACCTACGAACGCAGGAGAGTTGATTCTCTGAAGAACGTTATCGACCGCGAAAATTGTCAGCCATTCAACGCCCTGCTTTTCGAGCTTTTCAACAAGACCCGCTTTTTCAAGAGAAGTGAACCAGCCGCCGTTTCCGTTAGGAGAAAGGGAAATTCTGTCCTTGGCTTCCATATAGATCTTTCCGTTATAGTCAACGGAAGGAGCCATTTCCTGAATGAAGAAGTTTACGTAGTCCTTATTGTATCCGAAGTAGTTCATTTCTTCGAAGAACTTAACTGTGTCGTCGTTGTTCTTTTCGCTCGTCATAATGCAAAGAGGCATCCAAGCGCCTGCCTGCTTAACAACGTCAAGCATATTATTGATAAGACATTCAAAAATATAGAGAGGACGTGTAATACCGATATTATACATTCCCTTGGGCTTGTCGCTTCCAAGACGTGTTCCCTGTCCGCCTGCGAGAAGAACTGCGCAAACCTTACCTGCCTTTATAGCTTCGATACCAACCTTTTCGAACTCTTCCTTGCGTGCTTCGATCTCATCGATCTCAAGTGCGCCGAGGGGAGCGAGTTCTCCGCGGTTTTCGATCTCGCTTCTGTTCTTAAGAATATCGAGAAGCTTCCAATCGATATTTTCGATTTGCTTTGCGAGGCTTGCTTTGGATTCGTCGCCAAGCTCGTCCCAATACTTAAGAAGATGTGTCTGTCCGTGTGTTTCGAGAAGTTTGTAAAGTTCGTTATATGTCATTTGATTCAACCTCCGGTCTGCCCGTTAAAATTTACACTTTTACACATCAAAGTATATCACAAATTTTCAAGATTGTAAAGAGAAAATTTCCATTATTATCAGGTTTTTTATGTGTTTTTTTTAAACATTTTTTATACATTTTGATTTACAAGCCTTTTCAATGCCTTTTAATGCAAAAGACACAGTCGAAAAATCTTTTCAACCGTGTCTTTATCATTATTTATTTCCCCATAAATTTTCAACAAAGTAACTATACACCGCGCGCACCCTTGCGCCATACTCGTCTGTGTATTCAAGAGTGATCAAAATCATCCTCGTGTCCTTTTCGGCGCATTCGACCGTCAGTCTTGCATCGCTTATTCCCTCTAAAACACCTTTTTTGAGAGTACCCTCGAGTGTGAGGACTCCGTCCTCGTTTTTGGTATCAAAGCTCTCAAAAATATCCTCGCTGATCTTAATAGGTGAAATATCACTCGGCACGACTCCGCTCTCCCAAACGATTGCAGAATCCTTAAGCTGACCGATCTCGTTTTCGTCCTTTGCATAGAGCGTTCCCGAAATTTCCGAAATGAAATCGTCAGACTCTCCGATTGCGTTCAGCTTATCGTACTTATACGTAAGCGCCGCGCTCTTTTGACCGTCCAAGTCGATTTCTACCGTGAGAGTGTACTCACCTTTCAGCGTTACCTCGTCAGTTACATATTTTATATTGCAACCGTAGCTGTGCGCCTCAAATCCTGACGTTATCTCGGCTATTTTTTCGAGCGTGCTTTTAGGTTTATCAGCGACTGATCTCGCTATTAAAATACCGATAACTGTCGCTAAAACAAGCACAGCGACAACAGACGCGGATATTATAATTATTTTCTTGTTTTTCTTTATAAAATTCATAACATCACACCTCTTTTACACTCTTTCGAGAAGCTTTTTCAGCACAGTCCAAAGAAGCGCGAAAAACGCAAGGTAGGCTGTGTTAAAGGAGCTGAGTGCCGACGTTGTTTCAACCGCTTTTACAAATCCCTCATTCACCTTTGCCGCTTCCGAGTTGTATTTTTCGATCTCGTTTTCAAGCGTTTCAAGCGCATCGGCAATATCGGGGTCTTCCAGATAGATGTCTTCTCTTATTTTGTACGCCTCGGATATTGCTTTGAATCTTTCTTCAACAGTTCGGGTACTGCCTATCTTAGCAACGGCATCTATAAGATCCTGCGCATAGTAAGTAAATCTGTATTTTTCGGCAAACTGCGCGGTAAATTCTGCGTTTCCGGTAACAGTTTCGGGAAGCGCGGGCGACCAAGTGCTGAAAGTATATTCGTAAAGCTCGGTTCCCTCGTGAGCGGGCATCATCGACGGCTTTATACTGTCACCGTAATGAAGAATCAGTTCTTCTGTTACACTTCCGTCATAATTTTTGAACGTTATGCGGTATTCAATATATTCAGCCTTGTACTTTGCGGTGATATCTGTATCCGTTTTCACCTTTTTGTAATTCCCGTCCCAAGACTCGAAAATATAGTTATAGGTATTATCGGACGCTCTGACCGGTGCCTTCGGCAGGCTTGCATCGTCGCCGTGGAGAACACTCTGCGTACTTATAAGCGTACCGTCCCAATCATAAAAATTCACGGTATATATCGGTATTCCGTCGCTGTAAACGGCGGTGAACTCGGTATCGGCTTCTATAAATTCCGTACTCTTATCCCAACCCACAAAGGTACACGTCTTCCCCTCTTCGTGATCGTGTTCGGGAATTTTGCCCTTGTACTCTGCAAAAGCGCCATATTCTACCTCATCGGTATAGAGCACACTTCCATCGTAATTTCTGAAAATAACGATATAGCTTCTTACGTTTTCCTCAAAAGATGCTTCAAATACCATCTCTCCCGAAACCGTTATATTTTCATAATATCCGTTCCAGCCGAGAAATACGTAGTAATACTGCTTTGTCGCTATTTTTACGGGAATACTCATCGGAAGCTCGATAACACTTCCGTAGTCAAGCTCGAAAGAATAGAACTCCACGCCATCGCTCATAAACCTTACGGTATATTTTCCAAGATGGTAGATGACCGTTATTTCGGTGTTGTCCGTAATATTTCCGCTGACCGTTTCTATCGACGGAGTATAGCTTTCAACAAGCGGAGAAGGCACGCTGTACTCTGCCATATAGTCCATATTTTCCATCACGTACGGCTCACAAACCGCCTCGCCGTTCGTATGGACATATTTTATCGTGAGAGTGTATTTTTTTACTGTGTACGTAACCTTGATAAGGATGTCTGCTTCATCCGCGGTAACAGAGATCGTTTCAACATCGGGAGCATATCCCTCTATCTTGGGAGAAGCTATCTCGCAGAGTGTTCCGAAAGGAATCTCCTCTTCTGTAAAACTTATCAAATTTCCGTCCGAATATACATATTCCACCCTTATTTTACAGATTATCGGGGTATATATTACATTTATTTCGATATTTTCGGTAATGTTTCCCTCTATCGAAAGAAGGTCCGCGGCATAGCCCTTTATCACAGGAGATACCACCGAATATCCTGCCATATATACAAGGTCCGAAAGCTCGTAGGATTCAGCCGCTTCCGTTCCGTCAGCATAGACATAATTTATCTTTATGCTATACAGAGTCGATGTGTATATTACGTTTATAACAATATCTTCATCTGTCATAACGAGTACAACTTCTTTTGTATCGGGAATGTGTCCCGCGACAGTCGGAGAGGTTATAATATACTCTTTTCCGACCGAAGCAAATTCGTCCACGTAGCTTTCGTGAGCTGTTTCGCCGTTTTCGTAGAGATAATTTACGGTAAGCTTGCGGTGTATTTCGTAAATCACTTTATGGCTGATCCCGCCTATCGCAACCTTGCCCGATATACCCGTTTCGCTTGAAGTATAGCCTTCTATCGACGGGAAAACAATCGAAAAATCGGTTCCCCAGCCGTGCTCTGCCGTATATTTCGGGGCAAGTTCTTCGCCAAGCACGTTTTCATACGATATTTCGATCTTGAACTTTATATCGGAAAGAGCTACCGTAACGTATTTATCGTTTTCCGCAAATTTCGGAACCTTTGTAACGCGGAAGGTCGCTTTTCCGTCGTTTATTCTCATTCCGTAAATGTATCCGTCTGCATACGTATATTTTTTAAGCTCTGTAAGCTCTGCCGTCATCGGGTCATACGCGTAAAGAGTATCGGCTGTGCTTATCACGAGAGTTTCTGCATAGCTTCCGAGTCCCGCGTAAGTGTCGATATAATAGCTTGCGGTATCTCCCCACATAAACCACACTGCAGGGATAACCTCGAGCCGTTCATATGTGTTATTTAAAAAATCTATCTTACTGAGTTCAAGACCGCTTACACGTGCCTCTGTGTTTTTTACAAGAATATACCATTCTTTGCCGAGAGGAGAAATATCAACGCACAGACCGAGTTCTTTTACGAAGAAATTATCGTATCCGTCGTCAAAAACAAGCTCGGATTCCCATTCGTAATGCCCGGTTGCTTCGATCGCACCGTTTCCGCAAAGGAAATTAGCATATAAAACGTCGTCAAAGCGGTCAAAATTACCCTGTGCCACAGCATCGTCCCATGTTATATCGAGATGATACCATTTTCCGTTTATCTCGACGCAGTTCCAAACATGATTCATAGGAACGCTTGCAACCGAGCCCGAATTTATATCAAGTCGGTTGAAAAGCTCTATTGCAAGCAGCGTATAAGCCTGACATACGCCGACTTTGGTTTTCAGAAATCTGTAAGCATCATATACGGTGTTCTCTGTAAAGGTCGTAAAATCGGGGTCGTATCTGAAATTCTTTACGATGTAATCGTGTATAAAAAGCACCTTTTCAAGATCGCTCCACTCGCTGTTTACCTTGACGAGAATCTCCGAAATATACTTTTCGTATTCCCGTCTTTGTGCTTCGAGGGCATCACCGGTCGCCGTGTACTGAGGAACTACACGGAGTATCTTTTCGCCGTCCGAATAGTATGTATACACCGATTTTACGTAAAAAAGCTCGGGGTTTGTATTAAGAACTCTTGTAAATACTTTATTAAGGTCGTCTTTGGTGAAGGAGATATCAAGCTCCTCAAAATTTATTTCAGCTTTTACGTTTCGAAGTCCGTCAAGGATGATATCGTAAAGAGAGGAGCTGCTTTTCTTTTCGGAATTGGACGTGAAAACTACGCGTTCTTCACTTTCTTCCGATTCTGAGATAACGGCATCCGACGAAAAACCGCCGAACTGCATAGCATCTGTTTTTTCCGTATAATAATTACCGCTTGTATCATATTTGCCGTCAGAAAAAATCAGCACTGCAAACACGCAAACCGCAAGTACAAGCATCGCGGCAGAGATAAAATACGCGGTATATCGCTTCTTATCGGTCATTTCGTCCTCCTTATCACATCATATCGGAAAAGTTTTATTTAAACCTCTCCATAGTCATAATAGCACACAATCACCTGCATGTCAAGCCGATTGTACCGTATGTGATAATTGTTACTTTATAACCATTTTTTGTTCACAAAAGACTGTCGGAAAATGTGTTATTTATTCACATAAATGCCGATATGAAATATTAACCAAAAAAGTCCGCTTTGAATTGTACAAAATCACATCAAACATCGACATATTTCGCAAAAAAAGATGGCATTTTCGTAGAAAATTCAGTATAACTATTGAATTGTTAAAGTATGTGTGTTATACTATAAGAAAATTTATTATCATTTCGCGCGATTTCTTGCGGGGGAGGTCAACTATGAGTAGAAAAACAGCTAAGAACATTCAAAAAGAGAGCATAAACCTGCCCGAAGAAGACCTCGCGCATTATTATTTTCATCAGGGCACAAATTACAGTGCCTATGAATATCTCGGCGTTCACAGAGTGATCGAGAACGGCAAAAATATCGGGTACATCTTCAGAACTTGGGCGCCTGCCGCACACGAGATATACGTAGTCGGAGATTTCAATAATTGGGAAAAGACATCTCCTATGAAAAGAATCACCGAAATGGGTGTTTGGGAATTTTTCCTTCAAACGGAAGACTCTCTTGAAAACACACCCTACAAATACGCTGTGATCTCCAAAGCCGGTGAGCATTACAAAGCCGATCCATACGCCACGTACAGTGAAACAGGTCTTAAAACCGCGTCGCTTATACACACCGAAAATTCTTTTGACTGGCGGGATGCTTCCTGGTTCAGACACAGAAAAAAGGCTATACGCGGCGGACATTGGGACGTCCCGCTTAATATTTACGAAATGCATCTCGCTTCGTGGCGAAAAAAAGAACCGGACAACGAGGAGGATGAGGGGTATTTTTCGTACAGAGAAATAGCCGATATGCTCGTTCCTTACGTCAAGGAAATGGGATATACTCACGTCGAGCTTCTTCCTGTAACCGAATTTCCTTACTATGCTTCGTGGGGTTATCAGGTAACGGGATATTTCGCACCGACGTCACGCTTCGGAGCTCCCGAGGATTTTAAATATTTTATAAACAAGCTGCATACAAATGGAATAGGTGTCATTCTCGACTGGGTACCCGCGCATTTTCCGAAGGACGAACACGGTCTGCGCGATTTTGACGGTTCTCCCCTTTATGAATATCAAGGCTCCGACCGTATGGAGCATAAGGAATGGGGAACACGCTGCTTTGACGTCGGCAGAAACGAGGTTCAGTGCTTCCTCGTTTCAAGCGCGATGTATTGGCTGAGAGAATTTCACATTGACGGTCTGCGCGTTGATGCCGTTGCCTCTATGCTCTACCTCGATTATGCGAGAGAGCCGGGCGAATGGATACCGAACGTCTACGGCACGAACGAAAATCTCGAATCGCAGGCATTTTTCAGAAAGCTTAACAAAACGATATTTACGGAATTTCCCGATATACTTATGATAGCCGAAGAATCCACTGCCTTCGGCAAGGTCACGAAGCCCGTACACGAGGGCGGACTCGGTTTTAATTTCAAGTGGAATATGGGTTGGTCGAACGATATGTTCGATTATGTGCAGTGTGACCCCTTCTTCCGCAAAAGCATTCACGACAAGCTGACCTTTTCTCTCTGCTACGCATTCTCCGAGAACTATATTCTTACGGTTTCTCACGACGAGGTCGTTCACGGAAAAAAATCGCTTATCGACAAAATGTACGGAAGCTACGAGCAGAAATTTGCGGGAATACGTCTTTTCCTCGCATATCAGATGGCTCATCCGGGCAAAAAGATGCTCTTTATGGGATGCGAATACGGTCAGTTCCGCGAATGGGACTTTGCTACACAGCTCGAATGGTTTATGCTTGACTACGAAACACATTCGACTCTGCGCAAATTCACGTCAAAGCTCAACAATTTCTATCTGAGAACACCCGAGCTTTGGGAGGTCGATTTCTCGTGGGCGGGATTTGATTGGATATACCCCGATATGCGCGAAGAAAATCTCGTTGCCTTCAGAAGATTTGACAAGTCGGGGAATGAGCTTATCGCCGTCATGAACTTCTCCGCGGCAGAGATAAGCGATCTTGCGATATCCGTAGATAAACAGTATTACCGCGTAGCATTCTCGACAGATGACAAGGATCTCGGCGGCACGGGCATATCGAGTCACGGCAAAGTACGTGCCGATGATTTTAAAAACATTCATCTGAAGCTTGCGCCTCTCAGCGGTCTTATGCTTCTTCCCGTAAAATCAAGAAAAAAACAAATAAATACACAGTAAAAATTACCGAGGAGGTATTAATATAAAATGAGTATGTACAAAAGCAAAGAATGCGTAGCTATGTTACTTGCAGGAGGACAGGGCAGCCGTCTCTACACACTTACCGAGAAAACAGCCAAGCCCGCTGTTCTTTTCGGCGGAAAATACAGGATAATTGACTTCCCGCTTTCCAACTGCGTAAACTCGGGCATCGATACCGTCGGAGTTCTTACGCAGTATCAGCCTCTCGTTCTTAACGAATACATCGGCAACGGTCAACCTTGGGACCTCGACAGATCTGTCGGCGGTGTAATGGTTCTCCCTCCTTATCAGGGAAACAAGTCTGCCGACTGGTATAAGGGCACCGCAAACGCAATATATCAGAACCTTAACTTCCTTGACAGATACGATCCGAAATACGTTCTTATTCTTTCGGGCGACCACATTTACAAGATGGATTACAGCGCAATGCTCGACTTCCATAAGGAAAAGGAAGCTGACTGCACTATCGCCGTTCTCGACGTTCCGCTTGAAGAGGCTTCACGTTTCGGCATTATGAACACCAAAGATAACGGTGAAATATTTGAGTTCGAAGAAAAGCCCAAGCATCCGAAGAGCACGAACGCATCGATGGGTATCTATATTTTCACATACGAAAAGCTCAGAAAGTATCTTGTTGACGATGAAGCTAACCCGAATTCCGAAAACGATTTCGGTAAGAACATCATTCCCTCTATGCTTTCGGGCGGTGAAAAGCTTTACGCTTATCCCTTTGAAGGCTACTGGAAGGACGTCGGAACTATTTCAAGCCTTTGGGAAGCAAATATGGATCTTCTCGGAAATCCCCCGAAGTTCGATATTCACGACAAGAGCTGGAGATTCTTCTCGAGAACGCCCGCACAACCCGCGCAGTATATCGGTAAGGGCGCAGTTCTCTCTTCTTCGCTGATAACAGAGGGTTGCGAGATATACGGAACGGTTGAAAATTCCGTGATCTTCAGCGGTGTACGTATTGCTCCCGGTGCTGTTGTACGCGACAGCGTCATTATGCGCGACGTTGACATCGCAGAAGGTGCGGTAGTCGAATATTCGATAATAGACAGCAGTGTTTCTATCGGAAAGAACGCAAAGGTCGGCGCTCCCAAAGAAAGTGCTGACGGCATCGCTGTTATCGGCGGCGGTCTTGAAATCCCCGAAAATATGACTATAGACAGCGGTCTTATGGTAAATCAGTCAAAGCTTGAAGAATTACTTTCTGCAAAGGAGGAAAACTAATATGTCGGTTTCAGGAATTATTTTTGCCAATCTTCACGATCAGTACATACCTCAGCTTACAACCACAAGAACTCTTGCATCTGTTCCCTTTGCGTGCAGATACCGTCTTATAGACTTTCCTCTGTCAAACTTCGCAAACTCGGGCATATCCGACGTTAACGTAATTACACAGACGAATTATCACTCGCTTATGGACCATCTCGGATCGGGTAAGGATTGGGACCTCGCAAGAAGAGTCGGCGGACTTAAGCTTCTTCCTCCCTTTATTACGGCTTATTCGTCAAACGAGTCGCAGATATACTCCACACGCCTTAACGCACTCAAGAATATTTCTATGCTCATAAACCGTTCTAACGACGATTATATCGTTCTCGCGGACTGCGACGGTATATGCAACATCAATATAAACGACCTTGTGAACTCTCACATCAAAAGCGGTGCTGACCTTACTATGGCAATCAAGAGAGTTTCTCTCACTCCCGAAAAGGCAAAGCACAGCTCTATCGTAGTTTCAAGCCCCGAAGGTGAGCTTATCGATATGATACGCGACCCAAAGAATATTCCCGCAGGCGAGGTTGATATCAATATCAATATTTGGGTAGTTACACGTTCTTATCTTCAGAGAACTATCGCAGAAGCAATTGTGCGAGATTACGACAACTTTGCAAAGGATATTATTATAAGAAATATCGGAAAGCATAATTACAGAGTTTACCGTTTTGACGGGTATTACGCAAAGATTACCTCTATTGCGGATTATTTTGCTTGCAATATGAGCCTTCTTAACGAAAAATCCACTCGCGATGCACTCTTTAACGTACCGAACAGACCTATCGTAACAAAGGTCAGAAACAGTACGCCTACAGAATATCTCCCCGGCTCATCGGTTGAAAATTCTATGATCGCAGACGGCTGTGTTATCGAAGGTCACGTTGAAAACTCGATAATCTTCCGCGGAGTAAAGATCGGCAAGGGATCTGTTGTAAAGAACTCTATTCTCTTCCAGGATACACAGACCGGCAGAGGTGTAAATCTCAACTGCGTTATTACCGACAAGAGCGTATTTATCCGCGACGGCGTAACACTTTCCGGTCACCCCTCTATTCCTTTCTGTATAGAAAAAGAAAAGGTACTCTGATAAATCAACACTAAAAACAAAGGTTTTATAACAATTATGAAAAATAAAAACACCAAAATTCTCATAGTAGGTGCGGAAGCACTTCCATTTGCCGCAACCGGCGGTCTCGGCGACGTTCTCGGCTCGCTTCCCGCAGCGCTTGCTCGCGAAGCATCGGATACCGACATCCGCGTTGTAATGCCTCTCTATGCCAAAGTAGGCGCACAGTACCGTGAACAGATGACTAAGGTTGCCGAAATAAACGTCAAGCTCGCTTGGAGAAATCAGTACTGCGGTATATACAGCCTTGAAAAGGACGGAGTTATATATTATTTTCTTGACAACGAATGCTACTTTAACCGCGATGCACTCTACGGATTTTTCGACGACGGAGAACGTTACGCGTTCTTCTCTCGCGCAGTTATGGATATGATCCCCGCAATAGATTTCTATCCCGACGTGCTTCACGCAAACGACTGGCAGAGCGCACTTACCGTAATATACAACAAGCTTTATTACAAATATCCCGGAATGAAGACAATTTACACGATACACAACATCGAGTATCAGGGTAAATATGACAAGTATATTCTCGGCGACGTATTTGCAATAGATAACAGCGATCTCTCTATCGTCGAATACGACGGATGTATCAACTTAACAAAGGGTGCTATCGTCTGCTGCGACAGACTTACCACGGTAAGCGCAAAGTATGCGGACGAAATCAAGGACGCTTTCTTCGCTCACGGTCTTGAAAACATCATAATGGCTAACGCAGAAAAGCTTTCGGGAATCGTAAACGGAATAGATTACGATTACTATAATCCTATGGCTCTTGAAAACAAGTTCAGTGCTTCTTACAGAACATTCTCGGGCAAGGCAAAAAATAAGGCAGCCCTTCAGGAAATGCTTGGTCTTCCCACAGATACCGATGCTCCTATCGTGTCTATGATATCACGTCTTGCTTCGCACAAGGGCTTTGACCTTGTAAAATGCGTTCTTGAAGAGGCTCTCGACAACTCGGATATGCAGTTCGTCCTTCTCGGAACAGGTGAAAAGGAATTCGAATATTATTTCTGCGAGCTTGCCGCAAAATACCCGAGCCGAGTACGCGCACTCTTCGAATTCAACAAGGAACTCTCCAAGAAGATCTATTCGGGCTCGGATATATTCCTTATGCCGTCAAAGAGCGAGCCCTGCGGACTTTCACAGATGATCGCTTCAAGATATGCGACCGTTCCGATTGTACGCGAAACAGGCGGACTTTACGACACTATCAAGCCGTTTAATTCCGAAACGCTTGAAGGCAACGGCGTCACCTTCTGTACTTACAACGCACACGATATGCTTGACGCCATAAACCGTACTCTCGCGCTTTACAAGAACAAGAACGTATGGAAAAAACTTGTCAAAAATGCGGCTGAAAAAGACTTCTCGTGGAATGCATCCGCACGTCTTTATCTCCTTATGTACGCGGGATTATAACTTAGGAAAACCTTCCAAAAACTTTACCGAAAAGAATAAAACTTCCTTTTACGAAAAGTTTTTGAGATTCCAAAGAACTTTTTTCAAAAAGTTCTTTGGCGGGTTCTTAGGACGGCAGTTCGGCTTTTCGCTGACGCGAAAACCGCAAACTAGACCCTTTAACTTTTCTCTTTCCCTTTTCAGAAAAGTTTTTGAAAGAGTGCAGAGAAAACTTTTTTCAAAAAGTTTTCTTTGCAAAACAAAATAACACAAAAAACTTCGAATCGCTTGTGGATTTCCGCAAGCGATTCAAGGCTATAAAAACCCTTTAATATTTTTCTCAAATCGAGAATATAAATCAAAAAAAAGCAAAAATAACCACAGAAAGAAAGAACCAGATGAAAAACACAGAAACACAAACCACCCAAAACTTTACCAAAGCCGAACTTTCGGCAGCCCTTAACGACAAGCTCTCGAGAGTATTCGGAGCAACACCCGCAGAAGCAACTGCAGATCAGATCTACAAAGCAACACTTATTTCGATAAGAGATATTCTTGCACAGAAAAGAACAGAATTCAAGAAGAACGTTACGGCACAGCAGGGCAAGAAGCTCTACTACGTATGTATGGAATTCCTTATCGGTAAGAGCCTTAAAAATAATCTTTGCAATCTCGGTATAGAAAATGAGTACAGACAGATACTTTCGGAACTCGGATACGACCTTGAATGGCTGTACGCCCACGAAACAGATGCCGCACTCGGAAACGGCGGTCTCGGACGTCTTGCAGCTTGCTTTATGGACGCTCTCACAACTCTCGATTATTCGGCAACAGGATTTTCTCTCCTTTACGAATACGGTCTTTTCCGCCAGAAAATACTCGACGGCGAACAGATAGAGCTTCCCGATACCTGGATGCCCACAGGCGAGTCGTGGCTCGTTCCCCGTACAGACAAGGCTTGTACAGTTCGTTTCGGCGGACGCGTTACCGAATCGTGGAACAACGGTAAGTGCGACATAATTCACACAGACTATACCGAGGTTCACGCTATCCCCTATGACCTTCTCATTTCGGGCGCGGACAGCGAGGCTGTAAACAGTCTTCGTCTTTGGAAAGCTACATCCCCTAACGGTCAGTTCAATATGAACCTCTTCTCGCAGGGTGACTATATCAAAGCGATGGAAGAAAATACTCAGGCAGAGATCATCTCTAAGGTGCTCTACCCTTCCGATAACCACGAGGAAGGAAAGCTTCTCCGCCTTAGCCAGCAGTATTTCCTTGTTTGTGCTTCTCTTCAGAGTATTATCGCAGACCACCTCAGAACGTACGGAAATCTTGCAAACTTCGCCGATAAGGTCGCAATTCACATCAACGATACCCACCCCGCGCTCGTAGTCCCCGAGCTTATGAGAATACTTCTCGATACGTACTCATATTCTTGGGAAGACGCTTGGGATATCGTTACACGTACCGTAAGCTATACAAACCATACGGTTCTCCCCGAAGCTCTTGAAACATGGAACGAAGACCTCTTTAAATACAAGCTCCCGAGAATACATATGATAATTTCGGAAATCAACCGCCGCTTCTGCGCAGACCTTTGGAATACTTATCCCGGCGACTGGAACCGCATTACAGATATGTCGATACTCTCTCACGGCAGAGTAAAGATGGCAAACCTCAGCGTTATCGGTTCTCATACCGTAAACGGCGTTTCAAAGCTTCACTCGGATATTCTCAAACAGACTATTTTCTCTAATTTCTACAACTATACGCCCGCAAAGTTCACTAACGTGACAAACGGCGTTGCTCACAGAAGATGGCTTTGCGCGTCCAACCCCGGACTTGCAAATCTCCTTTCCGAAACTATCGGCGACGGATACCGCAAAAATCCCGAAGAGATCGCAAATTTTGCAAAATTTGCAGATGACAGCGCGGTGCTCGAACAGATCGGAAAGATAAAGCACGCAAACAAGGTGCGTTTTGCCGAGCATATCAAGGCTCGTAACGGAGTAGTTCTTGACCCCGATACTCTCTTCGACGTTCAGATCAAGCGTATGCACGAATACAAGCGTCAGCTTCTCAACACACTCCGCATTATCGAGCTTTATTCCGAGCTTCTCGAAGATCCCGACAAGGATATTCTCCCGCAGACATTTATTTTCGGTGCAAAAGCTGCGCCCGGATACTATATGGCAAAAGAGCTTATCAGACTTATCTGCTCGCTCTCCGCTGAAATTGAAAAGCATCCGAAGATCCGCGAAAAGATCAGAGTTCTCTTTGCAGAGGATTATAACGTTTCTCTTGCAGAAGTTCTCATCCCCTCCGCAGAGGTTTCAGAACAGATATCTCTTGCAGGTAAAGAGGCTTCGGGCACAGGTAATATGAAGCTTATGTACAACGGTGCGCTCACTATCGGTACTCTTGACGGCGCAAACGTTGAAATAAACGAAGCTCTCGGCGGCGAAAACGTTTATATCTTCGGTCTTACAACACCCGAGGTTGACGATCTCTGGAAGCGCGGGTACCGTTCCTATGAGCACTACGTCAACAGCGAAAGAGTAAGACGTGCGGTTGATATGCTCAAGAAGGGCTTCAACGGTAACGATTTCACTATGATATTCAATTATCTGCTCACAGGTCCCGGAGTTCCTGACCCGTATATGTGCCTTGCAGACTTTGACAGCTACTTCAACACTCACGAAAAGATCTGCCGCGACTATACGGACAGAACTCTTTGGAACCGTATGTCCCTTATGAACACGGCAAGCGCAGGAATATTCGCAGCTGACCGTTCGATACGCGATTACGCAGACAACATCTGGAACATAAAGCCGATAAAAAAGGCGAACAATCCCGTTAAATAATACAAACCGAAACGGAAACACTTTATGATACCCGACCAACTGAAAAAACTCGTTAAAATCACAAAAAGTGCGAAGAAAACAAAGCACGCCGACATTCTCGGCGCGTTTCCCGAGGACGATATTCTGACCGTAAAGCTTACCGTCCCCAGAGCGCTCGGAATATCATCGCCTGTCTTTGAACTGTATGCCGACGACACCGCAGAAAAGACCTTCACGCCTCTTGCGTGGGGGTCTCTCACGGGAGATTGCGAAGTATATTATATAGACATCGTGCTTACAAAGCTTTGCCAAAGCGCGCACAGCGGACTCTTCTTCTGGAGCATAGTTTCGGACAGCGCGTTTGGAAAACTGCGCTTTTCTTGCGATCCATACTCATATTCTCCGAAAATAACGCCCGAAAACTGCGATCACGACTCGTACGTTCTTACGGTTTATGAAAAAAATTACTCCACCCCCGAATGGATAAAGGGCGGAGTTATGTATCACATATTCGTTGACCGTTTCGCTAAGGGCGGCGACGTTACTCTTCGCTCGGACGCAATAATGAACGAAGACTGGGACAACTATATGCCGCAGTATGCGAAAATTCCGGGCGGTGAAGTCGCAAACAATATGTTCTTCGGCGGAACACTCTACGGAATAGCCTCAAAGCTTGACTATCTCGCTTCACTCGGGGTAAACTGTCTGTACCTTTCTCCCATATTCGAAGCATACTCAAATCACAAATATGACACGGGCGACTACGAAAAGGTCGATGATATGTTCGGTGGCGACGAGGCACTCGATCTGCTTATAGAAGAAGCGAGATCACGCGGAATACGGATCATTCTCGACGGAGTTTTCAACCACACGGGCGATGACAGCAAATATTTCAACCGCCGCGGCAGATACGATGCTCTCGGCGCGTACAATTCCCCCGATTCCGAATATTTTAAGTGGTACACGTTTAAAAATTATCCCGACAAATACCGTTGTTGGTGGGATATAAAAATCCTGCCCGCCGTAGATTCGAGAAATCCCGAATACAATGAATACATAAACGGCAAAAACGGCATTATCGCTAAATATCTGAACAAGGGCACACACGGCTGGCGTCTTGACGTTGCGGACGAGCTTTCCGAGCCTTTTCTTGAAGATCTGCGAAGATCGGCAAAAAATGCAGACCCCGAATCTATCATAATCGGCGAGGTCTGGGAGGATGCTTCGATAAAGATCGCATACACAGACCGCCGCAAATATTTCAGAGGAAAACAGCTCGACTCTGTAATGAATTATCCTCTGCGCACGGGAATTATTGATTTTATCACGACAGGAGATTCAAAAAATCTCTTTTCCGCATCTGCAGGACTTTATATGCGCTACCCGAAGAGTGTCAGCGACTGTCTTATGAATTTCCTCGGCACACACGACACAGAAAGAATACTTACCGTTCTCGGTGTCGGTGTTCCCGACCTCACAATGGACGAAAAAGCCGAGTTTTCAATGTCACCCGAAGAGCGTGAGAAGGCGCTTGTTCTCATCCGACTTGCCTATATTATTCTCGCGTTTATGCCCGGTGTACCCTGTATTTTTTACGGTGACGAAGCAGGAATTGAAGGGCTCGGCGATCCGTTCAACCGCGTGACCTTCCCTTGGGGACGCGAGGACAAGGAGCTTACCGAGTTCTACCGCGAGATAGGACAAATACGTCGCCGCAGCGACATCTGCAAAGACGGATATCTTTCTGTCAGCGAAGACCTGCCCGACGGTGTCTTTGAATTCAGCCGTTTTAACAACAGCGGAAAGGCTGTAAGCATTATCGTAAACCGTTCTGACAAGCCTTACGAGCATAAAAAGCACACAAAAAATCTTGTTGCAAATCTCTTTGGCATCGGCGAAAAAGCCTCTGTGCTTCCGCCTATGACCGCAGGCGTTTGGGAGAAATAAATAATCAAAAATCCACGGCATAATGCTTCGGGTTCTAAAGGACTGTTTTATAATGATTTAACAGAAAGGCGAACGTTACATACAGAGGCTCCCTCCGGGAGGAAGGCTTATACAGTATACCCGCAAGTGCGCACTTACTCACCACTATTGTGGTGGTGCAATTCAAATAATGCAACAAGCCTCCGACAAGGATTTCCCCTATCGGAGGCTTAATTATTAGATTT
>SVSP01000029.1 GCA_015064255.1 Oscillospiraceae bacterium
AAAGGGTTGGGAGTCTGAGGGAAGGGAAAAAACTTCGGCGTTTGAGATGGTTTTTCCCTTCCCTCAGTTAATCTTTTTTATTTTGTTCGCACATTGAGCAGACGAAATTTCGTCTGCTTTTGCTATTAAATAGAGTTTTTTATCTGAGAAGCCACTGACCGCGTGTGAAGTCGGGTACTTCAACAGGCGCACCGCCGAGAGAAACCGAAATGGACGAAAGTGCGGTTACAGACATCCAGGCGGCAGCATCGTAAACGTCGATGGGGCAGGGCTTGTCATTTTCAAGGCTGTCGATAAAGGCGTGCATTACGAGTCCGTCCATACCGCCGTGACCGCCGATAAGACCGTTTTCAAGATAGTCCTTCCAAATGGGATGCTCGTATTCTTTTGCGTATTCTTTTGCGTTTCCGAAGTTTTTCGTCCAGCTCCAATCGTCGTGGTTGTGCTTTCCGTCTTCGAAGATAGAGTCTGTACGCTCTTCATAGAGGGCGCGTGTTCCGTGAACAGTGAAATCGCGTGTGTAATAGCGCGGGAGAGTCGTATCGAGCTGAAGCGTTATGGTTTCTCCGTGAGCGCATTTAATAACAGTCGTTATCATGTCACCCTGTGCGAAATTTGCGTTTTTAAGCTCTTCATCGTCAGGCTTTTTGTTCTTTATATATTCGCTGAGTCCTGCCGAAAGAGATGCAGTTGAGGTAAGGCTTACCATACGGTTGCCGTGGTTGATGTTGAGTATCTTCGCAATAGGACCAAGCTCGTGCGTCGGATAGTTTTCGCAGTTGCGCGAAAGATAATTGCGCAGGCGGTAATGACGGTTTTCCTTGCCGAAGGATATTTCTTCGCGGAGATCGTGGTGATATCCTCCGTCGCAGTGTACGACCTTGCCGAAAAATCCGCGCTCGACCATATTGAGTATCATAAGCTCACGTCTGCCGTAGCAGCAGTTTTCAAGGAACATAAATTTCGTTCCCGTTTCTTCGTAGGTGCGAACAAGGTCCCAACAGTCTTCAACAGAATATGCACCGCCGACCTCACAGCCGACAGGCTTGCCTGCGCGCATAGAATATATTGAAACAGGCACGTGAGCCTCCCAGGCAGCGGTGCAGAGAACGGCATCTACGCAGTCTGCATCAATAAGCTCGCGGTAATCTGTTGTTTTAAGTATTTCAGTATCGGGATGCTTGTTTGTGACTATATTTGCGCAGTCGTCAACACGATCCATATAAACGTCGCACAGAGCTGTGATAGTCACGTTTTCCATATTTACAAGAACACCCGCTATCCAGCCTTTTCCTCTTGAACCAAGACCTACAACGCCGAGTCTTACCATTTTATAAATCTCCTTTGTGAACACAAATTTATGATAGACTAATTATATCAAATACAAAATGATATTTCAATATCAAATACAAAAAAATACAAATCAGAGCAAAGAAATATACGTTTAAAGCAAAATAACACACCTTTTTGTAAAGGTGTGTTATCAAAAAATATTATTTTACGAATTGACCGTGATATTCCACGAGTCCTTTTTCTGTGTGTAATAAACAGCGGTTATCTTACCATCGATGAAATCTACGTCACAGCACTGTCTGCGCTTGCCTTTTCCTACAACGAGGCTGAAATGTTCGTTGTCCGTCCATTCGCCTGTGAAAAGCTCGTCGTTTTTCTTTGCGAGTATCACGAGCTTGCAGGTGTCTTCTGTGCCTTCAGCAGACGCGATTACTTTGATGTAAGTGAGTCCCTTTGCGGTTTCGGAAGAACCGTAGGAAAGTGTTACAAAGTTGTTTGAGTCGGGAGAAGTGAAGCGGTGTTCACCGATGTCACCCTTTATTTCTTTAACTATTTTATCAACGGCGGTCGTTGCAACGACACCTGCGGCAATTCCTGCTACCAATCCGAAAAAAGCATTGTTTTTCATAATTATCCTCCAAATTTGTATATTTTAATAAAATCAGTTCTTTTTCTTGGGTTTCTTGATGCGGTTGAGCTTTTTGTTCATCTTGAGAAGCTCTTCCTTGGTGAAGCTTACGTTCATCATTCCCATCATACCTGTAAGGCGAAGCACGGTGAATCCGCCGAGCATCTGCATAATTCCGCTTGCACCGCTGCCCTTGAGGTCAATGTCAAATCCGCCTGATTTCTTTTCGCCCTTCTTGCCCTTCTTGTTTGCGTCCATCTTCTTTTTGAGCTTGAGTCCCATACTGATAAGCCAGAGCTTTCCGCGCTTTGATTCAATGATGTCGGATATCTTGTCATTGAGCGAGAATCTTCCCTCGGGAGCGTTGATGTCAAACCAGTTGAGAACCGCGCCCTTTTCAACGAGAACGTAGTCCATATTCATCTCGTCAACCTTGCGGATAGTTCCTTCGTCGGTAAGGTCGCCTGCTTTCGCAAGAACTGTGCTTTCACCGATATTTTTCACGTCAAAATAGAAGAAATGGTCTTCTGCTGTCTTTTTGCCGATACTTTCTCCGTTTACGAAGAGCTCTACTTCGGGAAGGTTGGAGTAAACGGTTACCTTTGTGACCTCTTCAACGCGGTCGATGTATCTCTTGCCGCACAGGTGAACGAAGGGATCGTCTTCGGGCGATACAAGCCAAGCTTTGTATGCGTAGAATGCATCCTTCTTGTACTTTCTGTCGATAGTTACAAGACCCTTGTGGTTTTGACCGTTTTCGCCGCCCTCTGCTCTTGCGTCGGCACCGAAATCAAACATATTCCAAACGTGGGTTGCCCACATATATTTTCTTGTGAAAAGCTGTTTGATAAGCTCTTCGTGATAATATGCCTGATATTCTTCGGTGTAGTCGCCCTGCTTCGGGTCGCTCGTATGCCAGTTAAGCGCTTCACAACCGTATTCGGAGCATCCGATCGGGATAGTAGGATGAGTAGCGTGGAATTTATCAAACCACGGACCGTTCATTGTCGTATCTCCGCCGTACCAACCGAAATAATGGTTGTAGGAAACGACGTCGGGAATCTGAAGATACGGATCGTCCATTTTGCACATCGAAACGGCTGCGATCGTTGTAAGACGTGTTTTATCCATTTCGTGAACGAGATCGTTAAGAATCCGATGATTTTCAAGAAGATCGTCGTCCGATCCACCGATAGAGATCTCGTTGGAAAGTCCCCAGACTACGATTGACGGGTGATTGTAATTCTGTGTAACGAGCTCTTTCATCTGAGAGATCGTGTTTTCGCGGCCTGTCGGCATATGCTTTGATATATACGGGATTTCAGCCCAGATAACAAGACCCTTTTCGTCGCAAAGATCATAGAAATACTGATCGTGCTGATAGTGCGCAAGACGGATGGTCGTTGCACCGACCTCCATAATGAGATCAATATCTTCTGCGTGATGCTCGGGAAGGAGCGCGTTGCCTACACCCCACCTATCCTGATGTCTGGATACACCGCGGAGAGGGTATTCCTCACCGTTAAGAATAAATCCGTTGTCGGGATCGATCTTGAAGGTACGGCATCCGAAGCGGGTTGCTACGTTGTCGACGGTATTTTCGCCGTCGAGAAGCTCTGCCTCGCAGGTATAGAGATAAGGATCCTTGCGTCCGTTCCAAAGATGGACGTCTTTTATATCGAAGGTTTGATTTGTCCACGTGCCGGTAGCGCCCGCAACAGCCTCGCCGTTTGCGTCGTAAATTGTGTAGCGTATATTCTGATTGTCTTTCGGGTTTGAAATATAAACTTCAACGTTGACTTTAGCATCGTTGCCGCATATTTCGGGTGTGACCTTGATGCCGGGACTGCCGTAATAGTCAAGATCAAAGTGCGAATTACTTACACAAACGAGGTTTACGTTTCTGTAAATACCGCCGTAGAAGGTAAAGTCAGCCATCTGAGGATAAACTGTGTCGTTTGCAGAGTTATCAACTACAACTGCGATCTCGTTTTCGTCCTTGAGTGCGTCGGTAATATTTACTCTCCAGGTGGAATATCCGCCGTCGTGGTGAGCAAGCTTGTTTCCGTTTACAAAAAGGTCTGCCGAGGAGTTGGTTCCGCAAAATTCGATATAATAGAGCTCCGCTTCGGGAATGTCGGATTTCTTTATCGTTTTTGTGTAGAGGCAAGAGCCGCGGAAGTAATCGTTTCCTCCGTCCTGACCGTCAAGCGCGTTCCACGAGTGAGGGATATTTATCTGCTCACCGTTTCCGGCGTTTATATCTGCGGTATCTTTGACAAAAAGCCAATTTTCATTAAGATTAAAAATATGTCTCATTTTAATTCTCCTTGTAAATTTGAACATTATTAAGAGAAGGCGTCCGACGTTTGTTGTCGGACGCCGTAGTTATTAACCGTTATTCTTCATTATCTGTGTGGCGTTTAGCAAGCTCTGCATTCATTTTGTTAAGAGTCTTCTTGTCAAGGTTGTAGATAATGGCAAGACCTATAAACTGAAGAACAGCACTGAACATATAAAGTCCCGCAACGAGCCAACACATATTGTGGGCTGTCTGAGCAGACTGTCCGATAGTACCGTACTTGGAAACGTATCCGAGAGCGCCCATAATAAGGAGAACTACCGACGGACCAACGCCCTGCGCGAGCTTACGGAAGAAGGAGTGAAGCGAATAAACCGTACCTTCCTCACGTGTACCGAATTTCCATTCGTTGTAGTCAATGGCGTCACCCATCATAGCCCAGGATACGCAGGTATAAACACCCATACCTACGCCGTATATAACAAGTGCGAGGAGATAAACGATAAGAGCGATATTCGCATCGTTAATGGTGGGGAATATGAGCATAATAGTTCCGCCGATAAGAGAAACTATCGTGCCGAAAACAGAAGCTTCCTTTTTGCCGTATTTATTAACGATCTTTGTAATAAAGGGGATAAATAGAAGCATAGGCAAGAAGCCTATCATCTGAATAAGACCGGACATAGATGCTTTGTTAAAATAAGTAGCGAACATAATGGTATTTGCGGTGGTAGCGGCGTTCATACCGAGGAACATACCCATAGCGGCGAGTGTTGCGCCGACTGCGGGACGGTTCTTCATAAATTTACCAAACGCTTTGATAACATTGAACTTTGCGGTATTTTCGTTTGTCTTGACTGTATTTTCGTCAACACGAACGGTGATGAGCTTCAGCATAATCATAAATGAAATAAATCCGATAACACCCATAATAAGCGCTGCCCAGAAAACTCTTTCGCCGAGAAGTATTTCAAGCTGATTTCCTGTGAGAGGGCTCAAAACCTTGTCGCCTGCAGCATAAGCTTCGCCTGTTACGGGATTTGCGTGGAATTTATCGGGGCTGAAGAGTTCTTCCGAACCCTCGGGAATTTCGATTTCGTTAAGGAAGTTTGTAGTTCCGTCATACGTGACCTTTTTCCAGATGAGCATAGGAAGAATAATGCTGGGAAGAAGGTTTCCTACCATAGATCCGATAGATCTCCATGTAGAAAGCTGTGCTCTTTCTCCGACGTCTTCCGTAACAACGGAAAGCATAGAGCCATAAGGAACGTTGGCGATAGTGTAGAAAGCATCCCAAACGAGGTATCCTGCAACGAAGAGAATCGCTTTAACTGCAACGGGAGCTACCGGTACAGGAAGGAATACGGCTGCGCCGCCTACGAGAAGTCCGCAAGCACCTACGAAAATATAGGTCTTGAATTTACCCATTTTGTACTTTTTCTTGTCGCTGTCGATAAGAGAACCGATAAGAGGGTCGTTGACAGCATCCCAGATCTGAACGATGAGAAGGAGTGCTGAGAGAAGTCCTGTTTCGAGCATCATATACACGAGCCAGAAGGTTTGAACTGTACCTTTGAGGGAAAAGCTCATATTACAACCGAGGTCGCCGGCTGCATAAGCAATTTTGTCGCGCATACCGAATTTGCGCGGCTGGTTGGTATTTGCCGTTTTGTCTTTCATAATAACCTCCTAATAAAAGTGGGATCAATATAATTGTACAATAAAAAGTAAAAAAGTCAAGTGTTTTACTTGAAAAAATAATAAAAAGCCTTGTTTTTTTAACAAAGCTTTTTTATTATCGGTGATTATTGTTCTGTTAGATCATTTTCCGTCAAGCAGGTCGTCTAGAGTTTGACGGATTTCTGTATAGTCTGATTTGGGAAGTAAATAAGAATGCTTGTAAATATTACTTTTCTCCCAATGAGTTACAAGATCTTCGTCTACCGAAATCTTTCCGAACTCGTGAATGTTCCAATATTTTCCGGGATGTATTGCTTCGAGGACGGCGGTATGGTCCCAACTGCAGCGTCCATTATCATTACTGTACAGCTGATATGCAAATGCGACGGGGTCACCGGGTCTTGCTCTCTTGGCATAAGCCACCATAGAAACTATATATGAGCCTATCTCATAGCTTGATAAAACAAGTTCTCCGTTCCAGTTTTCAAAAACCGTTTTGGCATTTTCGTAACCGCTACCTTTGATGTTGTATTCCCAAGTCATTATGTGATGTGACGGGTTACCGCTTTCGTAAATTACCATAGGCCAGCTTTCAAAAAATCTTCCGCCCATAACTACAGTACGATTAAGCTTTTTTGCGACCAATTCTTTGCCGTTTAAAGGGCAAATGCTGTCGGGAATACTAGAAATAAGCCTTGACATAGATGTTAATGCTCCTGTGACAACTAAAGTGACACTGTTGTCATCAGCTTCCCATAGTGTTTTTCGAAGAAGTGCGAGCGTGTCCATGGGACCGTCCGAGGTTTTGTAAAGACTTGCGGGATAACTGTTTTCAAATTTCTCGCAAAGCTCTGCGGCATATACACCGCGAGGGTTTGAACTTTTTGGTGAAGCGTAATTGATACCGATAGGTACTTGACGACCGTAGAAACGATTTATTGCATCAATACAACCTGCATAATATTCGCCGTTATAACAATGTGTGACGGCGAGTAACTCTGCATCTCCTTTGTCACAGAGGCGGTGGATCAAAGCAAGAGCACCTGCATCGTCGCAATCTCCTCCAATGTCTGTATCGAATATGATCTTGACTGCTTTTTTGTTGTCCATTGATATTATCCTCCGAATAATAAAAATAAAAATCTCATACGATATCGTGGGATTCGTGATGTAAAACCGATTTAGATGCAACGCCGTATGTGTACGATTTAGATGCACGCGGATTTGGCAGAGGGTATAATCCTCCACCTTTTTCGATGATGGGAGTTGCACTTGCCCGTAAGGGCAAATTTCGTTAAAAAAAGCACTTGCTTACGCAAGTGCTTTCTGATGGGGGAAGGTGGATTCGGACCACCGAAGTGAATGCACAACAGATTTACAGTCTGCCCCCTTTGGCCGCTCGGGAATTCCCCCATATGAAGCTGGTGATCGGAGTCGAACCAACAACCTGCTGATTACAAATCAGCTGCTCTGCCATTGAGCCACACCAGCGTTTTCTGCCTGCTTACCGCGGCAGAATGTATTATAGCATAATGATTTCTGTTTGTCAACACTTTTTTTGAAAAAAATCGAAATTTTTTTATATTTTTTAAAAATGCCGAAAAGTGCCGTAAAAACGGTTACTTTTTGTGCTTTACCAGTACTTTCTGTCGAGCGAACGGAGCTGAATTGCCTCTGCTATGTGCTGTGCTTTTATAGTTTCGCTTTCTTCGAGGTCGGCTATCGTTCTTGCAACTCGGAGAAGTCTGTCGTGACCGCGCGCCGAAAGCCCGAGCGAAGAAAATGCAGATTTCATAAGTGCGCGTCCTTCTTCGTCTGCTGTGCAGTAGGTGCGTACGTCCGCGGCAGTAAGACTTCCGTTTGATTTTATGATATGGTCGCTGTCTTTGTAGCGTCTTTGAGCGAACTCGCGTGCGGCGTTTACTCTTTCTCTGATCTTTTCCGAGCTTTCTGCGGGCGTCGGATCGGAAATTTCCTCGTAAGTAAGGGAAGGAACTTCTATCTGAATGTCGATCCTGTCGAGCAGAGGACCGCTGATCTTTGAAAGATATTTCTTTATATCCTCGCTTTTGCAGGTACATTTTCCCGAAGGATGTCCGTAATATCCGCATCTGCAGGGGTTCATAGCGCAGACGAGCATAAATTCACTTTGGAAAGTGAATTTTCCGAGTGCGCGAGTTATGGTTATCTGACCGTCTTCGAGAGGCTGACGCAGGGTTTCGGTCACCTGTTTGTTGAATTCGGGAAGCTCATCGAGAAAAAGGACTCCGTTGTGTGCGAGCGAAATCTCGCCGGGCATAGGAATACTTCCGCCGCCTGCAAGTGAAGCCGAGGACATCGTATGGTGAGGCGATCTGAACGGACGTGAGGTTACAAGCGAGGATCCGGGCGGTAATATTCCCGAAATCGAGTGTATTTTTGTTGTTTCCATCGCTTCGTTGAAGGTCATTGTGGGAAGAATTGTCGGTATCCGCTTTGCGAGCATACTTTTTCCTGTTCCGGGGACCCGAGCATAAGTATGTTATGCGAGCCGGCTGCGGCAATTTCTATTGCGCGCTTTGCTCTCTCCTGTCCTCTTACGTCGGAAAAATCAAGAGTTGTGTGCGACACACTCGAGAAAAAGATGCTTTTGTCAAAAACTGTCGTTTCAAGCTCAAGTCTTCCGCAAAGAGCCTCGTAAAGCTCGCGCACGGTTTTGACGGGATGTACGGTGACTCCGTCGATGACAGACGCTTCGGCTGCATTTTCAGCAGGAACGTAAAGCTCGGTAAGACCTGCCTTTGCTGCTGCCGCGCACATACAGAGCATTCCGCGGACAGGGCGGACCTCGCCCGACAGGGAAAGCTCACCGATAAAGCATTTCTTTGAAAAATCGCATTTTATATGTCCCGCACCTGCAAAAATTCCGATAAGCATAGCAAGGTCGAAAGCCGAGCCTGCTTTCTTTATATCGGCGGGAGCAAGATTTATCACGATTTCGCAGTCGGGGAAGAAAAGTCCCGAGCTTTCTGCGGCGACGCGTATTCTTTCTTTTGATTCTTTTATAGCGTTATCGGGCAGTCCGACTATTTCAAAAAGAGGGAGCTTGTCGGCTACGCTGCATTCAATTGTGACAACAAATCCGTCCGCACCGAAAAGCGAAGCGGAGTGAAGAACTGTAAGCATACTTTTTTCTCTTTCTTCGGAAATTTTACCGAAACCGTATGTATTTTAAAAAAGCTTCCAATATATTATGTGGCAGTATTATGCGCTTATGAAAAAACACGGAATCCTGTGCTTTGATGAATTCCGTGCTTTGATTCGTTTGGTTTTTATTTGCCCATCTCGTTTGCAAGGTCGTAGAGTGTACGCATTTCCTTTGTGCGCTGAGCGCAGAGTGCCTTCATAGATTCGAGTTGTTCTGCTGTAAATCCGTCGAGGTCGCCGTCCTTGAGCTTGCCCTTGAACATTCTGTCAACTGTGAGAGCGTAAGCGATGTCTTCCGTAACTATCTTTCCGTCTCTCTGACATACAACGAGGTTGCTCTTGCCGTCGAGAAGAAGCTCAACAGCTTTTGCACCCATCTTTGTAGCAAGAACTCTGTCGGAAACGGAGGGGCTTCCGCCGCGTACTACGTGAGCAAAGCGTGCGAATCTCGATTCGATACCGGTAGCCTCTTCAAGTCTTGTTGTGAAGCCTTCTGCGTAGTCTACCATACCTTCGGAAACGACAACGATGAAGCTGCGCTTGCCTGCGGCACGAAGAGCTGCGAATTTTTTGATAATAGCTTCTTCGTCGTGGGGGATTTCCTTAATGATAACCGCTTCTGCACCGGTAGCGATAGCACTTTCAAGAGCAATATATCCTGCGTTTCTTCCCATTACTTCAACAACGTTGCAACGTGCGTGGGACTGGCAGGTGTCGCGCAGACAGTCGATCATACTTACTGTTGTGGAAAGAGCTGTGTCGTAACCGATTGTTGCATCTGTGGCAGTTACGTCGTTATCAATAGTTCCGGGAAGACCGATACAGGGAATACCGCGCTTTGTAAGGTCGGTAGCACCTCTGAAGGTTCCGTCGCCGCCGATGGCAACAATTCCGTCTATACCGAACTTTTTACAGGTAGCGATAGCTTTCTGCATACCCGATTCATACATAAACTCCTTACTGCGGGCTGAAAGAAGGAACGTACCGCCGTTTCTGATAACGCTTGAAGCGTCGCTAACGGTGAGATCTTTGACGTTGCCGTCCATAAGACCCTGATAACCTTCGTAAATAGCTACAACGTCAACTCCGTTTTCTTCTGCCGCGAGAGTTACTGCTCTTACAGCGGCGTTCATACCGGGAGCATCACCGCCCGATGTCAAAACTCCGATTTTTCTGAATTTCTGCATATATTTGCCTTCCTTATCTAAATGCTCCGACATACTGCGAGTACGCACGGGCAATTATTTTATCCAATAATTTCTTACTCTATATAATAATACATTTATTTAAAAAAATCAAGGGTTTTGAGAAATTTTAGTTAAAAAAATGACAAAGACATTTTGACACGGCGAAAAAAGCGTTCGAAAAAAGAAATAGCACGAAAAATTATCTTTTCGTGCTCTTCTGATTATTTACTTGTTTTTCCTTGCTACAAAGCTTCCGTAAACCGTGAAGGCAATTCCGATAATTCCGACGAGGCTCGTCGAGAAAAGATGCCAAATTTCAACAAGCACCGCTTTTAATGACGACGTATCCGCAAAGAATACGAGTGAATCGGTGAAATAAAGACCGATAAAAGCGGAAATCTGTATCGCTATGAACGCAAGTCCGATACCGATGATAAGCTTTCCTTCTTTAATTTTACTTTCCTTGCTGAAATCGCTTTCCTTGGTCAGAAGTCCGGTTATCTGCTTCGAGGCGCAGAGAAGAGAAGTGCTGATCGCCGTAATGACTATCTCGGGGAACATATATATTCCGTTGTAGCAGAATGAGTAGAGTGCAGGCGAAAGTCCGAATTCATTGGGCCAGAGTGCATCCCAGACGAACCATCCCGTGATAAAGTGGCAAACGAATCTCAAAAGCAGGACGCATACAGATGCAAATGCGATTTTCTTCGGAGAATTTTCTTTGTTTCTGAAAAATCCCGCAAGACCGATGACGCTGTAGGCTACGATGTAGTCAAAAAGAACTATAAGTACAGCCATCGGTACACTTGAAGCGTATGCAACGTTGTCAAGTCCGAAGAGAAGCTGGAATACGCTGTAAATGAAGGCTGTTGACAGTCCCCATACAGGTCCGTAGATGAATGCGGTAAGTACGATAGGTGCCATACTGCATACCGTGACGCCGCCGCCCATAGGCATATCGATCTTCACGAAGCTTAGCACGTTCGCGATGGCGATCATAAGGGCACAAATGATGAGTTTTTTGAGTTTTTCGGAATGTTTCAAAACGATTCCCTCCTATAAATATAATATATTTTGCCTTATGAATCAGTCTGTGAGTGAAAATAAAAAATCCGCAAGAAAGACCTTGCGGATTGTGAATATCTCAGTTTGCGATAACAAAAACTGTAACAAATCTCCCTCCGCCGGTATTATCCGTATCAGGTTATAGGGTTCGGTAGATCACCGTCTCAGCCGCTGAGCAGCACCCCTGACTGTTCCATATGCAATTTTCATATATAATATACACCAAAGTTACATTTATGTCAATAGTTTTCACGAAAAAAATTCAGAACTCTCTTGACATAATCAAAATATTGTTATATAATAAAGTGATTACACAAACAGGAGTGAAAAATATGAAGAAACTGATTGCAATTTTGCTCGCCCTTATTATGACTCTGTCGCTCTTCGCTTGCGGCGATAGTGATAAGGATGAAAAACCTGATGACAACAAGGATCCGATTATCGACGAACCCGGTGCCGGGAACGAAAATGAAGATCCCGGCGACGGTCTCCCCGGCGAAGAGGACGGTAATGACGAGATCGACAACGAAAAGGTTAAAAATCCCGCCACACCCGAAGCTTACGGTCTCGGCAAATATCTTGCAACCGTAACTATTTCAAAGGTAACGTATAACGTCTTTGATAACGGCGCTGTTATATATGACGTTACATGCCCTAAAGATGTGATCGAGATTCCCGAAAAGATCGAGTATCTTATGCTTGATGACGGAACAGCTATTCCCGCTACCGAAAGCGACTGCGAAGAATGCGTAGACCGCGTTGTGGGAGAGAAGAAGTCTGCTACCGTAAAGATCGTCGGTGTTGCTGCTTTCTATGATGTTGCCGCTTCCGAAATAAAGCTTCCCAATACCATTACTTCTTTTGAAGAAAATGCGTTCAGAAGCGCGGCTTCTCTTACAAAGATCAACTTCCCGACATCGCTCAAGAAGATAGGCGATAAGGCTTTCGCTTTCTCCGGCTTGAAGAACGTTAATATTGAAAGCGGAATAGAATACGGCTCATACGTATATTATGCGTGCAAGGCTCTTACTACAGTTACGACAGACAGCAATCTTACAGCACTTCCTTTCGGTGTATTTGCTTGCTGTGAAAATATCGGTAAGGTAACTCTTGCTAATACTTTGACCGAAATTGCAGATGAAGCTTTCTTCTGTTGCTATAATCTTAAAACAATCACAATTCCCGCAAATACACTTTCTATCGGAAACAAGTCCTTCTATGCTTGTAAGTCGCTTACAGCTGTAACTGTTCCCGACAGTGTTGCGGCTATCGGTAATTTTGCATTCTATAACTGCGTATCCGCAACTAAGATCACTCTCGGTGCAGGTGTTGTATCTGTCGGTGATTTCGCAATTTACGGATGTAAAAAGCTCACAAGCGTTGTAATTCCCGAAGCAACAACAACTCTCGGTAAGGGCGTATTCGGTAATCTTACCATAAGCGCTATAACCATTCCCGCAAACGTAGAGTTTATTCCCGAAATGGCGTTTATAAATACAACAACACTTAAGAACGTAACTATTGAAGGAAACATCACAGGTGTTCTTGATAAGGCTTTCGCAAATACGGCCCTCGTAAGCTTTACTGTTCCCGCTTCGGTAGCAGGAAATATCGGTACTTACGTATTCGAAAATTGTAAGAGCCTTAAGTCTGTTAAGTTTGACTGCACACTTGAAAATCTCTCTAAGGGTATTTTCTCCAACTGTACAGCTCTTACAGACGTAGTTATCCCCGAGGGTACAGCCGGCATTAAAGATTATGCTTTCAATAACTGCTCGGCACTCGTAAATCTCGCTATTCCCGTAAGTGTAACGTCTATCGGCGCATATGCGTTTAACGGATGCGAACTTATCAGCGAAATTGATATATCCGCAACAGAAATCGCAAGCATCGGAACTTATGCATTCGCAGGATGCGCTAAGATCACTTCTATGGTTCTGCCCGCAGGTATCACACAGATCCCGTCCAACCTCTTCGACGGTTGTAGCTCACTTAAGTCTGTTGAATTCCTCGGCGACGTTACAGACATCGCAACTAAGGGATTTGCAGGATGCGCAGCACTTGAAAAGGTTACAGTAAGTGAAGCGCTTAAGACTATCGGTGCGGACGCTTTCAGAGGATGCACAAATCTTAAGGAAATCAATCTCGGCGAAGGTCTTACTACAATCGACCGTGCAGCATTCTATAACTGCCCCAACCTTAAGGAACTTTACATAGGTAAGAGCGTAACTTCTATCAGCGGATACGCAATCGGATTTGTTGACAGCCCTTACGTAAAGGAAGGCGACAAGGCACAGCCCGTAGTAAATGAAAACTTTACTGCAATCGGATATTACGGAACACAGTTTGAAGTGTACGTAGAATCCTTCAAGGATATTAATGGTAACAGAATTAACCAGAAGGGTCTCGGCAGAGTCGGTGATTCCGCATTCGAAGATTTCGAATACGTTATCATAGGCAAGCTTGAGTTTACCGAATCCTTCAAGAGTGCGGCAACAGGTGAAGTTACCACCACCGTTACTGAAAGAGATATAGTTAAGATCACTAAGTATAAAGGAACCGATGCAAACGTTGTTGTTCCTGCTTCCTTTGACCGTGCAAACCTTTACGTGGTTGAAATCGCAGAAGGTGCATTCAAGGGTAACGCTAACGTTGTGTCTGTAACACTTCCCTCGTGGCTTGCAACAGTAGGCAAGGAAGCATTTGCAGACTGTGCGGCACTTACAACAGTTGAATTCCTTGCTACTTCTTATACACTTCCTGAAGATGCTGATAAGAACGCTATCGCAGGCGAGCTTACAGTTGGTGCTGACGTATTCAAAAACAGCCCTCAGGTTAAGGTATATGCACCTACAGGTTCTTACGTAGTGACAAAGGCAAAGGATCTCGGTTGGGACGTTGTAGCAGGTAAGCCTCCTGTAGTTACTGAGTAATTTTTTTCATGTTCGATATCCGCACCTCCTCTCCGTCTTTCTGCGGATATTGAGTTTTCTCCTTTAAAACACACGGTCGCTCCTTAAAATGGGGCGGCCGTGCGTTTTTGTGTCTGTAAAAAATTTTATAATTATTTCGCGGCGCTTGTTGACAAATCAACAACAATGTGTTACAATACTACTGCGAGGCGATGTAACAAAATAATATAATTTCCAATATTTTTTCGGCGAAAACTATTGAAAAACGACATATTTTGTGATATAATACAGTAGTATGTGAATTAATATGAAGAAAGAGGAAGTGCCAATGAATAATAATTTTGAAAACAAAGTATGGATGAAATACTATTCTGAAGAGGCAAAAAAAGTCGAAATGCCCAAATGCACGGCGTATGATTTTATGATGCAACAGAATAACGACCGTATGGACACCCCTGCGCTTCACTACTATGGAAAAGACATAACCTTCAATGAACTCGCAAAGAGAGTCGATGATACCGCAAAGGCGTTTGCGGCTGTCGGAGTTAAGGCAGGCGATATAGTATCGTTTGTTTCGGTCCAGATCCCCGAAACTATCGCGGCGGTTTACGCGCTCAATAAGCTCGGCGCGGCGGCTAATACTATCGACCCGAGAATGGATGTTGCAAGTATCGAGCGTATGATAAAGAGCTCGGGATCAAGAATACTTGTCACGATAGATATTGCATTTCCGAAGATTGCGAAGATAATCGATTCGATAAAGCAGGATCTTATAATAACACAGTCTGCAGGTACTTCGCTTCCGCTTGTAATGAAGATTCTTTTGAATCTCAAGGTTAAAAACGATATCACGTATAGCGATACCATAATAAAGTGGACGAAATTCATCGAAAACGGCAAGAACGCCGAATATACGATAGCCCCCTATGTAGGCGACGCAACTGTTGCTATTACCTATACGGGCGGAACTTCCGGAATTCCGAAGGGCGTTGTGCTTACAAACGATTCTATGAACGCGGTTGCGATAAACTTCCTCTACTGCGACGTTGTAAGAGAAGAAAAAGACAGATTCCTCGGAATCATCCCGATATTTTCCGCCTACGGAATGGTATGCGGAATGCATATGCCCCTTTGTATGAGAGTAACACTCGTCCCAATTCCGAGATTCATACCCACACAGATCGGTAAGCTCGTGAAAAAGTACAGACCTAACCACGTTATCAGTACACCCGTATTTATCGAGCTTCTTATGCAGAGTAAGGAAGTTAAGGGGATGGACCTTTCCTTCCTGCGTACACTTGCATCGGGCGGTGATACGATGAACGAAGGACTTGAAGCGAAGCTCAACGAATTCAGAAAAGCTCATAATATGAATTATCCTCTCGCACAGGGCTACGGAATGTCCGAGCTTTCTGCTGCGGCTTGCTTCTGCGTTAACCGCATATACAAGCCGAGAAGCGTAGGAATCCCCTCGCTCACGACAGAGGTTAAGATCGTAGACCCCGACACAGGCAAGGAACTTAACTTCTATGAAAGAGGCGAAGTTTGCGTAACGGGTCCCTCGATGATGAAATGCTACTTCAACGCACCCGAAGAGACCGCAGACGTAATGCGCGTACACGAGGACGGACGTACGTGGATTCACTCGGGCGACATAGGATATATGGACGAAGACGGATTTGTATTCATCGAAGGCAGAATAAAGCGAATGATAACCCGTTTTGACGGACATAAAGTTTTCCCGATCAACCTTGAAGGACTTATAAACGCGCTCACGGGCGTGCGCAACTGCTCGGTTGTCGGCGTAAACGATATGGATCATAGTCAGGGACAGTACCCGATAGCTATCGTAGAGTTTGCGGAAGGCGTAATAAATGCCGAAGTGGAATGTCAGGAAATATTCAAGCTCTGCGACGAAAACGTAGAGGAGCGCGGTAAGCCGGTTGCGGTAATCGCTGTTGATTCCATCCCGCTTACACCGTTCGGAAAGAACGATTACCGTACACTCGAAGCGCAGTATAAGACTTACGATTATAAGGCTTGGGCTGCGGGCAACTAAAAGCTTCCTTTATATTATATAATATATAATAATTATCACAGATGAATCTCGTCTGTGATAATTTTTTTATCCCGCGAATGCGTATAATTCTTGCTGTGAAAAAACTATTAATTGGAAATAAAGATTATAAATTTATTAGCAAATTTGCTTGACAATAATGATTTTTTGTGATATTATAACAATGTATATAAATAGCATTCAATAGAATGCTTGAAGGAGGAAAATAAAATGAAAAAAACTTTGACAAGCAAAGTTTTGTCTTTCGTTATGGCGGTACTTATGGTATTTGGCGTAGCTTCTACCGGACTTATCGTTGTAGCGGAGAACAGACCGCTTAAGTATGTGTCCATTGGTGACTCGATGACCAATGGTTATGGTCTTGAGGGTTACGAGCCTAACGGTGAAAACTATTATGGCTTTTTGGTTGATACACCTGAGGCGTACCCTCACCTCGTTGCTAAGGCTCTTGGTGATGCGGACTTGATTCAGTTGGCTACTTCTGGCTTGCGAGCTGAAGATGTGTACTATCTGCTCAACTACGGTACAGTGTATGGTACTGGACTCGAATTGGACGAGTATGGTAGATATTATGTTGATTCAAAGTTTGAGGATCGTATTCGCCAACTTTATGGAAATGGTGGATTAGATGATGACGATTTTAATCGTCTTCCTGGCGGCTATCTGCCTAATGAGGATGCACATACTTACATCATTAGTGAGGCGGCTGAGATTTTCAAACAGGCTGTTAAGGATGCAGATGTGATCAGTATTGGCATCGGTTCCAATAACTTTGCTACTCTGCTGGATATGCGTGTGATGTATTGGATGGGCGTAATTTTAGGGTCTGAATCTATGTTTGCTGATTCCGGTTATCCCGGTGCGTTTGACTTTGACCAGCTTATTGGAGATTTGACAGCTGAAGAGAAAGCGCAGATTGCTGCAGTATACGCCTTCGTTGAAAAGCTTATTAAGGAAGCTGCTCAAGAGAATGGTATTTCTTTGGATGATGAATTGGCAAATGGTATTACATTTGGCGATTTTGTACTGGATATTGCTAATGCCGTTGCTTATACTACTGCCGGCTTTACCATTGGCTACAAAGGTGTTATTGATACCATTATCCGTGAGAATGATGATGCTGAGATTATTATCGTCGGCTTGACCAACTGGTTCGCTGGTATGAACTTTGGTATGCTCGTTGGAGATCAGATGTTTGTACTTCCTATGGGCGATATTATGGAAGTTGTGTGTGAGTTTGCAGGTGTTTATATGGCTACTCTTCCTGCGGCATATGAAGCAGAAGCAAAGCAGAATGGTACTGAACTTCAGCCCATCTATTTTGCGGATACTAATGCAGAAGATGTAGGCGATGTGGAACTGCTTGTTGAGCAGATCATCAAGAATTCCCCTTCCGTTGACTTCGCCGTGCTGAATACCCTTGAAGGCGACGAGAAGTTTGCTGCTGCTCTGGAAATGGCTGCCGATATTGATCTCAGTGTAGCCATCCCTGAAGGCACCACAGGTCCTCGTCTCATTGAGACTCTTGCGGCAACGACACCTCCGATTGACTTTGTTCAGCTGGGTGTTCAGAAGTCTATGATTGCCAGCCTCCACGCTGAGCTGGTGAACGTCAAGCACTTTGAGATTCTCTCCAGTATGGATGTGCTGGGAGCGAAAGTCATGGGTGTAATCAACTCAGTTTTGTATACAGGTGGACAGCCTGATGAGTACGGCAGTAATATCATTGTGGAAAACTGTACTCCCGAACATGTTGCTGCTGCATTTATGTGCGACCCTGAATTGGTGACCATTTCTAACCTGTTGTTCAACTTTGTAGTTGGTTCCGGCGTTATTCTGCACCCCTCTGTGGATGGTCACCAGACTATTGCAAACGTTATCATTGATGCGTACGAAAACAAGATCACTGCAGGCGACCATATGGACGCTCTTGTTAAGCCTTACATAGACGCAACAATCAACTACTTCGAAGACCTCGGACTCGAACTCTACGGAATCATAGAAAAGAACTTCGCACCCGTAGTAGAACAGCTCGAAGGCGAACTTGAAATACTCGGCGGCGAGCTTGACGCAAAGCTTATCGCACTTAACGAAAAGCTTATGGAGCTCACAGAAAAGCAGGAAGTAATCCTTAAGGATATGCTTGCAGAGCGTGATGCAATCGCAGCAGAACTTGAAGCACTTGAAGAAGAGCTCGCAGGACTCTATGCAGCGCCCGTAAGCGCAAACGGCATCACAAAGAAGATGACAGCTACAACAGTAGCAAATACAGAAGAAGAACTCGTAGCAGACCTTGAAGCAGCAATCGCTGAAACAAAGGCAGCTCTTGACGAACTCGACGCAGCAATCGCTTACGTAAAGGGACAGATCGAAACAGATAAGTCCGGAATCGAAGCAATCAAGGCAGCAATCGAAGAAATCAAGGCAAACATCGCGGCAACAGAAGCAGCACTTGCAGAAGTTAACGCAGCAATGAATAAGCTCGTTTCTGACCTCGACGACCTCGGAATCAACCTCGAGCTCCTTAAGAAGGTAGCAGCAGGCGTTAAGATCGATCCCGAAGAAGTTTACGAGGCAGTTAAGGGACTTCTCGAAAATCTCCCCGAAACAATCGCAACAATTGAAGACCTCTATGAAGCAACAGTAGAAGCAGTTGAAACCGCAAAGGCAGCTGTAGAAGCAATCAAGGCTTCGGTAGAAGTTATCAATGCAAAGGTAGAAAATATCATTAAGTCTGCTGAAGACCTCATAGCAATCGAGGGCGAAAAGGCAGAAGAAATCAAGAAGGCAGCAGAAGATATCTACGCTCTTGCAGAAGCATTTGTAAAGGCTAACCTTCCTGCAATCGAAGAAGCTCTTGAAAACACAGCAACAGAAGTTGATGTTGTAATCGCAAGAGAAATTGCAAAGGTAGAAGCTCTTTGGGCAGAATACGGCGACGCAGTTAAGGCAGCAATCGCTATTGCATACCTCTACTGCGAAGAAAAGGGATATATCCAGCTCGCTGAAGACTATATCACAGATTATATCGAAACTGCAGAAGAAGCACTCGAAGATCTTGAAAAGTATCTCGAAGAGCTTGACCTCGAAGACCTCGATCTCGAAAACCTCGATGTAGAAGAGATAATTGCAGAACTCGAAGCTAAGTTTGACATCGAAATCGACATCGAAATCGATACCACAGAAGCAGAAGTAGTGATCGCAAAGATCAAGGCATACATCCAGTCTGTAAAGGACGAAATCGCAAAGGCAAAGAAGGCACTTGAAGATGCAAAGGCAACAGTAGAACTTCTCACATCTGATGCAGAAGCAGTATTCGAAGCACTTGCAAACCTCAAGGAAACACTTTGTGACCTCGGCAACTCTGTATGCGACCTCAAGGCAGCAGTTAAGGATGAAGTACTTAAGCTCGTAGGATATGCAAATCTTATCGGCGAAAAGGTACTCGGAGTAGTAGATACTCTTGATGCATACGCAGACATCTTCGTAGACGGCGTGATCATCGCAAAGAACGGAATCATCGCAGTAATCGAAGAGCTCGTATATGAAGCAACACACGCAGACTACGTTAAGGATAAGGATTCTTACTACGTAGCATTCGGCGACGGAACAGCAGTAAGCGAAAGCTACGTTGACCTCCTCGCAAAGGAACTCGAAGTTAAGTTCAATAACCTCGCACAGGCAGGCCTCAAGGTTGAAGATATGTTCGACATCATCGATGCAAACGTAGCAGAGATCAAGAAGGCAGACCTCATCACAATCGGATTTGGTAACAACACATTCATCACAGAAGCACTCAATAACGCACTCGACTACGAAAACGCTCCCGAATATGACTGGGCTAAGTACGTAGGCGAAGAAGGCGCAGAGTACGTAGCAAAGGCACTTGCAGAGCTCAAGATAATGCTTGACGAAGAAGGCCTCGGAGAAATGATGGGAATGCCCGTATCCGAACTTGCAGTAATAGCAGTAGAATCTTACGCATACAGCTGCGTAGCATATGCAGTAAATCTTCCTATGATCGCAAATGAGATCGCAGAGATTAACCCCGAAGCACTCGTAATCCTTATAGGAATGTACAATCCTCTTGAAGGCGTAGTGATCGACCTTGGCGAAACAAAGCTCGATATAAGCGATTACCTCGGATACCTTGCAAAGGCAGCAGGACTTGAATCTCTCATCTACGCTATAGTAACAGGCGATGCAACATACGTAAGCGCACCTGACGTAGATACCAAGCTCGACAGCGAAGCACTTGATATACTTGATATAATCAACGAATTCGCAATCAACCAGGGTGAAAACCTTGATCCGAGCGCAGACGGCCACGAGTACATTAAGAACCAGATCCTTGAAGCGCTCAACGTAACAGAGGAAGAAGTAATACTTCTCGGAGATGCAAACAATGACGGCGAAGTAAATGCAATCGACGCTATGTACATACTCCAGTATGACGCAGAGCTTATCGATGCAGAAGAGATTAACCTCGAACTCGCAGACGTAAACGGCGACGGAAAGGTAAACTCTATCGACGCAATGTACGTACTCCGTTACGACGCAGAACTCATAGAGAAGTTCCCCGCAGAAGATAAAGCAGCATAAGAAAAGGAGAAATTGAAATGAAAAAGATAATAATTTCGCTCCTGCTTGTAGCAATGATCAGCGTAATGATGATACCTGCATATGCAGCAGGCACAAGCATAACCGTAGCAGAGAAGACAGTATTTGCCGGCGACACAGTCGCAATAGACGTAGCTATTGCCGGAAACACAGGCTTTGCAAACGGAAAGTTCACAGTAGAATACGATGCAAGTGTACTCACACTTACAGCAATCGATGTAGAAGGAAAGCTTCTTGAAAACGGATCCGCAGCGATCAACGTAGAGAAAGCAACTATCTCTTTTGCAAGCACAGAAAACATTACCGAAGACGGAGTACTTTTCACAGCAACGTTTACCGTAAAGGCAGATGCAGCGCTTGGCAAGTATGACATCAAGGTAACAGCACAGGATATGGTAACAGTAGACGAAGCACCGGTAGCAGCAGAAGCGGTAAACGGAGCAGTGACAGTAGAATGTGACCATGAATGGGAATGGGTAATCGATAAGGAACCCGAAGGCAAGGAAGACGGACTTAAGCACGAAGAGTGTAAGAAGTGCGGTGAAAAGAGAAACGAAGGAACAATCATCGACAACCCCAACACAGGAGACAGCACAGTACAGACAGTAATGATGGTAATCTCCGTAATGGGTATGATCGCAGTTGCAGGAACAGTTTCTTACAGACGCAGACTTTCCAAGTAATTACCGAACCTAATAATCTTGAACAAGGCAGAGAAAACTCTCTGCCTTGTTTGTTTTTAAATACTGATATTGGCAACTATATTTTGTGCTATTTCACTTGACATTAATGAATTTTTGTGGTAGTATAATAACGTATCGTATTCTGTCGATTTGCAGGAATTTATAGCTTTAAGACAGAAAATATTTGGAGGATATTGGAAAAATATGATAAAACAACGTTTTACTAAAGTATTGTCGCTGATTTTGATACTTTGTATGATTTTTTCGGCGACATCTTTGGGTTCATACGCTGCAAAAATAACAGCATCACGTTTGGGATTGAAGAGCTATGATCTTGATTTGGAGGGACTCCAGATCTATATGAGAGACGTAAGAGAACTTAAAGACGATTATCTTTACGAAGCAGGTGTTACCTGCTTGAAAAGTGATGATTTTTATTATGTTGCTCTCGGAGATATGACTACGTCAGGCGCCGGTTACGTGAGCTTTTTCTCAAATGAAGTCGGTATCAAATATAAGAATCTCGCAACTTCAAACAGTTATGTGGAAGATATTTGTAACGTAATAGACAAAAATTCGAGCGAAATAGCAAAAGCAGATCTCGTATCGATAGGTTACGGAAGCGTAACTTTTATGACAGATGCAATAACTCAGTTCTTAAATAATAAATCGATATCATATGATTGGAGTAAATATCTCGATCAAGAAACCGAAGCGGCATTTAAGAATATAATCGAAGTGTTGAAAAGCAATCTTGGAACTGCGGAACTTGGTTCTGTTGCGGGAATAAACGATCTGCCGGGTGCTATAACGGCGGCACTTGAAGCATATTTTTATAGCTGTATTATGTATATGTACTACATTCCCGATGCCGTTGAAAAGATACATAAAATTAATCCGAATGCGACGGTTGCACTTATAGGAGTTTATAATCCGACCAGAAATATAACCTTCGATCTCGGAGAAGGTATGTCGATAGATATGAATAACTATCTTGATAACCTTACCGATATCTTGGCAACATATATGATAAATTCGTGCAATCTTTCCGATAATGATATTTATATTCACGCTCCCGACGTTTCTTTTAAACTTACCGATTATTCGCTTAATATGGTCGATCTTATGAGAGAATTCGGCAGAAACAAAGGCGCAAATCTTGCACCGAGTGAAACCGGTCATAAGTATATAAAAGATCAGATGCTCAAGTATATAAGCTTTACGGATAAACTTATCGGTGATGCTGACGGGAACGGGACTATAGACAGCACAGACGCTGCGTTTGTTCTTCAGTATGATGCAGAGCTGATCACATCGGATAAACTTGATATGAATGCTGCGGATGTTAACGGAGACGGTGAGGTAAACTGCATTGATGCGCTGTATATACTTCAGTATGATGCAGAAATAATTACAAAATTCCCGAGGAAGTAACAATTTCAATAAATATAATCAGTAAATGTTATTTTGATATAAGTTGATTTTAGGAGGAAAAATGAGAAAAAATCTTACAAATAAAGTAATAGCGCTCTTGATGCTATTTACTATGATTTTCGCAACTGTTTCTACAATTCTTCCTGTATATGCGGCAGGAACAACAATAACCGTTGCAGACGTAACGGGAAACCCCGGAAAAGAAATTACGGTGGACGTTACTATAAGCGGTAATACAGGCTTCGGTTCGGGCACATTCACCCTTGAATATGATTCTAAAGTACTTACTTTAAAGGCAATTGATGTAAAAGGAAAAGTTCTTGCAGGTGCTACTGTAAACGTGGCAAAGAATAAGATTTCTTTTGCTAAAGCTGCTAACGTAACCAAAGACGGCGTACTTTTCACGGCAACCTTTGAAATTAATAAGGATGCACCCGAAGGCGTTTCTGTTATATCGGTAGATGCGAAAAATATAATGAATGCAACAACGCACGAACTTTTAAGTATAACCAACAAAAAGGGAAGCGTCAATGTAAAAGTTCCTCACGTATGCGGAAAAGCAGAATACGTAAAGGAAGTTGATTCAAGCTGTTCAAAAGAAGGAACAAAGGCACATTACCTCTGTTCTTGCGGTAAGAAGTATTCCGATGAAGCTTGTACAAAGGAAATGTCAACAAAGGATCTCACTATCGCTAAGAAGAATCACAACTACGGTTCTTGGAAGACAACAAAGGAACCCACGTGTACCGCAAAGGGAAAGAAAGAGCGTACCTGTAAGGATTGTAACTACGTAGCCACAAGTTCTATCAGTGCGAACGGACACAAGTGGGGAGAGTGGGAGGTTACAACACCTGCTACCGCTACTGTTAACGGCGTAGAAACCAGAAAGTGCTCTGAATGTAACGAAAAAGAAACACGTGAGATTATTGCAACCGGTCATACATTTGGCGAATGGGTAGAAACAAAGGCACCTACGTGTACAGCAAAGGGCGAACAGACACGTACTTGTACGGATCCAGGATGTGATGAAAAGGAAACACGCGAAATAGCGGCTCTTGATCACAACTATGGTGAATGGACAGTTTCCAAGCCTGCTACTTGCTGTGACCTTGGAGAAGAAAGCAGAACGTGTTCAATCTGTCAAGGCGTTGAAAAGCGTGACATAGCTAAAGACCCCGATAATCACGTTTACGGCGAATGGACAGTAAGCAAGGAAGCATCTTGCGGAGTGAAGGGTGAAGAAACCCGTACTTGCGCGTGCGGAGCTAAGGAAACACGCGAAACCGAAGCGCTCACCCACGAGTGGGAATGGGTAGTAGATAAAGAAGCTACTAAGTCTAAAGACGGTGTTAAGCACGAAGAATGTAAGCACTGCGGCGAAAAGAGAAACGAAGGTACCGTAATTGAAAAGACAGGAAACGGAATGCTTGTATTCTGGATAATTCTGATAGTAGTTTTGATTGTAGGTGCAGGTGTTGTGGTATTCGCGTTTATTTACAAGCGTAAGCGTGCTGGCGCAAAAGGCTAAGTAAAAACTATAATTAATAAAAACAGAGCTTCTCGTTAGAGAAGCTCTGTTTTGGTTTTTATATGTTATCAATAAAGTCCGAAAAGTCTGAGAAGCTTTTGCCAGAAGTTGAGCTTTTCTTTTTCGACCGGCGCTGTCGGTGCGGGTGCGGGAGCGTTTATTGCAGGAGTCTTAATTACAAATTGTACAGATTTAACGCTTGTGTTCTGCTCGGATACAAACGACTTGACTGCACCGGGTTCACCCGATGAGGAAACGGAGGATATCACAGAATCGATCATATCGGACACGAGGGTGTCTATACCCGACGTCTGCTCTACGAACTCTGCAGTGCCGTTTTTGAGCTCTGTGGTGCCATCAAATAGGGTCTTTACCGCATCGTTGAGATCTCCAACCGAGGTGTTGAGAAGTCCAACGTTTGAGTAGAGGGTGTTCATATTTATCTTGATGGTATTTGCGCCTTTTGCGGCTTCGCTTACAGCTGAAGTGTATTCTACAAGTCCGTCATAGAAAAGACTGTAATTGTCAAGCTGACCCTTAAGACTTGTTATGCTTGCAACTGCCGTGCCTACAACAGAAGATACAGCGTCGGTTATCTGCTTTGTTACCTCTTCGGATTTCATAAGCTGATCGATGTATCCTTCGCGTATCTGCTTCTTCTGCGAAGACGTAAGACTTTCAAGCGCGCCCTCGCGTATCTGCTTTTTCTGATCGTCGGTAAGACTTGCAAGAGCACCTGTGATGATCTGTTCTTTCTGATCGGCAGTCATCTTTTTTACTAGGTCGGATACGATTCCTTTTTCCTTGGCAAGCTCAAGGTATTCTGCCGCGTCGGATTCCGAGAAGCCTTTGTCAATAAGCTCTTCGTAGAATACCTGACCGGCAACCTGCTCGTAAAGCGACTGGCTGATGGATTCTATATATGTACGATATACCGAATCTGCATTCGCTTCGATGTAACCCTTATAAAGAGCATCGGCGTTTGCTTCAACTTCTTTCGTTACTTTTTTCAGAGCCGTGTCATAAGCTTTCTGATAAACGTTGTCAGCATCCATAAGCTTAAGTAGCTTGTTAAGCTCGGTTGCATAGTTTTTCGGAGTGAGCTTTATCGTATCAAATCCGTTTGCGGCAAGCTCTGCGTTTAGAGTGTTGTTTGCCGCGTTACAAAGACCTTCAAATACCGCCATAGCACCGTTCAGAAGTTCTTTGTTTTTAGAAGTGATCTCTGCAAGACCGTTTGAGAGAGTCCCGGATCCTGTTGTGAGAGATCCAACGCCGTTGTAAAGCTCTCCAACCTTGTCTTCAAGCGTGCTTGTGCCTTCGTAAAGCTGACCTGCGCCGTCGTTTAATTTTCCTGCACCGCTGTCAATATCCGAGATAGCACTTGTGATCTTGTCCACAAGATCTTGTATGGAATCGTCGTTTATGTCGATGTTGAGTCTGAGCTTTACGCCGTTGAGCGAAATTGCACTCATTTCGAAATCTGTTACCTTCGCCGTAACTTCAACGTGTGCTCCTTTTCCGGGGAGAATAGTGTATGTTATCTGTTTGTCAGAGCCGACGTTTGCAAGTGTAGCACCCTCGGCAACGATGTCTTTGCACTTTTTTGTGTCAAGTGTAAACGATGTCTGAAGAGCATATCCTTCGAAAAAGTCGCCTTCGCAGTTCTCATTATCGCTTACAGTAAGCTTTAATTTGAAATCACCGCTTTTGCCTGCGATTTCTGTAGCTGAATACTCTGTGCCGTCCATATAATACTTTACCGAGATATTCCAAGGAATTATGTTGCTTTCGAGTTTTCCTTCGTAATAAAGCTTTCCTGCTTTTGCATCGATAGTAACGATAGATGCGGAATATCCGAGCTTATCTGTGGTAGTCATATTGCGGAGAGTTTCGTACTTACCGTAATCTATGATCTTTCCGTCTTCATCGAGTTCAAAAATGTTTACAACGTAAATTTCTTTTACAGAGCCGTCGCCGTTGAGGTTTACGTATATAACTTCTTCTTTGGGCGTGCTTTGAATAAGCTGCACTTCGTCAGCTGAAACGCTCATAGGTACAAGAGTAAGTATAAGAATTGAAGCTATAAGTATTGAAACTATTCTTTTTATATAAGTCATTGTTCAGTTGCCTCCTGTAAAACTGTTTTTTTGTCTTTTTTATTTCCATATACCAACTTATCAAACAGATAAAGTATTCCGGGAAGTACGAGAAATACGATAAGAAGGGAGAATATCGCGCCTCTTCCGATGAAGATTCCGAGCTGAGCGATTATCTGATTTGAAGAAAGTATTCCGAGCAGGAATCCTACGACCGTCATAGCACTTCCCGATGTCATAATTGAAATGAAAACATCGGATACGGTCTTGATAACTGCTTCTTTTTTATCGTAACTTTGTCTGTTTTCTTTGTATCTGTCTGTCATAAGTATCGCATAGTCAACAGTAGCACCGAGCTGTACCGAGCTGATTATAAGATATGCGAGATAGAATATACTCTGGTCTGCGAAATAGGGAACGGCAAGATTGAGCCAAATTGCGGTTTCTATGCAGAGCACGAGGATCGTGGGAACAAAAATTGATTTTGAAGTAATTAAAAGAACTAAAAATACAGCGGCGATAGCAAGGAGATTTACAAGCATCATATCTGCCGTGATAGTCACCTTGAGGTCGTAGGTGCTGACTCCTTCGCCTGCGAGATATGAACTGTCGGGATAATATTTGTCAGCGATGCTTCGTATGTTTTCGACGAGTGCAAAGGTTTGCTCACCCTCAGCGGGAGCGTTTACGCTCAGTACCATACGGCAATACTTGCTGCCTTCGAGCTGTGAAAGCTGACTTTCATCGAGATATGAGGGCGGGATTTCCGCGCCTGCCATATCTATGTAGGAAATTATACTTGTGATCTCGGGAAGCTTGTGAAGCTCGTTTGAAATGGCGTTTTGCGTTGCCGTGTCGCCTTTTGGAACGAGGAGCACGTAGGTGTCACTCTTTCCGAAAACGTCTTCGATGGCTTTTGTGTCCTGTCCGTAGCGCGTTTCTTCGGTAAATATCTCGGAAGAACCGTAGAGATAGTCGTTTGCGTTTGAGCCGAGGTAAGAGGGAACAATGATGATGGCAAAAATGCAAACCATAGGTATTGCGATCTTGTGAACCGCCTTGCCGAGAAATCTGAATGACGGCATAAACGAACGGTGCTTTGTTTTGTCGAGAAGCTTAACGGTACAGAGGATAAGCGAGGGTGTGAATATAAATACTGTAATAAGGCTGATTACAACGCCTTTTGCAAGTGCAAGACCGAGGTCGGCACCGAGGCGGAACTGCATAAGTATAAGAGCCAAAAATCCGATTACCGTGGTAAGACCGCTTGAGAGAATAGAGGAAGTTGATTTGCAGAGAGCCTCTATCATAGCTTCGTTTGTGTCGGAGATTTCCTTTCTGCATTCGCTGAAGCGGTGGAGCAAAAATACCGAGTAGTCAAGAGCGACCGCAAGCAGAAGAACGCTTCCCGCGGCGTTTGTTACGAAGGATATTTCGCCGAATATTATGTTAGAGCCATTGTTGAGCATAATGGAAAGTCCGAGTCCTGCAAGAACGATTATCGGTGCTATCCACGAGGTCGTGGTGAGAACAAGAACTATAAAGGTGAAGATTACGGCTATCACCGTGACCGTCATTACCTCGGTGACGGTGGTTGCGGTAGCGTCGGCAGTAGACACCGCACCGCCTGTCATAGCGTTGGAGTCACCGATTATAGTGCGGATTTCCTCGACTGCGGTAAGACGCTTGTCGTTTTCTATAGTTATTGTAAATACTGCGTTCGAGTCTTTGTAGTAGGTTTCTACCGTCTTTGTGTCAAGCATAACGAGAGGTACGTTTATATCGACCGAATCGTCAAGCCAGGTTACCGCAGAAACACCGTCGACCGCTTTTATTTTTTCTTTAAATTGCAGCGCTTCCGGAATTGTTACGTTTTTTACCATAGCGCGCGCGTTGGGTATGTCACCCGAAAACTGGTCTTGCATAATTTCAATCGAAATGGTTGATTTTGTACCTTCCGGGAGATAGTCTTTCATATCGTAGTTTACAGATACAAGCTTGCTGCATACGAAGCAAACGACAAATGCGATGGCAAACAAGATAAGTACAAGTTTTCTGTGATTGACTATTCCTATGTAGAATTTTCTCAAATTAGCTCACACTCCTGATTTACTGTATGTGGCAAAGTATTTTGTCGGATAAATTTTACATAATTACCGCGTTATGGTAAGTATTTTGCAAATCCGATGCGCTTTTTGCCGAAAAATCACTACTATATTATATAATATGGTGATTACAAAATCAACATAATTTTATGAATTAATTTGTTTTACCTGATTTTACTATTTGGTGTTGACATATAAAAAAATTTGTGTTATAATACTATGCGTTGCAGATGATATAAATATATTTCGGGATGTAGCGCAGTTGGTAGCGCGCTTGGTTTGGGAGCGTGAACAAGCGGGGAGCCCCCGCGGGCAAAAACGGCGCGCCGCGCCGAAAATCAAATCCCCAAAACCATTGCAAACACGCAAGATTTCGCCTTTATTTATGCGGGTTTTCGGCACTTTGCAAAATCTCAAAAAAGCGTAAAAATCGGGTTTGACCACAGTTTGTCCCACTTCTACGCAAAAACTTAAAAATTCAATACAAAATCGGGGTGTGGCTCAGCTGGTAGAGCGGGTGGTTTGGGAGCTAAAGGTCGCTACCCGATCCCCTCTTCAAAAAAGCGAGGAAACGCGAGAAAAACGGAGGAAAAACGAGCATTTGCCGTTTGACCTACCCTCGCAAAAGTGGTTTGACCACAATTTTGA
>SVSP01000030.1 GCA_015064255.1 Oscillospiraceae bacterium
TAGATACTCTCAAAATTTACGATGACCTTTATATAAAGATCAAAGAAAGCTTTGATCGCACAATAAAAACAATAGGAACGATTAAATAAACAATCTACACAAAACTATGTACGCACGTGTTTACGTTGAAATAACCAATATCTGCAATAAAAATTGCTCCTTCTGCCACAAGACAAAGAGAAACCCGAGGCAGATGACTATGGAAGAGTTCTCTCTGATATGTGACAAATTATCGGGAGTCACCGAATATTTATATTTACACGTTATGGGCGAGCCTCTTATGCACCCGCATATCGGAGATTTTGTTTCCTACGCGACAAAGCGCGGATTCAAGGTCGCCGTCACTACAAACGGAAGCCTGCTTGACAAAGTCGGACAAAAAATCATTGACGCAGGGGTATATAAGGTCAATATTTCGCTGCACAGCTTTGAAAGCGGTGAGCTTTCCGATCACAAAAAATACATCGACAGTTGTCTTGATTTTGCCGATAAAGCTTCTAAAAACGGAGTTCTTACTATTCTTCGCCTATGGAACGGCGGAGTTTCAGACACTCTTAACAACGAGGTTACAGAACTTCTCCACCAAAAATTCCCCGAAGAATGGAATTTCGGAAAGCGCGGCGCACGCATACGAAACAAGCTTCATCTTGAATACGGAGAGCGTTTCGAGTGGCCGGACATAAACTCTGAAAATATAGGAGATGACATTTTCTGCTACGGACTTGCCGACCACTTCGGAATCCTTTCAAACGGACAGGTAATCCCCTGCTGTCTTGACAGCGACGGAGTTATCGACCTCGGAAACATTTATACCGATGATATTAGAAGTATTTTGTCATCATTCCGCGCATCTTCGATACGCACGGGCTTCGAAAACAAAAAAGCAGTAGAAGAGCTTTGTCAAAAATGCCCTTACGCGCGAAGATTTAAAATCTAAAACAGGCATATTTTCTTGGATCTGACACTTCAAATACATTATGCTGTTATAAAAATGTATTTATCAAAAGGAGATTGGAAATGTTAAAACGATTTATTTCCTACTACAAACCGCACAAGCTTATTTTTTCTCTTGATATGCTTGCATCTCTTGCTATGGCATTTATAGGAATCGTATATCCTATGATTACGAGAAAAATGCTCAACGACCTTATTCCAAATAAAAATTACCGTATGATAGTAATTTCGGGAATTGCGCTTCTCGCTATATACCTGATACGAATGCTGCTGAATTACTTTATTCAGTATTACGGACACGTTATGGGTGTACGTATGCAGGCACAAATGCGACTGGATATGTTTAATCACCTTGAAAAGCTGCCTTACAGCTTCTATGACAACAACGAAACCGGTAAAATTATGTCCCGCATGACAAACGACCTTATGGATATAAGCGAGCTTGCTCATCACGGTCCCGAAAATATCATTATTTCTACCATTTCAATTATAACCTCGTTTACCTATCTCTGTACGATAGACCCTTGGCTCACGCTGATAGTATTCTCCTGTGTTCCATTCCTTCTTCTCGTCACCCTTATGCTTCGCAAGAAGATGAGAAACGCCTTTATGAAGAGCCGTCAATCGATAGCCGAAATAAACGCATCTCTTGAAAGCAGTATTTCGGGAATAAGAGTAACCAAAGCCTTTACCAACGCAGACAAAGAACGGGGAAAATTTGAAATCGGTAACGAACAATTTGTTGACTCGCGCAAAGAGGCTTACGATGCGATGGGACGATTCCACTCTGCGAACACCTTTATCACCGACGTATTCAACGTAGTTATTCTTATCGCGGGCGGTCTGTTTATATACGGCGGAAGAATAAGCTTTCCCGATTACTCCGCGTTTATTCTTTCTGTAGGGCTTTTCATTTCTCCCGTGATGACGCTTATCAACTTTATGGAGCAGTATCAGAGTGGTGTAACCGGATTTGAACGCTTCATCGAAATTATGGACTCGATTCCCGAAAGCGATCCCGAAAACGCAGTTGACCTTGAAAAGGTTGACGGACATATAGAGCTCAGAAACGTTGAATATTCCTATGACGAGGAAAAAGAAGTTATCCGCGGAATAAATCTTTCTATCGAAAAGGGAAAGAAATTCGCGCTCGTCGGTCCTTCCGGAGGCGGAAAAACCACCATTTGCCATCTTATCCCACATTTTTACGATATACAATCGGGAGATATTCTTATCGACGGACACAGTATAAATACGCTGACAAGAGAATCGGTGAGAAAAAACATCGGTATCGTTCAGCAGGATATCTACCTCTTTAATGCATCTATAAAAGAAAATATCCTCTACGGAAAGCTTGACGCGACCGATGAAGAGGTTTACGAAGCGGCAAAGCGCGCAAACATTCACGACTACATAATGTCACTTGAAAACGGTTACGAAACACAGATCGGTGAGCGCGGCGTACGTCTTTCGGGCGGTCAGAAGCAGCGTCTTTCCATCGCACGTGTATTCCTCAAAAATCCTCCGATCCTTATTCTCGACGAAGCAACGAGCGCTCTTGACAACACAACCGAAATTCTAATTCAGCAGGCGCTTGACGACCTCTGCAAAGGCAGAACCACTCTCGTTGTAGCGCACAGACTCTCTACCATCAAGAACGCAGACGAGATCGCAGTCGTTGCAAACGGTCAGATCGTTGAACAAGGAACTCACGATCAGCTTATTGCTCTTAACGGTGAATATGCAGATCTTTACCGACTTCAGTTCAGAGCAAACACCGCAGAATAATTTAAAATTACGTAAAAAAATCTCTGCTACCGTAAAAGATAGCAGAGATTTTTGTTTTAAGTCAAATTACTTGAGAATTCTGAACTTTCCGATAATCGGAATCTCTTTCATTTCGCCGTTTGAAACGTTAATAAGACCGAAGATCATAAGTACAATAACACCGATAGAAGCTATCCAGCCGATAATCGGAACTACAGCACAGATCACACCTGCAATAAAGAGTATTATTCCCTGATTTAAGTGGAAACGAACGAATTCGGAATCCTTGCAAAGAAGCAGAGGGAACAGGAAAAGTATTCCTATGTACGCAAGTGCCGCGTAAAGCTTTGTCATATCAATGTCGATTGAAGTTGTTGTGTTTTCTGCGGAAGCTTCTTCATTTGCTTTTGTTCCGCAATTCGGGCAGAACTTATCTTCTTCTTTAAGTTCCGTGCCACAATTTCTGCAATATGCCATATCTGTAAATTCCTTTCAGTTTGAGTTATGAAATATTATATTGTTTTATTCGAATATTATTACAGTAAAATATGTGTTGATGCTAAGATCAGTCATCGTTATCAGTATCTTTCTTGCCGCTTTCTTCATCGTCGTCATCATCCGACTTTTCGATGATCTTAACAACAGCATTCTTGATCTGGTGATCTACAACCTCTGTAACATTTATCGAAAGACCGTTGGTTTCGATCTCAAAGGTGCTTCCATCGTCCGGAATAGATTCAAGTGCGTCGAATATCATACCGCTGAAGGTATCGTATTCGTCTGTGGGAAGAGTAACTGCAAGCTCTCTCTGCATATCTTCAAGAGAAACGTTTCCTTTGATATTCCAAAGTCCTTCCTCTTCCATCTTTTCGATAGACGGAAGCTCTTTTTCTTCGGAAAGTGTTTCCTCATCCTGAACGTCACCCACAAGGCGTCCTATAAGGTCGTTCATCGTAACTATACCCGTCATTCCGCCGTATTCGTCAAGAACAACTGCGAGCGATCCGCGTCCGTTCTTCATATTCTTGAAGAGAACGTCTGCCTTAACCGTTTCGGGAACGAAGTACGCAGGCTTGACCGCATTCTGCATAATCTCTTCGCGATTACTTGTATCGAGTCTGAAATAATCTCTTGCGTTGAGAATACCGACAACGTTATCAACAGTTTCGCTGCATATAGGATATCTCGTATGTCTGCTTGAATAAATGGTCTTTTTCCATTCGTCCATATCTTCTTCAAGCCAGAGAAGCTCGATTTCTGTACGGTGTGTTGCAATTTCGCCCGCTGTAAGATCGTCAAACTCAAATACGTTCTGTATAAACTCTTTTTCATCGTCGTCAATAGTTCCGTTTTCGCTTCCTACGTCGACCATAATACGTATATCCTCTTCGCTGACCTCTTCTTCCTGTGCATGAGGGTCAATTCCGCAAAGACGGAGAACGCCGTTTGTCGAAACCGTAAGGAGCCATACAAGCGGAGTAAAGAGCACTGCGATGTTGGTTATAAAACCTGCCATCTTAAGCGCGTGCTTTTCTGCGTTCTTCATAGCTATACGCTTGGGAACAAGTTCCCCGAGCACGATAGTGAGATAAGAGAGCAGTAATGTTATCAGAATAAGTGCTACTTTGTCAAGTACAGCTACAGAAAGCGGTACGCCGATACTGAACAGCCAAGCAGCAAGAATGCCCGAATATGCGTCTGCGGCAAAAGCACTTCCTAAAAATCCTGCAAGAGTTATCGCAACCTGAATGGTGGCAAGAAATTTCGAGGGTTTTTCGGTGAGCTTCGCGAGCTTTATAGCGCGCTTATCGCCCTCTTCGGCGAGTTTTGCTATACGGTTATCGTTCATTCCGATAATCGCGGTTTCCGCACTTGCAAATATTGCGTTAAGTGCGATGAGTAAGAGCTGGAGCAATAATGTCCATAAATAAGGGTCCAAGGTTACTTCCTCCAAAAAATATTTTTGCCGGGGTTAAAGTCCAAAATGAGCGCAAAAGGCATAGCCTGTATAAAAATATACACAGACCACGCCTTTGTATTATGTATAAAATATATTCAAGATCTCAATAGTGGTACATCGGGGTATTCGACCGCCGTTGTTCCCGCCACCTTCGTCCATAACTGTCTCCGGAAAATCCTTTCGGCAAATATTATGCGGCATCTTCCCGCATATGTGAACATTATACAGTATATCCGGGATTTTGTCAATAGTAAAAACGATTTTTTATAATTTCTTTTGTTTCACTTACAAAATATATCTTTATTATGAAAAAAAGCTTACTTTTTCTTCAATTTCTTGCTTTTTGACTATTGAATATATGTTTTTTTCGTGATATAATAATATGAATAATAATGATTTCTAAAATTTTCTTTAAAGAAAGAGTCTTAAAATGCAGAATTTAAAATCAAGTATAGCAAAAAAAATATCGGAAACAATAGCTCCCGATGCTCCCGAAAGTATGTACAGCGACATAATCGCTTCTCTTGAATATCCGCCCGACCCGACGATGGGTGACCTCGCGCTTCCCTGCTTCAGATTCGCAAAGCTTATGCGCAAATCTCCCGTAATGATTGCGGAAAGCCTTGCATCTTCTATTGAAATAGAAGGCATCGGCAGAATCGAAGCGGTTAAGGGTTACCTTAACTTCTTTATTTCAAACGATTATCTTGCAAAAACGCTTCTTCCCGAAATTCTCGAAAAGAAGGATATGTACGGAAGCTCTGACGAAGGCAGAGGCAAGACTGTCGTGCTCGACTATTCTTCGCCAAACGTGGCAAAGCCCTTCCACATCGGACACCTCGGAACGACAGTTATCGGTCATTCGCTGAAGCTCCTTCACACCTTCTGCGGCTACGACTGTGTCGGCGTAAACCATCTTGGCGACTGGGGTACGCAGTTTGGTAAGCTCATCACCGCGTTCAACCTTTGGGGCAACCGCGAGGAAATTGAAAACGGTGGTATCGATGCTCTCGTTGCCCTTTACGTTAAATATCACGAAGAAGCCGAAAAGGACGAATCTCTCAACGACCGTGCACGAGAAGAATTCCATAAACTTGAGCTTGGCGACGAGAAAAACATCGAGCTTTGGAAGTGGTTTATTGAAATTTCTATTGCCGAATACAAGAAGACTTATGCACAGCTCGGAATTGAGTTTGATTCATACAAAGGCGAAGCTTTTTACAGTGACAAAATGATGCCGCAGGTTGAAAAGATCCGCGAAAAAGGACTTCTCAAAATCGACGACGGCGCATCTATAGTAGATCTTTCGGACTACAATATGCCCCCTTGTCTTATACTCAAGCGCGACGGCTCTACACTTTATCCTACGAGAGACATCGCGGCAGCCGTTTACAGAAAAGAAACGTATGATTTTGACAAGGTTATCTACGTTACATCGGCAGGACAATCGCTCCATTTCGCGCAGTGGTTCAAGGTAGTTGAGCTTATGGGCTACGATTGGGCTAAAAACCTCGTTCACGTTCCTTACGGTACGGTAAGCATCGGCGGTGCAAAGCTCGCAACAAGAACGGGAAACGTTATTCTGCTCCGCGACCTCTTTGCCGACGCCGTTGACAAGGTACGCGACATTATAAACGAAAAGAACCCCAACCTCGAAAACAAAGAAGAAACAGCCGAGGCTGTCGGCGTTGGCGCTATCGTATTCTATTATCTGCTCAACACGATAATAAAGGACATCAACTTTAATATGGACGACGCGCTCTCCTTCGAAGGAAACACAGGTCCTTACGCGCAGTACACATACGCCCGTACCTGTTCCCTGCTTTCAAAGGCAGAAGATGCTCGCTCAAATGAGGGCAAGATCGAGATAAGCGCTCCCGAAGAAGCATCTATGCTTAAAGTTCTTTCCCGTTTCCCCGAAACAGTTCTCAAGGCAACGCACGAATACGAGCCCTCTTATATCACACGTTACATTCTTGACGTCTGCACGGGATTCAACCGCTTCTATCACGAATGCCCGATAAACTCGGCTGAAGACGCGTCTGTTCGCGCATCCCGTATAAAGATAACCGAGGCTGTAAACTACGTTCTCGGACGCGCACTCAGCCTTATCTGTCTTAAAACACCCAAGAAAATATAAAAGTTTTACAAACCTTAAAGGAGATATAAATTTATGTCAGGACACAGTAAATGGAGTAACATCAAGCACAAGAAAGAAAAGACCGACGCGCAGAAGGCAAAGGTCTTCACAAAGATCGGTAAGGAAATGGCTATTGCTATCAGATCCGGCGGACCCGATCCCACAGTAAACGGAAAGCTCCGCGATCTTATCGCAAAGGCAAAGAGCCTTAACGTACCTAACGACAACATAAAGAGAGTTATCGACAAGGCATCCTCCGCAGATGCGGCAAACTACGAAGAGATCGTTTACGAAGGCTACGGACCGTCAGGTATCGCGGTTATCGTTACAACCGCAACCGACAACCGCAACCGTACCGCCGGCGACATCCGTCACTTCTTCGACAAATTCGGAGGAAACCTCGGTCAGACAGGCTGCGTATCCTATATGTTTACAGACACAGGTGTTATCGTAGTTGAAAACGACGGAAGCATTGATGAAGAAGCTCTTATGGAAGCTGCTCTCGAAGCAGGCGCTACCGACTTCTCTGCTGACGAAGACGTTTTCGAGATCCACACCGAAACATCCGATCTCAGCGCAGTCAAAGAAGCTCTTGAAGCTGCAGGATACGTTATCGTTTCCGCAGAAGAAGACAAAATTCCTTCCACATACGTTGAGCTTACAGACGAGGATGACATCAAAAAGATGAACCTTCTCATTATGAACCTCGAAGACCACGACGACGTTCAGGATATCTACCACAACTGGGAAAACGCTGACGAATAATAAAAACAAATAAAAATCCGACAGATCGTAAGATCTGTCGGATTTTTTATTTATTTTTCCATTACAGGACAGGGCTCTATCGAAGCATTCTCGTGTGTCACCTTTTCGCAGTATTCAAAAAGCAGATCGACGTAATCTCTGTAATAATCTATCGAAACGTCGGGCGGAGTCTGATGATCGACCGAAATAATAAGTTTTCCGCCTTGCATTGAGGGCAAAACGCGCTCGAATTCGGCACGCATAGCCTCTTTTCCGTGTTTCATGCACATTTTGTCAAAGTGACCGATGAACGCCATTTTTGGTTGCTTTTTTATATATTCGGACACGTCAACTCCTGCCTGTCTTTCAAGAGGAAACATTCCGTCCGCACCGACCTTTGCGTACCAATCGACAGCCATTGTGATATCTCCGTCCGAATCTATAAACACGGGGACACCGTACTCGTGAAGTACGGGAATGACCTTACGGTAAAAGGGCGCGAGGAATTCATCAAAGCATTCTTCGGATATCATAGGCCCGAGATTATAGCTCATATCTTCGGCAAAGCTCATAAAATCGAATTTGAAACGCGGCAGAACGTATCTGAAAAACTCTACAAGCCAATCGGAATACATTTCGCATATTTCGCAGTAAAGCTCAGGGTAGTCATAAAAGCTGTAAAGATGGTCCTCTATTCCGAAAAGATTGCGAGGAAACCAGAAAAATCCGTCAACCGTCAAAAAATTCAGAGTATCTCCGCGTTCGTGCATACTTTTAATATATTCAAGTCTTGACTCCGAAATAACATTTTCGACAGGCGGAAAGAGAGTTTTCTTGATATTTTCCCAATCCTCTTCGTTTTTCATAATCCCGAGTCCGTGACCTTTAGCGCGCGGAGTCGCGGCGGTGTACTGCGAAGCGCAGGTCTGTATGCACTTATCGAGTCCGAAAAATTCTTGAATACCTTCTACCGATCTTGCGCTGTCGGGAAGACCCTCATTGCGCCAACGCTCGATAGTCAAATGCCACCAAGGTGCCCATTCTATTGCCGGAGATCTGTCCACACTTTTTCCCGCAAGGAATCTGCGGAAACGTTCTGATGCTGTCATAATTCTTCCCTCCGATTTTTATTGAATACAAATTTGATTATATTATTTTTACACTGTCAATTTACCGCAAGTTGTTCTGATATGCTCATATATAAAAACAGGGAAATTTCATTCCCTGTTTCTATTGATTTTAAACCGTCAGCAATTATCAGCCCCAGCCGTCGTCGCCCCAGTAATCGTCATCATCCCAATAGGATTCATCGTCGTCCCAATAGGATTCGTCGTCGTCCCAATAGGATTCGTCGCCCCAGTAATCGTCATTCCAATAGTCATCACCGATGTCGGGAACTCCGACTCCCGGTATTCCGATTCCGCCGCTGATATCACCCATATTTTCGAATATCTCTTCAAACATATCGGGAATATCTGTCATAGACAAACCGATCTCCGTCATAAATTCTTCAAGATTTTCGGTGATCCTTTCAATATCTTTTTCGCTTATCTTAACAACGTCCTTGATATTCTTCTTGGAAATGATCTTCGGGAGAGAATCTTTTTCATCAAGTGTGATCTTGATATTAAAGCCGTCTATAGTCTGCTCTCCTATCTTGATCTTGTTAAGACCTATTGTAGTCTTATCGCCCTTCTGTTCAAAAGTACCTCTGATTGTAACGTTACCAAGCTCTTCGGGAGTTGTGATTCTGTAAGTATCTTCCTTCTTGTCAACAAAGAGCTTGAATATTGTCATCCAACCGTCGCCGTAAGAAACCTTGAGCGAGGATGAATATTCTTTCGAGTTATTTTCGGATATTTCGTACTTAACTTCTATGCCGTTGGATTCAATACGAATGCAGTCAGACTTTTTGATACCGCCCTTACCGAAATCGACGGTCACGATATCGATCTTTTCGCCATCAACTCTTGCATATACTTCGATCTTGAGGACTGTGGAAGATGTCGTAGGTGTTACAAACTTAACAACCAACTTGAATTTCTGCATATTCTCTTCCATAGTTTCGATAGCATCGCCTATCGAATCAATAGCGTCGTCATAATACTGTTCGATATCAAAATCTTCTACGTCGTCACTTGCAGCATATCCGAGTTCAACTATAAGACTTGCGAAATAATCGGAATATTCCTTAAGCTTATCGCGAAGATCGTCGTCTTCCTTAAGTTCTTTATAAAGATCCTTTATAATATTGACAACTGTCTTTTCACTTACCGTAACAGTTACCGTGCGTGCGCGCATATAGTCGCCGCCAACCTTAACTTCGCCCTTTTCGCTCTCGTAATTTGCGTGTTCTTCAAGCGATTTCATAAATACCTTTACATAGCGATCGTATATTTTTTCTACGTCCTTAGGTATATCGTTAAGTTTTTCGTCTGTGTAAAGCTTGAGGATATTAAGAATTTCGTCGAACTCTTCTTCGGAAATCGCAAATTCGCTATCCGAATCGGGCGCAAATATTGATTTTTTAAAGTTATTTACTATTTCGGAATAAACAACACCGTATGTACCGCCGAGTATCTTATCGTTTGTCAGATACATATAATCTTTTCCGAAATAAAGATCGGAGTCAAGCTTTATATCAGCAGCCTTAACGTGAAGATTTTCAAAATAGACCTCGTCTTCGGAGAAATAAACCTTTCCTCCCATTCTAATCTTTTCATCTTCAGTCATATCTACCGACGCGTCCACAGTAACAGAACCTTTAGTAAATACGTTAATAATAGGTGCGACTTCATCTCTTTCGGCAAGATCTTCGACTATATCACCGAAGGAATTTCTTACAATTGTTTTGGGGTTATTTGCGTGTGCGCTTACACCGACCGTAACACCAGCAATAAGAAGTGACACTACCAAAATAGCGATAGCAAGTTTTTTCATACTTTAAAGTCTCCTTTTTTATTTATTACATATATATTATATGCACTTTATGTTTTAATTGTATCACAAGCACAATTTAAAGTCAATAGATTTCGTCGAAATTTATTCACAATTAGTACAAAAACGTGTAATTGTTTACAAAAAAGGGTTTTACCGAATATCTGCTCAGATACTTGATAAAACCCTTTTTAAATACGGTCGTTTAACAGTCAAAAATTAAAGCCGTAGTTATATTTTTGTTTTCCGGAAACGGATTTATAAGAACGTTATTGCCTTCCATCGTATCCTCGCTTTTTGCGCGTTCACCGTAAGGAAAGCTTATTCCCACGTTTGACCATTGGTCATTACCCGCGGGCTTTTTTATATTCTTTTTCTTTTTGCCGTTATTAATAAACGAATATTTGTCCATTTTATAATTCCCATTTGTATAAAGTTCAGGCGGCAATTATATTGTATGTATTGCGGACAAATATTATTCGCTTTTTATTTTATTTTTCAAACTCTTTCGTCAAGCTGAACAACGTATTTTTTGTAAAAATCCTCAAAAGTTCCCTCGTCAAGCGCATCTCGTATCTTTTGCATAAGCTCATTGTAAAAATGGAGATTATGAAGCACACAGAGTCGCATTCCGAGAATTTCATCGACCTTCAGAAGATGACGGATATATGCTCTTGAATAGCTTCTGCACGCAGGGCAGGTACATCCTTCGGATATAGGACCGCTGTCTTCCTTGAATTTTTCGTTTTTAAGAGTAAGCTTTCCTTCCCATGTAAAGAGATTTCCGTGGCGTGCATTTCTGCTGGGCATAACGCAGTCGAAGAAATCAACGCCTCTGTGTACAGCCTCAAGAATATTTACGGGTGTTCCGACTCCCATAAGATATCTCGGCTTGTCTTTTGGCATAAAGGGTTCAACCGCATCTATCGTTTCATACATAGCACTTGCCTCTTCGCCGACGGCAAGACCGCCTATCGCATATCCGGGAAGGTCAAATTCCGCAATCTGCTGCATATGGCGTATTCTGAGATCTGCATACGTGCTTCCCTGATTTATACCGAAAAGAAGCTGATTTTTATTTATCGTACGCTCAAGAGAGTTAAGGCGGTTCATTTCGTTTTTGCATCTTTCGAGCCAACGTGTAGTACGGGCGATAGACTGCTCAACGTATTTGTATTCCGCAGGATTTTCTATACACTCGTCAAAAGCCATCGCGATAGTGGAAGCGAGGTTTGACTGTATGCGCATACTTTCCTCCGGACCCATAAATATACGGGCACCGTCAAGATGCGACTGGAAATAAACTCCCTCTTCCTTTATTTTTCTGAGCTTTGCGAGCGAAAACACCTGAAATCCGCCGCTATCGGTAAGAACAGGCTTATCCCAATTCATAAATTTTCTTATTCCGCCCTGACGGTATATAAGGTCATCTCCCGGACGTATATGAAGATGGTATGTGTTTGAAAGCTCTACCTGACATTTAACGTCGCGAAGGTCATCTGTTGATGCTCCGCCGCGAATTGCCGCACAGGTACCTACGTTCATAAAGACAGGCGTTTCTATTTCTCCGTGAACGGTAGTCATATGACCGCGGCGTGCTCTGCCCTCGGTTTTTAGTACAGTAAACATTTTATTTTAATTCCGTTTCGATTTTATTTATTTTCGTTTTTTAGCTTATATCAGCATCTTTAGCGTACTTACTGCCATTTTCTGCAATAAATTTCTTTCTTTCTGCAAGGTTATCGCCGAGCAGAATATCAAGAAGCTCTGCCGTTTCAGCCGCATCTGCCTCGCAAACTCTGATAAGTCTTCGGCTTGCGGGATTCATTGTGGTCTTCCACATCATATCGGGTTCGTTTTCACCGAGTCCCTTTGAGCGCTGAAGAGTATATTTTGTTTTTTCGTCCTCAAGCTTTTTGATTATATCGGATTTTTCCTTTTCGTCATACGCGAAATAGGTTTCGTCCTTCGTCGTTATTTCAAAAAGAGGAGATTCGGCTATATATATCTTTCCGAGCTTAAGCAGAGTCGGAAGAAGTCTGTAAAAGAGAGTCAGAACGAGCGCTCTTATCTGAAATCCGTCTTCATCGGCATCGGTACAGATGATTATTTTATTCCACTTGAGCATCGAAAGGTCAAATCCCGATATATCCTTACTTTTGCTCTTTATTTCCGCACCACAGCCGATGACCTTGAGAAGATCGACGATAATTTCGTTTTTAAATATCTTATCGTAGGTACTCTTAAGACAATTGAGCGTCTTACCGCGCACGGGAATAATAGCCTGAAATTCGGCGTCGCGTCCGAGCTTACAGGACGAAAGCGCGGAGTCACCCTCTACTATATAGAGTTCTCTCTTTTCTACGTCCTTGGATCTGCAGCTTACGAATTTTTCAACTCTGTTTGTGATATCTGTATTTCCGCTGAGTTTTTTCTTTATATCGAGCTTAGTCGTTTCGGCGGTTTCTCTCGCGCGCTTATTGAGAAGCACCTGCGATGAAATTGCCTCGGCATCTACCGGATTTTCCGCGAAATACACTTCAAGAGAGCGCTTGAAGAAATCTGTCATCGCTGTCGCTATAAACTGGTTTGTTATAGCCTTTTTTGTCTGGTTAGCATAGCTTGCCTCGGTCGAGAAGCAGTTTGTTACGAGAATAAGGCTGTCTTCGATATCCGAGAAGGTTATCTTGCTCTCGTTTTTCTTATATTTTCCCGCATCCTTGATATATTTATCAATAGCGGCAACGAACGCGCTTCTCGTTGCCTTATCGGGCGAGCCGCCGTGTTCAAGCCAGCTTGAGTTATGATAATATTCAATATTCTGAGCGTAATTTGAGAAGCAGAATGCCGCTTCCATTTTCAGCTTATATTCGGGAAGGTCTGCTCTGTCGCGGCCCGACGTTTCCGAAGTAATGAAATACGGAAGGGTGATGGATTTTTCGCCCGCGATATTCGCAACGCGCTCCACTATTCCCTTTTCGTAGTAAAAATCGTCTTCCTTAAAGCCTTCGTCATTTTCAACACGAAGCACAAAGTGTATTCCTGCGTTAGCGATCGCCTGACGTTCAAGCACGTCTGCATAATGCTCGGGAGATATTGCTATCTCTCTGAAAACGTCGAGGTCGGGAAGCCATCTTATGATAGTTCCGTGCTTCTTTTCGCCTCTTTTAAGTTCTCTTTTTATAAGGTCGCCGTCCGGCTCACCCTTTGCGAAATTCATTTCATAATAATTACGACCGTTATGAGATCTTACGGTCATATATTTCGAAGCGTACTGTGTAGCGCACGCACCGAGTCCGTTTGTTCCGAGAGAATACCTGTATGAAGCGTTATTATCGTTGTTTTCGTATTTTCCTCCCGCGTAAAGCTCACAGAAAACGAGTTCCCAGTTATATCTGCCTTCGCGTTCGTTGTAGTCCATAGGAACGCCTCGTCCCTCGTCCTCCACCTGTATAGAATGATCCTTAAACACGGTGGTTATTATTTTGTTTCCGTGACCCTCGCGCGCCTCGTCAACCGCGTTCGAAAGTATTTCAAAAAATGCGTGCTCGCATCCGTCAAGTCCGTCCGAGCCGAAAATTACCGCAGGCTTTTTTCTTACCCTGTCCGAACCTTTTAAAGAGGTTATACTCTGATCGCCGTATTCTTTCTTTGCCACCTGTTTTTTCTCCTTAGTGTATTTTTGAGTTTACATCTTCGTAATTATATCATTTTTGCCGTAAGTTGTCAATAGCTCGCCAAAGGGGCTCTTCCACTTGGGATTTCACCACAATCCCCATTCAAGGAGCTTTTGAAAAAGTTCATTAAAAATCCTCAAAACTTTTCCGGAACAAGTTAAATTTCCTTTTTAGAAAAGTTTTTGAAAGAGTGCAGAGGAAACTTTTTTCAAAAAGTTTCTTTTGCAAAAAACAATTTCCTTGCGTTCGCAGCGACCGTTTGTGCCATTTCGTCTGCTGAAATGCCCTTGATTTCGGCAAGCTTTTCGACTATATAGGAAACGTAGCCCGAGTTATTGCGAGTGCCCCTGAAGGGATGTGGCGTAAGATACGGTGCATCCGTTTCGGTCAGTATCCTGTCGATCGGAACGACCTCTGCGGCTTCTACCGTTTTGCGCGCGTTTTTGAAAGTAACCACTCCCGAAAACGATATATACCATCCGAGAGAAACGAGTTCTTTTGCCATTTCCGCGCTTCCGCTGAAGCTGTGGAAAACGCCTTTTACGCCTTTGTATTTACGTGCGATCTCAAGGCAATCGCCGTGCGCCTCTCTGTCGTGAACAACAACGGGATAACCGTGCTTCATCGCAAGCTCGATCTGTGCCTCAAAATATTTTTTCTGATTTTCACGCGAAGGATAATCTTCCCAGTAATAATCAAGTCCGATCTCACCGATTGCAACAACCTTCGGGTGCGAAAGCATTTTTTCAAGCTCTTTTATAGTATATTCAATTTTTTCGGGATCATCAGCGTTTTCGGGATGTATTCCCACTGATGCGTAGAAGCCGTCAAAGCTTTCCGCAAGCTTTATCTGATTTTCCGACGTTTCAAGCTTTGTTGCGGCACCGATAACAGTTTCTACGTTACCGTCAAAAAGCTCTTTAAGAAGCTCTTTTTCCTTGCCTTCAAACCTTTCATCGTCGTAATGCGCGTGAATATCCGTTATTTTCATTTTAAATTATTCTTTCGCTTATTTTAAAGTAAGTTTTGAGAGAAGCGTGCTGAAATACTCGGGAAGCTCGCTCTCAAAGCGCATCTCCTCTCCGCTTGACGGATGAATAAATCCGAGTGTGCGCGCGTGAAGGCACTGCCCGTTTATTTTCGAAGCGTTTATCTGCTCGGTCTTTGTATGAAGTCCGCCGTAGATCTCGTCGCAAAATACGGGGTGTCCTATCGACGACATATGAACTCTTATCTGATGAGTTCTGCCTGTTTCAAGACGAAGACGCAGATGTGTATAGCCGTCATATCTGTTTATAACTTCCCAGTGTGTGACCGCCTCGCGTCCGCCCGCAACTATCGCCATCTTCTTTCGGTCTGTGGGATGGCGTGCTATCGGTGCATCTACGATACCCGAATCCTCTTTCATATTTCCGACCACAATTGCCTCGTAAGTTCTCAGACAGCTGTGTTCTTTTATCTGCGCGGCAAGAGAGTTATGCGCCTTATCGTTTTTGGCAACGACAAGAAGTCCGCTTGTATCCTTATCTATCCTATGTACGATTCCCGGACGGATCTCTCCGTTTATTCCCGAAAGACTGCCCTTACAATGCCAAAGAAGCGCATTGACAAGCGTACCGCTGTAATTACCCGGTGCGGGATGGACGACCATTCCTTTCGGCTTATTTACAACGATAAGATCGCTGTCCTCGTAAACTACATTTATTTCTATTTCCTCGGGCATTACCGATATTTCTTCTGGTTCGGGGATATCGATCTCAATAACGTCGCCCGATTCTATTTTATAGCTTTTCTTGGACAAAGAATCGTTTACCTTGACGTTACCCTTTTCGATAAGTTTTTGAATGGCGGAACGCGTGATATCCTCGCGTTCCGCCACAAAAGCGTCCAGTCTCATACCGATTTCTTTATCTGTCGGTATATGTGTCATCTGTTTTTCCTTCCGTATCGCCGTTTTTATTTTCGGCGATAAGTTTTTTATCTGCTTTTTCCTGCCTGTACTTTCTGACCTCGTCAACTATGATGTCAAATATCGCAAGTCCGACTCCGACACACACAAATACGTCGGCAACGTTGAATATCCACATCCATATTTCGGGAAACGCGCAAAAATCGATAAAATCGACAACCACGCCGTTACCGAAGGTTTCGCCGTTGAAGATTCGGTCTATCATATTTCCTATACCGCCGCCCGCTATCATAGCAAACGCTATTCCCGTAAGCTTCGATATATGCTTATAACGTACAACGAGCCAAATGCCTATGCCTACAAGTGCAATCGTCGAAACAGACATAAATACCCATCGGTAATCGTCCATCATTCCCATCGCCGCGCCGTCATTTGTGACGTAGGTAAAGTGCAGAATATTTTCTATAATCGGAATCGACTGTCCCTCAGCCATATTAGCTACAACCGCATATTTGGTTATCTGGTCAAGAACAATCGATAAAACGATTACTGCAATATAGATATACAGCATCATATGCTATCGATAATTTTCTTGCAGCGGGGGCAAAGCTTGCCTTCGCCGTCTTCTATCGGAGTCTTTGTATACATCCAGCAACGGTCGCACTTTTCTCCCTCTGCCTGTTCAACAAGTACAGCGATACCGCTTTCTGTTTCGGTGTGTGCGCCCTCGGGAGCGTTTCCTTCACCGAACTGAACATCTGATACGATAAATACCGTTGTGAGAAGATCACCGAAGGATTCAACAAAGCTCTTTGTTTCGTCAGACATATAGAGAGTGATCTTTGCGTCGAGCGACTTACCGATAAGCTTATCTGCACGTGCAATTTCAAGTGCCTTCATAACGTCGTCACGGAGGTCGAAGAGCTTACTCCAACGTTCTTCAAGCTCTGCAAAGTTCCACGCCTCATTCCACTCGGGCATATCGTAAAGGAATACGCTTTCCTTGTTTTCGCTTGAAAGGTGAGGCATTTCGCGCCATATTTCTTCTGCTGTGAAGGAGATAAGAGGTGCGATAAGTCTTGTAAGCGCGGAGAGAATGTACCACATAGCTGTCTGTGCCGAGCGTCTTGCCTGACTGCCAGCCTTTTCTGTGTAAACTCTGTCCTTGGTAATATCAACGTAAAGCTTGGACATATCTGTCGTGCAGAAATTGTTTACGCCGTGATAAATGATATGGAACTCATAGTTATCGTAAGCTTCTCTTGCAGCCTTTGTAAGAGCGTTCATACGGGAGAGTGCCCACTTATCTATATCCTGAAGGTCCTCAAGTGCAACGATATCTGTATCGGGGTTAAATCCGTTAAGGTTAGCCATAAGGATTCTTGCGGTATTTCTGATCTTACGGTAAGTTTCGGAGAGCTGCTTGAAGATGTTATCCGAAACACGAACGTCAACTCTGTAATCACTTGAAGCAACCCAAAGACGTACAAGCTCTGCACCGTACTTCTTGATTATTTCATCGGGAGCGATAGTGTTTCCGAGAGATTTATGCATCGCCTTACCTTCACCGTCAACAGTCCAACCGTGTGTAAGAACTGTCTTGAAGGGTGCGCCGCCAAGTCCTGCGCCTACTGCTGTAAGAAGCGAAGACTGGAACCATCCTCTGTACTGGTCAGCGCCTTCGAGGTAGAGGTCTGCCGGCCATTTACCCTTTTCTGTTCCGTGAATAACTGCAAAGTGGCTTGAACCCGAGTCGAACCAACCGTCGAGAGTGTTTGTTTCCTTTGTGAATTTCTTAGATCCGCAATGAGGGCATACGTAGTCCTTCGGAAGAAGTGCTTCTGCGCTATCCTCGTACCAGCTGTTCGATCCCTTTTCGCCGAATACCTTTGCAACCGAATTTATAGTATCTTCGTTACAAATAGCCTTTCCGCAATCCTCGCAGTAGAATACGGGAATCGGAAGTCCCCAATGACGCTGACGTGAGATACACCAGTCTGCACGCTCACGAACCATCTGTGTGATACGCTCGCCGCCCCAAGCAGGAATCCATTCTACGTCCTGACAAGCCTTTTCAGCTTCGCCCTTGAACGCATCTACCGAGCAGAACCACTGAGGTGTTGCGCGGAAGATGATCGGATGCTTACATCTCCAGCAGTGAGGATATTCGTGTTCGATAACCTCGGAAGCAAAGAGCGCTCCGCTTTCTGTCATATCGTCAAGAATTGCCTGATTGGAAGCCTCGTAGTACATTCCTGCGAACTTGCCCGCATCTTCTGTCTGATAACCTCTGTCATCAACGGGAACGATTATATCCATATTATACTTCTTGCAGGTGATATAGTCATCCGCACCGAAGCCGGGAGCTGTATGAACGCATCCTGTACCGCTATCCATTGTTACATAGTCAGCGAGAAGAACAACGCTGTCTCTGTCAAGGAAAGGATGTCTTGCCTTCATCATTTCAAGGTCGCTTCCCTTGAACTCGGAAACTACGCTGTAATCGCTTACATTTCCGTCCTTCATCGTCTTTTCAAGGAGAGCCTTAGCGATGATATAGTCCTCGTCCTTTTCGTTATTTCTTACCGAAACGTAAATTTCATCGGGATTTACCGCGATAGCGAGGTTGCCGGGAAGTGTCCACGGCGTTGTAGTCCAGATAATAAAATATGTCTTATCAAGTCTTGTTTCGTCAAGCTTGCCGAGTCCGTCGGAAACCTTGAATTTTACGTAAATAGATGTACACTTATCCGTCTGATATTCGATTTCAGCCTCTGCAAGTGCTGTTTCGTCGTGAGGGCACCAATAAACGGGCTTAAGACCCTTATAGATATATCCCTTGCGGAACATTTCGCCGAATACCTTTACCTCGCACTCTTCAAATTTAGGGTCCATTGTAAGATAGGGGTGATCCCAATCGGCAATCGCGCCGAGGCGGATAAACTGATCCTTCTGAAGATTAACGAATTTCTGTGCGAAATCGCGGCACGCGTTTCTGAACTCGGGAATAGACATCTTCTTGCGGTCAAGCTTACTCTGCTTGATGATCGCGCTTTCGATAGGCATTCCGTGGTTATCCCAACCGGGAATATATGAAATTCTGTAGCCGCCCATTACCTTGGACTTGTTTATGAAGTCCTTAAGTATCTTATTGAGCGCGTGTCCCATATGAAGATATCCGTTCGAGAAGGGAGGGCCGTCGTGAAGCTCGAAAAGGGGCTTGCCTTCGCCGTTCTTTTCAAGAAGATCATAAAGACCGATCTCATTCCAGTATTTTATAGTCTCCGGCTCTCTCTGAGGGAGATTAGCGCGCATCGAAAAATTCGTTTGCGGCAAATTCAAAGTGCTTGTGTAATCCTTAGCCATGTCAGTATGGAAACTCCTTTATATAATTAAATATTGAAATCTTTTATTTTATCCGACTCAAAAAGGTCAGTTCTGTGTTTTTTTCTTTATTTCAACGATAAGATCGTCCTCGTTATCATATTTCAGCGCCGCGTTTCCGAGTTCGCTGAAGCTATCTCTCTCGGTGATAAGCTTATCGAGAAGCTCGTCACTTATCGTTTCTCCGCTGACAGTATCTGTTCTGCGAGCGTTTCTGTTACTTCCCATTTTAGCCACGTCAAGCTTGATCTGATGAACAGCCATTGTGACGTACTCATTATCCGCAAGACTCCAGTCGTCTTCCTGCTCGACCTCGGGAACTATAGATTCGAGAAGCTCAATATGCTGATGGTACTGACTGTATATATTATTTATGAAATCAGCAACTCTTGCACGCAGTATTCTGAGTGCATCCTTTTCGCTTTTAAGCTCTTTTTTGAATTCTATCAAAATTCTGTCGGTTTCATTCTTTGCGGATGCAAGTATGCCGTCGGCTCTCTTTTCTGCGTCCTCGACGATCTTCTGACCCTGCGCGCGCGCATTCATAAGAGCCTGCGACGTAGCTTCTTCATTTTTTCGGCATATACTGAGCTCAGCCTCTGCCTTTTTCAGTCTGCCTTCAAGCTCGTTATACGCCATATACAGCTCTGTGTATTTTTCAATAACAAAAGCAAGATGCTCATCAACTTCCGTAATGCTGTAGCCTTTTAATGCTTTTGAGATTTTTTTACTTTGAAGTTCATAGGGCGGAAGCACACAATCAGCTCCTTTCATATGCCCCTTTTTTTAAACGTAACGTTTAATATTGACTTTAAGACGACCGCTTTTGGTTTCCCCTGCGATCTCTTCTATTATAAATTTTCCCGCACCTCTTACCGAAAGAGTATCTCCCGTTTTGATCTCCGTGCTTGGCGAAAGCTCCTCGCGGTAGTTAAGCTGAACAAAACCGTGTGAGATCCTTTCCTGTGCGGATGCTCTCGAAAGTCCCGCAAATGCGGCAACTGCACAGTCAAGGCGCAGAGATGCCATTATCGCGACACTTTTTTCATAATTTCTTTCGTAATTTTTATACGTATCCTCTTCTGCATAGGATACTGTGACCTTATCCTTACCCACTCTGTCAAGCGGCGAAGGATTATCCGTCAGCATCGATGCAACAGGCAGCGTGCAAAACACTACCGCACCCCCGTCTATAACGATTATATCGCCGAGTGTTTCTCTTTTTATTGACAGGTTCATCAGCGCGCCGAGATAAGCTCTGTGGTCAAGCTCGGCGTATCCCGAGCTTTTCACAGCCACGGCTCTGAATATCTCGTTTCTGTCTAAATATTCTTCATCGAGATAATCGGGCAAAACTACGAGCATTTTCCTCTCTGCGCCCTCATATCCTCCGTCAAAGAACCACTTGCACGGACATTTTCCGTACGTCAGATATTTTTGAACCTGCAATATTTCACTCGGTGTCATAAAAGAACTGAAAGCAAGTCTTCCCTTTTCAGCCTTTTCTATCATATCGTCCACTTTGGAAAAGAGCAGCTTGTCCTGAAGATCGGTCACACCCTCGGAAAGGGGCATTCTTTCACCTTTTTTCATCTCTTTTCAAAACCTGTCAAAGCGAAACGACGGGAAGCATCAGCTGTATGACCCAAAGAAGCATAACGGTAACAAGAAAAGATATATCTATCATCATACCGTCGCCCGCAAGACCGAGCTTCTGAAGCACGCGTCTTACCGGATATATTACCGGCTCCGTTGCGTAATAGAGAAAATCATATATACGCGACGGACCGTCATCATCCTGAACGAACCAAGACATAATTGCTCTTGCCAGCATCAGAAACTGGAGGATCAGTATAATTCCGTAAACGAAATAAACGATAAAGTAAACAAAGTAATTCAAATTTTACGGCTCCAAATTCAGTCTGTATTACAATCAGAATCCACCGAAGCCCGAATCGTCGGCTGCCTGTGTTACGGTAGCTGCAGGCTTGCTCTCTGTGAGCGATTCGCCCGAAATGTCAACGTGGCTGGGTGTAATAACGTATGTGTTATTTGCAACAGCCTTGATCTGTCCGTCGAGAGTGTAAGCAACTCCGTTAAGAAAATCTATGATTCTTCTGGACGTTTCCTTCGAAGTAGATTCAAGATTAAGCACTACCGTTCTGCGGTTGATAAGGTGGTCTGCTATCTGACCTACCGAAGCAAAGTTTTCGGGCTTAACTACCTTAAGTTCAAAAGAAGCATCTGCCGCACGTGTTACTGTTTCGCGCTTAGGCACAGCGGCACTCTGTTCCTGTGTATATGCGGGAGCAGCAGCTTCTGTCTTTGCGGGAGCCTGATATTCGTTCGCCGGATCAACTTCCATTTCTGCCGAAGCATAAGTCGGCATTTCTTCGTCTTCGGGAGAAAAGATCTTTCCTATAACATTTTTGAATCCCATAATATACCTCCAAATTGTATTGTCTAATATTTATGTTTTATTATGTTTTATATTTTATTTTCCTTTTTTTCGGGGTAAACACGCGCACCGAAAAGACACTGACCGGGTCTTATTACGTTTGCCCCGCTTGCAAGTGCAGCCTCATACGAATCGGACATTCCCATTGATAAAACGTACTCGTCTGTATTATGACCCTTTTCATCCTGCTTGTCAAGAAAAATTTTCGAAAAAAGATCATACGTTTTATCGAAATATTCACGGTACTCATCAAACGACTGACATTTCGGACCTATCGTCATCATTCCGCGAAGTCTTACGTGTTCGAGCTTCGACACCTTTTCAACGATTTCTTCAATCTGCGAAGCATCCGCGCCGCTTTTGTTTTCCTCTGCGCCTATATTGACTTCGACAAGCACGTCGCTCACGATACCGAGCTTTGCCGATTGCTTTTCAATCTCACGCGCAAGCTCATACGAGTCGAGCGAATGTATAAGACAGACCTTACCTACGATATATTTCACCTTGTTTTTCTGCAGATTTCCGATAAAGTGAATATTAAGTCTGTCTTTGTCAAGGGCATCGTATTTCGAGAGAAGCTCCTGAACTCTGTTTTCTCCGATATCGGTAAGCCCGAGATTTTCTGCCGCATAATTTATCGTTTCGGCATCTACCGTTTTTGTCGCCGCAACGACCAACGGCTTTTTGCCGTCTTTTTCATATTTTTTCAAATTTTCTTCAAGCCTTGCAAAATTTTCGGCAAGAAGCTTTTTACAATCCTCAGTCATACACTATGACCTTTCCGTCAAACAAATTTTGTCCTCTTACTATTACCCTGTCATACCGGCTGAGCGATGACATTCCCTCCTCGGGCGGTACTACGTTTCCGCTTACGATAACGTATCCGTCACCCGATGAAAGTATCTCAACAAGACGGTATTTCACCATACTTCCCCGAAGCACGTAAACGCCGGGCAGACCGTTTTCGTATCTTACCGCCGTAATCGGCAATTTATACCCTTTATGTTCTTTTAAAATAACCTTTACATCCTGATAATGTTCATAATCATCGAGTTCAAGCATCATATCCGAATAGAATACAACGACCGCCTCATCATATCCGCGCTCTGTTACCACGCGGTCGACCGTCATTTTACATATTCTTCCGCTGCTTCCGAGTTCAACGTCGAATTTATCACCTTTTTTCAGATAATAGGTCGATGTTTTATCGGTTGAACAAACAAGATACCAGCTGTTGAGATTAACGAATTTTCCGAGTTTTCCCGTTTCACCGGAAACGTATTCATCGGAAATTTTATCGAGCACAGTCTGAAGATCGGACGAAGAAAGCTCGCTTTGCGATATTTTCGACTCATATCCGTCGCAGCTTGAAAAATATGCACCGTTAAGCGTAGAGTTATATTCTTTTACCGCTTTCCCGAGATTCGAATATATTTCTTTTATCTCGTTCTGATAAGACGTAATTATCGCCGCATAATCGACCGAATTTCCCATCTTTGACGATCTTGCTGCAAGCAACGTTTCGTATTCGGTGCGAAGTTTATTCTTGTCCGAATTTTTCTCCGATGAAAGTAATGAATTTTCCGTCTTATCGATAAGCTCATTCAGGCGCGCAACGCTGTATTTCGCTGCATAGTCGCTTGCCTTCTTACAAAATTCCATTCTTTCGTTAAGATACTCAAGCTGTGTTATAAGATTCTGTGCGTTATCCGAGTCATAAAGACGGATGACCGTATCTTTGAGCGAAACAAGTGCGTTCTGTCCTTTAACATACTCAACGCTTATCCCGGCAACGTACTCCGAATCGGATATAACGTACTCTTCAACCGACATATATGCTTTCATACTCAGCGCCTCGACATCGCTCGTTTCAGAAAGAAACATAAGCTCAAGATCGTCTGACAGCGATTCAAACGCGTGATATATCAAACTCGCAATAAGCGCAAGTGCAAGTACCGCGAGTATCAGATAAAACCCTATTCTTTTTATGTAAGCTGTATCCATACACTCACCGTTCCAGAATTTCAAAGAGGCAGAAAGCACACAGAGCACGTCCGACTCGATTATTTGTATATTATAGCACACATTTATCTATATATCAATCTCTTTTAGCAAACGAAATTGCAAAATTTACAATATTTTCAAAGTTTTTATCGCAAATATCGACAAACTCCGCCTCTTTGCAGTGCCGCCACCAGGTCTGTTGTCTTTTCGCGTAATTTCTGCTTGCCTGTTTTATTTTTTCCACAGCCTCGTCAAAGGTCAGGTGTCCCTCGAAATATTCGCTTATCTCTTTATAGCCGATAGCCTGTCCTGCCGTGGAGCTGCTTTTAAGACCGAGTTTTCTCACCTCTTCAACAAGTCCGTCGGACACCATAATATCAACTCTGCGGTTGATCCTGTCGTACAAAAATTCTCTGTCCGAGGCGTAAAGTACGATAATACGCGAATCGTATTCCGATGTTTTTTCCTTTGAGCGTCTGTCCCACTCTGTCTTGGTTATTCCCGTGGAGTCGTATATTTCAAGTGCGCGGATGACTCTCGGAAGATTGTTCATGTGAGTTTTCGCCGCCGCTTCGGGGTCGATTTCCACAAGTCTTTTCCAATTTTCTTCGGGAGTGTTTTCAGAGAGTCTTTCTCTTATTTCCTTGTTCGCAGGAGCTTCCGAAAAACCTCCGTTATAGAGCACGCTTTCAAGATAAAGTCCCGTACCTCCGCAGAAAATCGGCAGTTTGCCTCTTGAAATTATATCTTCCACCGCTTCTGTTGCCATATCTTTATATTCGGCGCAAGAGAAATCCTTATCGGGCGAAACCACGTCTATCATATGGTGCGGAACACGGGAAAGCTCTTCACGTGTCGGCTTAGCTGTGCCGATATCCATACCCTTATATATCTGCATCGAGTCGCAGGAGATTATCTCTCCGTCAAGCGCCTCGGCAAGTCTTATGGCAAGCGCGGTTTTGCCTACCGCAGTAGGTCCGCTTATAGCTAAAATTTTCTTTTTCGCAGATGAATTTTTCACTGATAAAATCCTTTTAAACTTATTTTATAAACATCGCGTCTCCAAACGAGAAGAAGCGGTACTTTTTCTCTACCGCGCTCGCATACGCGTCCATAACAAGCTCGCGCGAAGCAAGTGCCGAAACGAGCATTATAAGCGTACTTTCGGGAAGATGGAAGTTCGTTATAAGTGCGTCCGTCGCCTTGAATTTATATCCCGGATAGATAAATATTTTCGTATCGTCGCAGGTCGGATGAACTATTCCGTTTTCGTCCGACGCACTTTCAAGCGTACGGCAGGAGGTAGTACCGACTGCGATTATCCGTCCGCCGTTTTTACGCGCCTCGTTTATTATATCGGCGCTCTCTTTTGTGACAGTTATAAACTCGCTGTGCATAGTATGCTCTGCTATCTTTTCGACCTTTACCGGTCTGAAGGTGCCGAGTCCGACGTGAAGCATAACGGGCGCGATCTTTACGCCCTTTTCTTTTATTTTTTCAAGAAGCTCTTTTGTAAAATGGAGTCCCGCCGTAGGAGCCGCCGCACTTCCGCGCTCGTTTGCGTAAACGGTCTGATAACGGTCTTTATCTTCAAGCGGCTTCGTAATATACGGCGGAAGGGGCATCATTCCGAGTCTGTCTATTATCGAAAAGAAATCCTCTTTCGTCTTATCGTATTCAAAGCGAAGCATACGGTTTCCGCCTTCAATGACCTCTTCAACGTGAGCACGAAGTGAGTCACCGAATATAATGGTAGTACCGACCTTGGTCTTTTTCCCCGGTCTTGTGAGGACCTCCCAAAGATCGCTCCCGTGTCTTCTGAGAAGAACGACCTCGATAGGCGCACCCGTTCCCTCTTTTTCTCCGAAAATTCGTGCGGGAATAACCTTAGAGTCGTTTATAACGAGAACGTCGCCCGCCTCAAGATAGTCTATTATATCGTAAAAATTCTTATCGTCAATACTTCCGCTTTCTCTGTCAACGACCATAAGACGGGAGTGGTCGCGGGGCTCTGTCGGCTCCTGCGCGATAAGCTCTTCGGGCAGGTCGTAAAAGAAATCGTGAACGCTGAGCTGTGTGGGTGATTTTATATTTGAAATCATAACTGTGTGTCCTTTCGGGCCGCCGAAAATCATAGAACAATATATAATTCAAAGAGTTTGAAGAAAATAGCGATAAACTCCTTGACATAAAAAATAGTTTATGATATTATAGTATAGGCGAATTTTGTTATTCGGGTAAAAACCGCCCAAAACGGCGATCTGACACCCGCAAATTCAATTATACAATAACAAATCTTTTTTTTCAACCCAATTTTATATTTTTTTAAAACTATACCGAAATCTGCTCCGAAAACGCGGAATTATTCGGGTATATACAGAAAGGAACTGCCATGACAATGAAAAAAACTCTTTTTACCGGCTCGGGCGTCGCAATAATAACACCCTTCAAGGATTACGAGGTTGATTACGACGCACTCGGAAAAATCATAGAGTATCAGATAGCAAACGGCACAGACGCTATTATTATTTGCGGAACTACGGGAGAATGTGCTACTCTCTCGGACACAGAGCACAAAAAGTGTCTTGAATACACACTCGAAAAGGTAAACAAGCGTATTCCCGTAATCGCGGGAACGGGAAGCAACGACACAAATTACGCCGTAGAGCTTTCCAAATTCGCAAGCGATGCAGGTGCTGACGGTCTTCTTACCGTAACACCTTACTATAACAAAGCAACCACAACAGGCCTTATCAAGCATTACAACCTTATCGCAGATGCGGTTGACTGCCCCATCATCGTTTACAACGTTCCCGGACGTACCGGATGCAACATCACAGCTCCCGTTTACAGAGAGCTTGCAAAGCATCCCAACATTGTCGGTGTCAAGGAAGCTTCGGGCAACTTCTCACAGATAGTTGACCTCTTCCACGAATTCGGCGACGTATTCGATATCTACAGCGGTGACGACGATCAGATCGTTCCTATGCTTTCTCTCGGAGGCAAGGGTGTCATCTCGGTTATGGCTAACGCTATGCCCAGAGAAACACACGATATCTGCCAGCTCTATTTTGACGGTAAGGTAAAGGAAAGTGCAGCACTTCAGTTAAAGCTCCACTCTTTCGCAAGAGCTATGTTCTGCGAGGTAAACCCCGTGCCGATCAAGGCTGTTATGGAAGAGCTCGGATTCTGCTCGGGCGAGCTTCGTCTTCCCCTGTCCGAGGTAGAGCCTCAGAACCGCGAAAAGCTCGTTAAAATAATGAAGGACATCGGACTGCTAAACAGATAATATCGAAACAGCCTCGGTTACGTCAAGGTTTCCGAGGCTGATAATATAACCAAAAGTATAAAACAAGGAGTATTTACCGTGACAAAAATCATTTTTTGCGGGATCAACGGCAGAATGGGACATGCTGTTGAAGAGATCATATCAGAAAAAGAGAATTTCGAAATAGTTGCGGGTGTTGATCTTAACACAGTGCGCCGCGGAAGTTATCCCGTATATGCGAAAATAAACGAGGTAAGCGAAAAGGCTGACGTTATAATTGACTTTTCATTTCACGCCGAGCTTCCCTCTTATCTTGAATATGCAAAAGCGAACAAGCTGCCCGTTATCATAGCTTCCACAGGCCACACACCCGAAGAAACCGCGCTTATGCACGAATATTCAAAATACATACCCGTGTTTTTCTCGAGAAATATGTCGCTCGGAATAAATCTTCTCATAGAGCTTTCAAAGAAGGCAGCCGCTATGCTCGGCGACGATTTCGACATTGAGATAATCGAAGCGCATCACAACAAGAAGCTCGATGCGCCCAGCGGAACGGCTCTTATGATTGCGGATGCCATATCCGAAACGCTTGAGGACAGGCCCGAGTACGTTTACGACCGCACCGAGCGCCGTGAAGCACGTCCGAAGAATGAGATAGGAATACACGCTGTCCGCGCAGGCGGAATAGTCGGTGAACACACCGTGCTTTTCGGAGGCAAGAACGAGTCTGTTTCTCTCTCCCACTCGGCGTTCTCCCGTTCTGTATTTGCCCTCGGTGCTCTGCGTGCCGCTGAATTTATGGTCGGTATGCCCGCAGGATTTTATTCGATGACAGACCTTGTGAACGATATCGCAAGTGTGTGAATTGTATACTGTATAAATCAAAAAAGGAACAGCATTTCCCTCTGCATTCTTAGCGGAGAAATAGACGGCACAAAAACTTCGGCAGAGAACTTGTTTTCTCTGCCGATTTGTGTTATAATAGGCTAACGGAAAGCCTCCCTCCGAGAGGGAGGGGGACCGCATTAGCGGTGGAAGGAGCCTGCGTGACTTTAGATTTGTGCTAACTGTATTGTAACGCGCTCTCCCTCAGTCGCCTACGGCGCCAGCTCCCTCCCGGAGGGAGCCTTTGGATGCGTGCAACCTTAGGGGTATGGGCTTTGCCCGAAGCCTTTTGTAATACAAAGACGAAACTGGCGATAAGTAG